>JBMYZR010000006.1:0-67530 GCA_049610565.1 Flavobacteriales bacterium | reverse complement strand
ATGCGTCGGCACGGGGTCAGCCTGCCCGGGTGACTTCGACGACAGCGGCATCGTGGGGGTCAATGACCTCTTGATTTTCCTCGGACTCTTTGACACGTTCTGCGATTGATTAGGTTGGGAATGGGCGGTGCACGTCGCTGTCCATTCCCTGCTGACGCAGGTGGGGGTGTGGCCGGATTGTGGAAAACGGGGTGCGGGGGTCTGAAGGGGGTAGGGTAGCTTTGTGGGCGGATTTTCCGGATGGCATCAAGGCCGACCGGCAAAAAAAAAATGCCCAAAGACTCGAGCATCAAGTCCGTCCTCATCATCGGCAGCGGACCCATTGTCATCGGACAGGCCTGCGAATTCGATTACTCCGGATCCCAGGCGTCGCGCTCCCTCCGCGAAGAGGGCATTGAGGTCACCCTCATCAATTCGAACCCCGCCACCATCATGACCGACCCGGTCGTGGCGGACAACATCTACCTGAAGCCGCTTGAGCCGGCCTCCATCGAGGAGGTGCTCAAGCTGCACGACATCGATGCGGTGCTGCCCACGATGGGCGGCCAGACCGCGTTGAACCTCGCCATCACCTGCGAGGAGATGGGCATCTGGGAGGAGTACGGGGTGAAGATGATCGGGGTCAACATCGACGCGATCGACATCACCGAGAACCGCGAGCGCTTCCGCCAGCTGATGGGCGAGATCGGCGTGCCGATGGCGCCGCAGGCCACCGCGAAGAGCTTCCTCGAGGGCAAGGAGGCCGCGCAGAAGTTCGGCTTCCCGCTGTGCATTCGTTCGTCGTTCACGCTCGGTGGAGCGGGGGCGTCCGTGGTGCACGACCCGGAGAAGTTCGATGAGCTGCTGACCCGCGCGTTGCACATCTCGCCGATCCACGAGGTGATGATCGACAAGGCGCTGATGGGGTGGAAGGAGTTCGAGCTCGAGCTGCTCCGCGACGCCAACGACAACGTGGTCATCATCTGCTCCATCGAGAACTTCGATCCGATGGGCATCCACACGGGCGACTCCATCACGGTGGCGCCGGCGATGACGCTGTCGGACACCACCTTCCAGCGGATGCGCGACATGGCCATCCACATGATGAACTCCATCGGGGCGTTTGCCGGCGGCTGCAACGTGCAGTTCGCGGTGTCGCCGGACGAGAAGGAGGACATCATCGCCATCGAGATCAACCCGCGCGTGAGCCGGTCGTCCGCTCTGGCGTCCAAGGCCACGGGCTACCCGATTGCCAAGATTGCGGCGAAGCTGGCCATCGGCTACCACCTCGACGAGCTGACCAACCCGATCACGGGCTCCACCAGCGCGTTCTTCGAGCCGACGCTCGACTACGTCATCGTCAAGATCCCCCGCTGGAACTTCGACAAGTTCGACGGCTGCGACCGCCAGCTCGGCCTGCAGATGAAGGCGGTGGGCGAGGTCATGGGCATCGGCCGCAGCTTCCAGGAGGCGCTCCAGAAGGCGTGCCAGTCGCTGGAGATCAAGCGCAACGGCCTCGGTGCGGACGGCAAGGAGCTCCGCGACCAGGACGCCATCCTGCATTCGCTCGAATTCCCGTCCTGGAACCGCCTGTTCCACCTCTACGACGCGATCAAGCTGGGCATCCCGATGAAGACCATCTGGGAGAAGACCAAGATCGACCCGTGGTTCCTCCGCCAGATCGAGGACCTGCTCGACGTGGAGAAGCGCATCGAGGCCTGCCGATTGGAGGACATCTCGTACGACCTGATGAAGGAGGCCAAGCTCAAGGGCTACGCCGACCGCCAGATCGCGCACCTCGTGCGGTGCAAGGAGAGCGAGGTGTTCGAGCACCGCGTCGAGCTCGGCATCGAGCGCAGCTACCGCCTGGTGGACACCTGTGCGGCGGAGTTCGTGGCGCAGACGCCGTACTACTACAGCACCTTCTGCGAGGACAACGAGTCGCCGAAGACCGAGGGCCGCAAGGTGGTCGTGCTCGGCAGCGGCCCGAACCGCATCGGCCAGGGCATCGAGTTCGATTACTGCTGTGTCCACGGCGTCATGGCGGCCCGCGCCGCCGGCTACGAGGCCATCATGATCAACTGCAACCCGGAGACGGTGTCCACCGACAGCGACACCGCCGACCGCCTCTACTTCGAGCCGGTCTTCTGGGAGCACATCTACGACATCATCCGCCACGAGAAGCCGGAGGGCGTCATCGTCCAGCTCGGTGGCCAGACGGCCCTGAAGCTCGCCGAGAAGCTCGACCGCTACGGCATCCCGGTGCTCGGCACGAGCTACCAGGCCCTCGACATCGCCGAGGACCGCGGCCGCTTTTCCACGCTCCTCAAGGAGCTCGGCGTGCCGTACCCGAAGTTCGGTTCGGTCACCTCCGCGGAGCAGGGCATCGAGCTCAGCCGCGAGCTGGGCTTCCCGCTGCTGGTGCGCCCGAGCTACGTGCTCGGCGGACAGCGGATGAAAATCGTGATCAACGAGACCGAGCTCGAGCACCACGTCGTGGACATCCTCCGCGACATGCCGGACAACAAGATCCTGCTCGACCACTTCCTCGAGGGCGCCATCGAGTGCGAGGCCGACGCCATCTGCGACGGCGAGGACACGTACATCATCGGCATCATGCAGCACATCGAGCCGGCCGGCATCCACTCCGGCGACTCCTACGCGGTGCTGCCGCCGTACAACCTCGGCGACCTCGTTCTCGAGCAGATCGAGGAGATCACCAAGAAGGTGGCCGTCGCTTTGGAAACGAAGGGCTTGCTCAACATCCAGTTCGCCGTCAAGGACGACACGGTCTACGTGATCGAGGCCAACCCGCGCGCTTCCCGCACGGTGCCCTTCATCGCCAAGGCCTACCAGGAGCCGTACGTCCAGTACGCCACCCAGGTCATGCTCGGCGAGAAGAAGGTGGCCGACTTCGATTTCCAGCCGCGCAAGCGGGGCTATGCCATCAAGATTCCGGTCTTCAGCTACTCGAAGTTCCCGGAGGTCAACAAGGAGCTTGGCCCGGAGATGAAGTCCACGGGTGAGGCCATCCAGTTCATCGACACCCTGCGCGATCCGTTCTTCCGGAAGATCTATTCCGAGCGGAACCTCTACCTGTCCAAGTGATGCTGCCGGGGCTGTTCCGGACGCTGGTCGGCCTCGTTGTGGCGTGGTTCGTCTTCCGCTTCCTGGACCGCCTGTTTGGCGGGCGCCGTCGGCCGTCTGCGCCGCGTGGTGGGGGTGCCTCGGGACGGGGCGCTCGAGGTGGCGCCGCCGGTTCGGGCGGTGGTTTTGGTGCCGGTTCGGGGGCCGGGCCGCAGAAGCCGGCCAAGGACGATCACCTCGGCGAATACGTCGAGTTCGAGGAAGTGGACGACGGGAAGGATTGACGCCCGGCGCGGTGTGCGGGGCGGCGCCCCGGGCCTAACTTGAGCCGCATGAGCGACCGTCCGAACCCTGCCCAGCTCCTCCGTTCCTTCCTGCCTCACTTCATCGCCGTGGCCCTGCTGGCTGCGGTGGCCGGCACCTTCTATTCGAAGTCGTTTGACGATTACCGGCTGCGGATGCCGGACATCGAGCACCACATCGCGACGGCCAAGGAGGTCAAGGACCACCACGCCCGCACGGGTGAGCAGGCGCTCTGGACCGACAGCCAATTCGGGGGCATGCCCACCGTCCAGCTCGGGATGCGGACCTCCGATGTCAATGCCGGCTCGTGGTTGACGCGCGTGCTGCGGCTCGGCTTCCCCCGTCCGGCAGACCACCTGCTCGTCGCCTTGCTCTGCGCCTACCTGCTGGCGGCGCTGCTCGGCTGCGGACCCTGGGTCTCGGTGCTGGTGGCGCTCGGGTTCGGATTCAGTTCGCTCAACATCCTCTACCTCGGGGCGGGCCACGCGGCCAAGGTGATGTCCATCGCCACGCTGCCCGGCATCCTCGCGGGGGTGCTCGTGGCGTACCGCCGCAACCTGTGGCTTGGCGCGGGCCTGGCGTGCGCGTTCACCGCGGTCAACCTCGCGGCGAACCACCTGCAGATGACGTACTACCTCGCGTTCCTCGTCGCCGGATTCGGGATCGCGGAGACGGTGCGGCTCGTGCGCTCCGGGGCGACCCGGCGGGCGCTGGTCACCGGCGGCGTGCTGTTGGCGGCGGCGGGGCTGGCGGTGGTGCCCAACGCGGCGCTCATCGGGCCGACCCTCGACTACACGCCCCACACCACGCGGGGCGAGGTCCTGCTCTCGCCGGTCGGCGGGGTGGAGGTCGGCGAGTCCGGCCTCGACAAGGACTACATCCTCCAGTACTCCATGGGCCGCGGCGAATTCTGGAGCATCCTCGTGCCGGACGTCAAGGGCGGCAACAGCCCGTTATACTGGGGCGAACAGCTCTTCAGCGGGGGCGCCTTCTACTTCGGGGCCATCCTCATCGCGCTCTTCATGGTGTCGCTCATCCTGCGGCGCGACGTGCTCCGCTGGCCGATGCTGGTGGTGGCGTTGCTGGCCATCGTGCTCTCGTGGCGCGATGCGTCCGGCCTGACGGATTTCTTCCTCGACAGCGTGCCGGGCTTTGCCAAGTTCCGGGACACCAAGATGATGCTCATGCTGATCCAATGCATGCTGCCCATCGGCGTCGGACTTCTCCTCCGCGATGCGTTGGCCGGGAAGGTCGAATGGGGGCGGACCCTCTTCATCGCCGCTGGGGTGCCGGTGGTGCTGATGCTGCTGTTTGCACTGGCGCCGACGCTCGTCTTCGACTTCGAGAGCCACGTTCGTCCGGACCGCGCCGTCGAGCAGCTCGGGGTCGCCCGGGCGCTGGAGCAGCGGCTCGAGGTCTTCAACGCAGACGTGTGGCGCAGCTTCGGACTGGTGCTGCTCGCCATCGGCGGGCTGCTGGCCATCGTTCGCCTGCGTGCGATGCGGCCGGAGAAGCCCTTGGCGGCCCAGATCGCCGTGGCGGTGCTCGCCGTCGCCACGCTGGCCGATCTGCAGTCGGTGGACCGCCGCTACCAGCCCGCCGAACAGGGCTGGATCCGCACCGTCGAGTACAAGTATCCCTACACGCCGTCGGCCGCCGACGAGGCCATCCTCGCCGACCGCGTACGGCGCAACCCCGCCGTCCAGCCGGCCATCGACGCCGAGGTGGCCCGGGTGCGCGCCGACTATGACGGCCGCATCGGCAAGCGCGAGGAGCGCGTCCTCGATGCCGCCCGCTTCTCGGGCCTGCAGACCGTGGACCACTTCCGCGTGCTCAACCTCCGCGGCGCCTTCAGCGATGCCACGACGAGCTACTTCCACCGCAGCGTGGGCGGCTACCACGGCGCCAAGCTCCGCCGCTACCAGGACCTGATCGAGCGGGTGCTCCAGCCGGAGCAGCAGCAGTTTGCCGCCAAAGCGAATGCGCAGGGCCTCGAGGCCGCGCTCGCCGGCATGCCGGTCCACCACATGCTCAACACGCAGTACATCGTCTTCGACCCGAACCAGCAGCCGATTCCCAATGCGGGAGCGCTCGGCAACGCCTGGTTCGCCTCGGGCTGGACGATGGCCGACGGGGCCGATGCCGAAATGGATGCGCTGGAGTCGCTCACGGATCCCCGCGCCGCTGTGGTGCCGGAATCGATGGCGGATGCGCTGACGGGCGTGGTGCCGGGTGCGGCGGGTGGCGGCCGGGCCGAGCTCGTGTCGTTCACGCCGGACCGGCAGACCTACCGGGTCCAGACGCCGGCCGAGGGCCTGCTCGTCTTCAGCGAGATCCACTACCCGGAGGGCTGGACCATCACGATCGACGGTGAGCCGGCGGATCTGCTCCGCGTCAACTACGCGTTCCGCGCGGTGGTCGTCCCGCAGGGGAGCCACACGGTGGAGATGGCCTTCGAGATGCCGTCGGTGGGCACGGCGCGGACGGTGGCGTCGGCGGGCAGCGTGCTGATCCTGCTGGTCCTGCTCGGCAGCCTGTGGGCGGCCTTCAGCGGCCGGGGCACGGTCGAGGAGGAGGCCTGACGCCTCCCTGACGGCTCAATTGAACCGGAACCCTTCCGCCTCCCAGCGGTCGAGCCATTCGGCGCGCCAGGCGCGGCGCGGCTTGAACGGGTGCGGCGGGCTGCGGCGGATCATCCAGCGGATGACGGGCATGGCCAGCGGCAGGGTCACGTGCACCCACGTTGACATCGGCACGGGCAACGCGCCCAGGGTGCTCTTGATTTCCATGGCGGTCCGGCCCATCACGACGCGGCTGGCCCGGCAGTCGATGCCCCACGCAATGAACTCGATGAGCATCCGCTGGTAGAGGGCGCATTCCTTGTTGAGCTCCGGGTCGAAGCCCACGAAATACGCTTCGATGGTGCCGCCTTCCGGCGCGGCGTGGTGCAGTCCGCAGTGGAAGCCGACCAGGCGCCCCTCAAAGTGGTGGGTGACCAGCAGGAAGTCGTCGCCCCACTGCTCGGCGAGGCGGGCGAAGTCGCCGGCTTCGAGGCCGCCCATCACGATGCTGGCCCGGCCGTACACCTGGTCGTAGAGCGCGATGAGCGCCGGCCCGAGTTCCCGCAGGCGGGCGGGGTCGGTGATGCGCTCGAGGGTCACGTCGGCATTGCGCGCGAGGATGCTCCGGACCTTGGTGCGGGCCTTGGTGCGCAGCGCGTCCATCCAGTCCTCCCGGCTGGACCAGGTGGGATCGAGGGGGGTGACCATGAGGGGGTCAAACGTGGCGCGCTGCCATTTCCGCGACCAGTGCGGGGCGAGGTCGGCGTCGAGGTCCGGCCCGAAATCCTTGGCCATCCAGACGCGGGTGCCCCATGCCTTGGCGCACGCCTCGAAGGCCTGTTCGGTGAAGCGGACGCGGTCGGGGGTGGTCAAGGCGCCGTGCCAACGGAAGGCGTGCTCTCCGGTGCCGAGTCCCTGCCCGGCCACAAGGGTGCGGAACTGGAAGGGCCGCCCGCCCGGTTGGAGGAGCCCCATGAAGAGCCGCACGCCGAAGGACACGTCCATGTGTTCATCGGGCGACCGGGATTCGCTGAGGACGGACTGCATCTGGATGCCACCGATGCAGGCGTCCGAAGCGGTCATGAGCAAGCCAATGCGGCACTGGACCTTGCCGTGGCCCGCCATGGCGTGGAGGTAACGCGGATCGAGGTAGGCCGAACCGCCGGGCAGCGCATTCCACAGGTCCCATGGCACCTGCTCCATGTCGTCGTACCAGCGCCACGCCGCGCCGCCGATGTCCACGGCGGGCTCGGCCTGTTCGGCAGGGCGGGATAGGGTCTGAACGGCGGACATCGGTTCTGCGGTCACGAAACTATGACCGGCGCGGGCGTCCGAGGTTCAAAGAAGGAATCGTTGTGAGTCCTCCGGCAGGGGACAAGCGGCCTCCGTCCGGCCGAACCAGCGGGTCCGGTTGGCCGCCACGATGCGGTATCCCCATCGGCGGAGCGGGGCGGGCCAGAGTCCGAGGAGGGCGGCCAAGCCCGGCCGGCCGACGGCGCGCAAAGCGGAGCGGATGGCGGCCTCTGCTGTGGTGGCCTCGCTGTCGGCCACAAAGACCACGGCGTCTCGTTCGGGGGGCAGGGTGCCGCCGGCCCTCAGGCGGTCGGCCTTGGCCCCGTCGAGGGGGGCGAAGCGCAGGGCCGGACCGGGCCGGGAGCCGGGTCGCTCCCACCGCAGCAGGAGGCGCACGGCGCGGTGGCAGAGGGCGCAACCGCCATCGTAAAAGAGGAAGGGACCGTCGGGGAGGGCGTCAGAATTCACCCCCTTCGAAGTTGCCGCCCGAGCCGCGGTCGTATCCGCCCCGTCCTCTCTTCTGGCCGGGCTCGAGCTTGCCCCACGACCAGGTCAGCGAGGCGTAGACGAAGCGGGACTGGCGCTTGAAGGTGCCGTCCTGGAAGAAGTCGCTGCCTTCGGAGGTGTACGACCATTGGCGCTGGTCGAAGATGTCGCTGACCCTCACGGAAGCCCGGAGCTTGCCGTCGTAGAAGTCGCGGTTGACGGCCGCACTGTGCGAGACGTAGCCGGCAAACGTGCCCTGCGGGTACTCGGCGGGGGCGCGATACCGGCCGTCGACCTGGACCTTCCAGTCGCCTTTCACCAAGGCCGACACCTGGTAGCCGGCGTTGCCCTGGAAGCCGTTGTTGCCGAGGTCCGGCGCGAGGTTGGAGCCGTCGGTGCTCTGGTAGTAGACGCTGCCGTTGAGGCGGACCTGCAGGGTGCGGCCCTTGCGCCACATGGCCACGACCTCCAGGCCGGAGTTGCTCTGACGGGCGAGGTTGACATAGGTGCGGTAGGCGACGCCCGTCTCGGCGACCTCGATGTAGCGCCGGATCACATCGCGGGTGGTCTTGTAGAACAGCGAGGTGGTCAGCGTCACCGCCTTGGTGGTGAGCTGGTGGCCGAACTCGAGGCCGTCGGTGTACTCCGGGCGGAGGAACGGGTTGCCATAGCGCAGGTTCCGCGGATCGGCGTTGTCGACAAACGGGTTGACCTGCCGGCCGCGGGGGCGGTTGACCCGGCGGTTGTAGCTCAGCACCCACTGGTTGCGGTCGTCGACGGTGTAGCTGAGGTTGGCCGACGGATAGAAGCTGACGTAGTCGTTGACGAAGAGGGCGTCCTCTCCGCCGAGTTGCTCCACGGCGGCGGCAATGTCCGCGCTGTCGCCCTGGAGCTCGGCCGTGGTGTACACGACTTCCCCCCGTCCGCCGACCTGCACGCCCCAGGCGCCGTATTTCCGGCCCCACGTGGCGTAGGCGGCGTGGATGTCCTCCCGGTACCGGAAGTCGTAGGCCTGCTCGAAGGGGATTCTCGCGCTGTCGCGCTGCCAGAACCGCTGGTCCTCGTTGCTCTCCCGCAGGATGGTCTTGTAGCCGAGCTCGAGTTTGCCGTCGTGGTCGAGGGGTTTCTCGTAGTCGACCTGTACGGTGGTGTTCCAGTTGCCGCCATCGTTGAGGTTGGCGTTGGCGAGGTAGGCGGTGTCGAGCGCGGGGGAGGGCAGGTCCTGCCACAGGGAATCGTGGGAGATGCCCTCGCGCTGCGACCAGCGGGCAAAGGCCTGCAGGGTGTGCCGCTCGCCGTATTTGTGTTCGTAGCCCACGTCGAGGTCGGTGGAGGCGTTGTCGCGGGAGGAGAGGCCGTAGCGGGTGAACCCGCCGAGGGCATCGGTGCTCCAGGTCTCGAGGTTGACCACGTCCTCGGTGCTGGCATTCTGGCCCTGGTTGGTCCGGATGCCCACGTTCCACGTCGTCTTGGGGGTGGGGGTCCAATCGAGGCCGGCGCGGACGTTCCAGCTCTGGCTCTCGCTGTCGGCGAGGCTGTTGGAGGTCAACACACTCAGGGAGTCGTACGCTCCAGCGAGCGTGCCGCCGAAGGCCTGTTGCCGTTCGCTGTCCCCGCTGCGGTAATTGTTGCGCTGGTTCCAGCCGGCGTTGAAGGAGAAGTTCAGCTTCTGTCCGCGCACGTTGCCATTGACCGAGCCGCTGTGGTTCTCGTCCGAGCCCCACGTGACGCTGACCTGGCCGTGTTTGCCCTCCAGTTTGTCCTTTTTGAGGATGATGTTGAGGATGCCGGCCACGCCTTCCGGGTCGTATTTGGCGGTGGGGGAGGTGATGATCTCGACGCGGTCGATGCTGCTGGCCGGGATCTGCTCGAGCAGGCTCTGGGTGGCCGAGCCGACCAGGCCGCTGGGCCGTCCGTCGATGAGGATGGTGACGTTGCCCGAGCCGCGGAGGCTGAGGTTGCCGTCGATGTCGACGTCCACGCTGGGGACGTTGCGGAGCAGCTCGGTGGCGTTGGCCCCGGCGCTGTTGAGGTCGTCGCCCACGCGGAACACCTTGCGGTCGATCATCATCTCGAGGGTGGAGCGCTGTTCGACGATTTCGGCGGCTTCGAGCGCCTGGACGTTGGGTTCGAGGCGAAGCGTGCCCAGGTCTTGTTCGATGCCGCCCCGCGGGTTGAGCCGGATGTCCTCCACCGTGGTGGAGGTGTACCCCATGAAGCCGATCTGGGCGCGGAACCGGCCGAGCGGAATCTCGGTGATGCGGAACCGGCCCTTGGCATCGGTGACGCCGCCGGTGATCACCTTGTCCTCTTCGAAGGCGAGGATGCTGATGGTGGCAAATTCAATCGGGGCCCCGGACTGCAGGTCCTCCACCTCGCCGTAGACCACGCCGATGGCGGGCCGCTCGCCGCGTCCCCCGCCGCCGGGAGGGCCTCCGCCGCTGGGGCGTTGGGCGGCAGCATTGGCGGTCATCAACAGGGCCGCAACGGCCATGAACAGGAATCGGCAGGTCATGAGGGGACAACGCATGGCGTCAGTCAAAGTTCAATGCAAAGGTCGGGACGCCCGGTGCATTCAGCGTCCGACCGGCCGGAAGGTGAAGCCGAATGTGTAGTCGCTGTAGGGTAGGCGGTATTCCGGAATGGGCAAGGCGCCCCAGCTGTTGATGCACGCCACGCCGGCCGAGTAGCCGTCGATGTCCAGGTGGGTTTCCGCCACGGGATCGAGGAGGCGGAAGTGGGATTGGGTCGTCGTCTTGTCCGGTCCGGCATCGAGTTGGTCGGGGCTGTAATGGAGGGCGGTGAAGTCCACCGTGCCGTGCGCCTTGAATTCGAGGCCGCGTCCGCGGGCATCGGTCACGCGGAACCAGCGGGTGTCGGTCCGGGTGCCGTTGTATTGCGGCCGGGCGTAGGGCGTCACCAGGTCGGTGACCTCGGCGGAATGCAGTCCCACGAAGGCGGCCTCCTTGCGGTCGGCAGCGGATTCCATCGGTCCGCGGCCATACCATTCCACCGCTTCCATGCCCTCCGGCAGCACCCAGTGTTGGCCGAAGCGGTAGAGGTTGGCATGCTCGCCCTTCTCGAAGCCCTTGCGGCGCCCGGCGATGTCGCTGTTGGCCTTTCCGGCGATGGCCTGCAGGGCCTGCTCCACGTCCACGGTTCCGTCGTTGGCGACGGTGTAGGTCACGGTCACCACCGCGTCCCCACCGAGGATGGCCCGGGCAAACGCCACTTCCATGCGCCCGTCGTCGAGGCGCTGGTTGGTCATCTTGGCGGGGGCCTCCGAGGTGAAGGGGGCGCGCCACTCTGCGTAGTTCTGCGGGCTGGAGGCGCCGTAGTCATTGTCGACCGGCGGACGCCAGAAATTCGGTTGCGCTCCGCCGATGACGAGGTCCCGCTTGCCGATGCGGTAGGCGGCGACCTCTCCCGTGTTGCGGACCAGCGACAGTGTGCCCCCCTCGAAGGAGAGGACCACATTGCCCTCCTCCACGGTCATGCCGACCAGGCCGCTGGCCGGTGGTGCGGCCGCAGGCGTGCCTTCCTGCAGGAGGAACTGAACCTTGGCCAGCTCATGCCCGGCAGGCAGCAGGGGCTCGGCACCGGTGAGGGTGGCGGACAGGTTGAGGAACACTTCCCCGGTGTTGCCCCCTGCGTTCCATTTGTGCGGGATGTCCAGGGTGAGGCTCGATTCCGGTCCGAAGGTGACGGCAGGCAGGACACCCTCCCCGGCGATGCGGCCACCGACCAGGATTTGCCAGTTCATGTCTACCGTGACGTCGCGGAACCGGTATTCGCTGGAGGCCTTCACGGCAAGTCCGTCCGGCGAGGCGAGGCGGAATTGGAGCGGCTGCTGCACCTGCTTGGCTTCGAGCATGTGCGGCTGGGGCGTACCGTCGGCGGCCACGAGGCCGTTGTTGAGGAAGTTGTGGTCGCTCGGGGTGTCCTTCGGGCCGTAGTCGCCGCCATAGGCCAGGAAGCGTCGCCCGTCCTGTTCCTTCCACAGGCCCTGGTCCTTGAAGTCCCAGATGAAGCCGCCCTGCAGGCGGGGGTGCTTGCGGTAGAGGTCCCAGTATTCCTTGAACCCACCGAGGCTGTTGCCCATGGCGTGGGCGTATTCGCACTGGATCAGAGGCCGGTTGTCCTTTTTCTGGCGGGCGAACTGCTCGAGGTGGTTGTAGTCCGCGTACATGGGGACGTAGACGTCCGTGTTGGGTGCGGTCTCCGCGCGTTCGTAGGTGACGAAACGGCTGGGGTCGGATGCCTTGAGGAAGTCGTAGGTGGCCCGGAAGTTCACGCCGTTGCCGGCCTCGTTGCCGAGGGACCAGCACAGGATGGAGGCGTGGTTGCGGTCGCGGAGGAACATGCGGGCCGTGCGCACCAGGTGGGCGTGTTCCCAATCCGGGTTGTTGCCGAGGGTGCGGTCGGGCGCGTAGCCCATGCCGTGGCTTTCGATGTTGGCCTCGTCGACGACGTAGAGTCCGTAGCGGTCGCAGAGGGTGTACCAATAGGGGTGGTTGGGGTAATGCGAGGTCCGGACGGCATTGAAGTTGTGGGCCTTCAGGGTGCGGATGTCGGCTTCCATCGTGGCCCGATCGATGACGTGGCCGGTCCCCGGATGGTGTTCGTGGCGGTTGGTGCCCTTGATCAGGAGCGGCCTGCCGTTGACCTTGACCAGGCCATTTTCGATGCGGATGTCGCGGAACCCGACTTCGAGCCGCGTGGCTTCGAGGGTCTGGCCATCCGCTCCGCGCAGGGCGACATCGAGGTCATACAGGTTCGGGGTCTCCGCCGTCCAGGCGTCCACGCCCGGCAGGGTTTCCCGCCATGTGAAAGGGGCGGTTTCGCGCGCGCTCATCTGAACCGGGACCTCGGCGGTCGCCGTTTCAGACCCGTTTCGGGACAGGGTGAAGGCCAGGGTGCCGTTGAAGGCATTTTCCCCGAGGCAGGCCATGTCCACCGTGACTTCGAGGGCGCCGATGGTGTAGCCTCCCCGGAGTTGGGCGTTGACCTCCACATCGGCGAGGTGGGCCTGCGGCCGCATGTGGAGCCAGACCTCGCGCTCGATCCCGGAGATGCGCCAGAAATCCTGGCACTCCAGGAAGCTGCCGTCGCTCCATCGGTAGACTTCCACGGCGAGGGCGTTCTCCCCGCGTTGCAGGGCATCGGTGATGTCGAATTCGGCGGGCAGCTTGGATCCCTGGCTGTACCCGATGCGCTCCCCATTGACCCACACGAAGCAGGCTGATTTCACCGCGCCGAAGTGCAGGATGACGCGCTGGTCGGCCCAGGCCTTCGGGACCTCGAAGGTGCGGACGTAGCTGCCGACCGGGTTCCATCCGTCGGGGATGTCCGGCGGCGTCGGGGTCTGCTGCCAATAGAATGGGTAGGGGTGATTGGTGTAGATGGGCGTGCCGAAACCGTGCAGCTCCCAGTTGGCCGGGACCGGGATGTCGTCCCAGCCTGAGACGTCGTACCCCTGGGCTTCGAAGCCCACCGGCCGTTCCTCGGGACTGCGCGACCACTTGAATTTCCAGGTGCCGTCGAGGCTGAGGTAGCGGTCGCCGTAGGACGGCATGTCGGCACTGACCGCGTCTTCGGACGAGGCCGTGTAGAAGGTCGCCCGGGCTTGGAGCTTGTTTTCCTCCACCATGGACGGGTCCTCGATGTAGGGCAACAGGGTCTGGGCGAAAGCGTTGTCCGGGACCATGGTGAACAGGAGGAAAGCGAAGGGGAGGAGGAGCTGTGGGCGCATGCGGCGGGGCGGTAGGTCCGTGCCCCGAATTTAAGTCCCCGCGGGGCTCTTGGGCGGGGAAACCGTGTACGGCGTACATTCCACTGCCGACCCGGTCAATGCTGCGGGGTCATCAACACCTTACGCCTTCATGACCAGCACCTTTTCGGCGCTCGACTACGCCATCTTCATCGGCTATGCCGTCCTCATTCTCGGGGTCGGCCTCTGGGTGTCCCGCGACAAGAAGGGCCACCAGAAAAACGCCGAGGATTACTTCCTCGCCAGCAAGTCGCTCCCCTGGTGGGCGGTGGGCGCCTCCCTCATCGCGGCCAACATTTCCGCCGAACAGTTCATCGGCATGTCCGGCTCCGGATTCAAGATCGGCCTGGCCATCGCCTCGTATGAGTGGATGGCGGCGTTGACCCTGATCCTCGTCGGCAAATACTTCCTGCCCATCTTCATCGAGAAGGGACTCTATACGATTCCCGAGTTCGTCGAGAAGCGGTACTCCACTGAGCTCAAGACGATTCTGGCCGTCTTCTGGATCTCGCTCTACATCTTCGTCAACCTCGCCTCCGTGCTGTACCTCGGATCGCTCGCGCTGGAGACCATCATGGGCATTCCGATGGTCTACGGGGTGCTCGGCCTGGCGGCCTTTGCGGCGGCCTATTCGCTGTACGGCGGTCTGTCGGCCGTGTCCTGGACCGACGTCATTCAGGTGGTCTTCCTGGTCCTCGGTGGCCTCGTCACGACCTACCTCGCGCTCGACGCCGTGTCCGGGGGAAGCGGCATGTGGGCCGGCTTCCGCACGATTTACGAGGCGGCCCCAGACAAGTTTGCCATGATCCTCGACAAGGGGCATCCGGAGTACATGAACCTGCCCGGCATCGGCGTCCTCGTCGGCGGCATGTGGGTGGCCAATGTGTACTACTGGGGCTTCAACCAGTACATCATCCAGCGGACGCTGGCGGCCAAGTCGCTCAAGGAAAGCCAGCGCGGCATCCTGTTTGCCGCCGGCCTCAAGCTCATCCTGCCGCTCATCGTCGTGATCCCCGGCATCGCCGCCTACGTGATGACGCAGGACGCGGGGGTGATGGCCAGCCTGGGCGAGGCCGCGGCCAACAAGCCGCCCACCGGCGCCAACCCCGATTACGCCTACCCGTGGCTGCTCCAATTCCTGCCGACCGGCCTCAAGGGCCTGGCCTTCGCGGCGCTTGCGGCCGCCATTGTGTCGTCGCTCGCGTCCATGCTCAACAGCACGTCGACCATCTTCACGATGGACATTTTCAAGGCGCACATCCAGCCGGACGCCGACGACCGCGCCACGGTGCGGATGGGCCGAATCTCGGCGGCGGTCGCCCTGGCCATCGCCTGCGTGATGGCGCCCCTGCTCGGCGGCATCGACCAGGCGTTCCAGTTCATCCAGGAGTACACCGGCGTGGTGAGCCCGGGCATCCTTGCGGTGTTCATCCTCGGCCTGTTCTGGAAGAAGACGACCAACCGCGGTGCCATCGTCGGGGCGCTGGCGTCCATTCCGATCGCCATGTACTTCAAGGTGGCGCCCAAGGGCTGGTCGGACAGCGCGCTGTTTGTGGAGCTGCCCTTCCTCGACCAGATGGGCCTGACGTCGCTGCTGACGATGCTGGTCATCGCGGTGGTGAGCCGGTCGGAAGGGAAGGGGGCCGACGACCCGAAGGGCATCACGATTTCGAAGGCCACGTTTGCCACCGAGCCGCTGTACACGGTGGGGGCGTTTGCGGTGCTCACGATTTTGGCGTTCCTCTACGCCTTCTTCTGGGGGTAAACGCGAGGCTGCCTGTGGGTTGACCGCTGGTCTAGCCGGGGTCAGCGCCTGAGGTCCGGCCAATCCGGGTGGACGACGAACCCGCGGGAGAGCTCCTCCCAGCCGCCGTCGCCCTCGATGACGACTGCGCACATCAGCGCCCGGCGGGTGCGGCTGAAGTGATCGGCCAGCACGGCCTCGACCCGGCTCCAATGCAGCGGTGGATCCCCGGCGACGGGGTGGAAGCGGCCGAGCCAGCGTCCCTTGGGGAGCGGCAGGATGCGGACGTGGTCGCTGCCCATGACCTCGAAGGCCTCGTCGGGCCGGCACCACCAGCCGGCGTTGTAGCCCGGATGGGACCACCGCGGGCCTTTGTGGCGGTGCAATCGGCTGTGGTGGTGGAAGAACCAGCCCTTCATGAGCAGCACCGGTTCGGGCGTCGGGATGCGGTGCTCGGCCATGAAGTCGCGGGCCGGGGCGAGCCGGCTGGCGGCGAGTTGGTCGACCAGCTTGTCCATCTTGGTGCGCAGCGTGTCGTGGCGGCCGGAGGGGCCGATCCAGTTCTCCCACGCGGACCCGTCCTCGGCGGCGAGGTAGAATTTGCTCGCGACCTCGATGTGCAGGGTGCGGCCCCGCCGGAGGTCGTCGACCAGGAAATCGAGCTCGCCCGCCGTTTGCTTGTCGTGCTGAAGCTGGACGCCGTGGGCGCGCAGCCGGAAGTGGGGCGATGCGTCGAGCCACGCGGCGATGAGGGCTTCGAAATGCTTGCCGAGCAGCTGGCCCTGGGCGTCGAGGACGCCGGGCGGCAACGGGTCCTCGCCCATGACGAGGCGGGCGGCCCAATCGTCGAAGAGGGGCAGGTCCGCGTCGAGGGCGTCGGCAAACCAGGCGTCGTCGAGGACCTGGAACCCCAGGTCGGGGTGGCGGGCCATGAGCGGCGCCGATCCGACGGCCCACCGCAGCCGCATCAGGGCGGCGAGGGCATCCGGTCGGTCGGCCAAGGGGCCACGCCATCGTTCGAGCCAGGGGTCTTGCACGCTGCGAAATTCTACCTTCGCGGCCGAATCCCATGCGGACCGTTGCCCAAATCCCCCACCGCGCCATGCGGATCATCGTCCAGGAATGGAACGAGAAGTACCACCTCCAGTTCGTCTGGGGTCCGCTCGAACAGACCTACCGGTTGCCCGTGGAGGGCAGCGGCGGCCTGGAGGCCGTCAAGGCGTTCGGCGAGCGCCTCATCCCCGAGGTGCAGCAGGTCTTCCTGCAGATGAAGGAGGCCCGGGCCACCGCCTTGGAATCCAACGATTCACCCCAGAACGACCCGGCATGACGGAGACGACGGCATCGGAAAAACGCCACCAGCACGTGGTGGAATACCTGCTCTACGAATGGCAGATGGAGGACCTCGTCCGGGCGGTGGACTTCGACCTGGGTGCGCTGCGGCTGCACCTGTCGTCCGCCTACGAGGGGGACCGGCTCGATGCGGAGCTGACCTGGTTCGCGGACTTGATGCGCGACCTGAAGCGGGAAAACAAATTGAGCGGCGGGCACCGGATGGCGCTCGACGAGCTGATGATCGAGTTGACCTATTTGCACCGCACCCTGCTCGACGTGTTGCAGGATGGCGAATACAAGGCCGCCGTGGACGCAGCGCAGCCCCACCTGTCGGCCATGGAGGCGCGCGGTGAGGCCGGGAAATCGGAAGTGGAATCGATGTTGATTGCCCTCTACGGATGGCTCGTGCTCCGGATGTCGGGCAAGGCGGTCACGCCGGAGACGCAGGAGTCGCTGGACCTGATTCGGGATTGGGCCAACCTGTTGGCCGCCAAGTACATCCGGATGCGCGCCGGCGAGCTCTGAGGGCTGGCGTCAGCTGGCCCGGCGGCGTGGGCTGGACAGGTGCGCGGAGCGGTTGGCCCGGCGTGTCTGGGCCTGGGCCCGTTCGGAAATGCGCTTGGCGAGGAGGAAGCGGGCAAAGCCGTCCACCCACGTGCCGTGGGCGGTGCCCTCGGGAATCCAGCGCAGGGCGCGGCCCGTGTCGATGAGGCCGGAGAGGAGCGTCGGGTCGGGCTTGGGGCAGACGAGGAAGATGGCCCGCGAGTCGTGGATCGCCTGTTCGACATTGGCGGTCACGAGAACCTCGGTGGGGGCGCCCTCCAATCCGGACCACGATTCCTCGAGCTGCACGTCGAGTGCGGGCAGGACGGAATCGAGCCCTTCGAAGAGGTCGGGGCGTGCCGCCAATGCATTGGGCACGATCTCGATGCGGAACGTGGGAGAAGTCAACACCATGGTCCCCCTTACGGAGAAGTGTACCGAGGGTTACGGTGCATTCCGGTGATTTTTCCGGCGTCCACCGGGCAACGTGGATAAGCCCTTGGCCGGCGGCGCACGGCGGCGGGTCCGTGGTGGATCTTCACGGGAATGGCCTCCGCGTCCGACCGTCCGAGACTCTTCACCCTCTCCGATCCTCAGGGATTGGCCGATTGGCGGGCGTTTTCGCGCGCCGGCTCGGCTCCGCTCGACGCGGGCCGGTTGGCGGGACAATGGCGGGATTGGCTGTCCATTCAGCCGGATTGGCTGGGGCGGGACATCCCGGATGAGCAGGCCGAGGCGGCGTTCACCGCCCGCAAGGCCGCCACGGAGACGGGCCGGTACGGCACCGTCGCCTGGTATCCCTGGCGCCGACGGGGCATCCTCCTTCTCGAGGAAGCCGAGTTCAAGGCCGTGCGCACCAACCGCAACCAGCTGAAGATCCGGCCGGAGGAGCAGGCGATGCTCGAAGGCAAGACCGTGGGGGTCGTGGGGCTGTCCGTGGGCCGGACCATTGCCCTGGCCCTCGCCATGGAACGCATCGTCGGCAAGCTCCACATCGCGGATGCGGACAGCATTGAACTGTCCAACCTGAACCGGATGTCGTGCTCGCTCTTCGAGCTGGGCGCGCCCAAGTGGGCGTCCACGGCGCGGGCCATCGCCGAGATCGATCCCTACCTCGAGGTCGAAGTGTGGCCCGAGGGCTTCCGCCGGGAGGACATCGCGGATTTCCTCGACGGGGTGGACCTCGTGGTGGACGCGTGCGACGGCCCCGAGGCCAAGGCGTTGCTCCGTCTCGGTGCGCGCGACCGCCGCATTCCGTTGATCATGGAAACCAACGACCGCGGCCTGCTCGACGTCGAACGCTACGACGTCGAGGAGACCGTGGATTTCCTGCACGGCCGGGTGACGGCCGAGCAGCTGACCGAGCTCGCGGAGAGTGGCACGTGGACACCCGAATGGCTGGATGCCTTCGTGGACCTGTCCGCCATCAGCCCGCGCGCCATGGACAGCCTGGCCGAGGTCGGGAAGACCCTGGCCGGTTGGCCCCAATTGCACAGCGACGTGGCCCTCGGGGCCGGCGCCGCTGCCGCCATCATCCGGCGCATCCTCCTCGGGGAGGCCCTCGCCGACCAACGCCTACGATTCGATTTGCATGAGCAGCTCTCCGTCGCACATACCGCGTGAGTCCGTCGACATTGCCCGCACGCTGCGGGAGGTCACGTTGCACATCTTCCGCGCCTCGGACGACCCCGGGCTGTCCGCCCGGTTCGCGGAAGGCCACAAGTCTGTCCTGCGTGCGGCCGGGATCCGCAACCTGACGTCCTTCGGCCAGGATTGGTTGGATGATCCGGACACGACCCTGTTCCTGCTGACCTGCCAGGACGATGAGGTGCTGCTCAGCGGCATGCGCCTGCAGCGCCGCACGGCCCCGGGCACGCTTCCGCTGGAGAAGGCGGTGGGCGGTCTGAGCCCCGACCTCATGCGCTACCTCGACGAGCGGCAGGCGGAGGGGTGCGGCGAGTTCTGCGCGCTCTGGAGCCGGCGCGAGACGGCAGTGGCGGGAATCGGCATGCTGCCGATGGCCTGTGTCGGGCTCGGGTTGATGCCGCAATTGGACATCCGCCACGGCTTTGCCTTCATGGGCACCAACATGCGGCCCATCCAGCGCGAGCTGGGGTTCACCATCCTCGAGCACCTCGGAGAGGACGGGCAGTTTGCTTACCCAGCTCCGCCCATCCGGAGTGAGATTGGACATTTCCTCCATCCGGAAAGCTTGGCCGATGCGGCCGAGGACGTGCAGGAGATGGCGCGCCGCGCGGCAGAGGAACCCAATCACGTGCACGGCATCGACGGCCGGTTCCACCGGATTCACTACCGCGTCGAAAACCACATGGCATGACCGTGTCCCGCCCGCCATATGGACGGGTGTGGGCCTGGACCCTGGCGGTCCTCCTCGCGGGGAGCGGACTGTGCGGGTGCACCGGTGACGGGCCCCGGAATGTGGATGCCCTGCGGCTGGAGGTGTTGCATGATCCGGACGGCTCCCTCCGTGCGGAGGAGGTCCACCTGAGGCTCGCCGCGTTGGACACGCTCGATGGAGAGCGCCCCAATCTGGGTTCCCTGGCTGACGCCTTGTGGATTCGCGTCAGCGGTTGGCAGGGTGCCCCCCGACAGGGGCGCATCATCCTCGACAACCCAACCCTCGACTCGATCGAGGCGGTGGTGATGGATGGACCCCGCGTCCTGCTGCGGACGCCGGCCGGAGCGGCCTTTGGACGGACGGAAGACCTCATCCCGACGTTTCCCCTTCCGCTCAACGAGGGCCACGACCTCTGGTTCCGCGTGCGGAGCACCAAGCCCCTCGTCCTGCCCTTCAGCCTGGTCCACGAGGATCGGGTGGCCGAATTGCGCGAGAAGCGGGACCTCGGGGTGGCCTTGTACACGGGCATTGTCCTGGCCATCCTGATCTACAATTGCTTCCTCGCGTTCAGCACTGGTCAGCAGGCGTATTACAGTTACGTCCTCGTGACCTTGACCGTGGGCCTCGTGCAGTGGGGGTTCAATGGCTATGACCGCCTGATCTGGGGCGACGTGCCCTGGTTCGCCCGCAACGGCCTCACCTTGACGGGTGCGGCGTCGGGCCTTGCGGCGTTGATGTTTGCCCGGGATTTCCTGGAGGTGCGGCGGTACACCCCGCGGTGGAACCGGGTGATCAACCTGTTGCTGCTCGTCTACACGGCCGCGGTGGTGGCGGCGATCGCAGGCTTTCCGATGGTGGCGTACAACCTCGTGAACCTCGGCGCCCTGTCCGCTCCGGCGATGCTGGTCCTCTCGCTCATCAGTTGGCGACGGGGGAACAGCCCGGCGCTGTGGTTTTTTGTGGCGTGGCTGATTTTCATCGGAGCCGTGACCATGCAGGCCCTGCGGGATTTCGGGGTGCTGGCCTCGACCCCATTCACGCACCTGCTTCTTCCTTTGGGGACGGTGCTGCAAATGCTGCTGCTGAGTTTTGCGCTCGGGGACCGGATCAATGTGCTCAAGCGATCCAGTGATGCCGCCAACGCCAAGGCCTTGGCCGCCTCCCTCGAGAACGAACGGATCGTCAAGGAGCAGAATGCTGAATTGGAGGACCGGGTTGCCCGGCGCACGGCGGACCTGGCCACGGCCAACTCCGATTTGTCGCGCACCCTCTCGGAGTTGCAGGGCGCCCAGGATCAGCTGATCCAGACCGAGAAGCTGGCGTCGCTGGGTCAGATGACCGCCGGCATTGCCCACGAGCTCAACAACCCGATCAACTACGTCCAGAGCAACGCGACGTCGCTGCGGCGCGACTTGGAGGAGCTGATCGAGATCATCGATGCACACGCCGACGCGCTCGCGGCCCTCGCCGAGGGAACGTCGGGTGCGGATGGGCTCGTGGAGGCGGCGCGCGCCAAGGCCCGGAAGCTGGACCTCGGGTTCCTCAAGGAGGAAAGCCGGCAGCTCATCTCGGGCATTCTGGAGGGTGCGGACCGGACGGCGCGCATCGTCGGCGGCCTGAGGGTGTTCGGGCGGATGGACGGAGACAAGCCGGTGGAGGCCGCGCTGTCCGACCTGCTCGAGGCGAGCATCACCGTCCTGGGCGACCGTGCGCGCAGCCGGGCCCGCATCGAGGTGGACCTGGCCGACAACGTGCCGTCGCTGTATTGCCAGAGCGGCAAGCTGAGCCAGGTGTTCATGAACATCATCGTCAACGCGGTGCAGGCCACCGAAAGCCGCTGGCAGGAGCCGGAAGAGCGGGAGGTGCGCGTGGAATTGGACCAGACCCTCGACGCCAACGGCAAGGCGCATGAGCTCATCGTGCGGGTCCGGGACAACGGCACCGGCATGGACGAGGAGACGCAGCAGCGCCTGTTCGACCCCTTCTACACGACCAAGGAAATCGGCAAGGGAACCGGCCTCGGCCTGAGCATCGTCAAGGGCATCCTCGACGACCACGGCGCGCGCATTGCCGTGGAAAGCCGGCTGGGGGAGGGCACGACGTTCGTGTTGACCTTTCCCCTCGACATCATGAGCAACCCGAACTCGGAAGCGGCCTGACCGCGCAGCGAACACGACCATGGAAGAGGAGATCATCCGCGTACTCTACCTCGACGACGAGGAGCCCAACCTGTTTTCGTTCAAGGCGGCCTTCCGCCGGGATTTCGAGGTGCACACCTGCGCGGAGCCGCACCAGGCGGTCCGGATGCTCGACGACCATGAGTTCCATGTGGTGCTCAGCGACCAGCGCATGCCGCGGATCAGCGGGGTGGAGTTCTTCGAGTTGATCATGCCGGACCACCCGGACATCTCCCGCGTGCTGGTGACGGGCTACGCGGACACCGACGCGGTGGTGGATGCGATCAACAAGGGGCAGGTGTACCGGTTCGTGTCCAAGCCGTGGAACGAGGAGGAGCTCAGGAGCGTGATCAAATCGGCCTACGTGCTGAACCAAACTCGGGTGAACAGTGCGCGCAATGGCCACCAGGTGCTGTCCGCCCTGAACGGGTTTGCCGAGGACCTCGACCGCTTTTCCGGCGAGCTGGCCGCCGGGGGTGCCGGAGCGGCGGCCGGTGTGGGGGCCGATCTGCGGTCCATGCGCACCCGCGTCCTGGACGAGCACGCGCGCTTCGAGAAGTGGATGCGGTCCCAGAAGGGCCAGGTCTGAGGTTGTCCATGCCGAGGGTGAGGGCCTTCGGAATCGCTCCTACAAACCTTTGGGCGTCTCCTCCCGTATTTCATGGACATGGCTTCCGAACTGGAATTCTGGCTGGTCGATGACAACGAGATCGACCGCGTGGTCAATGGCCGCCTTCTCGAGGCCGCCATGATGGCGAGCGTGCGCAAGTTCAAGGATGGTCCCTCTTTCCTGGAGGCGCTCATGGCCGATTCCGGGGTGGAGGAAAACGACGTTCGGCCCGGCTCCGCCCTCGCCGAGGGGCGCCTCGTCATCCTGCTCGACATCCTGATGCCGGGCATGGACGGATTCGGCGTGCTGGAGCGGCTGGAATTCCTGCCGGCCTCCGCGCTGTCGGGGATGACCGTGTTCATGCTCAGCGCCACCCTCGACCGCGAGGACCTCGAGCGGGCATCGGGTCACCCCATTGTGGAGGCCCTGCTGCCCAAACCGCTCGATGTCCACCAGCTCCGCGGCTGGACGGACCAGATCCCCCTCAGAGGTATTTGAAGTCCTCGCCGACTTCGATGTTCTGCAGCGTCTCGTAGATGAGGCGGATGCAGTCCTCGACGTCCTGCTTGTGGACCATCTCCACCGTGGTGTGCATGTAGCGCAGCGGAAGGGAGATCAGCGCGCTGGCGACCCCCATGTTGGAGTAGGCAAACGCGTCGGTGTCCGTGCCGGTGAAGCGGCTGGCGGCCATGCGTTGCAGCGGGATCTTCTTGTCCTCGGCGGTGTCGATGATGCGCTGGAGCAGGTTGTTCTGGACCGCGGGTCCGTAGGTGACGCCCGGGCCTTTGCCGGCGGCGACGTCGCCCTGCTCGATCTTGTTCATCATCGGTGTCTGCGTGCAGTGCGTGACGTCGGTCACGATGGCCACGTCCGGCTGGATGCGCTCGGCGATCATCTGGGCGCCGCGCAGGCCGATCTCCTCCTGGACGCTGTTGGTGATGTACAGGCCAAACGGCAGCTTGACCTTGTTCTCGTGGAGCATCCGGGCGACCTCGGCGATCATGAAGCCACCGGCCCGGTTGTCGAGCGCGCGGCCGACGTACCACTGCTTGTTGAGGAGCATGTACTCGTCCTCATAGGTGACGACGCAGCCGACGTGAATGCCCATGGCTTCGACCTCGGCCTTGTCCTTGGCGCCGACGTCGAGGAAGATGTTCTTGAGGGTCGGGGGTGCCTCCTTGCCCGCGGTGCGGGTGTGGATGGCCGGCCAACCGAAGACGGCCTTCACCGGACCGTTCTGGGTGTGGATGTCCACGCGCTTGGACGGGGCGATCTGGTGGTCGCTGCCCCCGTTGCGGCGGAGGTAGATGAAGCCGTCGTTCGTGATGTAGTGCACGAACCAGCTGATCTCGTCGGCGTGCGCCTCGATGACCACCTTGTACTTGGCCTCCGGGTTGATCACGCCGACCACCGTGCCGTAGGTGTCGACGATGTGTTCGTCGATGTAGGGCGTGATGTAGTCGAGCCAGAGCTTCTGGCCCCCGCTTTCGAAGCCGGTGGGAGACGGGTTGTTGAGGTAAGCCTCCAGGAATTTCTCCGAGGCGCGGGTGATGATCTTCTTCTTGGCCATGTCGCGGGCGAATTTAGGGGGGCAAGTGGGGTGCAGGTCCCCTCAGGTCCACAGGTTTCGGCAGGATTTCCCCACCGGGTGTTCGCGGAATTCAGAGTGCATCCATGGGAAAATTGCCAGCGAAGATCAATTTGTAGGATTTATCCTATATCTTGTCGCACGAATCGGGTGGGCTTTTGAATTGGGCTCACCCAGGCCGGCGGAAACCCGCCGTGCTCCTTCTCGGATGCGGCTGCAAGGCTGTCTTCGGTTCTACGCGATGAAGCGGTCCGGTTCCAGCGGGAATGGGCCGCTTTTCGCGTTCAGGCCGGCTCGGTGAAGACGTACAGCAGCAGGTGGGTCTTCTTTTTGGAATTCAGCTCCGAAGGCCCCGTGTAGATGTATTGGATCTTCAATTCCGGATGCTCGGCCATGAAGGCATTGACGGTGTTTTCCCAGACGACCTTATCGGCGAGGAAGGGGAAATCGAATTTGTAGACGCCGTCCACCACTTCCTGGCCGGCGACGGGCGCCTCCACCTGATGGAAGGTGGCGTCCGAAAAGCGCCAGAGGGTGGCCACGGTGGCCAGCGTCAGGACCAGGCCACCGACCATCCACCCCCGGGTCTCAGCCGCAGGGGAAGCCCCGAGCGTCGCGCCGTCCTCCATCGGAATGTGCCGGAACACGATCCAGGAGGCGAGCAGGATGATCCAGAAGAGCCCGTGTTCGAGGAGTTGGAACCGGTCGCCAAACACCTGGTCGGCGATGGAAAACAGGCTGAAGAGCACCATGGAGGCGAGGATGGCCCGGAAGAACCACCGGTCGGTCACGGCGGCATCGCCTTTGCGGAAGCTGATCAAGGCCGCGAGGTACAGCCCGAAGTTGACGGCCTCGAGCCCGGACACCAACGCGAGGGCGGCGGTGGCAAACAGGGGGTCCTTCAATCCGAGGGAGGCGAAGAATTTGATGAACAGGGCAAAGAAGTCCTTGCCCACCCAGAGGTGCTGGACGTCGGGGATGATCTTGTCCGTCACGCTGAGGCCCCAGAAGAGGGTCCAGAACACGAGGATGGCCAAGCGGAGGAGGCGGCGTTCGGTCATGGCGTGTCCTCGGTGATGATGTAGAAGATGAGGGCGTCGGCCTTCTTCAGGCGCAACGGATTCGGCACGGTGTAGATGTGCTGGATCGCTTCGCCCGGGTGCTGTTCCTTGAAAAGGGCGAGGGAGTTCTCGAAGACGGAGCTGCCGCCAAGGAAGGGAAAGGCCACCTTGTAGATGTGGTCCCCGACCGGTTCGGCGGCGATGGCGGCGGTGCGCTTGGGGAAGTCGGTGGTGTTGTGGCGGAAGATGGCGGTGGCGGTGACCAGCACGAGGACCCCACCGGCGATGCCGGCAATCAGGCGCTGTGCCTTGGGCAGGGCCACGGGATCGGTGGGCGCCTGGGCCTTGAGCCGGGTGAACACGACCCATGAGGCCAGCGAGACAAACCAGAAGAGGGTGTGCTCCAGCAATTCAAACCGGTCGCCGAACCAGTGGTCGCCGATGGAGAAAAACGTGAAGGTGCCCAGGGTGAACAGGGTGCCGATCAGGGCGAGCCGGTGGCTTGAATCGGTCCGGCCGCGCAGCTCGTGGAGCAGGGCGCCGGCGAAGAAGACGAAGGCGAACGCCTCGAGGGCGGCGGCCACGGCCAGCGCCGCATTGGCGATGTGGGGCGAGTCCAGGCCGACGGAGGCGAAGTACTTCTGGAACTGGGCAAACCGGTCGCGGCCGACCCACAGGAAATGGGCGCCGCCGATTGCCTTGTCAATCAGGTTGAAGAGCCAGAAAATCGACCAGTACAGCAGGATGGCATAGCGCAACAGCTGCTGGGTCGACCAGGTCAGGGTGGGGCGTGCTTGGGTCATGGCGCAGTGCCCACAAGCTACCGGAAGGAGGCTCAGGTCAACGGTGGCGAGGCGGACATTGCCAACAGGACAGGAGGAATCACTGGAAAGGGCAGTTCGGGTGCGCGCAGGCGAACGGACGAGGTGACGTGGGTGACCCAAGCGCCATGCGTTCTGTCTGAACTTTGCAGACGTCCGGAGGATGCCCTGCGCCCGGGCTTATTTTCATTGTTGACCATGAATGTGTTGCGCCACATCGCCGTTGTCGGTTTGTTCGGAGCCTTGTTGAGCCCGGTGTACTTGATGGCCCAGTCTCCGGGCAATGCCCAGGGCATGTCGTATCAGGCCCTCCTCCGCGATGCGGACGGGGCACCCTTGGCCAATGCGGGCGGTACGCTGGGCGTGTCTGTGTTGAATGCTGCGGACAGCCTGCTCTGGTCCCAACAACTTCCGGTGACCACGGATGCGTTTGGTCTCATCATGGTCCGCATCGGCGGTGGCGCCCTGTGGGAAGGCCTTCCGTGGCATCAAGCGCTGCAGATGTCGGCCACTTGGACCGGGACGGATGCTCCGGTTGATCTCGGCACCCAGTGGCTCGGGGAGGTTCCGAAGGCCCAGTACGCGGGCAACGGATGGTTCTACCAAGGCGAAGAGGACCTGCGTCTCAGTCTGGAATCCGACACGGTCCGGTTGCATGCGGACAGCTTGATTGTGGTGGGCAACACGCGGGAAGGGGATACGCTTTTGACGGAGGTGGTTCGACTTCAAGCCCAGCGCGACGTGATTCTGTCCGGGCGGGATGACGTCTCCGCTTTTGCGGATGATGACATCAAGATGATCGCCACGAGTGATGTCCGTCTCGAGTCCGGTGACGATGTCCGCCTCGAGTCCCTCGACGACATCCGGGCGAATGCGGCCAATGAGCTCGAGCTGGTCGGCACCCGAAGAACCAATCTGGGCACCAAGGAGGGGGTCCTGCCCGCCGCGGACACCACGGTGGTGATGGCCCGCCAATTCCTGCACATCGGAGCCCCCGTCGGGATCCCCCTGACCGGAACACCGCAAGACACATTGTATCTCCCGGAATTGTTGAGGTTGGCCGGTCAGAGCATTGCCGTGGAGGGACCGGCGCAATTCAACCAGCCCGTTGCAGGGGTGGATGCGGTCAACCCGGATGAGCTGGTCACGTTGGCGCAGCTTCAGGGGCTCATGATTCAAATGCAACAGTGGGTGGCTTCATGGGCACTGCTCCCGGACTCGGTGGTGTCTGCTGCTCCTGTTTCCATGCCGGCATCCGAATGAAACCAGCAGAATTGGGGATGCGCCTCGCGCTGGGTTTGGCGGTTTGGCTGGGCATGATGTCCCTGGCGTGTGCGCAAGTCAGTTGGACGGAGCATGCTCCGGTGACGGCCACCGGGTCGACAGTCACGGCGTTTGGATCCGTCTCGTGGACGGTGGGGTACGAAGTCCCGCACGCGTCCGTGATGCTGCCCGTGGGACAATTGGAACCTGGGCTTCTCCACGCGATGGCTCAAGCCAATGACTGTGTGGGGGACTTGAACGGAGACCAGACCATCACGACCTCAGACTTGTTGATCCTGCTCAGCACATTCGGCACCCTGACGGATGGGCCTGCGGATTTCACGGGAGATGGCCTCGTCGGCACGACGGACCTCTTGGTTCTGCTTTCGGTTTTTGGAACTTCGTGTCCGTGACGGATTCGTCCTCTTCAGCCCCGATTTCGTACCGGATTGTCCTCGCCCTGTGCATCCTGTGGCCCTTGTTTGCCATGTGGAATGCCCTGTCCCGAGAGGACGGGGACGGGCTGGCCGACGTACTGGAGCGGACCTTGCCGCAGCGGGTTCATGAAGTCGTGTTTCGGATGGAGCTCCGGGGTGGAGACCAGGGGGGCGACTTCCGCACCTACCTGCCCGTGGGAGATGCCCGTCAGCAGGTGTTGGAGGAAGGGGTCATCCAGGGACAGGGGGTGGATGTCATCGCCCGGGACGCACATGGCCGTCGGGCCTCCTGGCGTCAGGTGACCGGCCCCGTGCAATACCGCACGGTGGTGCGCACCCGCGCTGTGGAGTGGGACCTTGAGGATGCCGCCATGACGACCCCCTCTCGTCCCTCCCCCCAATTGAAGGCCTATCTCGTGAGCACGGAGGTGATCCAGTCCGACCATCCAGACATTGCCGCATTGGCCCGGCGTCTGGAATTGGAGGGACTCGATGCCGTTGAGGCCCTGCGGCGCATTCATGAGGCGGTGCTGGCCCTGGACGGTGCGGCTTTCAAGGGCACGACGGATGCCCTGACGGCCTTGCGTCTTGGGGAGGCATCGTGCAATGGAAAGAGCCGATTGTTTGTGGCCCTGTGTCGCCACATCGGCTTGCCGGCGAGGTTGGTCGGGGGGCTCATCCTCGAGACGGGGGACAAACGGACGAGCCATCAGTGGGTGGAGGTCAACCTTCAAAGCCAGTGGGTCCCATTCGATGCGCTCAACGGACACTTCGCTGCCCTGCCTGCGGAGTATTTGACCCTGTACCATGGGGATGTGGGCCTGTTCGGACACACGGCGGGACTTCCCTTGGATTATGGATTCTCCATCCGTCCGCGCCTGCGGTTGCCCCGGGAAGCCCTGGGAGAACATCCGGTGTGGCGGGCCTTTGCCGATGCGGGACTGCCTTCGGGCGCCTTGGGGTTCCTGTTGTTGTTGCCCCTGGGTGCGGCGGTGGTGGCCTTCATGCGCAACGTCGTGGGGCTCCACACCTTTGGCTTGTTCCTCCCGGCCTTGCTCGCCGTGTCCATGAAGGGCACGGGCCTCGGCATTGGAACGGGGGCCTTCTTCCTGGTGCTGTTCACCGTGGCGGCGGTGCACCCCCTGCTGATGCGGTGGCGCCTGTTGTACACCCCACGCCTCGTGATCCTTCTGGTGGCAGTGGTGGGCTGCTATCTGGCCGTCAGTGCCTGGGGATGGCAATCCGGTCAGATCGGATGGGTCAAGGTGACCTTGTTCCCGGTGGTGGTCGTGGCGATCACGGCCGAGCGGTTTGCCCGGGAAATCGAGGAGGTGGGGTGGACCGATGCCCTGTCCAAAGCTGCGCAGACCCTCGTTGTGGTGGTCCTGGCGTTTTTTGCGATGCAGTCGACGACGGCGGAAGCCATGCTGCTCGCCTTTCCTGAATTGTTCCTCTGGATTGTGGCCGCCATGCTGGCGCTCGGCCGGTGGACGGGCATCCGCGTGATGGAATTCGCCCGGTTCCGCCATGTCCCTTCAACGGGTTCGGCCTCATGAAGATGAACGCCTTGGGCATCAACGCACGGAACCTGCTCGGCATCGCGCCCCGCAATGGGCGGCCCGCCATCCGGTTGGCGCGCGACAAGGTGGCCACCAAGGCCCTGTTGACCGAGGCGGGTGTTCCGGTTCCCCCGACACGGGCCGTGCTGGATTCGATGTGGGACCTCGATGGCATGGCCCGCCATCTGTCGACCCCTGCGGCCATCAAGCCCGCGGCCGGAGCGGCGGGGGGCGGAATCCTGTTGCTCGAGCCCACGGCGGACGGATGGCGGACGCCGGGCGGACGTGACCTGGACCTGGCGGAGGTGGAGGCCCATGCGGCCCACATTTTGCACGGGGGGTACGGAATGGGCAGCGATGACCGGGTGCTCATCGAAGATCTGCTGGTTCCGCACCCCACCGTGGCCGGGTGGCATGGGGGAGGCATCGCCGATGTCCGGTTGATTTTCGTCGATGGTGAATTCGCGCTCTCGATGTTGCGGATGCCGACGGTGTCGTCCGATGGGAAGGCCAACCTGCATCAGGGGGGCGTGGCGGCCGCCATCGACGCGGAGGGGCGGTTGGGTCCCGTGTTTGATGGAAAACGCCATTCACCCGCTCACCCCGATGGCGCCGTGGTCCAAGGGGAGTTCCTGCCGTTCTGGAAGGAGGTCCTGGACATTGGCCGGGCAGCCGATGCGGCCTTGCCCCTCGGATGGTCCGGAGTGGATGTGGTCGTGACGGTGGACGGCCCGGTCGTCCTCGAAGTCAACGCCCGCCCGGGATTGGCCATCCAGAATGTCACCCGTCAATCGCTCACCCCATGGCTGTGAACCGGCATCCCCGTCCCTGGGGCTGGCTGGCCGCCGCCCTGTTTCTCGTCGCTGTGGTTCAGTTTGCGGACCGCTCCCTGTTGCAGCAGGGCGATCGGCCCTTGCAGCGGACGTTGAATGCGGAAGGGGACCGCGAAGGCAACCTCTGGCAGTGGGAGTGGAGGACGGAATCCGTGACCGATGACCGCTGGTCCCGGCCCGGCCATGCTGTGCCCGACAGCTTGGAATTGGCGGGCCGGCCCACGGCGGCTTGGCAGGCGTGGAATGTCCTGCGCCAGGCGGATTCCACGGATTTTCGAGCGTGGAAAATGTGGGGGCAGGTGGCGCTTCGCCGAGGTGAGGTGGACGCGGCGCGGGATGCCCTGCTGGTGGCGTCCAATCTCGATGCAGAGGATTTCGGACTGTGGCAATCGCTCGGTCTGGCGTGGATTCAACTCGATCAACCCGCACTCGCCACGGTGGCGTTCGACCGGGCATCCCGCGTTGATCCTCAGGATGCGCGGTCGAGGTTGAATGCCGGCATCGCCTTGCTGCGCCAATCGCAATGGCAAGCGGCACTCGACCGCCTCGATGCGGCATCAGAACGGGCCTCCGGCGTGCTGTCGGCCAAGGTGGCTGCCTATCGGGGGCAGGCGCTTCGGGGTCTGGGGCGAAAGGCGCAGGCGGAACAGGCCTATGCCCGTGCGATTTCGCTGGACCCGGACCAACTGTTGGCCCGGTTGGGTCAATCCGAGTTGATCGAGGATGAGGCGGATCGCTTGATGGCATTGGGCAAGCTCTCCCGGCTGTACCCCGATCGGGCGGTGGTCCAATGGGCCCATGGTCAAGCCTTGCGGTCATCCGGTCGGGATGCCGAGGCGGAAGTGGCGCTGGACCGGGCGATGGAATTGGCACCGGACGAACCCCGGTTTGCCCGTGACCTCATGCGGCTGTACCTCGACCGCGATGAGGTCGAAGCGGCACAGACGGTGTTGGACAACCGGTTTGCGGCGGCGTTGCGCAGTCCGGAACGGTGGTTTCTTCGGGCCAAGCTGGAGGCGGATGCCGGAGACGATTTCCGCGCCGTGGCGCTCTACGATTCCGCCTTGGCCGCCAGCGATGGGCGCATGGCGGATGCCTGGTTGAATCGCGGGGCCGCGCTGCGGCGACTCGGTCGATTCGAGGAGGCCCTCGGTTCCTATCGGATGGCGTTGCAGGAACGGGAGGCCTACCCGGAAGCGTGGTTCAACATCGGTGTGGGCCTGTCCGAAGCGGGAGACCGTGAGGGGGCCATTGAGGCCTACCAGAAGAGCCTCGACATCGATCCGGATCAGCCGCGGGCCTGGTTCAACCTCGGTGTGCAGTGGCGTCGAATGGAGGCCTACGATGAGGCGTTGGCCGCTTGGGAACGGGCCGTGGCCTTGGATCCGGCGTATGTGCTGGCCTGGTACAACCTCGCCGTCAACCGGGCCCGCCTCGGTCGCCCGGATGCAGGGTCCACGTTGGATCAGCTGGTTGAGCGGTTTCCGGACTTCACGAAAGGATGGTCCGAACGCGCGGAGTGGTTGCAGTCCGAGGGCCGGCTGGCGGAATCGGCCGCGGCGTGTCGGGAGTTGCTGGCACGGGACCCCGACGACGTTCGAACGTGGAGGCGACTCGGCGGTCTCCTTCATGATCTCGACGATGAAGAGGGGGCGCTCCAGGCCTTTCAGGAAGTGGTGGAACGGACGCCGGACCAATACCAGGGACGGTTCAACCTCGGTCTGCAGCTGGAGCGCATGGGCCGCGAGACGGAAGCGGTGGTCCAGTATCGTCGGTCCCACCAGTTGAAGGGTGAATTCACCCGGCCTCTGGAGCGCATCCGGGACATGGGCCGGAGCCTCGGTCGGGACGACCTCCTGTTCTGGGCCAATGATCGCCTGCTCCCGCCGGATACGGTTCAGTCCTGGGGTGCGGATTCGGTCTATGAATATGCCCGGGCGTTGCACCGCCTGGATCTCCAGCAGGAAGCCAGGGTCCGCTATCGCGAGGCCCTCGGTTTGGGCAAGGAAGGGGTGTGGCCGCGGTACTGGTCGGCCAAGGCGGCTGAGGAGCTGGGCTTGTGGGACGAGGCGGCCGCAGGATACGCTGAGGTATTGGGCCTGCGTTCGGATTTCAAGTATGCATTGTATCGGCTGGCGCTGTTGGAAGCCCGCACCGACGTGGAGGCGGGCCGACGTCGATGGGCGAGCCTGGAGGCCGCGCATCCGGAATTCGCCGCCGAAAAAGCAGAGGAGAAACCATGATCGAAAGGAAACGGATCGCCGTTGTGGCGGCGTGGATGTGCCTGGGGGCAATGGTGCAACCGTTGTGTGCCCAGTCGTGGACGGTGAGGGGGGAGGTCTCGCTGGCCGGAGGCCGGGAGTGGAATGTGTACCACAGTCCCGAGACCTACCTGGCGAATGGCGACAGCGCGTGGGTGCGCGACTCGCTGGTCGTGCACGATGCCCTCGTGGAGCCGTCGGTGCGGTGGACCGCCCGCCGACAGGATGACCATGGACGGTGGCGGGTGAGCTTGGATGGGGACATGAGGCGCTATGGCCAGGAGCGGGATGCGGACCGGACGGGCCTTCAACTTCGCGTCGAGCGGGTTCATCGGCTGGGCGATCAAGTGGACCTGATCGCGGCAGGACGGCTTCGACAGGAGCGCCGGTTGGGCCTGAACATCCTCGGCAATGAATTGCTCACGAGTTTCAGCTTCTTCCAAGCCCAGGCCGACGTGCGCCTCGAATGGCGTCCTCATCCAGCATGGACGTGGAGCGTGGGTGGCGAGGCGTTTTCCAAGGATTACCAGGACCGGGTGACCGGGGTTTCGCTGGATCAGGATGAAAAGAGCGTCGAAACGGAGGTCGTGTGGAATCCGGGCAAGGTCAACCGGGGGACGCGCGGACTGGAGATGGTTGGAGCCAAGCGCGCTGCCTCCAACATCCGATGGTCCGCTTCCTATGAATACCGTGACAAGCCGTATCGGAATTGGGTCAACGATGACCTCCTTGCAGATGTGGTCCTGCCGACGGACACCACGCCGTTTCTCCCCTTTGACACCGCCTTGGTGGGCACCTACCCAACGCGCCACTGGACCTATTCCACGTGGCGACTGCGGTGTGATTTGCCGCTCCGGGAGGGGTGGTCCTGGCGGGTCGACCTGCGGCGCCAGAACCGGACCGACCGTTCCCGCGGCGATTTCGGGTATGAGGATGTCAAGGCGTCGTCGCGCTTGAAATGGGCCCCGAAGGCATCGGCTTGGAGCGCCGCGATGACGGCGAGCCGGACGTGGCGGAATTACACGGATCGCTTGGCGGAGCAGGCCCTCGGCGCACCGTACCCCACCCTGAATTACCGCTACACGCGACTGGATGCCGAATTGGAGCGGGCTGTGGGTGACCGGGGGGCGATCGTGGCCCTGGTCGACCTGACGGTCCGGGGATCCAACACCACCGCGGAGGATCGCCGCACCCGCCGGGGTTACCGCACAGGGGCTGTGCTCATCGGCTATCGAATGTCCTTCTGATGGAGACGGCACACAACAAACCGGTGCTCGTCGTGCTCTCCGGGGCGGGCATCAGCCGGGAGAGCGGGATCAAGACCTTCCGCGATGGGGACGGCCTGTGGGAGGACCACGACGTGATGGAGGTGGCCACGCCCCAGGCCTGGTCCCGCGACCCCGACCTCGTGTTGCGCTTCTACAATGCCCGCCGTCGCCAGCTCGATGAGGTGGCGCCCAACGCGGCCCATGTGGCCCTCGCCGCGTTGGAGTCGCATTTCGATGTGCGCATCGTCACCCAGAACGTAGACGACCTCCACGAACGGGCCGGCAGCACGCAGGTCCTTCACCTGCACGGTGAGCTCCGCAAGGTCCGGCCGGAGGACGACCCCGGTATGGACGACGCCCGCATTGTGACGGTGGGACGGGATGTGCCGGGCCCCGACGTCCATCTTGGGGACACCGATGACCGCGGCGTGCAACTGCGGCCGCATGTGGTGTGGTTCGGCGAGGCCGTGCCGATGCTGGAACCCGCTGCCGAGACGGTGGCGCAGGCCGATGCCTTGCTCGTGGTTGGTACGTCGATGCAGGTCTATCCGGCCGCCGGCCTGGTGCACTTCGCCTCCGCAGGCTGTCCGGTCACGATGGTCAACCCCGATCCAGACGCCATCGCCGGTTTCGAGTCGGTGGTCACCGAATTCATCCAGGCGCCCGCCTCGGAAGGCGTTGCCCGGTGGGCGGCGCAGCAACGGGGCGGAGGGGCCGAACGACGCTGACGCCCGATGCTCAGTCCTCGGTGGTGGGGGCGGGCAGCCACAACGTCGTGCCCTCGCCGAGGGAGAGTCCGTCTACATGGGCCACGAGGTCTCCCGAGGCGCTCTTGAAGTGCATGTGGACGTTGGTGCTGTGGTGCGTGAAAATCCGGTGGTGGTGGAGCGAATGGAACCCCAGCACCGCTCCGTCGGCCGTCTCCAGGACGCCGTGGGGACCGGTGCTCTTGTGCTTTTCGCAGGTGTGCTCCATGTCGCCCTCGGTCCATTTCACCACGTGCCATTCAAGCGCACGGAAGGAACCGGTCAACCGAAACGGGAAGGGGGTGTCCACGTCCAATCCGGCCTTGCGGGCGGCCTTTCTCAAATGCGCTTCCAGGTCGGCTTGCGTCCGCACCCTGCGCGGCAGGGCTTGGGGTTGCCAGCTGTCCACCTGTGCGGCGACCAGCAGGGTGGCCTGCGCAGCGGGTTCAGCGGCCACGTCCACCGCATTGGCGCCGTCGGAACCCGATCGGGACACCCAGGGTGTGCCGTCCTCGATGAGCACTTCTCCCTGAAGTCCGGCCACGGCGCCCAGACCCCACCACCCGGGTTGTCCGGAGTGGTCGGCCAACGCAGCTTTGGCGGAGATGTCGGCGTGCATCATCATGTCCTGCAACGCGCCGAAGACCAAGACCTCGGGGGAGTGCCGGGACTCGGGACTTTGGGCCCGAGCCACCCCGGTGAACAGGAGCCCCCCATGCAGGCGCTCGTCACCAACCAACTGGTCCATTTCATGCGCCCAAGTTAGCCCGGTGCACCGTGGTGGGTGGGAGCATGTGCCGCGTGATGACGGCCGCGAATCGCGAGTTCTGGTCGGATGTGGCTGGTGCACAGATTCTTAAGTTTGTGGCGCCATGCCGTCTGTCTGCTGCCGTGTCGTTGGGGCCATGCTTCTGGCCGTTCTGCCCCTGCTGTGCAGTGCACAGGGGCCGTGCGGCAACGTGGCGGATTTTACCGTTCTCGATGCAGGCGGGTGCGCGGATTTGCCGGTGTCCTTTGATGTGGCCGAACCGGACCCGGGCCTGACGTATTCGTGGGACTTTGGAGACGGAACGGTGTCGTCCGAATTCCAGCCGGAGCATGTCTTTCAGAATGCGGTGGGTGATGGGACGGTGTCCTTCACCGTGTCGTTGACCGTGAGCGGCGGCCCGACCGGTCCGGGAGGGGCTGCCGGCTGCACGTCGTCGCAGACGGTGTCCGTTCTGGCCTTGCCGGACCCGGGATTGCCCGCCTTGTCGGCCATCTGTCTCGGACAGGACGGATTTCCGGATTTTGACTTGCCGGCGTCCACCTTCAGCGGGGCGGGGGTGACCCAATGGTCGGTGGAGTGGGGCAATGGCTCCGACACGGTCCTGACCGAATTCAACCCGGTGCTCGATACCGTGGGCACCACGTATCCCGATCTCGGCCTCTTCGGCATCACCATCACGGCGAACGGCACCAACGGGTGCGTCAACTCCGCCTCGGACAGCCTGTTCGTCGGCACCAACCCCACCATCGGCTCGTCCCTTCCGGGCAACAGCGTGACCGTGTGCAGCCCGTATGAATTGACCTTTCCCATTCTCGAAACGGACAACAACCTGCCCGGGACGGAGTATGGCGTCAGCTTCGGCGATGGCAACAGCGTCAGCTATGTCCACCCGCCACCGTCGCAGGTGAGCCACACGTACGGGTCGAGCAGCTGCTTCTCTTCCACGCCCGGCGGCGAGAACCAGGCCTTCGCCGTGACCTTCACCGCCAACAACCTCTGCGGAAACGCCACCAACATTGTCGAGCCCATCCGCATCCACCAGAGTCCGGCGCCGGACATGTTCGGCATCGGCGACGTCTGTGCCGGCCCGGTCTTCACCTACGATGCCCTCGGCAGCGGCCTGATTGCGACGCCGACGTATTGCGTGCCGGCGTTCGGGGAATGGAACATCGTGCCCGAGCAAGGACAGACGCCGCCCTCGCCGGCCACCGGAACGGACTTCTCCATCAACACCGTCTTCGGGGAGGTGGGGGAGTACAGCGTCTATTTCACCGAATCGCATCCCAACTGCCAGGACTCGACGGGGTTGATTCCCGTGTGCGTCTATCCGGATCCGGTGGAGGCCCTCGGCACGGTGGCGCCGCTGGCCGGGTGCACGCCGCTGACCATCGCGTGGGAGAACCTGACGCCCGAACCGGAACTCTGCGGGCAATGGGATGTGCGCTGGTTCGTGTCCGGCACGAGTTCGGGTCCCGATCCCGACTGGCAATCCGCAGGGGACGGGGTCACCTTTCTGAACGACGGCATCTACACCGTGACGCTGGAGATCGGATTGCCGGGTTCGGCCCGCTATGATTGCATCACGGCCTCCCATTCGTGGACCATCACCGTTACGGAGCCACCGGTGGTCAACTTTGACCAATTCGGCAACGTCTGCGAGGGGGATGGGGTGCAATTCCAATGGCTGGACTATCTCGAAGGCGTCGGCGGACTGCTCGATTTCGGTTGGACAGTCGACGGGTTGGAGGTGAGCACGTCCACGGATCCGCTGTACTACGTGTTCAGCGACGCTGGCTTCCACGAGGTGGAGGTGTTCATTGAAAATTACTGCGGGGTGGACACGGATGTGGAAGAGGTGGAGGTGCTCGCCTTGCCGACCCTCGACTTCCTGTCGCCGCCTCAGGTGTGCCAGGGGGACACCGTCGAGGTGGAGGTCTCTGGAGCGCAGGACTACAGCTGGTTGGATGGCGGGGCCATCGTGAGCGATGACCTTCAGACGTCGGTCGTCGACGTGGTGACCGAGTTCGATGTGACGCTCGATGTCGTGGGCACCGACGTGTTCGGATGCAGCAACTCGGCCTCGCTGGACATTCTCGTGACGGATTCGCCGGATCCGGAAGTCGATGGTCCCGGCTCGGCGTGTGTCGGCGACCTGATGATGTTCACGGCCAGCGAACCGGATGGAGCCGACCTCCAGTGGCAGACGGGCCCAGGCGGTGATGGTGCGGTTCCCCTAGAGCTGGAGGCGGTCCCGGGCATTTTCCCGGTCACCGTGCTGGCCACCAATGCATTCGGCTGTACCCGAAGCTACACTTGGGTGACCGACGTGTTTGAATTGCCCGAGCTGGATTTGGTCTCGCCCGATCCGCCGTATTGCGACCAACCCTTTGAGGAAGTCCTCCCCGCCGCCTATCCACCTGGCGGGGCGTGGAGCGGATCCGGCATCACCAATCCCGTGGGGGGGTTCGATCCCGGCTCGGTGGGAGAGGGGTTCCACACGGTCTTGTACACCTACACCGATGGCAATGGGTGCACCTCCGTGGATTCCATGGGAGTGACCGTGGTGGAGCCCGACACGGCGGATGCGGGCTACGACCAGGTGTTCTGTGCGGATGCGGGACAGGTGCAGCTGGAGCTGTTCTACCCGCCCGGTGGGTTCTGGACCGGTCCCGCGCTGGCCGACGATGTGGCCGGTGTGGTGGACCTGGCGGGCCTCGGGGCCGGAGACCACGCATGGGTCTACCATTACGGGGTCAACAGCTGCGAAACCGACGATGAGGTGGTCTGGACGGTCCAACCCCTGCCGGAGCCCCAGATCCTGGAGTCGGTTCCGGGGACGGGGTCCGACCTCTGTCTGGGTGACACCCTGTTTCTCCATGTGGAAACCTCCTCGGGCATGGCGCCCTATTACCCGACCTGGTCGGGGGTGGAGGTGCTCAATCCCCTGTCGGGAAACGATTCGGTCCGCTTCCCTGCTCCGGATGGTCCGGGCCCGGTCACGGTCACGGTCGAGGTGCTCGACGGCAATTTCTGTGCGGGCCAGACCGAGTACACCGTAGAGGTCCGGCCGTTGCCTGTGGCCGGGTTCTCCCTGCCCGCGGTCATCTGCGACAACGACAACGCCCCGTGGGCCAACACAGCCTCGGACGGGGTGTTCTTCGAATGGGACTTCGGCAACGGGGACGGGGAGGACGGCTACCAGCCGAACTACACCTATCCTGAGCCCGGATTTTACACGGTGGCCCAAACGGCCATCAGCGCCTACGGCTGTGAGGACGCCACCTCGCAAGACGTGGAGGTGATCGGTTCGCCGGTGGCGGGGTTCACGGTGGATCCCGATGAGGGGTGTGCCCCCTTGCCCGTGGCGGTGACCGACACCTCCTATGCGCCGTATTCGACGTTGACGTGGACGCTGCAGGATTCGGTGTGGGCGGATCCGCTTCCCCCGTTTGTCCTCTTCCAGCAGGACGACACGACCTACGCGGAGACGATGTCTCTGGTCGTGGAGAATCAATGTGGCACCAGCGTGGCCGCCGACACTTTGGTCGTCCTCACCGAGCCGCTCATGCGGTTTGCCCTGCTGGAAGACACGGCGTGCGCCCCCTTTCAGCCCGTGGTGGTCAACAACAGCCTCGGTGCGCCCGACGTCACCGAATGGGACTGGGGCGTGGGGCCGGTCCAGGACGGGTTCGATCCGCTGCCTCCGTTCTATGACCCATCCGGTCCGGTGACCACCTATCCCATCACGTTGTCGGGATCCAACCAGTGCGGGTCGCATGACACGACGGTCAACCTGACCATCCTGCCCAACACCATCACGGCGTTCTTCACGCTGAGCCAGAGTTCGGGCTGTCCGCCGCTGACGCTCACGGCGGTGGACGAGAGCGTGGGGGCGACGACGAGCGTCTTCGATTTCGGCGGATTCGGCTTCTCCAACGACCCCGTCGCGACGTTGTCCCTGCCGGACCCCGGCACGTTCACCATCCGGCAGGTGGCCACCAACGGGTGCAGTTTCGACACGCTGGAGCAGCAGGTGGAGGTCTTCGCGCCGCCGGTCATCAATTTGAGCGGAGTGGACGTGTTTGCCTGCGAGGATGCGCCGACGACCCTGACGGCCATCACCGAGAATCCCGGATGGGCCGCGTGGTCGTTCTCGGACGGCGGGCTCGGCATCGGGCTGTCCGTGGAGCACACCTTTTACGAGCCCGGGGTGTTCACGGCGGTGTTCGAGACGGAGGGGGCCTTCAGTGGGTGTGCCAATGTGGACTCGGTCGAGGTGACCGTCTACCCCGCTCCCGATTTGGAGTGGTACCCGGAACCGGCGGCCGGGTGTTCGCCGCTGTCCATCGCGGTCGACAATGCCAGTTCCGGTGCCCTCTTCCATCAATTCGATTTCGGCGATGGTTCGCCGGTGGCCCTTGGGCCGGCCCCGCAACACACGTTCACCAATCCGACGGACAGCATCGTCCAGTTCGTGGTCCACTATGCGGCGGAAAGCGACCAGCTCTGTGGCGCAGCCGATTCCATTGCCGTCACCGTCCTGCCGACGCCGGTGGCGTCCTTCTCCCTGGATGAACCCAACCACTGCGGCGCCCCGGTGGACGTCCCGTTGAGCAATGCCTCGCAGGGCGCGATCGTGGGGCAGTGGTACATCGCCGATGCGGCCGGCGGGTCGGCTGCACCGCCGTACCTCGGCATCGTTCCGAACTGGACCCTGACGGAACCGGGCAGCTTCGGCATCACGCTGGTGGCTTCCAACGACTACGCCTGCAGCGACACGACCACCGCAGAGTACGAGGTCTTCGTGCCGCCCGTGGCGGCCGTGTCGGTGTTCCCGGATTCGGGGTGTGTCCCCCTCGAGGTGTCTTTCGCCGATGGCAGCCTCGGGGCGGACATGGTGGTCCTCGCCCTCGACACGGGCGCCTATTCTGGTGGATTGCCGGGCGAAGCCATTACGCTCAACCAACCGGGCACCTTCCCGGGCCGCGTCGTGGCCATCTCGGTCGACGGATGCCGGGACACCCTCGAGCTCGATCCGATCACGGTGCACCCTCTGCCGGATGCCGATTTCAGCTTCGGTGCCCTTGGCGCCGGGCCGGACAACACGTCGTTCACGTTTGCTCCGTTTGACACGACGGCGTGGTTCTACACCTGGAACTTCGGGGACGGCACCGAGGCCTACGATCCGGCGCAGGTGCACGTGTTCCCGGGGGTGGGAGAGTACGCGGTCAGCCTGGAGACCCAGACGCAGTTCGGGTGCAAGGACCTCGAGGTGGAGTGGATCACGATCGAAGACGATGTGCAGGTGTGGATTCCCAATGCGTTCACGCCCTCCACCAACGGGGTCTTCGACGGCATCAACGACGGCTTCCTCCCCGTGGTCCGGGGGTGGTCGCTGATTGACAAATACGAGTTCTGGGTGTTTGACCGGTGGGGCAACGAGGTGTTCTACACGCAGGACCCCGAGGAGGCCTGGGTGGGCGACCACCGCGATCCCGGCACGGCACTCCAAGGGACCCACTCCGTGGATGGAGGGGTGTACAATTGGTTGCTCCGTCTGACGCTGGAGGGCGATGAGCCGGACCTCATTTGGCCCAACACCCACCAATGCGATGGCCCCCGCCAATACTGTGGCACGGTCACGGTGTTGCGTTAGGGTGTGTTTGTGTTTGTGTGAGAACGGGGGTTTCGCACAGGGGGTGTGAAGAACGCCCGGCGAAGACCGGGTTTGGGCTTTCCATTCTGTTGCGTTCTGGAAGATTTTGGGGGCAAACCATTCACCATGAAACAACTGCTTCCCCTCATGCTGGGTGGCGCATTGCTGATGGCCGGATGTTCCAGTTCGGAACCCCTCGCCGAGGCGCCGCCGCCCCCACCGCCCAAAAAGGGCTGCACCGACCGTCAGGCGGTGAACTTCAACATCTCCGCCCAGATCGACGACGGCAGCTGCCGCTACGATGAGGTGGTCACCGATTACTTCTGCTCCGTGCGCGACATGGCGTCGGTCAGGATTGGCATGACCAAGCTGGAGGTCAAGAACAAGCTCGGCATCTTCCCCCACGACATCATGGGGGCGGACAACGGATGCGAGGTCCACGTCTACCAGGTGCGGACCGCCGCGCAGGAGATCGCCGTGAAGGACATGGAGCTGCTCCAGGTGGAGAACGACGGATTCCGCATGTTCCAGGGCGGACTTCGGGACTACCGGCTCTTCTTCCGGGGCGGACGGCTCGAGAGCATCCTCAGCGACCAGTCCGAGGAGGGCCTGCCGCATGCGTTGGCTTGCCTGTCCAATTCGATGTCGGACATCTGCTCCGGCGGTGAGGACTACGTGATCTGCACCGGTTGCACCGACCCGGTGGCCAACAACTACGACGCCGGTGCCGAGGAGGACGATGGCAGTTGCACCTACGACACGGGGTGCACGGATCCGGAGGCCTCCAACTACGACCGGTCCGCGGTCTACGACAATGGAGGGTGCGTCTACATCGGTTGCACCGACCCGGATGCCTTGAACTACAAGCCTGGTGCGCGCCACAAGCAGAGCACCTGCGAGTACTGCCCCTGCGACACGGAGACGCATTACTACATCAAGAGTGACAACCCCCGTTGTTCCGATCCCTGCATCAAGATGCCGCGGGAGAAGAAGCTCGACGCGGCGCCGGAATGCAGCTGGTGCACCCTCCTCGAGAAGTCCGGCAATGCCGCCATCCAGATCGTGGTGGACGGCGTCAACATGAACGAGAAATGAGCGCGACGATGACGACTTTCCGATCCATTCTGATGGGGGTGGCCCTGATGGCCGCTCCGGCCTTGATGGCGCAGGACGCCAAGACCACCGTGGATTACCACACGACGGTGGAGCGCCTGTTCGGCCTCGAGAAGGGCATGACGCTGACCGAGGTCAACCAGGCCCTCAAGAGCGAACCGCACGACCTGCTGCAGAACACCAAGGGCGGCTACCTCATGCTCGAGTATCGCTACCTCAAGGCCTACCGCAAGGTCAAGGCCAGCGAGGTCGACACCGAGTCCGGCCGCATCCTGGGCACGCCCCAGTACCGCGATGCCGCTTCGGCGTACCTGATGTTTGACAACGACCACCGGCTTGTGAGCTGGGTCACGGCCGACGCGATGGGCGACCTGCGCCACCAGTACACGCTGGAGGCCACGGCGACCCGCCTCGGGTCGATGGACGCGCCCTGCACGCGGAATTGCCGCATTGCCATTCCCGTGGAATCCTGCGGAATCGAAGCCGAGGTGGAGCAGGAAGTGGTGGAGGAGCCCGAGGAGAAGGAGTCTCCGGTGGGCAACCTCTTCGGCGGACTGCGCAACAAGCTCGAGACGATGACCAACTCGGTGACCGACCTCGATGGCGAGGAGGCCGCACCGGACGCCGAAGGCGAGCCGGTTGACGAGTGAATCCGGTCTGAACTGAACGGAAAAGGGCGGCCTTGAGGGGCCGCCCTTTTTGTTGGGGTCGAATGCCGTGGGTGGAGGTCAGGGCCTCATCGCCGCGTGGTCCGTTTCGGACAGGTCGAGGTGGAAGCGGGGGGAGCAGTGGCCGTTGGACCGCAGGGTGCCCGGCGGGTCGCCTTGGATGAACAGGGTGGGCACGACGGCGCCGCCCGGACCGGGTCGAGCGCACAGGGCCAGGCTTGCGCCGAGATCGCTGCGCTCGGCCCACTCGAGGTCAGCGGGGCTGCCGCAGTCGCCTTCGGCGTTGTCGAGGTAGAAGCGGTGGATGCGGTCCCGCATGGCCGCCATGGCCGCTTGGGCGCGCGGGGTGTCCCACCGGCTGGGCAAGGGAGTCGGGGCAGGGCCCAGGGCAGTCGGGGTGTTGGACGGGTCGCCGGGGTCGAACAGATGGCCGACATGGTTGCGGCGCCCGCCCGATGCGCCACAGCCGTAGACGTCCTCGGTCGCTTCCCACGCCCAGTGGGCTGAATCCATGGGCGTGATGCGGATTTCGCGGCGGACCTGCCCGATGAACAGGCCCCGGGTGAGGGCGGGCAGCATCCGCTGGCGTGCGGCGTCACGGCCGGTTCCGTCACCGGGCCAGGCGAGGTTCACTTCGACCAGGAGGCGGCCGGGGTGGGAGAGGGCGTAGGCGGCTTCTTCCCGCGCCTCGGTTCCGTCCTCCACGGTCCACTCGCCGAAGAGGTCGAGGGCGTAACGCCGGGCGACCACGGTTTCCCTCTCCGCGTGCACGAAGGCGGCCGCATCGACGGTGATGCCCCCTGCGTGGGCGGTCATCGGTCCCATGCGGAGCGAGGCGGACCCGCGTTGGGCCCAGGGCACCTCCGCAATGGCGGTGCTGATGAGGTCATCAAAGGCGCCGTCGAGGAAGTCCAACAGGACCCGGTCGGCCGGACAGCGTCCATCCTCCGCCCAGCACAGGTGCATCAGCTCGGCATGGACGGTGGCCCGGAGGCTGGGGTCCAGCCGGTCGACGGGGGCAAACCTGTTCCATGCCGCGGACGCTCCCCGCTCTGGCGTCACGGTCCAGCAGGGCGGCACCTGCGGCTCACCCGGTGTGGCGTCCTCCACAGCGTGTTCGTTGCGGGACGGGGCATCGGCCACTGAAGGCGCGGAGTCCGAAGCAGGCGAAGGAGACGATTCACATCCGGCCAGGGCCAAGCAGAGGATCAGGCACAGGGGCGGACAGAGGATTGGCCACGCGATTCGCATGCCGGCAAAATAAGGGTGTGCTCCAGCAGATTGGATTGGCAATTCTCCCGTCGCATCTCCAATTTGACCGCATGTTCCGAATCCTGTCTTGCCTGCCGATGGTGTTCACTTGGGGTGTCGCCTTGGCGCAAACCTCCTCCGGATTGCCCTCCACAGTGTGGAGCGGATCGTGGGAGGACCCGTTGCTCGAGAAGTCGATTCGCTGCACGGGTGAGGTGGAACAGGCTGCGGATGGCTCCCGGACGGTGAGTTTGTACGGTGGGGGCTGGCATGAGGGCGGCCACGATTGCCATGTGACGCTGATCGATGACAGCACGGGGCTGTCCGGGCATTGTCCCGTCTTCGATGAATACCGGGGGGGGACCACCCGCGTGGGCATTCGCCATGTGGCTGGGGAAAAGCTGCTGGTGCACCTCGGTGAGGGGGACGAATGGCTCAATTGGGTCGGTCCGGAGCCTGAGTGGCGGATGGAACGGAGCTGGCCCCTGTTCGACGCTTGGCGCGTTCTCGCAGGGTCGTGGGAGCGGGTGGGCGATCCGTTGGCCCACGTGCTCGAGATCAGTGCGCTCCGCTGTGAGGCGCGGGAGGGCCAAGGGTGGCACCCGATGTCGCTCGTGTACGGCGAGATGGAGGCACCTGTGGACGGCGCCGTGCGCCTGGGACCCGAAACCGTGTGCCGTTTCCACGTGGTCGGGGACCGCTTGACCCTCGTCCCCTTGGAGGACCGCGGCGAAGATTGGGTGGATTGGCAGGCTTCAGGTGCCCCGAAGGAATACCGCCGAACGGCGCAAGCCAGATTGGCTCCTTTTGCTGAATTGGCGGGAGATTGGCCAGAATTGTCCCTCAGCACGGTCAACCGGAAGCAGCTCGACCAATCCCCCGGAGAATTGCGCCTCATGCGCAACGAGATCTTCGCCCGCCACGGATGGCGGTTCAAGAGCGAGGACCTGGCCGTCCATTTCGGAGCCATGGACGGGTACACTCCGGTGGAGGACAACGCCACCGTGCAACTGAGCGCGGTGGAGGCCTTCAATGCGAACCGCATTCGGGAGCGCGAGACAGCCCTCCGGGCGAGCTTGCCGGAGCGGCACGATCCCGAGGTCCGATTCGGCATGGAGTGGGCCCAATTCGAGGAGACCGGTCTCGATCCCGCCCAGAGTGCGGATGGAACCGGGCGCCATTGGATGGTCATCCAGCAGGATGGCCGCTTCGCAGTCGTCCACGCACGGCTGTTGCCACAGGCCGAGGAAGACGTCGCCCTCTTTCGCGGGGTCAAGGTGGACGGCATGGACGCCCGCGTCGTGGTCACCTTCAACCCCGGTCCCTACGATCCTGACGGCATTCGTCACGTCGACTTTCCCCGGTCGGTCGAGCAGGGAGAGTCTGTGCAGCTGGGTGCCGACCGGTTTGTGAGCCGCGTCGTGCAACGGGGAGAGGACGGCATTTACCACCAACTGCAATTCCAGCGGGTGGCTCCGGATGGCCGCTTCACCGGTGGACAACCAGAGGCCACGTGGCTCGAATTTGCCCACGGGCTGGAGTGGGCGGGGGATTTCAACGGCGATGGACGGACGGACTTCATCCTCACCGGGTCGCGCAAAAGCAGTGTCACGCGGTTCCAATTCTGGCTCAGTAACCCCATGACGGGGGCGCTTGAGCTGGTGGCCGACCGCGAATTGGCGGGGTGTTGAACGGCGGTGACGCGACGCTCGGCCCGTGGTCGGGCGCGGCGCTGGTGACGGGCAACATGATCGGCTCGGGCATTTTCCTGCTGCCCGCATCGATGGCGGTGTTCGGCGTGTACGGTCTGGTCGGATGGGCGTGCGCCTCCATGGGGGCGATGCTGCTCGCGGCCTTGTTCCGGAGCCTCGGCCGCGTCATGCCGCATGCGCCGGGTGGGCCCTACGCCTATGTCCGCGCGGCGATGGGCGATCGGCTGGGGTTCGTGGTGGCCTGGGGCTACTGGGTGTCGATCTGGTGCACCAATGCGGCCATCGCCGTGGCCTGCGTCGGCTACCTCTCGGTGTTCTTTCCCGCCCTCGCGTCCGAGCCTCTGCTGGGGGCGCTGACCGGCTTGGGGTTGCTGTGGAGCGTGACCGCCTTCAACGCCTTGCCCCTCCGTCAGGTGGCTGCGCTGCAGGGGGTGACGGTGGTGCTCAAGGTGGTGCCGCTCTTGCTGCTGATCGCAGTCGGTTGGGGCCACATCCGGTGGGAGTGGCTCATGGCGGCCGGCCAAACGGGTGAGGGGGCGTTTGGTGCGATCACGGCCGCGACGACCCTGGCCCTGTTTGCCTTTCTCGGTGTGGAGTCGGCGGCCATCGCCAGCCACCGCATCCGGAATCCCGAGCGCAACATGGGCCGCGCCAGCGTGATGGGCACCGCCCTGACGGTGGTCCTTTACGTGGGCTGTTCCGTCGTGGTCATGGGCACGGTGCCGCCGGAAGGGCTGATGGATTCGCCCGCGCCGTTCGCCGAGTCGGCCTCCACCTTCCTTGGCGCTGCCGGCCGCGATGCGATGGCCGTCGTGGCGGTGCTCGCCACGTTCGGCGCCTTGAACGGCTGGATCCTCATCCAGGGGCAATTCCCGGCGGCGGTGGCAGCGGACGGGTTGTTTCCCGGTGTGTTCGGCCGGACGAACCGGTTTGGTGCACCGCTGGTTGGCATCGCGCTGTCGAGCCTGCTGGCCTCGGTGGTCCTTCTGCTCAACTTCTCCGACTCGCTGGTCTCCACCTTCACGTTCATGATGACGCTGTCGACGTTGTCGACGCTGGTTCCTTTTTTGCTCTCGGCGGTCAGCCTCTTTCTGCTCTGCGCGCGATCCGGTGACCGGGTGCCTGGTGGCATCCGTGCCTTGGCGGGGGTCTGCGCGCTCTTTTGTGGCTGGGTTATTTTCGGATGCGGTGCGGAGGTCGTCGCCTACGGCTTGGCCCTGCTCGGGGTCGGCATCGTCCTGTACCTCCTGCGCGCCCGAACGCCACGCACATGACGCCTTACCGCATCCATCCCGACATCCGCCAGGCCGAGACCCTGCCCGGCAGCTTTTACCGGAGCCACGAGGTGTTCGATGCGCTGCTCGACCGCGCGTTTGCCCGCAGCTGGCAATGGCTGGGGGATGCGCGAACCCTCGTTCCCCAGGCGGGGGCCGTGGCGCCCATCACGCTCCTGCCGGGAGCCGTCGACGAACCTTTGCTGCTGTCCCGGGACGGCGACGGGGTGCGGTGCCTGTCCAATGTCTGCACGCACCGCGGCAACCTGCTCGTCCACGAGGCGGGCTGCCCCCGACAACTGGTCTGCGGCTACCACGGCCGCCGGTTTGGGCTGGACGGCCGGTTCCAATCCATGCCCCGGTTCGAGGAGGCGGAAGGATTCCCTCGCCCCTGCGATGACCTGCACCGCTTTCCCCTGCACGATTGGCGGGGCCACCTCTTTGCCGGGCTCGATCCCGCCCATGGCGCGGAGGCGGTGTTGGCGGCGATGGAGGAGCGCATCGGGTTCCTGCCGGTGGAGGACTTCCGCCACGACCCTTCGCGGGACCGGACGTTCCTGATCGAGGCGCATTGGGCGCTGTACTGTGACAATTACCTCGAAGGGTTCCACATCCCCTTCGTCCACCAGGACCTCAACGCGGTGGTCGATTTCGACCGGTACGAGACGGTGCTGTTCGACCACGGCAACCTCCAGATTGCCGAGGCCCGCGACGGCGAGGACGTCTTCGCCCTGCCGGAGGGGCACGTGGATCACGGCCGGGCCATCGCGGCCTACTACTTCTGGCTCTTCCCGAACCTGATGTTCAACTTCTATCCGTGGGGGCTGTCGGTCAATGTGGTCGAGCCGCTGTCGGTGAACCGCACCCGCGTCCGGTTCCAGTCCTTCGTCCACGCCCCCGACCTGCTCGGGCAGGGCGCCGGCGGAGACCTCGACACGGTCGAACACGAAGACGAGGAGGTGGTGGAATCCGTGCAACGCGGCATCCGCTCCCGCGGCTACACGACGGGCCGGTTTTCACCCACCATGGAGCAGGGGGTGCACCAATTCCACCGGATGCTCGCCGACGCCCTCGGCTGAGCGGCTTGGTCAACGCACGACCAGCCGGCGGGTCGGGTGTCCATCGGGAGTGAGCCAATGGAGGCCCGGCGGCACGCCGTCCAGACTGAGCCAGCCCGTTGCGTCGGGTGTGGCGCGGTGGAGGACGCGGCCCAGCGCGTCGCGCAGGGTGCAGGGCGTGCCGGCGGGCAGGTGCCCGAGGCGGACTGCACCGGCGGCGGGGTTGGGGGCCACGGTCCACGCCGGGGCGGGGCTGGATTCGGTCAGGCCGGTCGACGTGGCACAGACCCCGCGAAAGAAGTCCCACAGCAGGGCGCTGGCGTCCACTTCGGAGGGGTCGCCGTAGTCGCCCCACCAGTCGTGGCCTCCGTTTTCCACCCGGTGGTGGACCACGGGTCCGCCCGGTCCGCCCGACCACGTGAACCGCGTCTCGGTCAGCGTGTCCTCGGGCAGCGGAATCTCGTCGGCCCAGACGACGGAGTCCACAGCGGTGTGACCGTGTTCGCCGGCCCAGAATTCCATCATCTCCCAGACGCCCCAGCCGCCGGTCCACGGTCCGCCACCGCCTTCGTAGGCAGAGTACGGCATGGCGAAGTCCATCGTGCCGTGCAGGTGGAAGACGGGCCGGGGTGGTCCCACCGTGCCGTTGTCCTGTTCGTGGGCGCTCATGACGCCGCCGACGGTGCCCATGGCGCGCCAGACGTCCGGCCGCTCGCAGACGAGGGTGTAGCTCATCATGCCGCCGTTGCTGGCGCCGCTCGCATAAGTGCAACCCGGGTCGAATCCGTGTTCTGCCTGCAGGTGTTCGGCCAGCGCGGTCAGGAAGCCGATGTCGTCGTCCGGCGTCAGGAAGAGGTTGGCGTTCCAATAGGGCAGCAGGGCGCCGTCCCAGTTCCAGATCTCCCCTTGGGGCCAGACCACGCCGAAGCCCGCTGTATCGGCGATGTGGTGGAGCCGCGTGGCCCGGCGCATGCCCTCGGCGGTGCCGCTCAGCCCGTGCAGGCAGAACAGCAGCGGGGCACCCGGTCCGAGGCCCGGCGGCAGGTGCAGGATGTACTCGCGGTCCTGGCCCTCCCAGTCAAACACGCTCAGGTAGTCGCACGAACCGTCGTCCGTGACCGCGCCAGGCGTGAAGTTGACGGCGTCCGGATCGAGGCAGCCCGTCAATTGGTCCGTGCATTCGGCGGGCAAGCCGGCGACGGGGAAGAAGCCCAGTTCGCCCTCGGTGAAGGCGATGTCCTGCAGGACCCCGTTGACCTCGATGTCGACCGAGGCGGTGATCCACCAGCCGTCGCCGCCATCGGATTCGGCCACGAGCGTTGCGCAGTCGGTCGTCACGCAGACGGTGTCCGCGGTGGTGACCAGGTTGTCGGTCCACGCGTAGTCTGCGAGTGCGTCCCCGTTGCCATCGACGAGGGACCATTCGAGGTCCCAGGCGGCAATGCCGCTGAAGGTGTGGACGATGACCTCGGTGCCGTCGCATTGGGCGCGAAGCAGACCGGGCAGGAGCAGGAAGGACAACAGCGTATAACGCATTGAATCAGAGGTCGACGCGGTAGAAGAAGATGGGCAGGAAGCCGAGTTGATATTCCTCCCGGATGCTGTCCTCAGGGCTTCCCCCTTCATCGGGTGCGTAGGTCAATTTCAACACGTTTTGTGTTCCCAATACGTTCACGAAATCGATGCCCAATTCGTGGGTGGCGGTGGGCCGGTTCCAGGTCAGGTTGGTCTTCAGGTCGAGGCGGAAGTAGTCCTTGAATTGCAGGGTGTTCCGCTGGGTGTCCTCGTAGATGATTTCGCGAAGCTGGTTGGACGCCGCGATGTCGACGGGTCCGTACCACCGGCCGCCGACCATGGTGCACTTGGCACCGGTGACCAGCGACAGGCCGCTTTCGTTCAAGCGCCATTCGCGGCTCCCCAGCGCGTTGAAGGCGTACTGGCCGTTGTAGTCGGTGTTGCGCCAGACCCCGTCGGCGCCTTGGAATTGCGCGTCGAAGACGGAGCCGGTCAGCAGGACGAACCAGCCGTCGCGGAAGGCCCGGGAGACGGTGGCTTCCATGCCGATGTTGCGGGCCACGCCTTCGTTGACCAGACGCCCGGGGAAGAGGCGGCTGAAGCTGCTGCCCGCATTGACCAGGGAATAGCTCCCGTTGAGAGCGCCCCACGCGGGGTCGGACGCGTCGGCGATCGGGATGTCAAAGAGGTGCTGGTGGTAGGCCTCGAGCTTGAGCGACCAATTGGCCGACAAGGAGCGGGCGAAGCCGATGACGTTGTGCCAGCTGCGGGTGAAGCCCATGGTCTGGTTGGGCATGAGCAGGGCGCCGGGGTTGTCGGGATCGGCGCCGATGCTGCTGGCGTAGAGGTAGGGGGCCTGGGTCTGGGAATGCAGGCCGGATCCCGCCGACCACACCGTGCCGCCGGGGCTGATGTATTGCAGGCCGAGTCGGGGTTCCGCGTAGGACGCGGCGCCGGAGCGCTGGTCGAATTGGGCGTGGAGGCCGACGTTGACGGTCCACGGTTCTGAAGGCCGCAGCTTGAGTTGGGCAAACGGCTGGACCAACACGCTGTTCATGGAGGCGTCCCATCGCGTGCCCCAGTCGCCCAACGGGCTGTCGGGGTCCTGCGGAAGGGAACGGATGCTGTCGAGAAAGGTCCAGCGCGTCAGGTCGGCGTTGACCCCGAAGCGCAGGGTGGCCGGCCCCCCGGCGATGGGGTTCAATTTGCGGTTGGCATGGACGGCCAGGGCCAGCCGGTCGTGGTTGAAGTCGTACGCCATGAAGGGCACGATGCTGTCCAATCGGTAGGCCGAGTCGGCGACGACGGGCGGTACTTCCAATTCGCGGTACACCAGATCATGGTTGGAGTACTGGCGGTCCCGGCTGGCGGCCAGCGTGGCTTTGACGTAGGTCTTCTTGTTGATGGGCAGGGTGTAGGTCGCGCCGGCCATGCCCATGCCGGTGCGGAAATATTGATCGCGGTCGTTGTCGCCGTAGATGTTGCGTTCCGGGGCCACCTGGTCGCTGATGACGATGTCCACGCTCGACTTTCCGCCAAGGCCCCAGAGGGCGAGCGCGCCGCCATTTTTTTGAGGGAAATGGAAACGGAAACTTCCGTCTTGGTAGTAGGGTACGGCGCTGGTGCCGATGTCGATGCCGAGTTGGTTGAAGATGACCGCGGTGGAGTAGCGGTAATTGAGGAGCATGCTCGACCGTTTTTCGCGGTTGAGCGGTCCCTCCACGATGGCTTCGGTGCCGAGGAACCCAAGCTGGGCACTGGCCTGCCAGTCTTCCTGGTTGCCGTTGCGCAGGCGCAGGTCGAAGACGGCAGCGGTGGAGTTGCCAAACTCTGCGGGAAAGGCCGCGGTGAAGAAGTCCGAGTTCGCCAGGGTTTTGTTGTTGACAATGGCCACCGGCCCCCCGCCGGAACCCGGCACGCTGAAGTGATTGGGATTGGGCAGGTCCACCCCTTCGACGCGCCAGAGGACGCCGGCCGGGCTGTTGCCTCGGACGACGATGTCGTTGCGGGAGTCGTCTGCGCCTTGGACGCCGGCGAAGTTGCTGGCCATCCGCGCCGGGTCGCCGCGGGATCCCGCGTAGCGGTCGGTCTCTTCCACGGTGAAGGCGCGAGCGGAGACGGTGGCCATCTCGTTGAGGACCTCGCCTTCTTTGGTGGCGGTGACTTCTGCGGCCTGCATGGCCACCACGCTCTCAGACAGTTCGACTTCGAGCACGGTGGGCCGGCCGGAGTTGACGACCACCCCGTCGAGGGTGCGGACGGCATAACCCATGAAGCTCACGCGGAGTTGGTGTCGGCCCACGGGAACGTCAAAGGCGAAGCCCCCGTTCATGTCGGTGGCGGTGGGTGCGGCCTCGGATGTCAGAAGCTGGACGGTGGCCCCGGGCAGGGGGAACCGCGCTTCAGCGTCGAGGACGGTGCCGGTGATGCGACCCGTTGGGGCTTGCGAGAAAGCCGGACCGGAGAGCAGAATGAAAAGGAGGGCGAGCACCCGAGCGGGGGTGCTCCAGCCAGGCATATGGCGAATCATGTGGACGGAAGTTCAAGAAAAAGGCCCGCGCGGGGCGGGCCTTTTCTCAGGGTCGTTCAGCCTCAGCGCTGGATGGCGAGGCGCTGGGGCTCCGTGCCTTGCGGTCCGGCCAGGTAGAGGCCGGGCTGCAGGTGGGAGAGGTCGAGGGTCGTCACGCCGCGGTACACCGTGGTGGTGTGGACCCGGCGTCCGTTCAGGTCGACCACCTCGAAGACGGTGGCGTCGCCGCCCCAGACCACGCGCAGGGCGTCGGTCGCCGGGTTGGGCATGAACTGCCACGGCAGTTGTCCATTTTCCCCGACGCTCATGACGATGCTGAGGTTGAGGCAGGTCTCGCCCTCGCAACCGTCCGCGTCGCTTTCCTCGAAGCAGATCTCGCAGTCCTCGGTGCCGGTGACCGTGATGGTGTTGCCGTCGATCACGACCTCTTCGCAGTCGCTGTACCAATCGAAACTGTTGCCCTCAGCCGCCACGCCGGTGAAGGTGACGGTCGAGCCGGCCTCCACGATGCTGTCGCCTTCGATCGTGCCGACGACGGCGTAGGTGCACTCGTCCCCGTAGAACGGGTGCGTACAGGGGTTCCAGTTGCAGGAGGCGGGGTCGGGGCAGCCTTCGAGCGGAATGCTGCTTTCCGGCACGACGTAGGATCCGTAGATCGGGTTGATGAAGCCCATGCCGTCCCAGTACATGTCGACGTCGCCGATCACGAGGGAGTTGTAGTTCATCACCGTGTCACACACGCTGAGGGAGACGGTGTTGATGTCCTGTGCGGCCAGCTCCAGTCCGTTGTCGATCAGGGCCTGCTCCACCGCGGGGAAGAGGGTGAAATACAGCGGACCGCCGGTGCTGTCCTGCCCGAGAGGGATCGGGAAATCGTTGTAGGTGGCGTATCCGTCGCAGAGCTCGGTGTCCACGAAATCCACGAAGTCGTTCTCTCCGATGGTGAAGAGTTCGGTGTCGAAGTAGTTGCAACCGGCACCGTTGGTGGCGTTCTCGTCGTAGTTGCAGGCCAGCGGATCGTTGCACTCCTCGGTGGCGTATTCACAGGCGGTCGGGTCGTTGATCACGCAGAGGTCGAAGTTCTCTGCGGCCGGATCGCCACAGCCCACCGGGACGGTGGAAATCGGGGCGATGTAGTATCCAACCGGGGTGATCATCCAGTGCGAACCGGTCCATCCGCTCACGACCTCGCCGAAGACGGGCAGGGTGGCGACCATGGTGTCGCCGCAGAAGGTCATGGTGGCGTTCTGCATGAGGTTGAGGAAGAAATCGGCGTCTTCCTGGCTGACGAGGCCGCCGGCCACGGCGTTGTCGAAGTAGGCGATGACGGCGTCGTCGACGATGAAGGTGGCCTGGCCGTCCTCGAGGTTCATCTGGACGGGGTTGTCGTTGATGGGCTGGACGGCGCAGGTGGCCGTCGTGTCGAGGTCATACTGGCCGAAGGGAATGCCCACGAGCACGCCGTCGCTCAGGTCGTAGGGGGTGTCGACGTAGATGCAGTCGGCATCGGAGGTGGCCGTTTCGTCGTAGTTGCAGGCGGCCATGTCATTGCACCCGCTCTCGTAGGTGCAGGTGGCCGGGTCGGGGTTGGCGCACGGATCGAAGTTGGTGGCGGCCGGGTCAGGGCATCCGTCCATCATCTCTGCTGCGGGTGCCAGGTTGAAGCCCAGCAGGGGCAAGGTCCAGACGGATCCGTCCCAATCGGCATCGATCGAATTCAGTCCGGCAACGCCGCTCAGGGCTCCTCCGCAGAAGGAAAAGACCGCGTTCTCGAAGGCGGAGGTCAGGAGGAGGCCGTTGATGGCATCGATCAGGCCCATGTCCACCATGTCGTTGATGTAATCGTTGAGTTCTTCCGTGTCGGCAATGGTCAGGGGCTGGCTCGGATCGGTGGTCATTTGGACGAGCAGGCCTTGAGAGGGCTCGATGGCACACCCGAGGTCCGGGTCGAGGAAGGCCGAGGCCATCACCCAAATGCCATCGGACAGGTCAAGTTCGCCGTCGTCGTAGAGGCAGTCGACATCGGAGGTGGCGGCTTCATCGTAGTTGCAGGCGAAGGCGTCGTTGCATCCGGATTCAACCACAGCTTCTTCCACGATGATCGTGCCGATCATGCCGTTGGCGGCGTGGAGGCCGATGCTGCAGTCGTAGTTGTACTCTCCCGGGAGGGTGAAGGTGTGGACCCCCATGCAGACGCCATCCGGATTTCCGGTCACGGTCGGGAGGGAGAAAATCTCCGGGTTGCCGAACGGTTCGCCGGTGATCATGCTGACGTTGCCGTTGACGTCATGGGTTCCGCCTTCGTTGATCCACGCGACGGTCTCGCCGACGGTGATGGTGAGGCTGGCCGGGCTGTAGTAAAAGTTCCCAGCAAGGATGGTGTGGTCGGCGCCGTCACAGTCTTGGGCGGACAGGGTGAGGCTGGAGAGGGCAAGCAGGCCCGTCAGAAGGGCAGCGAAATGTCGCATGGGGTCTCAGGATTGATTTGTCCCAAGATGCAGGAAATCAGAATGTGGGTGGGGTCGCCCCGGTCAAATTCTTGCCGAATGCATTGTGGAGTACCTGCCGCCGGTGGGTCAGCGGGTCTGGTCGGTGACCACCTTGTAGGTCGGGTCCTCGTAGTGGTTGACCTCGATGATGGCGTCGGCCCGGTCGAGCAAACGGCGACAGTCCGTGGACAGGTGGCGCAGGTGGACGGTCTTGCCGGCGGTGGCGTAGCGCGCGGTGACCTTGTTGACGGCCTCGATGGCGCTCATGTCGGAGACGCGCGATTCGGCGAAATCGAGGACCACGTGCTCGGGGTCGCCCTGCACGTCGAATTTGTCGGCAAACACCGTGGTCGACCCGAAGAAGAGCGGCCCGTAGAGTTCGTAGACCTTCCAGCCCTGGTCGTCGATGTGCTTCCGGGCCCGGATGCGGATGGCATTGTCCCAGGCAAAGACCAACGCGGCCACGATGACGCCGATGAGCACGGCGAGCGCGAGGTTGTGCAGCACGGCGGTGATGCCGGTCACGAGCACCATGATGATGACGTCGGAGGTCGGCATCCGGCGGAAGGTGCGCAGCGAGGCCCACTCGAAGGTGCCGATGGCGACCATGACCATGAGGCCGGTGAGGGCCGCCATGGGCAGCTTCTCGATGAGCGGGGCGCCGAACAGGATGAAGACCAGCAGCATGACGGAGGCGACGATGCCGCTGAGGCGGGCCCGGGCGCCGGAGCTGACGTTGATGAGGCTCTGGCCGATCATGGCGCATCCGCCCATGCCGCTGAAGAGGCCGCTGAGGACGTTGGCCGCGCCCTGCGCGACGCATTCTCGGTTGCCCTGTCCGCGGGTCTCGGTGATCTCGTCGATGATGTTGAGGGTCAACAGGCTTTCGACCAGGCCGACGCCCGCGACGATGGCCGCGTAGGGGGCGATGAGGAGAAGGGTCTCCAGCGTCCACGGGATGTCCGGGATGTGGAACGGCGGGAAGCCGCCTTGGATGCTGGCGAGGTCGCCGACGGTCTTGGTGTCGATGCCGAGGACGGTGACGAGGCCGAAGATGACGAGGATGGCGGTGAGGCCGCCGGGGACGGCCTTGGTCAGGCGGGGCAGGAAGGCGATGATGGCCATCGCGACAAGGACGAGCGCCCCGAAGACGGCCAGGTCGGTGCCGGCCAGCCAGTGGCCGTCGTCGGTCTGGAATTGCGCGATCTGGCTGCCGCCGATGATGATGGCGAGGCCGTTGACGAAGCCGAAGATGACCGGCTGCGGGACGAGGCGCATGAGCTTTCCGAGCCGCAGGAAGCCGGCCGCGCCCTGCAGCAGACCGGCGAGGATGACGGTGGCGAAGATGTATTCCGGCCCGTGGGAAAGGGCGAGCTCGGCCAGCACCACCGCGATGGCGCCGGTTGCGCCGCTGATCATGCCGGGGCGGCCGCCGAGCACGCTGGCCACGAGGCCGACCACGAAGGCGGCGTACAGGCCGGTCAGGGGGCTCAGGCCCGCGATGAAGGCGAAGGCGACGGCCTCCGGAATGAGCGCCATGGCGACGGTCAATCCGCTGAGGATCTCAAGGCGGTAGTCGACGGTCTGCCGGAAGTTGAAGAGGGCGAGGCGCATGGGAGGGGGGGAGCCGGAAAAAGCCCGCAAAAGTACATCCTCGCTTGCCGCTGGGTGAACCACAAGTGCCCCCGTTTTGTCATCAACGCACTGTGCACGTCCCTGACCTCTCCGACGAAGACCTTGACCGCCTGATTGGCATGGCGTGGGAGGACCGCACGCCGTTCGAGGCGATCGAGCTGCAGTTCGGGCTCAAGGAAAACGAGGTGCGCGCCCTCATGCGCCGCCACCTCAAGCCGGGCTCCTTCCGCCGGTGGCGGGCCCGCGTCAAGGGCCGCTCCACCAAGCACGCCCGGCTGCGCGGCTTCTCCACCGGCCGCTTCCGCAGCGCCTCCCAGCGCGGCTCCTGACCGCCGCGTCAGGCCTTCAGCCGGCGCAGGATCCGGATGGCGCGCATCGCGAGGCGGTTCTCTAGGACGGGGCATTCCGCGGCGCACAGCGCGCGCAATGCGGCGGGCTTGACGGGCTCCGGCCCGAACAGGGCATCCGGAATGTCGACGCCGATGAGTTCCTGCTCGACGTCCACGTTGATCAGTCCGAGGGTGGACACGACCACCTCCTCGAGGCCATCGCCCACGTCGGAGACGGACAGCACTTTGGAGACGGCGCCAATGCGGTCCTCGGGCATCACCGTGCCGGTGTGGAAGGAGTGGGCCAACCGTTCCTCGACCACTTGACGGAATTCGGGGGAGGCGAGGCCCTGCATGAGCGCCTGGACGAAGCCGCCGCAGACGACAATGCCTTCCCGTCCGTGACGCTGGGCGTCGAAGTGGATGGGGTGCGTGTTGCGGACGAGGGTGGTCAGCTCGAGGTTCTCGCTCCAGCCGATGGGGCGCACGGCGGGGTGCAGGATGACCTCACCCTCCTCGATGGGCAGGCTCGGCGGGAAGAAGGCACCGGAGTCGGCGAGGGAGGAGGCATCGGCGACCTCGAGAGCGCCGAGGTCGAGGGCGTGGTCAAAGGCCGCATGGGCAGCCCCGGTTCGGGCGGCCTCGCCGCGGCCTTCCAGTCCCGGGATCGCCGCGTAGAAGCTGTCCTTGGTGAGCACGAAGACGGGCTCATTGTGCTGGTTCACCAACAGGTGCGTCGTCACGATGACGGCGGCGGTGCCGGCGGAGGTGTTGCGGAGCGATTCGACCCGGACCTGCACCCGGACGGTGTCTCCGATGCGGACCGGCGCCACCTGGCGGGCGTCCCGCAACCCGAGGTGGTAGCGGCAGGTCTGCGAGAAGGGCTCCACCGAAAGGCAGAGGCACAGGTTCAGGAGCAGGGAGAAGGGCAGGGGCCGCTCCTCAAAGCCGAGAGCCCGGGCGGCCGGCTCGGAGGTGAGGGCAGCATCGCTGGTGGGGAAATGCGAGAACCATTTCGTGCGGAAAGCGTCGTCAATGGTGTAGACGTGCGGGCCCTCGAGGATGGACCCGATCTGCACGGTGGTGGTGTCGACTCCGTAGCGGGGGAAGCGCCCCTTGCGCCGTGAGCCGGTCATGGCCACTGCGGATTGTGCGGGGCTCATGGGGGTGCTGGCGCCAGGCGTCTGCGATTCGGCCCGGGCGAGCAGGGATGCAGCGCGCTTGCGCATGGGCGGTCCGACGAGTTTGCCGTTGAGCCGCACGAGCTGGGCGCCCTTGGACCCCTCGATGAGGGTGCGGGCCGACTGCAGGTCGAGGGCGGAGATCCCGAACACGTCATCGGCGATGGCGCGCTGGTGGGGGTGGATGGTGAAGACGCCGGTGTAGCCGAGGTCGCGGGACCGGCGGCAGTACCGCTCGAACCCCTTGGGATCGGACACGGCGATGTAGGGGGACGCGATGGCGGGGAGGCCGGCAGCGGCGGCCACGAGGGGAATCTGGGCCTCGGCAAAGTCCGCGGCGCGGTCGGACCCGGTGGGGAAGCGGGTCAGGAAGTCCTCCTTGCCAAACAGGACGGACGCCACCCGCGACGAGGCGGCGACCAGGTCTCCCAGGGCCAGGAAGGCCTCGGGCAATTCGATGAGGAGGTGGAGGGAGAAATGGCCCTTCCGCAGGCCGAGCTCCTTCTCCCGATCGCCGAGGAGCCGATCGAAGGCCACCACCTGCTCTGCGGTGTGGACCATCGGCAGGATGTATCCGGCGAGGTTGGCGCGGGCGGTCAGCTGGATGTCCGTGATCATCTCGGCGACGTCGTCCATGCCGTTGCACCGGATCAACACGTCCGTCCCGGCCGGCAGGGGGCGGGACAACACGTCGTGGATCGCCAGCCTCCGGTGCGGCCGTTCAGCGGCGGAGACGCCATCCTCGAGGTCGAGGATCACCGTGCCCTTCCGCTCAGGCAGCGCGGGCGCGTCGTGGTTGAGTTTGTGGAAATGAAGATGACGGAGATCGAGGGGCGTCGACCGGGCAATGGACCGGACCACGGTCTTTTCATGGCGACCGGGGTCACTCTCATTGCGGTTCTCGGGGGCGGGCACTGGCTGGGACATGGCGAAGGGCATTTGCAAGACAATGCCCGATTTCGGCCACCCACTTGACCCGTGGAATGACCGTTGTCACCCTGCCCAATGATGTTTGTCGAACGCCGCGCTGACGGTTCAATGGAACGCCTCAGCGGATGAGCGAGACGTGGCCGCAGAATTGGCGGGGTCCGTTGCAGAACGGGTTGCTGCCCAGCTCGACCTCGTCGGCCTCCTCGCCGGGGAGGGTGAGCGTCACCTTCCAGTTGTAGATCTCGTTCTGGGCGAAGTAATCGAAGGTGTCTTCCCGTCCGCGGTAGACGTCGCCCTTCCAGAATTCGTCGTAATCGTACGTCTCGAAGATGACCGTCCCCCACCGGTCGAAGACCTGGAACCGGTATTTCTGGATGAGGTTGATGCCGCGGATGACCGGCTTGAACCCATCGTTGATGCCGTCTCCGATGCCGTCCGAGGCCGGGGTGAAGGCGTTGGGGACGAACACGGAAATCTTGTCGTCGATGACCAGCAGGTCGACCGCGAGGTCGGTGCATCCGAATTCGTTCTGGACCGACAGGACGACCTGGTATTCGCCGGGCTCATCGTACCGGTGCAGCGGGTCGGGGATGAAGCTGCCGTTGCCATCTCCGAAGGTCCAGTTTGTGGCAAACGCGGTGTTGCTCTCGTTGTTGAATTGGAACGAGGTGTTCTCCGGCGACACGGTCAGCGGGATGTACGAGAAGTCTGCCGTGGGGACCGGGTGGACGGTGAAGTCCTCGGCCAATGTGAGGGTGTCGGTGCAGCCTTCCGGGCTGGTCGCGACGATGTAGGATTCGAAGGTGCCGACCTGGTCGATCACGAGCCCATCCGTCGGCAGGGGGCCGTCGTAGATGCCGTCGATGAAGAGGGAGGTCGCCTGGCTGTAGGAGCTCAGGTCCTGGAAGTCGACCGACAGGGGATTGCACCCGATGCGCGGGTTGGCGCTCAGGTTGGCGATGGGGGCGAGGTGAACGGTGAACGGGGCCTCTGCGACATCGGAGCACCCATAGCTGTTGGAGGCGGTCAGGGTCACGTCGTAGGTGCCGACGGCGTCCGCGGAGAAGACCGGGGCGGGTGCGGTGGTCTGCGTCTCGCCATTGATGGCCCAGCTGTGGTTGATGGAGCCGGTGCTCGTGTTGGTCGTGACGATGTCCACCGGGAAGGTGCAGCTCTCCTCTTCGGCCAGCGTGAAGCCCGCCACGGGGGTGGGCAGCACGGTGATGGTGACGGTGGTGCTGTCCGCACAAAGTTGTGGGCTCTCGGCGACCAGCGTCACGTCGTACAGGACCGGCTCGAGCCCGGTGTTGGCGAAGACGTGGCTGGGCACGCTCTGGAAGCCCGGCTCGCTGCCGTCGCCGAAATCCCACGTCTGGAATTGGCTGCCCGAGGAGGTGTTGGTGAACGTGACCGTGAGCGGCGCGCAGCCCAGGCCGTCGTCGAGGCCGATGGAGGCGACTGGATTCGGGTAGACGTCCACGACGAGGCTCTCCTCTGCCGTGCAGCCGGTCAGGGGCGCCTCGGTGGAGAAGGTCACCGTGAAGGTGCCGGACGCGTCGTAGGCGTGGGTGGCGGTCAGGCCGCCGCCGACGTTGCCGTCGCCGAAGTCCCAGTCCGCGTTGCCCGGGTTGTCGGTCACGCTGGTGAACGCGAATTCCGCCCCTTCGCATCCGTTGGGGTCGGAGACGCTCAACGCCACCTCCGGCACGGGGTGGACGGTGACGGGGATCTGCAGCGTGTCGAAGCTGCATCCGTTGGTCACGAACTGCGTGATGGTGTAGGTGCCCGGATCGGGGTAGGTCGTGGAGGCGGTCGGGGTGGCGGCGAAGTCCCCGTTGTCGAACGTGTAGCTGACGGCGGTGGTCGCGCTGCTGAAGTCCTCCACGGTCACGTCGAAGGGCGCGCAGCCGTCGGGGGTGCTCAAGGTGAAGAAGGCCTCGACCTGGTTGGGCAGGACGAGCACGTCCCCGGAGGTGGTGTCCGCTCCGCATTGATTGGACCCGATCAACGTCACGGTGAAGACCTGCTCCACGGTGTCGACCTCATACCAGTGGTTCGGCGGGTCGAACCCGGTGAATCCGGTGCCGTCGCCGAAGTCCCATTGCACGTCGTCGGGCAGGCCGGTGGAGGCGTTGATGAGGTCCATGTCAAACGGCGAGCACACCGTGTCCTCCTCGAAGGCAAACACCATGACCGGCGAGGGGTAGACGACGATGGCGTCGTTCATGGCGTCGTTGCCGCAGAGGTTGCTGGCGAGCAGGCTGACGCTGTAGTCGACCACGCTGTCGCCCTGGGCGAAGTTCAGCTGGGGCGGTGCTTCCTGGGCGAAGTCATCGCCGTTGACGGTCCACAGGTAGGTGCCATAAGGCGCGTCGGAGAGGTTGGCGAATTCGACGTCGAGCGGGGCGCAGCCCGAGTCCGGGGTCAACAGGAAATCGGCCGTCGGCGGGTGGGTGATGTCGACGTCCTGGGCGGTTGTGTCCTGGCAACCGAATGCGTTGCCGGCGATCAGGGTGATGGTGTAGGTGCCGTCGCCGGGGAAGGTGAAGCCGGGGGTCTCTGCCGCCGAGCTGCCGACCCCGCCGAAGTCCCAGTCGTGGGTGGTTTGCCCGGTGCTCGAGTTGGTGATGGGCAGGTCGAGGTTGGAGCAGCCGAGGGTGTCGGCACTGAAGGCGGCCACCGGGACGGGGTGGACGGTGACGGCGTGCACGAGGGTGTCGCGGCATCCGGTCGCCGGGTCCTGGTAGGTGTAGGCCGGGGCGTAATCGTCGGGGGCGATGCCGCTGGTGAAGGTGCCGCCCGTGGGATCGGCGATGCCGGGTCCGAACCAGGTGCCGCCGGCGGGTGTGGCCTCGGCGAGGGCGACGATGCCGAGGTTGGCGCAGAAGGCGTCGGGCGCGGCGATGTCGAGGACGGGAAGGGGATCAATGGTGACGGTGACCTCGTCCTGGGTATAGCACGTGCCAATGCCGTATTCGATGAGGTAGGCATAGGTGCCGGGGGCCATGGGGCCGGGCTGGACGAGGCCGGTCGCGTCGTCGATCAGGCCGGTCTGGGCCGCCGGGGTGGTGCCGCTCCAGCTCGCGTCGGTGGCCGGGAAGCCGACGAGCTGCAATGGGAAGGCGTTGTCGCAGACGGTGGTGTCGGGACCGGCATCGGCCACGAGCGGCTCGGCGATGACGACTTCGAGGGTGTCGGTGTGGGTGCAGCCGGTGGCCGCCGCCGTGTAGGTGTAGACCGCCCCGAAGGTGCCGGCTCCGGCCGCGCTCGGGTCGACGGTGCCGTCTGCGGCCACGGCGCCCGCCAGCGCCCCGAGGCCAGACCAGCTTCCTGTGCCGTCTTCGGCAAGTCCGGGGGCAAACCCGAGCAGGTCGCCGGGAATGGGCTGGTTGCAGAACGTGGTGTCCAGGCCGGCATCGACGGTCGGAATGGGTTGGACGGTCACGCTGTGCTGGGCCGTGTCCCGGCATCCGGTGAGGGGGTCCTCGTACCAGTATTCGAGGGGGAAGGTGCCGGGTCCGGTCAGGGGCAGGCCCGTGGCGAAGTCGCCGGTGCCGTTGGTGATGCCGTTGCCCTCCCATGTGCCGCCGGCTGGGGCGCCCGAGGCGAGGACCACGGTGCCGTCGTTCTCGCAGAAGAGGTCGGTCCCGGAGGTGGTGACCACCGGCAGGGGGTCGACGTGGACCACGCGCTCGTCCTGGGTGTAGCAGGTGCCGTAACCGTACTCGAGCAGGTAGGTGTAGTCTCCGGGGCCGAGCAGGGCGGGCTGGATGAGGCCCGTCGCCGCGTCAAGCAGGGCCGTGCCGCCGTCCCCGGTGGACGACCAGGTGACGTTGGTGGCGGGGAAATACCCGCCGAGTTGGAGCAGCGGGGCGTTGTCACAGACGGTGGTGTCCGGACCGGCATCGGCGGTCACGGGGTCGGTGACGTCCACGAGGATGGTGTCGCGTTGGAGGCATCCCGTGGCCGCCTCGGTGTAGGTGTAGACGGCCTGGAATTGGCCGGTTCCGCTGAGGTCCGGAGCAAAGCTGCCGTCCGCACCCACAGCGGGGAGAGCCCCGCCGATGCCGGCCCAGCTGCCGGTGCCATTGTCCGTGAGGCCCGGCGAGAACCCTTCGAGCTGGCCGGCGATGCCGGTGTTGCAGAAGACGGTGTCGCCCCCGCCGCTGACGTCGGGCAGGGCGAGGATGTCGACGGAAAGGGACAGCGAATCGGTGCACCCGGTGGCGTCCACGACGACGATCGAGGCGGCCTCGGTGGGGCCGGCGGACAGGTCGACGTCCGTGCCGGCGGAGGCCGTGACGCCCGTTCCGTCCGCGCCGCCCACGCTGGCACTCCACGTCCACGCGTAGGGCCCGGTGGCGCCCGAGAATGCGGCGGACCAGGTGGCTGGCGTTCCATCGCACACGGTGGGGTCGTCCACGCTGAGGGCGATGGCGGGCAACGGCCGGATCTCCAGCTCCCGCGTGTCGGTGCTGAGGCAGGTCCCCGTGCCGATGCTGTAGGTGAGGGTGTAGGTGCCCGGGGTCAAGGGGTCGGCGGTCACCGTGCCATCGGGGGCAACGCCGTCTCCCGTCCATCCGCTGGCCGTGACGGGCGAGAAGCCCTCCAGCACGAACGTGGTGTCGATGTCGCACAGGCTGAGGTCCGGTCCGGCTTCGGCAATCTGCGGCTCGATGACCTCGACGACGGCGGTGTCGCGGTTGAGGCACCCGTTGGCGTCGGTGAAGCTGTAGACGGCTTCGTAGGTGCCGGCTCCGACGTCGCTGGGCAGGAAGGTGCCGTCCGGACTGGTGATGCCCGGTCCGCTCCAGTCGCCGCCCGCCGGCGAGAATCCGTCGAGCTGGACGGGAATCGGTTGGTTGCAGAATTGGACGTCCACACCGGCATCGACCGTCGGCAGGGGCCAAACGGTCACCTCCAGCGAGGCGGTTTCCGAGCAGCCGTTGGCGTCGGTGACGGTCAGGGTGGCGATGAGGGGTGTTCCGGCCGCGGCGTAACCGGTGGCGGCGGTGGTGTTGGCTCCATTGGCCCCGGGCACCACCCCCGCGGCCCACTCGTAGGTGTACGGGGGCTGACCCGCACTCACCGCAGCGGAGAAGAAGACGCTGTCCCCGTCGCACAGGGCCGCCACATCCGCTGTCAGGTCGATGACGGGCCGGGGCAGGACCACGAGCGTGCGGTCATCGACGCTCTCGCAGGTGCCCGATCCGAAGGTGTAGGTCAACGTGTAGCTGCCCGGTCCCAGCGGTCCCGCATCGAGCACCCCTGTCGGGTCGGTGACGCCGGCGCCGGTCCAGCTTCCGCCGTTGACGGGCGTGAAGTCGGTGAGCGTCAAGGCGGTGTCGATGTCGCAGACGGACAGGTCGGGTCCGGCTTCGGCTTCCTGCGGCTCCACGACGGATACCTCCACGCTGTCGCGGTTGGTGCACCCGGTGGCGGGATCCGTGTAGGTGTACAGCAGCAGGCTTTCACCCGTCCCGGCGTCCGACGGCAGGAATGCGCCCGTCGGGTCGGTCACGCCGGGCCCGGACCACGTTCCACCGGACGGCGTGGCGCCCGTGAGGGTGGCGGGAATGGACTGGTTGCAGAAGGCGTCCTGCAGCGGAGCGACGACCACAGGGAGCGGGTTGACGAGTACGGTCCGGTTGACGGTGGCCTCGCAGCCAAACGCGGAGGTGGCCAGACCCGTGAAGGCCATGTCCACGGTGCCGGCCACGGTGTCGAGGGCTGCCGGGGCGGTGGCGTCGAAGGTCCACTCGACGGTGGCGCCCTCCGGCTCGGACAGCAGCAGTTGGGCGGTGTCGCCCTCGCAGAGCACCTCCGTGCCGGTGATGACCGGTTCGGGCAACGGGTGGACGGTGAAGGTCTTGGTGTCCGAGGTGAAGCAGCTCAGGACGCCGTTCTCGATGGTGAGGGTGTACGTGCCGGGCGCCACGCTCGGGTCGAGCGTTCCGTCCGCGGTCACACCGGTTCCGCTCCACGTGGCCGTGGCCGGCGCAAAGTCGTCCATGGTCACGTCGGGGTCTCCGAAGCAGGCCTCCACCGGCAAGCCGGGGTCGACTTGCGTCAGCTCCTCCACGACCACCGTCCTGGTGTCGCTTTCCGTGCAACCATTGGCATCGGTGTACGTGTAGGTGAGGTCGTAGAGCCCGACTCCGGCAGGCGTGAAGCTGTCGACGCCACTCAGCCCGGCGCCAGACCAGACGCCGCTGCCCCCGCTCTCGCTCAATCCCGGGGAATACCCCGTCAAAGGTTCGGTCACCGCGTCGTTGTTGCAGAGAATCAGTGTGTCCCCTGCCTCCACGGTGGGGTTGTCGAAGGAGGTGAGGTTCGCCGTGGCCGAGTTGTCGCAGCCCACGTCATCGATCACGGTCAGCTCCACGTTGACCGCCCCGGCACTCCCCGGTGCCGTCCACGTGAAGTCGGTTCCGGCACCGCTTCCCGCACTGCCACTCCATTGGAAGGGCGCGTAGGTGCCCGATCCGCCGGTCGCCGTTCCCGTGAAGGTGACGGTCTCGCCCGGGCAGGGCGCCGGCGGAGGCACGATGCTCACCTCCGGCAGCGGGGCGATGTCGATGTCAATGGTGGCTGTATTGGTGCACCCGTTGGCCGAATTCGCCGACAGTCCGAGGGAGACATTGGATTGGGGCACAATGGGCACACAATGCGAATGCAGGTCGCCGACGATCACGGGGCTGCTGTTCCACGTGTACGTCTCTGCGCCCGTGGCAATCACGAGCAAGGTGTCCCCTTCGCAGTAGGCAGGCAGGTCCGGCAGTTCGAAGTCGATTTCCGGAATGCTGTCCACATCAATGTAGATGTTCGAGGTGTCCTGGCCGCACAGGTTGGTGGCCTCACCGGTGACCACGTATTCGCCTGGATCACTGAAGGACAGCGGGACCGTTCCTTGCACATCGCTGAATTCATCCCCGTCGAGTTGCCAAGACCAATTGCTCAGGGGCGTCCCTCCGTCGTCCAACGACTCGATGATCATGTCCAATTCATCGCCAGCACAAATCATGGTCAACGACCCCACCTCCACGGTGGGCGGTTCAAAGACCTCGATGGTGAACTCCAGCTCATCGGGTGGGCAGGCGTCCTTGTCGGGAATGGCGACCCGCAAGGTGATCGTGTAGGTGCCGGCGTTGGTCAGCTCCACGATCGGAGCCACATCGCTGGGCCCTCCGCTCAGCCAGGTGTGCCCCGGGCCGGCGATGATCCACTCGGTGGTGGGGTCTCCGCAAATGGCCGGGTTCTGGCTCAGGTCCTCGAGGTTGACGGCCAGCGGGGCGCACCCGTTGGTTGGGGCCGCAGTGCCCTGTGCAAGGAGTTCCGGGTAGACGCAGACGGTCATCTGGTCGTTGCCGTTCGGACAGTTGGGGTGGAGGTCCAGGACGTTGATTTCGTATTCACCCGGTGCGGGGAAGGTCGCGTTGAAGGCGGTGCCCTGACCGGAACTGGGGCTGGCGTTGGCCTGTCCGTTGAGCGGGGTGATTTCCCAGAAGCTCTGGGTATCGTTGCATTCCGAGTCGGTCACGATCTGGCCCGCCCCGGAGATGGAGTAGGCGAAGCTCTGGTTCATGCAGACCTCGTCGGGCCCGCCGAGTTGGGGGTCTGGCCCGAGGTGGATGCGGATGGGGTCCACCGTGGTCACCGAGGTGCCGCATTCGTTGACCGCTTCGATGCGGAAACGGAACGCGTTCTGCGATCCCTCGGGCGTCGTGGATCCACAGCTGGAGACCGTGTACTCGTGGCTCACCGTGGTCGGCGGAACGGGATCGAGGTCGTCCTGCCCATAGCTCAGGACGGTGCCGTCGCCGAAGTCGAGGTTGTAGGTGGTGCCGTCGGCGTTGTCGGTGTAGTTGGTGATGGGGAATTCCAACAAATAGGGGCTGCACAGTCCATCGGTGTTGCCAGGGTTGGCCGAGCCGATCTGGGGGTTGTTGCCCACGAAGACGGAGTCGATGACCTGCGTGGTGCACCCGTTGTTGCCGGTCACGTCGATGGTGACGGTCTGGTAGCCGTAATCGGAGTATTCCGTATTGGGCGGATTGAATACGCTGATGCTGGTGAACGTGGTGTCGCTGCCATTGCCCCAGTCCACCGACCACGTGGAGATGCCGGGGTTGCCCGCGGGTTGGGGGCTGGGAAACAGCTCGTAGTTCGGCCAGTCCGGGTTGTTCAGGCACAGGGGCGCGAGGTCATCGACGCCTGGATTGGGGTTCTGCAGGACCTGGATCTGTTCGCTGTTGGTGGCGGTGCATCCATTGGTGCCCGTCACGGTGAGGGTGACGTTGACCGAAGAGGTGCCTCCACCATCGAGTTGGTAGACGTGGACCGGCTGACTTTGGGTGGACGTCGTGCCGTCTCCGAAGTTCCAGCTGTAGGTCGCACCGGGAATGGGCGTGAGGTCAAATTCGATGCCGTCCGATCCGCAGGCCCCTTCGTTGAAGGCGGAGAAGCTGGCGTCGGGAGCGGCCAACGCAGACACGTCGATGGTGAACGAGCAGCTGACGGCATTGCCTCCACCGTTGGTCAGGAAAATGTCCGCGGTCCATTCGCCCGCGTCGCTGCCCGAGATCTCGAGTGCGTCATTGAGGCCGAGGATGGTTTCCGCACCGGAAGGGCCTGTCCACACCAAGCTGTCGAGGGTGGGTGCATTGCCTGACGGTGTGTACCAATCCGTCCAATCGATGTCGAGCGTTGGAGTGGCGCAGGCTTCAATCGTCTCGGGCACGTCCCAATTGCTGGTGTTGTTGCAGACTGCCTGCGCAAAGCCCGACTGAGAGAGCAGGCCCAACAAAACGATTGACAGAAGGACGCGAAACAAAGCGATTGGGTTGGAGTCCCGAAGATAAGGAGCGCTGGAATCGAGACTGTGGTCCCGACCCATCAGCGGTGCTCGTCACGGCCTTCAATCGCAAGGTTGGCCATAGAGTTGCAGCAGGATCAACATGTCTGCAACGCCCACAATGCCGTCTGTGTTTCCGTCAAACAGGCAAGCGGGAATGGGTTGGCACATTTGGGTCTCGCTGTTCCAGAATGTGCCATCGTCGCAGTACGCGCAGCCGTATTGACATGACCCGTCGTCCTGGATGGCCAGGGGGGAGTAGTTGCATGCGCCCTCGTCCAAGCAACCCAGTCCGTCGCAGACTCCGTCGCCATCAATGTCCTGAGGGCAATTCCCACCGCATACGCCCAAAGCGTCGAAGACCTCTCCATTGCAATTGCACCACCCGAGTTGGAAAGGAAGCACGCAAGAGCCATCGTCGTAGGTAACGGCAGGATCGAAGTTGCAAGCCAGTGGATTGGAGCACCCTGTGATTTCGCAAT
>JBMYZR010000005.1:0-68003 GCA_049610565.1 Flavobacteriales bacterium | reverse complement strand
TCCGGCGACATCAATTGGTTGCAGCAGGACGGCACCATCATCCGACTCGACGGCCACGTCACCGTCGACCCGGAGGCTGAATGGCTGGCCCAGCTTCTGGGCAACGCCCGCTTCGCGACCACGGGCAGCGCCTTCGTGCAGTGTGGCGAAGGGGCGCACACGGTGATGCACTCCGCCTCGGAAGAGGGTGTCTGGCTCCTCGGCACCGGGGCGCACGTGGTCATCGACGGCCAAGGCCATTGGACCTGGGACGGCATGGGAATCCGGATGGCCGGAGACGGCCGGTTTTCGGCGGCCGCCTCCTCCGGACAGAGCTGGTCCTCGTCTTGGACCGGCACCCCTTCCGACTCCCTGTTTCTGCAAGGCGACGTCTCGCTTCAAGACCATGTCACGGGCCAGATTCACCTGTCCCAGATGTCTGGCCAGTTCCACGCCGTCGATTCCGAATTCGAAGGAGGATCGACGCACAGCACCGGCCGGCTCAACCTCGACCGGTGCACCTTCCGCAATCACCCTCTGACCCACGGCAGTCCGGTGTCCTGTCCGGCCCATCTGGTTCAAGCGTGCCGGTTTGAAGACGGGCCGGTCGGCATCCAATCCGCTGCCGCCTCCACGCTCCGCATGGAGGACTGTCGATTCGACCGGTTGGCGCTGGCCGCATCGATTCGGGGCACGCGCTGTGAGTTGGCCTGTTGCAGCTTCATGGACAACGATGTCGCAGTCCTCGCCAACCGCAGCCTGCTGGCCATGACCCCGACCCAGGGTGGAGGGTGGAACCGGTTCCAGGACAACGACGTCCACCTGCGCTTCAACCAGGCGCCCGTCCCGCTGTGGAACGAGGGGGCCAACTTCTTTGGCAACTGGGGCAGCGCCTGGGGCCAGGGCCATTTCTGCCTGCCTTGCTCAGGACCGGTGGACATCGACGCATCGGGCCAGGCGTGGAATGCCCCGTTGTCCTGGCCTCAGGTGCAATCCGGCCTGTGGGCGATGCCCTCGGACGGTGCCCCCTGCCCTGTTCAGGTGCTCGACCTGGCACCGGTTGCCGTGCAGCCTTGCCGCATGGAGGACGAAAAGAAAAGGGAGTGACCGGAGTCAGTCGGAGATCTCGAAGGTTTCGAGGATCCAGATGTCCTTGGTGATGGACTGGTTGTTCTTGAAGTAGTAGACGCCGTGCTTGGCGACGGTCTTGCGGTAGACGTTCACTTCGTTGCCCACGCGGACGGTGCGTTCGACGATCAGGGCATTGCCCTCCTCGTAACTCCGCTCCTCGACGCCCTTGCGGATGCCCTCCTTGGCCTTGACCTCCTTGTAGTCCTCGGCGGTCAGGGGCTCCCCGCTGTACAGCTCATTCACCTTGCGACGGGCTGTGGCGGAGCGGAGCTGGGCTTCTCCTGCGGCAGCGCGTTTGGCCTGCTCATCGGCTTGCGCCGTTTCCTTGATCTCGATCCAATTGTCGATGCGGCGTGCTTCCTCGCCCTCGCCCACCTTTTGATGGGTGCGGGCCTTGCGCTGGACCGCCTCGTAGTTCATGATGCGGGCATCGACGGAGGCCAACCGCACGTCGCGGTTGAAGTCGGCATAGGCGCGCAACAGTCGATCAAGGCTGTCCACGAAGGTGTCGTAGCGCTGGGTCCGGTCGACCAGCATCGCTTGGTTGCGCGCGGTCTTGCGTTCGATGGAAATGAAGCGGTCCCGGCGGAGGGCGTCCGCCCGGGTCACCTGGTCCACTGCGATTTCCTGTTGGGCCTGCACCCGCAATTCGAAGTCGGCGATGCGGTTGTTCCGCACGAGGGCGTCGTCGTATTCCGCTTCGGCCTGCCGGGCGGTCTGCTCCTGGATGGTCACCCATTGGGAGCTGCGGCGGGCGTGGCTATTGCCCGTCCACAGCGCATTCAATTCCCGCGTGCTTTCCGCCATCAGCTCGACCGATTGGGCGCGGGCGCGGATCTCGGCGTCCAGCGCATTCCGATAGTAGGCCTCGGCATCGTCCTCGGACGCCCGTTGCAGGGCGAGGATGTAATTGCTGCTGCGGTCCCGGCTGGCCTCCGTGGCGGCCCGGGCCTCTTCGCGTCGCCGGGCCTCGTCCTCCGCGACGGCCTCGCGCTCTGCCGAGAGCAGGGCGGCCTGTTCCTCCGCAAGCAGATCGGCTTCTTCAGCCGCCCGGGCCGCATCGGCCTCCGACGCTTCGAGCATGGCCTCGGTGTCCACCTCCAATTCCCCTTCCACGCCGATGTCTTCCATCAGGGAGGCAATCCGGCGGAGGCGGTTCTTGGGGTACCGCTCCATCGGCTTCATGTCCTGGGCGGCTTCATACGCGGATTTGGCCGTGGACCAATCCTCTGCGTCGAACGCCTCGTCGCCTTCCCGAACCTTGTCCTCATAGGCGCGGTCCAATTCGGCGGCTTCATCGTTTCGGCCGGCAGACTCTTCTTCGTCGCCCAGTTGCGTGATGTCCACGATGCGCGCATCGGACTCCTCTGCCCGGTCCACCGGATACTGCTCCTCAGGCATCAGGTTGGCGGCATTCAGATACAGCGCCTTGGCCTCCGCGTAGTTCTGCTTGTCAAAACTCTTGTCCGCCTTGGCGATGACGCGCTCGTACTCCTTGCGGCGGTTGGCCTCCTCCTCGGCCGCGGCATCCGCTGCAGCCTGGGCAGCCCGGTCTGCGCGCGCCGAGGCGGCATCGTCGTCGCCATCCTCTTCTTCCTGAACCGGTTCGGAGACCACTTCCTCCTCGGTGTCGCCGGAGGGAATCTCCGCCAGCAATTCACGGGGCTCGGCCTCGTCCGGCTTCAATTCCAACGCGGACTCCAACGCCGTGCGCGCTGCGTCCCATTCCTTGCGCTTGAGCTGAATCTTGCCCTCGCGCATCAACCGCTCGTAGTCGGCGTCAATGGCCGCAGCCTCCTCGGCTTCCGCCTGCAGCTCCACAGCCTCCTCCATCATGGCCTCAGCCCTGGCGTCGCCGGGCACCTCGTTCAACGCCCGCTCGAGCCAATTGATGCTTTGCTCATAGCGCCCGCGGCCGAATTCCACTTCGGCCTTCCGCATGTGCTCCTCGTACGCCCGGTTCGTCGCCGGGGCGTTGCCCCCTTCGTCGGCCTCTGCCCCACCGGATTCCGCCGCGCTCTCCAATGCCGACTCAATCCGATTCTGCATGTTGCGCGTGTAGCGGAGGTCCCAGTCGAGCTTTTCCTTGGCCTCGTCAAAGGACACCTTGCCGATGGGCTCGTCGAGGAGCGACTGGTCGAATCCCGGCGGCACCTCGAAGAGGCTCATCTCGACATTGAGGAAGAACGGCCGTTCGCGAAAGGCATCGGGAATGGTCGACGTGTTGACCTCCACACTGCGCACGCTGAGGTCCTCGTAGGTGAACACGAGCTGGTAATCCGCACCGTGGTCGAGGCTGAGGGTGTACTTGCCATTGCCCAGGGTCCTCACCACGTCATAGGGCTGTCCGTCCTGCAGGACCGTGACCTCGACGCCCGAGAGCTTCTGGTTGGTGTCCTTGTCGCGAACGGTGCCGTCCACTTCGATGCTGCCCTGGCCCAGAAGGGAGGGGACGGACAACACCAAGGCCATCATGCACACAAGACTGTGCATCAACCACATCCGATTCTTCCCGTTCATTCTTGCTGGTCTGCGCATGGCAACATCCTCGAAATAAGGCATTTCCGTCGAACCTTCGACACGTTTCACCTTTACCTTACGCAAAAGTATGCCCACAGGATACTGGGAAACCGAACATTTGCTTCGACCCGTTGACTTCACCGTCATCGGAGCCGGCATGGTGGGCATGTCCACGGCCCTGCATCTGAAGCGCGCCCGGCCCGACCTCTCGGTCCGGCTTCTCGAGCGGTCTCCCCTGTCCTCCGGTGGCACCACCCGCAATGCGGGGTTTGCCTGTTTCGGCAGCGCCGGAGAATGGCTGGACGACCTCGATGCCATCGGACCGCATGCCCTCGAAGCCCTGATCCGCATGCGGGCGGAAGGCCTGGCCGAACTGATCGGACTGCTCGGCGCTGAGGCGATCGGACTCCAATGGACCGGCGGATGGGAATTGCTGAGCCAGTCCGAGGAAGATGCACGACTGCACGACAAGTTGACCATCGAATTGAAGACCCTCCAAGACCTTTCTGGTCGCTCGTTGAATTCCGCTCTGGGCGGGATTCACCCATTGGCCGGAACAGGGAAGGGAGGTGAACGAGCAGCTTGGCTCCACTGGGATGAAGATCAGGCAAAGGCCCTCGGTGCAGCCCACGCCATCCACCTTCCGTGGGAAGGCATGATCCACACCGGGCAGATGGTCTCGGCCTTCCACCGCGCCCTCGATGACGCGGGTGTGCAGCGCCTGCATGGGGTCGAGGTGAAGGCATTGGCCCCGTCCCCCACTGGATGGATGCTGGACACCTCGGCAGGCGGGCTTGAGAGTCGACAGGCCGGCCTCTGCACCAACGGGTTGGCGGCCCATTTGGTCAGCGGCCTCGAAGTGAGACCAGTCCCCAACCGCGTTCTCGTCCTTCGCGTGGCACCTGGCGCCCTTCCCGTGGGCACCTACCACATCGACCGCGGCTACCTCTACATGCGGACCTTGGATGAGCACCATGTCCTTTTTGGTGGCGGGCGGCATTGGGGGTACGAGCTGCCGCTCCCGCCGGAGCGCAACGTGGAGATGGAGGCGCAATGGGATGCGGCGTTGGAGCAAGCTGCACGCCGTTGGGTGAACGTCGAAGCGGTGACCCACCGGTGGACGGGTTGGCTGGGTGTGGGGCCGGACCGGCGGCCCTTGATTGGCGAGAGCCAACCCGGACTGCACCATGCCGTGCGCATGGGGGGCATGGGGGTGGCCATTGGAACCCGCGTCGGACGGGAGCTCGCGGAGTCGATGCTCCGAACGTAACCCTCGCCCTCCCCTTCCCGTATGGAGCGTGAACGCCACATCATGTTCTCCATGTTTACCCACACCCACACGGTTGCCCGACGCCTTCTTGAGTGCGCAACGGCCACGTTGATTGCCTTTCTGCTGCCGGCCTCGACCCAGACGGCCAGCGGCCAAAGTGCGCCGAACGGCCAACCGGCCGCCATCCACGCCGGTTTGCAGATGGGGCCGACGACCCTGCACACGGAACGGACCCGCTCTTATGGTGCCCACCACCTGGGCAACACCGGCTTCGGTCAGGCACTGTCCATCCAGGCCCGATGGAACGGCCCGTGGGAAGTGGAATTTCAGGGCGCGCGCACCCAGATCGTGACCGATGACGGCTACATCAATGGACTCCAGACGGAAATCCAGTCCGCCGCCGTGATGGTCAACTATTCGCTCGCCAAGAACGAGACCCAGAAGGCCACCACCCGCAATGCGCGCATCACGACCGGATTCCAGCCCTTCATCGGCATCGGCATCGCGCACGTGGACCACATCATGAAACAGGACCTCGAAGACGCGCTGGGCCGCACCTACCACCTCTGGTCGGACGGCACCCTGCGTGACATCGATGAAGCCGGCGACCACGATGGCAACGCGACCATCCTTCGCCGCGATTACACCTACGAAAGCGACCTCTCCGGCGTGGAGAGCGCAGCTGGATCGGGCCGCAGCCTGGCCATCCCGGCCCAGATCGGCGTCCGGATGGACGTCAGTCCGCGGGTCCGCATGCGCATGGGCCTGGGCGGCTGGCTCGGACTGACCGATGCCGTCGACCACCAGAATTCCGGCCGCATCCTCTCCGGGGACGCGCTGGCCAGCGGATTCTTCGGGCTGGGCATCCGGCTCGGCAAGCTGGGCAAGAAGGTGGCGCCGCCCCCTGTGGTTCCGGGCATGACGTCCGTGGATGCGGCCTTGCTGGCCGCGATGGACACCGATGGCGACGGGGTGGACAACCTCCGGGACCGCTGTCCCGGCAGCCCTGCCGGAGTGGAGGTCGACGCGGACGGCTGTCCGGTCGATTCCGACGGAGACGGCTATGCCGATTACCGCGATGAGGAGCCGAATTCACGTCACACGCGTGTGGATGGCCGGGGGGTCGTGATCGACCCGCTGATGGCGTCCACCGCCGATTGGGACACCATCCGTGGACAGGTCGCGTCCGACCTGACCGACTGGAGCGGCTTCACCGTGCGCGTCCCCAAGCCGGAGAACGGATGGACGTCGGCCGAACAGCACTCCCTGCTGGCCTTTGCCCACCTGAAGGAGACGTCGGAAGCCATCGAAGTGCAGGTTGGCCCCGATCCCGTGGCGGCAGACCGTGCCGTTGAAGTCCTCGAGGAACACGGCCTGGAGCCGGAAATCATCGAGCCTGAGGCGCCCGCCTCCGTCGCTGTGGCAGAGGGGCACGAGGACATCGAGGAGATCGAGGAGGTCGAGGCAGACGTGGCAGTCGCTGCGCCTGACCACTACCGGGTGCAGCTGGGCGCCTTCCGCGCACCGGCTGAAGAAGAGCTCGACAACCTCTTTGCCGGCCTCAACGTGGTGCGGTTCCGGGGTGAAGATGGTCTGACCCGCGTGGTGAGCCCTGCCTTCAGCACTTTGACCGAGGCCCAGGCCCACAAATCCACCATGGAAGAGCGGGGCTTCATCGGGGCCTTCGTGACCACGTATTCCCAAGGCAGCGCGTCCAATGAAGTCGGTGAAACGGAGTTGGCGGACGCCAGCACACCCCAGTTCGATGCCGACAAGGTGACCTTCCGCATCCAGCTGGGCGCACTGAAGGACCAGGTCTCCACGGACGCCCTCAACGCCTTCCTCGATCTCGGGGAGGTCGAACACCGGGAGGCGCCGGGGTGGCACCGCTACTTCCAGGGCCGCTACGCGTCCATTGCGGAGGCCCGCATGGCGTTGCCCGCGACCCAATCCGCCGGTTTCCCCGACGCCTTCGTGGTCGGTGAGGTCTCGGGCCGCATCGTCCCCGTGGCGGAGGCACTGATTCTTCTCGAGGACTGACGCCCCGCGGCAACGGGGCCCTGCGGGGCGCCGTTCAGCCTTTTGCGGAAGCGGGCACCTGTTCCGCCAGGGCGGCGGCCACCCGCATGCCGTCCATCGCGGCAGACAGGATGCCACCGGCATACCCGGCCCCTTCGCCGCAGGGATACAGGCCCTCGGCGCCGGGCATCATGCAGGTTGTGCGGTCCCGCACCATGCGAACCGGGCTGGATGTGCGGCTTTCCGGCGCCACGACAATGGCGTCGGGGTGCAGGTACCCGGGCATCTTCCGTTCGAAATCCCGAATGCCGGGAATCAACCGGTCGACGATGAACCCCGGCAACAACCGGGTCAGGTCGACCGACCGCAACCCGGCGAGGTAACTGCAATCCGGCAGGTCCTTCGAGGTCCTTCGCATCACGAAATCCGTCAGCCTTTGAGCCGGCGCCACTTGGCCGCCGCCACCAGCCCGGTGGCAGGCCTGTTCGACCTCGCGCTGGAACTCGACGCCGCCCAAGGGGCCGGTGTGGCCCGCCGCATCGAGATCGGCTTCCTCCACCGTAGTGACGATGCCGCTGTTGGCCCACGCGTTGTTGCGCTTGGACGGGCTCCATCCATTGGTGACGATTTCCCCATCCTCCGTGGCGCAGGGTGCAATGACGCCGCCGGGGCACATGCAAAACGAAAAGACGCCGCCTCCCTTGGCTTGTGTGACCAAGGAGTACGCGGCCGGCGGAAGGTGGCGCGCACCGGCCTGCTCGCCCGACGCAAGTCGGTATTGCCGTTGGTCGACCCAGCTCTGGGGGTGCTCAATGCGCACGCCGAGGGCAAAGGGCTTGCGTTCGATGGCCAGGCCTTCCTCGGCCATCCACGCGAAGACATCGCGCGCACCGTGACCGGTGGCCAGGACGACCCCCTCGGCACGCAGTTCCGCTTCCGGAGTCCGCACGCCGAGCACCCGCCCCTCTGCGTTCCGAAGGAGCCCATCCACCCGGACGCCGAACCGCACCTCTCCGCCGCAGGAAACGATGCGCTCCCGCATGGCCTCGATGATGCCCGGCAGCTTGTTGGTGCCGATGTGGGGATGGGTGTCCACCAGAATGTCCGGGTCTGCGCCGTGTTCCACGAACCAGCCGAGGGCGGCGTGCCAATCGCCGCGCTTCTTGGCCCGCGTGTAGAGCTTGCCGTCCGAGTAGGTGCCGGCTCCGCCCTCGCCGAAACAGTAGTTGGACTCCGGATCCACCCGACCTTCCCGGATGAGGGCCACGAGGTCCCGACGGCGCTCGCGCACGGCCTTTCCCCGTTCGAGGACAATGGGGCGCAGCCCCAGTTCAATCAGTCTCAGTGCGCAGAACAATCCAGCAGGTCCAGCGCCCACGACCACCACTTCCGGTGCGCCCTCCACGGATTGCCACCTTCCCCGGCGGGCGGGGACGGCGTCCAGCCCGAGGGCCACCCGCAACTCGACGGTGGCGGGGTGTTTCCGGGCATCGAGGCTGCGCCGGAGCACCACCCAGTCGCCCAGCTCCCCCACCTGCCTGCGGAGCGCGCGCTCGATGGCCTCGCGGTCGTGGGCGAGTTCCGGCAGCAGGCGCAGCACGACCTCCTCGCGGGGGACGTCTTGCGGCGCGGATGACAGACGGGTGTTCATACTCCGCGGCAAATTACGCCGGGCACCATGCCCGCTCACCTCGGGCCGGAAGTAGATTTGGAGCATGTCGACACCCGACATCCCCACTTTGCGCATCGAGGACCGCGGTCTGGATGCAGACCGGATGCTCAGCCTGCTGGATCAACTTCTGCTCCCGCGGCTCATTGAAGAGAAAATGCTCAGCCTGCTGCGGCAGGGCCGAATCAGCAAATGGTTCAGCGGCATGGGCCAGGAGGCCATCTCTGTGGGGTGCGCCGCCGCGTTGAATCCCGACGAGTTCATCCTGCCGATGCACCGCAACCTCGGCGTCTTCACCACCCGGGGCATCGAATTGACCGACCTCTTCGCCCAATTCCAGGGCAAGGCGTCCGGATTCACCCAGGGCCACGACCGCAGCTTCCACTTCGGCAGCATGCCCCACCACATCGTGGGCATGATCAGCCACCTCGGTCCCCAGCTGGGCATCGCCGATGGCATTGCGCTGGCCTCCCTGTTGGAGGATGCGGGCAAGGCGACCCTCGTCTTCACCGGGGATGGCGCGACCAGCGAAGGGGACTTCCACGAAGCGCTCAACGTCGCGACCGTCTGGCAACTGCCGGTGTTGTTCTGCATCGAAAGCAACCACTGGGGACTGTCCACGCCGAGCAGCCAGCAATTCCGCTGTGCCCATTTCGTGGACAAGGCCCCGGGCTACGGAATCCCCGAGGAAGACGCCATCCGGGTCAATGGCAACGACGTCCTCGCCGTGTATGATGCCGTGTCCAAGGCGGCTGCATCCGTGCGCGAACGGCCCCGGCCCATCCTGCTGGAATTCGAGACGTTCCGCCGGCGTGGTCACGAGGAGGCCAGCGGCACGAAGTATTACCCCGAAGGCCTCATCGAGGCATGGGAACAGAACGACCCGGTCGACCGCTACGTGGAGTTCCTCATGGACCGGAAGGTGCTCAACGAGGAGCGCCTCGAGGCGATGAAAACCGCCCACAAGAACGACATCGCCCGCGCCCTGAAGGTCGCCGAGGCCGAGCCCGAGGTAGAGGCCGATGTGGAGGCGGAAACCGCCCGGTTGTTCCGGCAGGAGACCGTCGTCCTGCGCGCCCCGGGCAGCGACAGCAAGGAGATGCGCTTCATCGATGCCGTGTCCGACGGACTCGGGCAGGCCATGGAACGGCACCCCAACCTCGTCCTCATGGGCCAGGACATCGGCGACTACGGGGGCGTCTTCAAGGTCACCGACGGGTTCGTTGACCGGTTCGGCCATGGCCGAGTGCGGAACACGCCGTTGTGCGAGAGCGCCATCGTGGGCACCGCCTTGGGACTGTCCATCGCCGGATCCAAGGCCATGGTGGAAATGCAGTTCGCCGACTTCGTGACCTGCGGCTTCAACCAGATCGTCAACAACCTCGCGAAGCTCCACTGGCGGTGGGGACAGAATGCGGACGTGGTCGTCCGGATGCCCACCGGAGCCGGTGTCGCCGCCGGACCGTTCCACAGCCAGTCCAACGAAGCCTGGTTCTTCCATGTCCCGGGCTTGATGATCGCCTACCCCGCCTTCCCCGAGGATGCCAAAGGGCTGCTCGCCAGGGCCATCGACACCCCGAACCCCGTGCTGTTCTTCGAGCACAAGGCCCTCTACCGCAGCCTGAGCGCCGAGGTGCCGACCAACGACTACAGCCTCGAGTTCGGCAAGTCCAGGCTCATCGGCAAGGCGCAGGATGCCCTGATCGTCACCTACGGCATGGGCGTCCATTGGGCGCTGGAGGAAGCCGATCGCCGCCGCGAACAGGATGGCACGGAAATCGGTGTGCTGGACCTGAGGACGCTGGCGCCCCTCGACTGGGAGGGCGTCTATGCCTCAGCCAACGCCGCCGGGCGGATTCTCGTCCTGCACGAGGACAACCTGACGGGCGGCATTGGCGCCGAGCTTGCCGCGCGCATCCAATCGGCCTGCTTCGAGCAGCTGGACGCCCCCGTGCAACGGGTCGCCTCCATCGACACCCCCATCCCTTTCGCGCCCACCCTCGAGGCCGCCTATCTCGGCAATGCGCAACTGGGCGAGGCCCTCGACGGGCTGCTCGCCTACTGAGCTTCACTTTTCAACAGGACGCCCACAATGGCCTGAGGGTCAGAACTCCCCTCTACCTTCAGGGCATGCCCGATGTGGTCGAAATGAGACGAGCCGTGCGCGTGTTGCTGCTGGATGTAGTGGAGCAATGCGCTCGCCACGTCGACACCTGTCCGGCAGGCCGGGACCGTTTCGAGCAAATTGCCCGGGATGCCCACGACTACCTCGTCCGGTTCGAGGCCCGCAGCCGGTCCGCCTCGTTGGGCGGGCTGACCCAGAAAGGCCTGTATCTGAAAGCGCAGGACCGGGTGTTGGATTGGCTCCTTGAACTGCAGGAGGTAAGGCGCGGCCATCCGCTGTCCGCATCTCTGGAGCACCTGCCCAATTGGACGGGCACGGTCACCACCGGCGCTGTCGGCCCGGCTCGTTCACTTTGACGTTGTGCGCACAGTGAAGGCGGCGCACCGCCTCGTCGGCATCAGCGACGGCGCAACACCTGCTGCGGGTTGCGGATCGCGTTCTCGATGGTCTTGATGTCGCCCTTGAGCATGCCCTTCTTGTCGAGCCGCTTGGCCTGCGCGATGAGGGCCTTGGCTTCTTTCGGACGACGCTTGGAGTGCTGGATTGCAGCGAGGTTGAGCATGACCGCTGCCTTTTCCTCATCCCGCTTCATGCCGATGTCCAACGCTTGACGAAAGGCCTTTTCCGCCTCGGTGAGGCTGGATTCCAGCAACAGGTTGCCCTTGAGGAACCAATACTGGCCCCGACTGCTTTTCCAGAGGTGATTCGGGTTGACGCCGTCCAATATGGACCTCGCCTTGTCCAGCTTTTGCTGCTGGATGCGGAAGGCCACCATGATCATCCGCACGCTGCGCAACCCCGTGAGCCCGATGAGGATGCCCAGGATGGTCATGCCCACGCCACTGCCGATGTATCCGGTGGAGTACAAATTGACGGAGTAGCCGAGGGCGGCAGCAGAGAGTCCAAACTTGAGGATGCGGGTGTCGAAGGGGAAGGTCATGGGCGGGTCTTCAGCTGCGTCGACCGGTCCGGGCGACCGCGCGAAACTAACGCGTCCGAGGCAGAGATGAACTAAATTCGCGGCGAGCCCAGCGCAGATTACGCCCACCATGAACCTCCTCCGATTCCGCGTCATCATCGACATTGAGGAAGACGTCTTCCGGGACATCCTCATCGGCCGGACCTCCCCCCTGGAGGACCTGCACCGCGGCATTCTCGCCGCCTTCGATTTCGGCGAGGGGGAAATGGCCTCGTTCTTCCAGTCCGACGAGCATTGGGGACGGGGACGGGAAGTGCCCCTGATGGACATGGGCATGGACGACCAGGGCAACCCCTACCCTTCCATGCGCACCATCGCGATCGAAGAGCTGGCCTCGTCGGCCAACGACCGCATGGTCTACGTCTACGATTTCCTGCGCATGTGGTGTTTCTACGTGGAGGTCATCGGCGTGGAGGACGGCGAGACGCCTGAGTTCCCCCTGCTCGCTCAGGAATTCGGGGAGGCCCCGGACCAATTCAGCAAGGAGGTCGACCTCGGCATGGACCTCGACGAACCCGAAGAGGAGGACAAGGGACCGCTGAAGACCGGCGACCCCGAACTCGATGCCTACCTCGCCGGTGACGAGGACGAAGAGGATTCCGGTCCCAGCTTCACGTCCCTCGACGACCTCGACGACCTGGGCTATTGAGCACCCTGTCCACCCCATCCCGGAGCGCGGATGCCCCGCTCCTCATCACGGTGGTCGGGCCGACCGCCATCGGCAAGACCGGCCTCGCCATCCGCATTGCCCAGGCGCTCGACGCGCACATCCTGTCCTCGGACAGCCGCCAGTTCTACCGGGAAATTCCCATCGGCACCGCCCAGCCCACCGCAGAAGAACGGCAGGCTGCGCCCCATCACTTCGTCGACTTCCTCTCCGTCACCGAGGAGTACAGCAGCGGTCGATTTGAAACCGAGGCGGTCGAGTGGCTCACCCGCCATTTTGAGGACCGGCAGGAACGGGGTCTGCGTCCTGTCGCCGTCATGGCGGGCGGAAGCGGTCTGTACGTGCAGGCCATCCACGATGGACTGGACGACATCCCGGCCGACCCCCAAGTCCGGGCCGAACTCAATGCACTGCACGAAGCGAAAGGGCTGACTCCCCTCCTGGCCGAGTTGGCCGAGCGGGACCCCGACCACCATGCCGAGGTCGACCGGTCCAATCCACACCGCGTCATCCGGGCCCTCGAGGTCTGCCGGTGCGCCGGCCAGCCGTACAGCACCTTGCGAAAGCAGCAAGCCGGCCTGAAAACGGTGCATCCCGGCGGATGGTCCCGACACGTGCGCCGCCCCTGGGACACGTTGACCCTCGGCATTGGCGCTCCCCGGGACCTGCTCCACGACCGCATCAACCGCCGCACCCTGCTCATGATGGAACAGGGCTGGCTTCAGGAGGCCGAATCCGTGCTGCCCCACCGCGATTGCAATGCGCTGAAAACCGTGGGGTACCCTCAGTTGTTTGATGTCCTCGAAGGCCACATGGACATGGACACCGCCATCCGCAAGATTCAGGAAGCCACCCGCCAATTCGCCCGCCGCCAGTTGACGTGGTTCCACCGGCAGCGCGATGTGCACTGGGTGGACGCCCGCCGTCCCGATGACGGGGTCGCCATCGCCGAACACCTGCTCGCCCATGGCCGCCTCTGACCGACAACCCGGCCGGCCGGCGAGGCCCGCGCGCTCCCGCACGGTGTCGTTCGACGCCCAATCGGCGGAGGACCTCGGCTTCGATGAAATCCGGGAGCGCCTTGCGGGGCATTGCAAGACCGAAAGCGCCATGCGGCGTGCCCGGGAACTCGCGCCGACCTCGCACCGCTCCACCCTGCTCGAAGCCCTCGACTCCACGGACGAACTGCGGCGCATCCGGGTCGAAGGGTATGCCTTTCCGGCCTTGGTCTTCGAAGAAATCCGGGCCGAAATCAAACTGCTGGAGGTCTCTGGTTCTGCGCTCACCGAGGCGGGATTCATGCGGGTCCTGCAATGCACCCGCCTCGTCAACGACATCATCGCCGCCCTCCAGGGCCGCGAACGCGCTTTTCCCCGCCTCTGCGGGATGCTGGGCACCGTGAGCGAGAATACCGAGATCGTGAAGGAAATCGAGGCCGTGTTCGACCCCAAAGGAGGCGTGCGCAACCAGGCCTCACCGGACCTCGCCCGCATCCGCATCGACATGCAGACGGCCCGCCGGCAGGTCAACCGGCTCTTCGACAAGGCGATGCGGAGCTGCGCCAAACAGGGCTGGCTCGCCGATACGGAGGAAGGCTACCTCAACGGGCGACGCGTTCTCGCCATCGCCAGCACCCACAAGCGCAAGGTGCGCGGAACCGCCCTCGGTACCTCCAAGACCGGATCGGTCACCTTCATCGAACCGGTCGAATGCCAGCAGGTCAACCACGAGCTCGAAATGCTTCGGGACGACGAGCGCAAGGAAATCGTGCGCATCCTGCGCGCGCTGACCCAGCGCATCCGGAAGCACACCCCGCTCATCAAGGCCCAGCAGCGCCTCCTCATCAAGCTTGACTTCCTGCAGGCCAAGGTGAAGTTGGCCCTCGACATGGATGGGGTCAAGCCACACATCGTCAAAGAGTTGCGCATTGAACTGCTCAAGGCGCACCACCCCTTGCTCCTGCTCACCCACCGCAGCAAGGGCCTGCCCATCCAGTCCCAGAACCTGACCCTGCACCCGGCGCGGCGCATGCTCGTCATCAGCGGCCCCAATGCGGGCGGAAAGTCCATCACCCTGAAGATGGTGGGCCTCATCCAGGCCATGGTCCAAAGCGGACTGCTCGTTCCGGTCCACCCCAACAGCGCCATGGGGCTCTTCAAGCAGATCCTCACCGACATCGGGGACAACCAGAGCATCGAGAACCAGCTCTCCACCTACAGCTATCGGCTGAAGCGGATGAAGGGCTTCCTCTCGGTGGCCGGGCGGAACACCCTGCTGCTCCTCGATGAATTCGGCACGGGCAGCGACCCCGAGCTCGGCGGGGCCCTGGCGGAGGTCTTCTTCGAGGAGCTCTACGGCAAACAGGCGTTCGGGGTGATCACGACCCACTACGCCAACATCAAGACCCGCGCCACGACGATGCCGGAGGCGGTCAACGGCAGCATGCTGTTCGACGGGGAGACCCTCTCCCCGACTTATCTCCTGGACCTCGGACAGCCCGGCAGCTCCTTCACGTTCGAGGTGGCGGAGTTGAATGGCATTGACAAGGGGCTCATCGCCCGCGCCAAGGGCAAGCTCGACCCGCGCAAGGTCAAGCTCGACGGGCTCATCGCCGGGTTGCAGAAGGAGAAATCGCGGCACGCCCGGATGGTGGACCGCCAGCTCAAGGCCGAGCACGAGGCCGAGGAGGCGCGGCGCGAATACGAGCGGAAAGCCTCCCGCCTCGAGGAGCGTCAGGACGCCGTCCAGCAGGTCGGGCAGGAACAGAACGCGGCCCTCCTTCGCGGCAAGAAGCTGCAGCAGTTCATCGACCGGTTCAAAGCTGGCCAATCCAACAAGGGCCTCATCGAGGACGTCCGGAAATACCTGTCCGTGGAGGCCACCAAGAAGGCCGAAAAGGCGGAGGCTGCAGCGCGGAAGAAGGCTGCGCGGGACAGCAAGCGGAAGACCGCGCGGACCAAGCAGAACCTCGACCGGATCCGAGTGGGCAGCACGGTGCGGCTGCGCGAAGGCCGCCAACGCGGCGAAGTGCTCGAACTGAAGGGCAAGAAGGCCACAGTGGCCTTCGGTGAATTCCGCACCCGGGTGGAGCTCTCGGAGCTCGTTTGGGTTCGCTGAACCGCCCCCTCCGCTCCGCGCCGTCAGTTGAGGACGACGCGACGGGTCGTCTGGGCGCCGTCGGACAGGGTCACCGTCAGGAGAACCCACCCCCGGGGCCAGCCTGACACGTCCAGCATGGCGGCACCGCCCCACCACGTCTCCGTGGCCACGATCCGGCCGACCGCGTCGCGCACGGTGATGGTCGCCGCGTCGGACCAGTCACCGGCGGACAGCCGGAGGTGCAGGATGTCGGAGGCCGGGTTCGGCACCACACGCAACTCGCGGGACAGCGTCATCTGGGCCACATCGGCTACCTCCTCGCAGGCCTGGTCGGGCCCGCACGGAACGGCCGCATCCTCATCCGGATAGGCACCGTGGAGCACGGTCTGCCCGGTGCCTGCCGGGTCGAGCCACAGCTCGAGCTTCTCGTCGGCGGGGTTCGGGTTGTCGTCCCAATGGAAGGACATCTTGCCGTAGTAGTCGGGCTGGTTGGGGCCGGTTCCGCCTCCCGCACCGCCGTTGGTGCATGCGGAGAGCCCCGCCGACAGGGTGCCGATGGACAGGCCTTCCTCGTTGAAGAGGTGGGAACCGGAAGACCCGCCTTCGGTCACCCCGTGGTCCGTGACGGTTTCCACCCAGTACACGCGCCAATGCGAACCGAAGTCCCCGAGGCTGATGCTCGACGTGTTCTGCGTGTAGGTGCTGATCTTCTTCACGTCACCGGAGGGATGGTGGATGCCCACGCCCGAATCCGAGCCGGATCCGCTGGCATCCCAGCCGGCATAGTACACGTCCCAGCTGGACGGAATGGCGTCCTCGACCTCGACCAGCAGGAAGTCGGACCCTTCGAAGTTGCTGCCTTGGATGTCGTCGGAATCAGCGAGGCGGATGACCCCCGTGCGGCGGCGGTTGAGCAGTCCATTGCCCTCTCCGCATTCCGGCCGCTCGTAGTTGTAGTAGACCTTGAGCAGGGCGAAATCGTCGTCATCGGCATTGCTCGCACAGTGCAGCGCGGTGAGCATGTACCGGCGGCAATCGAGGGCCGTCGTGTTGACCATGGCGCCGGAGCACAGGTAGGACCCGCCGTTCTCGATGATGGAGAGGCGCACGGTCGCATCGCGTTGACATTCCCATCCCTGGATTTCCGGACAGGCCACATCGACTTCGCAGGGCGCACTGCCGCCCCGGACCCCAGCCACGTCGCGGAACAGGGCCGCGGCACCTTCGATGTGGAGGCGGACGTCCCCGGTCAAACCGGCAGGCACCGACAAACGCACCACCGCCCATTCGCCGGGAATGTCCTCCGTGGAGATGCGCCCGTGGTCGTCGTTGTCCCGGAAGTCATAGGGCCCCTCCTGCCAGGTGCCGTCGAGGTCGGTCACCCACATCTCCGCGCCGGCGGGCAGGTGGAAGTCGTCGAAGTGCAGGGACACCCCCATCGCGTTGGCGATGCGGACGGCCGCCACGTGGACTTCCGTGTCAGCTAAGGGCGCCAGGTTGGCCGAACCGGACTGGACGATGCCGTAGAGGTGCTTCCCGAGTTCGGCTTCTTCCCGGCCTGCGCGCAGCCACGCCGACGCCACATCGAGGGCCGGAAGCTCCACCGACACATCGGCGTCCGTCAGCAGGAAATCCGGACAGGGCCGCGAGTCGGTCTGGCCGGAGACAAAAGCGGGAAACAGCAGAAACAGGGCGACCAGAAGGTCGAATCGGATGGCGGTTCTCATGGCGGTGCAGGTGGACTCCACAAAAGGGTGGGCTCCGCCTGCAAGGTACGCCTCGGTGTGCACCCATTTTTTGGGAATTGGGGCAACGAAGGGCGGGGAGACGCGCGACCGCGCCCCGTATATTTCGAGCATGCGTCGACTCCCCCGTCCATTCCGTTTGATTCCCGCCCTCGCCCTTGCCGCCATTGTGTCCTCCCCCGTGGACCTGGGTGCCCAGGAATCCGTTCAGGAGCAAGGCGAGAAGTTCAACACCCTGCTCTACTACATGAACCGCATGTATGTCGACAGCGTGGACCTCGACGGGCTGGTCGAAACGGCCATCCGGGGCATGCTCGAGGACCTCGATCCGCATTCGGTCTACATCCCCGCTGAGGACCTGCAACAAGCCGATGAACCGCTCAACGGCAAGTTTGAGGGCATCGGGGTCCGCTTCAACATCATGAAGGACACCATCATGGTGGTCTCGACCATTGCCGGGGGACCGAGCGAACGCCTCGGCATCATGTCCGGCGACCGCATCGTCGAGGTGGATGGAGAGGTGGTGGCTGGCATCGGCATCCGCAACAAGGGCGTCATGGACCGGCTCAAGGGCCCCAAGGGCACCCACGTGGACGTGGGCATCCGGCGCGGCAAGGCCAAGGACCTGATCCACTTCGACATCGAGCGGGACAAGATTCCCATCTTCTCCGTGGACGCGAGCTACATGGTGGACGACCGCATCGGCTACATCAAGGTCAACCGCTTCTCCAAGGAGACGATGGGCGAGCTGCACGACGCGCTAGACAAGCTCGAGGCCGATGGCATGAAGGACCTGGTCCTCGACCTTCAGGGCAACGGGGGCGGCATGCTCAACACGGCCATCGCCATGGGCGACGAATTCCTTTCCGACGACCGCCTCATCGTGTACACGGACGGCCGCTCCTTTCCCCGGGAGGACCGCGTATCGGACACGGAAGGGCGCTTCGAGAAGGGCCGCCTGGTGGTGCTCGTGGATGGATCGAGTGCCAGCGCGAGTGAAATCGTGAGCGGTGCCGTGCAGGATTGGGACCGCGGCCTGATTGTCGGGCGCCGCACATTCGGCAAAGGCCTCGTGCAGCGCCCCGTCCGCCTGCCCGACGGCAGCGCCGTGAGGCTGACCGTCCAACAGTATTTCACGCCGTCGGGCCGCTGCATCCAGAAGCCCTACGACGAAGGGGTCGACGCCTACCGCCGGGAGAAGTACGAGCGGTTCGAGAAGGGTGAACTGATGTCCCTGGACAGCCTCGACCTGCCCGACAGCCTGCGGTACGAGACCTTGCAGCTGGGCCGCACGGTCTACGGCGGCGGCGGCATCCTGCCCGACGTGTTCGTGCCCATCGACACGAGCATGAACAGCACCTACTTCACGGACCTCCTCCGCACCGGGCTCTTCAACCGGGCCGTCCTCGAATACGTCGACGGCAACCGCAAAAGGCTCGAGGAGAAATACGCGGACCGCGCGGCCTTCATCGCCGAATCGGGCGTGGAACAGGCGCTGCTCGACGGCCTCATTGCCTTGGGTGAATCCGAGGACATCCCCTTTGTGGAAGCGGACTGGACCACGAGCTACCGCGCCATTGAATTGCGCCTGAAGGCCATACTCGCCCGGACCCTCTTCGACACCACGGCCTTCTACGAGGTGTTCAACCCCATCAACCCCATCTACAACCGGGGCCTCGAGGTGCTCAAGGATGGCACATACAAAGCCAGCGGAGTGAGCCACCGGTAATCCACGCCCCGGTGCGGAACAACCCGGTCCCCGACCGCCCTCCGACTGCCGACCTGAATTAATTTCGAACCATACGATAGAGACCCATGAACATCGCACGTTCCCTTTCCCTGTTTGCCCTTCCCGTTCTCCTGATTGCCTGTGCCGGCAGCGAGGACGGTGGAAGCGCCCCCGAGACCGACGCCCCCGCCAAGCAGGAGGCCGCTGCCCCCGAAACCAAGATGGACCCGGCCCGCGACGCCGCCAAGACGCCGGAGGCACCGGCCGAGGCTGGCCCCACGACCTCCATCACCTTCGCCGAGAACGCCCACGACTTCGGCACCATCACCGATGGCGACGTGGTCACCCACATCTTCAAGTTCACCAACACGGGTGACGAGCCCTTGGTCCTCAATCGCTGCAAGGGATCCTGCGGCTGCACCGTCCCCCAGTGCCCGAAGGAGCCCATCGCGCCCGGCGCAGAGGGTGAAATCGAGGTGAAGTTCAACTCCAAGGGCAAAGGCGGTGCCGGTGGCAAGAAGAACACCAAGACGGTCACCGTCAACGCCAACACTGTGCCGGAGCAGACCCGCATCACCATCTCTGCCAACGTGCTGCCCGCAGCCGACGCAGAGGCCGGCAAGTGATTCCCTCTTCAACGACACGAAAAAGGCCCTCTTCGGAGGGCCTTTTTCATGGGGTCCATTTCCCACTCACTGGTCTGCACCCCGAAGCCGAGATGCTGGGGCAGATCACTGAAGGAGGGTGTCGATGGCGTCGGCCAGCCGACGGTCCCGGTCCGTCACCATGTGCCCCGCGTCATGGGTGTTCAGCTCGATTCGCACGTAGCTGAATTCGTTGTGGAAGACGGGGTGATGGGCCTGCTGCTCAGCGAGGAAGGCCACGCGCGTCATGAAGGTGAAGGCTTCCTGAAAGTCCTTGAAGCGGAATTCCCTGACGAGCCGGTTGTCCTTTTCCATCCACATGGCGACACTCTTTGGACCGTGAAGGTAGCGCCGAGGGTGGGAATTCACGCCGCCGCCCCAACTTCGCATCCATGGACGCGCGTCAACAACCGCCAAGGCCCATTGCCTTCGCCCCGCCCTTCATCGATGAGGCCACGATCCAAGCCGTGGAACGCGTCCTGCGGTCCGGGTGGATCACCACCGGGCCGGAGACCGCGGCCTTCGAGCGCGAACTGGCTGCCTATGCCCAGGTGGACCACGTCCTGTGTGGCGGATCCTGGACCGGATTGGCCGGCGTCATCCTCGACTGGTTCGGGGTGGGTCCGGGTGACGAGGTGATCCTGCCCTCCTACACCTATTGCGCGACGGCCAATGTGGTGCTGCACCGCGGAGCGGAGCCGGTGATGGTCGATTTGCCGGGCGGGGAGCAGGCCGATGGGTTCAACCTCACGTGGGAGGCCATCCTCCCCCATCTCACGCCGCGCACCAAGGTGGTCATGCCGGTGGACATCGGCGGCTGGCCCGTTCAGGTGGCCGGCTGGACCGAGGCGCTGTCAGCGTGGTCCGCCGAGCACGGGTTCGACGCGCGGGGAGAGGTCCAGGAACGATTGGGCCGGCCCTTGCTGTTGTCCGATGCCGCCCATTCGCTGGGCGCGCTGATTGGGAACGCTCCTGCCGCCTCCCTCGCTGACATCGCCGTATTCTCCTTTCACGCTGTCAAAAACCTCACGACGGCAGAAGGCGGAGCCGCTGCGATTTCCCTGCCGCCTTCCTTCGATGGCGCGGCCGTGCACGCCACCCTGCGCACGGGCCTGCTCCATGGCCAGAGCAAGGATGCCGCTGCCAAATTCCAGTCCAACAAGGCCGGTGCCTGGCGCTATGATGTGGAACGCCCCGGGTTCAAATGCAACATGACCGACATCCAGGCGGCCATGGGGCGTGTGGCCCTGACGCGATACCCGGAAGACCTGGCCAGGCGGAAGGCCCTCTGCGACCGGTACGATGCGGCCTTCTCCGGGTGGCATGACGCCCTCCTTCCCCTGCGGTCCAACGCGGACCGGACCGGCTCCGACCACCTCTACCCGCTCCGCCTTCCCCGGCTGTCAGAATCCCAGCGGGACCGGCTCATCGACCGCTTGAGCGCGGACAGCATCGCCACCAACGTCCACTTCCAGCCCCTTCCCCTGCTCACCGCACATGCCAGCCGGGGAGAGCGCATCGAGGACCACCCCCATGCCCTGTCCGCCTATGCCTGCGAAATCAGCCTGCCCGTCCACCTCCACCTGACCCTGGAGGATGTGGACCGGGTCGCGGCAGCTGTGCGCCAAGGGCACGGGGACATCCTGCGAGAAGACGCCGCATCATGAAGCGGGCATTCGACCTTCTCGTCTCCTTTGCCCTGCTCGTCCTTCTCGCCCTGCCACTCTGTGCCATCGGGCTGGTCATCCTGTTGAAGGAAGGGCGCCCTGTTCTCTTCCGGCAAACGAGAATCGGGCGGCACGGCACGCCATTTTCCATCCTGAAGTTCCGGACCATGCAGGTGGCCTCCGCGCCCACAGCCGCCGTCACCTCCGGCGACCGGGATCCGCGCATCACGCCCACCGGGCAGTGGCTCCGGCGGCGCCGGCTGGATGAATTTCCCCAGCTCCTCAACGTGTTGTTCGGCCACATGAGCCTGGTCGGTCCCCGTCCCGAAGTGCCGGAATACGTGGACGTGGAGGACCCCCGTTGGCGCAAGGTGCTGTCCGTCCGTCCCGGCATCACCGGTCCGGACTCCCTCGCCTTCCGCGATGAGGGCAGGCAACTCGCGGCAGCCGCAGATGCGGACACCGCTTATCGGGAGGTCATCCTCCCCGAGAAACTCAAGATGCAGTCCGATTACGCGGACCGGCGGTCCATGCTGGGGGACCTGCGCCTGTTATTCCGCACGCTCGGCGCCCTGCGGGGCTGAACACCCTTCCACGAAAAAGAGCAGCTCGCGCATGCGCTCGGCCTGCCCCAGGTCTTCCTGACGCTCGAAGGCATAGGCGAGGTTGCCGATGAGGCGCCGGACCACGTCGATGGGGTGGCACGGACCGCAATGGCGTTGGTCGACCGGGAGGTCGAGGTGCCCGAGGAAAGCGTTGACCTCATCCGGATGGATGACGCCGCCCTTGTTGAACGGGTTGATGTAGAACAGCACGCTACCCGGTCCTCCGCCTTCGGTGAACTCTCCGAGGTGTCCCCCATCACAGTAGGCGAGGATGAAATGGTTGGGCAGGTTGACCCCGTGAATCGGCAGGTGCAGCTCCTGCGCCATGGCGAGGTACACCGCACCGAGAGCGAGGGAATTGCCCTTGCGTTGGGACACCACTTCACTCGGAAGCGCGTGGTGCGGACGGGCAGCGCCGCCGCGGGTGCCTTCGAAACCGTGGTGTTCGAAGAAAATCCGGTTGATGACCCGCACCTGTTCGAGGGCGGTCATGTCGTCGTTGAGTTCGAGCCAGATGTCCTGACGAATGCGCTCCATCGTCGCCTTCAGCTCGGCGCTGCCGGCAGCGGGATCGACGTATTGGTTGATGAGCACGAGGGCTTCCGCCACGCCGTGCTCGGCGGAATCAATCCAGTCGACGAACTGACCGCGCACCTCCTCGGTGGCCAACTGATCGAGCAACGCCTTGGCGCGTTCCACGAACACGGCGCCGTGTCCCTCCTCCTCGAGGGCCCTTCTCAGTGGCGGCACGGCGGCCTCTCCAATCTTCTCCAGTTCCTGCTTGACGGTGGTGTAGATCCCTTCATCTGGATCTTCCAACAGGGTAATCAGGGCTTGCAACTCGGTGACGCTCATAGCCGATTCAGGTTCGTGGGCTCAATGTAGTTCTGCGTTTTGCGGGCTATTTTGTAGTCATGGGTTCTTATCCGAACGACCGTGTGAATTCCACCCCACCCCCCCAATTCGGCGGGGCTTCCCACACGGTGGGCGGCCAGGAGGAGCGCGGTGAATCCGGACCGCAGCCGGTGCGCATTGCCCCGGGTGCGCGCCCTTGGCGGCCCTCACGGCGCTACGCCCCCGCCCGCTCGGTCAGACCGGATGAGGCCACGCTGGCCGCCGACCGGACCCTCATCCGGCGCACCCTCACGGTCACCCTCAGCATCCTGATGGTCATCTGGGCCGTCTTTCTCGTGGATGCGCAATTCGGCCTCGAACTCCGCCGGTTCGGCAACCGCCCCCTGCGGAAGGATGGCCTCGCCGGCGTGCTCACGATGCCCCTCCTTCACGGAGACTTCCAGCACCTCTGGGGCAACACCGTCTCCTTCTTCTCCCTCAACGCCCTCCTGCTCTACTTCTACCGCAACCTGGGATTCAAGGTGCTCGGCTGGTCGTGGATGGCCACGGGCGTGCTCCTCTGGCTCAGCGGTGCACCCGGCAACCACATCGGACTCAGCGGCGTGATCTACGCCCTCTCCGCCTTTCTGTTCTTGAGCGGCCTCATCCGGCAATCCCCGAGGCTCATCCGCGTCTCCATGGTGGTGGCCTTCCTCTATGGCAGCATCGTCTGGGGCGTCTTCCCCATCGAGGTGGGCGTGAGCTGGCAGGGCCACCTGTCCGGCGCCGTGGTCGGCACCTTCCTGGCCATCGCCTGGCACAAGGAGGGGCCGCAAAAGCCCCCGCTCCCGCCCGACGACGAGGAGGTGGACGAGGACGATGAGGAGCAGGACGTCCACCCAGAACACGCCCGCAACGCTGACCCCAATCACAGCGCAGGACGCGCGGCTGGTCCGCTTCGCGTTGGTCGGCGGGCCATCCTCGAATCCCCAGCCGACGGCATTCTCGGCGAAGCGGCCGTGGAGGACACCTGGCTGACCAGCGAACGGCCCACGCCCGACGAAGAGTGGCGAGCGCACAGCCGGCAATCCCTCCTGTGGCGGGGACCGCGTCCGTCAGAACACGCGAAATCCCGCCGGGGCGGGATTCGCAAGCCGCGCCAAGGCGGCCACATCAAGTCGAAGACCCGACGCTGATCAGGCGTTGAGCATGACGGGCATGACCAGCATGAGGATGTCCTCGCCGGTGGCCTCGCCATCGTGAAGGGGGCGGATGATGCCCGCCCGGTTCGGGGCGCTGAGCTCGAGGGTGATTTGCTGGGCGTCGAGGTTGTTGAGCATGTCCAGCAGGAAACGGCTGTTGAAGCCGATTTCCATGTCGTCGCCGGTGTAGCTGCAGGCCAGCGACTCGCGGGCCTCGTTGGCGAAGTCCACGTCCTCGGCACTGATGGTCAAGCTGCTGCCCGCGAGGGACAGGCGGACCTGGTGCGTCGTCTTGTTGGCGAAAATGGCCACACGCCGGATGCTCCGCTGGAAGTCCTTCCGGTCAATGGTCATGCAGTTTGGGTTGTCCTTCGGGATGACCGCCTCGTAGTTCGGGTACTTGCCCTCGATGAGGCGGCACACCACGTCCATCTCGCCGTACTTGAAATGGGCGTTGGCCTCGTTGAAGCTGACCACCACCTCGTCGGTCATGGGCAGGGTGCCCTTGAGGAGGTTGAGGGGCTTCTTGGGGACGATCATCTCGGCGTTCTCCGGAGCGGAGGCATCCTTCCGGGCGTAGCGGACGAGGCGGTGCGCATCGGTGGCCACGAAGCTGAGGTGGTCGCTGCGCAGCTCGAAGAAGATGCCGCTCATCACCGGACGGAGGTCGTCGCTGCCGGCGGCAAAGAGGGTGCGGCTGATGGCCTCGGCCAGCGTGTCGGAATTCAAGGTCACGGAAGCGGCCCCCTCGAGCTCGGGGGTGCGGGGGAACTCATCAGCGTGGGCGCCGGCGAGTTTGTATTTGCCAGCCTCGCTGGTCATCTCGACGCCGCAGGTCTTGGGGTCCACCTTGAACGTCAGGGGAAGATCCTCGAAGGTCTTGAGGATGTCGAGCAGCATCTTGGCCGGAATGGCGATGGCGCCTTCCTCCTCCGCCGTCACCTCGACCGTGGTGGTCATGGTCGTCTCGAGGTCGCTGGCGCTGATGGAGGCCTTTCCCGGGGCAATCTCGAAAAGGAAATTGTCGAGAATCGGCAGGGTGTTGCTGCTGTTGAGCACGCCGCTGATGGCCTGAAGCTGGCGGAGCAGGGCGGTACTGGAAACGATGAACTGCATGCGGTTGAAATGGGGGTTCGAAAGTACCCCGGAGGAGGCACCGAGCGGGGCGCTTTTGGGCGTCACTTTTTCACAACGGATGCACCGCAGCGGTGCACGGGGCGGCCTTGCGCCAAAGGCGGCCTGCGGCGTACTTTTCCGTCATGATGACGCCGTTGTTTTCCCGTGCCTCCCTCCTGCTCATGCTCGGCCTTGGATTGGCCACCTCCCCGGTGAACGCCCAAGCCGAGGCCACCGAAGCCACCGAAGGCGCAGACGTCGTCCTGGCCTCGATCGAGGCTCCGCTCACGCGGGAAGCCTTGAATGCCACCCGCATCGCCCTCGAGGAACAGGGGCACGCCTTCCGCTATGGCAGCTTCCAATTTCGCCCTGACGGCACCTTAGTGGGGGTCGAAATCGTCCTGCGCGTCGACGGAGAAGAGCACCACGACTACGTGGAGTTCGTCTCTGAAACCTGCGTTCTCCGCATCAAGAAGACGGATGGCCTGGTGATGGAGGGCTGCTGATCCGCCGGATCGCCCCCATCACGGTCTGCACCGACAGCCCGGTCCCGCATTGAAAGTGGGATTCCGGGCAACGCTTCTTGCCGTGCAGGCCACACGGCTTGCAGGCCAATTCCCCTGACGGCACCTCGACATTCTCGGCATGGCCGCGCTCGATGTCGCCGGGCAACGCCCCGAACCCCAGTTCAGGGGTCGTGCTGCAGAACACCCCCACGACCGGTGCCCCCACGGCCCCCGCCATGTGCAAGGGGGCGCTGTCATTGCTCACGACCACACTGGCCGACGCCATCAAGGATGCCGACCCCAGGAGGGACAGCTGACCGGCCATCACGTGGGGCCGACGGCTGCACCGGATGGCGATGGCCTCCAGCAACCTGTCGTCTCCAGGCCCGCCCATCATCAGCACCTCCCGGCCTTCCTGGTGCAACGCATCCACGAGTGCACTCCAGTGGGACTCCGGCCAACGCTTGGTCGCCCAGACACTCGACGGCGCGAGGATGGCGGCCTGGGCAGGCCACGTCCGAACCGCGGTCCGGTGGGCCCCCGACGGGTGCAGGCGCGGACGGTCCCGCGCAGCATCGAATGGGCCGACCTGCCCGGCGATCAACGCGTGGTTCCGCTCCGTTTCGTGGCGGCCATCGCCAATGCCATGCGCCACCCTCTCAGCCGTCAACCCGAAGCTGGACACGCCTTCGAACCCAGCATTTTCCGGCGCCCCAATGATGCGGGCGACCAGGGCCATCGAGGAGAACCGGTGCAGGTTGACGACCTTGGCTGGCCGCCGGCGCCGCGCCCGGAAGGCCAGCGACAACATCCGCCCGTATTTGCCCCGTCCGGACCGGTCCCAAACCAGGACCTCCGTGACGAAGGGATGGTCATCGAAGAAGGATTCGGCCCCTTTCCGGACCCACACGCGAATGGGGTCGTCGGGAAAGGCGCGGTGCCAGCTCTCGATCAAGGCGGTCGACAGGACCACATCCCCGAGGAAGGCCGGCTGAAGGAGGAGCAGTCCTCCCGGCGGACGGTCCGCCGACGGCATCATACGGCGACCGCGTGGGTGCGGAGGGCGTCGTTGAGCGAGGTCTTCCGGTCCGTGCTCTCCTTGCGGTGCCCGACGATGAGCGCGCAGGGCACGCCGAACTCCCCCGCCGGGAACACTTTGGGCCGGGTGCCAGGAATGACCACCGACCGGGGCGGCACCTCCCCCTTGAACTCCACGGGTTCGGGACCGGTCACATCCAGGATGCGCGTGCTTGCCGTCAGGACCACGCCGGCACCGAGAACGGCTTCCTTGCCCACCCGGACCCCTTCCACCACGATGGCGCGGGACCCGATGAAGGCGCCATCCTCGACAATCACGGGCGCCGCCTGCAACGGCTCCAGGACGCCGCCGATGCCCACGCCTCCGCTCAGGTGCACGTCCGCACCGATCTGGGCGCAGGAGCCGACGGTGGCCCAGGTGTCCACCATGGTGCCTCCACCGACGTACGCGCCGATGTTGACGTAGCTCGGCATCATGACCACGCCCTTCCCCAGGAAAGCGCCATAGCGGGCAATGGCGTGGGGAACGACCCGCACCCCCGCTTCGGCGTGGTTTCGCTTCAGGGCCATCTTGTCGTGGAACTGGAACGGCCCAACCTCCTCGATTTTCATCTCGCGCATCGGGAAGTACAGGACAACGGCCTTTTTGACCCACTCATTGACCTGCCATCCGCCCTCCACGGGCTCGGCGCAACGCAACACGCCGCGGTCCAGCCCGTCGATGACGGCTTCGACCGCCTGGCGCGACGCCGGCTCCTGGCGCAATTCCGGCTGGTCCCAGGCGGATTCGACGGCGGTTCTGGCAGCGGCCCAATCGATGTGGGCCTGGATGGTCGCGTTCTCCATGCGGCGAAGATACCTTCGCAACATGGCCCGTTACATCGCCTTTGACTTCGGAACCCGCCGCGTCGGTGTGGCCGTCACGGACAGCGGCGCGATGATCGCCGCACCCGAAGGCACCTACTCCCCGGAGACGCTGGATGTCGAGATCCGGCGGCTCCTTTCGGAAGAGCCCTGTGCGGGCTTCGTGGTGGGGATGCCGGGGTGGGTGCTGGGCACCGCCACACACAGTACGGAACCCATCCGCGCTTTTGCTGACCGGCTCAGGAAAGCGCACCCGGACGTGCCACTCGAATTCGTGGACGAGGACCACACCAGTCGGGAAGCCTCTTTGGCCATGGTCCAATCGGGCATGCGCAAATCCAAGCGCCGGGAAAAGGGACAGCTCGACCAGATTGCCGCCACCTTGATCCTGCAGCGCTTCCTGGACCAGCGGTGAGGATCAGTCCTCCTCTTCGTTGCCCTTGAAGACTTCGATTTCCTTGGTCGTCTTGACCAACTCCGTGAACCGGTCCACATACCGGGTGGCGCGGACAACGTGGTTGTCGATCCAGTGGTAGTTGCCTCCCCGCGGCTTGCCCATCAGCAAGCCGTGGTACTGGAAGCCGTGTTCCTCGAGCCAGGCCTCGGTCACCTCGCGGTGGGCCTCCGTCCGGCTGGTGAAGAAGGTGATGACGTGCCCTTCAGCGTACCACCGGTTGAGGGTTTCCAGCGCGTCCGGGAAGGGGGCGCAGGTGGCCATCCGTTCGGGCTGTTCGTTGGGGACATCCTCGGTGATCGTGCCATCGATGTCGATCAGGAAGTTCTTGATCTCGTCGGGCAGCTGGGGGGAAGCAGCGCGGCCTTCGGCATCCGTGGCCGCTTTGAGGTGCGCGTTGTCGTCGTGGGGATTCATGGCAATGGGGGCGTTCCGGAGAAAGGATCATTGCCTTCCATCACCAAAATTAGGGCCCCGTGTCGAGCAATTCGTGCAGGACAGGGCTCCAAACTTCTCCCCGATGCCCCTCGAGAAATGAACGGTCGAGCATCGCCATGAGAGGCTCTGCACCCGTCCACGAGGCGGACAAGGCATGCACATTGGCCACCCGCTCCTGTGCCACCCCCTCGGGATGGAACCAACCATGAAGCCGCGCCAACTCAGTCAGCTCATCAGCATGACCGCGCCGAATGGCGCGCCGCCCCTGCCCCTCGAGCTTGTCGAGGAGCTTGTGGATCTTGGCGCGGGCGGCCTCCACGCTGCCCGACAGTGTCGCGTCCACTCCGACAAATGCGGTGCGCGCCTGGTCGGCCTCCCGGTCCATCGCCTTCCGCCACGCCCGGACGTCGGGCACGTCCTGCCCGGACAACCAGCGCGACTCCCACACCTCCAACGGTTCCCCCAGATGGTCCTGTCCAATCCCCAAGCGCCCGGCGAGCTCCATCCAGGGGCGCGGCGCGATGCGCGCTCCATCCCGGGGCACCAACGCGGGGGCCGGCAACCGGAAGGCGGCATGGGCTGTACTGAGCTGAAGCCAGTAGGCCACTTCGGCCAGCCCACCGACCACGGCCACATCCGGCAGGAGGAATGCCTGGTAGAGGGGCCGGAACAGGGCGTTCGGCGAGAAGTCAGCCGGGCGTGCCCGAACCGCTCCCACCAAGGCTGCCGTGCTCTCCCAGGTGGTGTTGCCCGCAGACCAGCCCTCGCCGTGTTGGACCAAACGGTGCCGTCCTTCCTCCCCGAGGTGGAAGAGGTTGGTCTCCCGGACGTGGACCTGCGGCGCGTGTCCTGCCGACTCCAACACCGCATTCACGCGGCTGACCTCAGTGTGGAGGGTGCCCTCCTCGATGTCCTGAACCATGCGGTCCGCAAAGGCGGCCTTGAGCTGAGGGTCGTCGCCGTCGAGGACGAGAAGGTCCTGCCCCAATACGTCGTGAATCCACCGGCGCATCGCCTGGGAGAGGGTGCCCGAGGAGGCCGATACGACGCGGTCCACCGTGGCCTGGTCGAGACCGGCGGCGCGGGCCCACGCGGTGAGCGTGTCCGCCGCCTTCTCCGTCGACATCCGGCCCACGGCACCTCCTGCCTCGTCACTCGACCAACTGTGCCATTCGGCTCCATCCCACAGGCTGCGGATCTCCTCGAAATCGTGGTCCTCCGAGGCCAGCCAGAACACCGGAATGACCGGTGTGCCCCAGCGCGTCTCCAGCTGCCGCGCCAAGTGCAACGTGGTCAAGGCCTTGTATACGGTAAACGCCGGACCGGTCGCCAAACACAGCTGGTGGCCTGTGGTCACCGTCCGCGCGTCCGGACGGGCCAGCGCGTCCAACCGAACCGGCTCCGCGAGCCCTGCCTCCGCATATTGCCGGCGGAGGGCCTCCATGAGCACGGTGCGGTCCACACGCCCTTCGCCTCCCCGCTTCCTCCGGGCATCCAGCTCGCTGGGGACCGGACCTGCAGGCCATGGCACATCGTCGAGGGCGTGCAGTCGATTCTCCCACCACTTCCGGACGAGATGGTCCGTCGGCAGACCGTCAATCAGGGACTTCTGAAGGGATGTCATGAACCGGGGGCGTCGCGCTCAGCGCAAGATGGTCACCTGGCCTTGCTGGGCGGGGGTGGCCAACCCGGGGGTACGCGGCCATTCCATCCTCCAGACATAGATGCCCGGCTCGACGAGACGGCCGTTCATGTCGCGGCCATCCCACACGGGGTTGCCCGGGTCCAGTTGCACGATCTGCTGCCCCCAGCGGGAATAGATCTCGAAGGCAGAGGGCTTGGCGGCCCCCACTTCGGGTTCGAACAGGTCATTGAGCCCATCCCCATTGGGGGAAAAGGCATTCGGCACGAAGACGGGAATTTCCCCCTCGATCTCGGGCTTGGCATCGGGCCCCTTGACTTCGAGGTCAGCCTCGGCCATGCCATCCTCCGGGTTGAACTCCTCAATCTGAAATCCGTCGAAGAAGTAGTAGGCCATGGTCGGGTTCTCTCCCATCATGGCTTCTGCCTCGAGGTCGTCGTCGTCCCCGAACACACCGATCGTCAGGTAGCGGGACGGACCGGCCACGAGAAACGTGAACGACACGCGCTCCCACTCCTCGTCATAGCGGGCATAGGGAAACTGGAACGTGGCCGGGATGGGGAGTGCGGCGTTGCCCATTTGCACCGGTTCATCGACGGTGAAGGCGATGCCCAATCCATTGACGGCCAATCCTGCGGCAGACGTCGGCAACCAAGCCCCGTTGGTGACGTCGAAGGACAAGGTGTAGCGCTGACCGACCTCCAGGGGCTCGGCCATTTCCATCACGAGGTATTCCCGGGAAAGGGGCTGGCCGGGACCAATCCGCTTGATGGCGGCAATGCCGGCAATGCCGCGGCCTTCTGCCGGCTGGACCATGGCGATCGGCGTTTCGGGAAGATCGCCTCCCAACGCGCCATCGAGGTGGAAGAAATCCGGTGAGGAAGATCCGCTGCCCGCATTGCTCCATCCTGGAAGCAGGTTCCACATGCCGGGCGCAACGGGCATGGCCGTGGATTGCTCAAAGCCGGGATTGACCAGCTGGGCGTTGACTGTGGACGGCACCGACATGGCCCACGTCAGCACTACACTGACGGCGGCAACGTTCCAGGAGGAAAGTCGATCGGCCCAACGCATGATGCAATGTACGGCTTTCAAAATGGGCCAAAAGAGAAGGAGCCCCGCGTTCGGAGCTCCTTCACCTTAACCAAAACAACTTGAACCAAATCTTCGCTGTACCAGCAGGCAGTTGCGACCTGCTGTAGAATAGACGCATCAGAGCCCGGGAATGTTGTTTTTGGGGTTCCCAACAGGTGCTAACGGCCTGTTGTGGTGTCACTTCCCCATGCGGAGCGACAGGGCCAGGGCCGCCCAGGCGCCGGATCGCGGGCCCGCGGTCCAGCCGGAACGGAACGCGCAGGACCACCTGCTGTCGAGGGCATGCTCGATGCCGAGTTGTATGCCCCACCCGAGGGTGTTCAGTTCCACCCAGTCTGTCCTGTCCGGACCGACCACGGAGGCGCCCTGTGGGGTGCCCGTTGTGGGCAGGCGCTCGGCCTCACCCGGTCGTCTGGCCACCCTCAGCCCTTCCAGGTGCAATCCGGCCCACCAGCGCCACCGGTTTTGACGCGGCCCACCGAACTCGCCTCCCCGCTCGAGGGAAATGCGGGCCAGGCTGCCCAAGCGCCGGGCCACCGGGAGCGGGACCGTGTCCAGCTCGATGCCGAGGTCGTAGGTCCGTTGGGTCCATTGTTCCAGTCCACCGTCCACCGATGCGGACACGGCATACAGGCTGTCGTCGAGGTCGGTAACGTCATAGGTCCACCACTCTCGAGCGCCCCCGGCCAGCCCGAGTCTCAAGAGCCGCCTGTCCTGCGACCACGTCCAGGACATCTCGAGCATTCCCAGTGGGCGAACGGGCCGACCGGCCACGGCGTCGAGCGTTTGGCCCTGTGCCGTCGCCGATGCCGAAGCACCGCCGGCGCCGATGGACAGGTGCCAGTCCGGGCGCGCCCAGGGGGACAGGCTGCGGCCTTGCGCGGATTCGCTGGTGGAACCGTCAAGCCGAGCAGACTCCCGCACATCGAGATCGAGCCGAAGGGCCGCCCCGTCTACGGTGATGGTGTCTCTGCCGGCCATCGAGCCGGCGTGTGCCTGGGCCGCGAAGAACACAAGCAGACAGGTGCACCCCGCCCGAACAGCGAAGAGCCTCGGCCAGCGGTGTTTCTCCTCACTGACCACCTCCGGCGGGGAGCGTCAGGGGCAAACGGAGCGTGGGCTCCTCGGGTTCATTGGCCGGTTCGGGCGCGGCGGCGGGCTCCTCCATCGCCGGCAAGACCGGCTCCTCGGAACGGCTGTCGGTGGGGACGCCCTCCACGGACTCCGCCGCTTCATCGAGGAGGGTGGATTCAGGGCGCTCGGTGCCTTCCACGGCTTCAATGGCGGCCTGTTCCGGGATAGATTCAGCGTCACCTGCGGCGGAGGACACAGGATCCATGTCGGGGGTATGCGTCGTGGGTTCGGCGGAGGATGCGGCGGCTTCGGTGGCTGCGACATCCCGGGCGGAAGTGGCGACGGCCTCCTCCTGCACCTCCGTGACAGCGGTGGTTTCTTCCGGTTGGGCCACCCCTGCTCCAGCGGCGTGGGCCTCGGTCGTCGATTCGTCAGCAGAGGATGCCATGGCCGGTGCAGCTGGCTGCAGTTTGGGCTCTGCCGTGGTCATGGATGGCGTGGCGGTCTCCATCGGAGCCTCGACCGCCTCCGGTTGGCCGGACGGCCAGAGGGCCGCACCGATGCCGATGGTGATGACCGCACCCGCCACAAGGGCCAATCTTCGGCCGTGACCGGCCGCCGGGGGAACAGGCTCCACGAAATCGGGGGCCGCAACGGATCTCGACTGGAGCAACTCGCGGCACCGCGCATCAAAGGCGGCATCGAACGACTGCGGATCCTGAGGTGTGTCCTTCATGATGAAATGGCCCCTTGATCCTGGGGCTCGCTGGGGTTAGACTGCGCTCGGGCCGAAAGGGTTGCAAGAACGCGCTGCAAATATTTCCGGGCCCGGCTCAATTGGCTTTTCGAGGTGTTGACATCCACCCCGAGTTTGTCCGCGATTTCCTGGTGCTTGAAGCCCTCGATCACATACATGCAGAAGACCGTGCGGTATCCGATGGGCAGCTGCGCGATGGCGAATTCCAGCTCGTCGGCCGTGAATTCGAGGTCGTTGACGTTTTCGAGGTCCCGGGGCGTCGCGTGCACCTCATCGATGTCCTGATGGTGACGGTGTTTGAGGTGGCGCCGGTAGTGGGTGATGGCCGTGTTGACCACGATCCTCCTCATCCACCCTTCGAAGGAGAAATCCTGCCGGTAGCTCTTGATGTGCTTGAAAATCTTGACGAAGCTGTCCTGCAGCACATCCTCGGCGTCCTCGCGGGCATTGGTGTGGCGGATGGCCGTGGCGAAGAGCTGACCGCTGAACCGGGCGTACAGCTCCCGTTGGGCGGACGGCCGTTGGGCCTTGCACCCTTCAATCAGCTGTTTGACTTCCTCACTCGACGCCATGGCTCTGTTCAAATAACGGCCATGGCGGGCCAACCGTTGCCTCCGGGTCAGGCAAATCTTTCGGCCTCCACTCCGAGCCATTCGAGGGCCGAACCGTGGAACATGAGGGCCCGGTCTGCTTCCGAGAGGTCCATGTCGGTTTCGAGGTAGCGGCCAAACTCAAGGTCCCCCAGCGGGAAGGGGTAATCCGACCCCATGACGATGCGGTGCGCCCCTTGGAGTTCCAAGGCGTACTCCATCATCCGGGCATCGTGGGTGATGCTGTCCACCCAGAATCGACCGACGTAATCGCGGGGGTTGTTCGGGTTGTCCACCGCCACCAGGTCCGGCCGGCAACGCCATCCGTGCTCGATCCTGCCCAACGTGGCGAGGAAGGCGCCCGACGCGTGGCTGAACATCACCCGCAGGTTCGGGTAGCGGTCGAAGATGCCCGAAAACACCATGGAACAGGCCGCCCTCGACGTCTCGGCGGGCATTCCGACGAGCCAGGGCAACCAGTATTTGGTCATCATTTCCTTGCCCATCATGTCCCACGGGTGGATCATGATGCACATCCCGAGGCGCTCGCAGGCCTCCCACAGGGGGTTGAACCGCGGCTCGGACAGGTTGTAGCCGTTGATGTTGGACCCGATCTGGATGCCGTGCAGTCCGATTTCCTTGCACCGCTCGAGTTCCTTCAGGCTCAACTCCGTGTCCTGCATGGGCAGCGTGCCCAGCCCGACGTAATGCCGGGGGTGGTCCTGCACCGTCCTGGCGATGTCGTCGTTGAGGAAGCGGGCGATGTCGTGGGTGTCCTCGGGTTTGGCCCAATAGGCAAAGAGCACGGGGATGGTGCACACCACCTGGACCTGCACCCCGGAGCGGGCGTATTCCTCGATGCGGATCTCCGGGTCCCAGCAATTGGCCTGAACCTCCCGGAAGAACCGGTCACCCTGCATCATGCGCGCCGCACCCTCCTTGTGATGCTCGAGGTGAATGAAGGACCCGTAGCCCAGCTTGCTGCTCCAGTCGGGCAGCTGCTTCGGCATGATGTGCGTGTGGGTGTCGATTTTGAGCATCCGGGGGGAAGTTACGGTGTGCCGGAGGGGATGCGTTCGACGTGGCGCAGGTCGAGCCGGTTGTGGGCGGTGACCTTCCACCCCTTCCACTGGCGCGACACGAGGTGAACCACATCGTCGTGCCACAACGGGATCACGGGCATGGCGTCGAGGACCCGGCCTTCCACAGCCCGAAGGACCCCGGTGCGCTCCGGCCCGTTTTGCAGGTTGGCCGCGCGCTGCAGCAGGCTGTCCACGGCGGCGTCAGAAAAGCGGGTGTAGTTGGGCCCGGCCGGCGTCCACCGCCCGCTGTCGAACAGCCCCAGGAAGTTCTCGGCGTCGGGGTAATCCGCCAGCCACGATTTCCGGAAGAGCGGGACCTCGCTGTTGGCCACCCGTTCCGCGTCGATGCCGCTGGGCGCCACGTCGATGTCCACATCGATGCCGAATTCGGCCCAGGCGTGCTGCAGCGCTGCGGCCAATTCGGCTGTGGAGGGCTTGGTGCCGAGGACGCCGACCGACAGCCGGCTCAAGGGCGGCTCCGTCCCCACGCCGACCTCGGCGAGAAGGGCGCGCGCGGCATCCGGATCGTGGCGGAGGGACGGGTGGCGCGGCCGGTCGTCCGGGCCGAAGCCCGGCATTCCCGTCGGCACGAACCCCAGCGGTGCGGAGGCGCCGCCCGCCCTCAGCTCCCGGATGAGCAGGGTCCTGTCAATGGCCATGCTCATGGCGCGCCGAACGCGGACGTCCAGCGGGGACAAGCCGATCTCGGCACAGGAGGCCGAGTCCACGAGGATGCCGATGTAATCGGTTTTGAGGAAAGGGACCGAATGCCGCACGAACCGCCCTTCCCAATCCGGACGCCACGCTCCAGCATCGTCAAAGAAGACCTCCATCCATTCCGCCTTCGGCGCCGACACGAAGTCATACCGCCCCTGGCGGAAACCGAGCATCTCGCCCCCCTCTTCCCGATTGAACTCGATGCGCACGCCGTCGAGCAGCGGCAAGGCGCGGCCTTCGGCATTCTGTTTCCAATAGCCTTCATGGCGGTGGAGCACCATGGCCGTCTCGGGCAACCAGCCCTTGAGCACGAAGGGGCCCGTGCCCACCTCCTCCGATTGGAGCTCCACGCCGACGCCCCCTCCGCGCAGGATGGACGCCTGGGGCGTGGCCAGGAGGCTGGCGAACACCGGATTGGGGGCATCCAGCCGCAACTCCACGCTGTCGGCCCCCACGGCCCGCACGCCGCCCTCTGCTGCGACACCGTTCAGGACCCAGCGTCCCGGCAGGGCGTTGGCCGGATTGAGCATGCGCTCGAAGCTCAGCACCACGTCCTGCGCGGTGAGGACGGAGCCATCGTGGAACTGGACGCCGGGCCTCAATCCGAAGGCGTACGTCAATCCGTCCTCCGATACCGACCACCGATCGGCCAAGGCCGGCACCACGCCGAGGTCATCGTCGAACTCCAGCAGCCCCTCGTACATCTGGTCGACGATCCAGAGCGTTTCCAGATCCGTGGCCCGGGCGGGGTCCAGCGAGCGGATTCCATCGGCGGCGTTGTAGGTGAAGAGGTCGAGTTCGCCTCCGTCCGGCCCGTGGGAACAGGACGCCAGCACGGCTGCAGCGACCACGGCCCCTGCGAACCGGCCTGACGTCCTCCCCTTCTTTCGATGGAACATGCGGAAAAGTTAAACCTGCGGTGTCCACCGCGGTTCTACTTTCGCTCCCCGATGCCCACCGTGATGTTCACCACGCGCTTCTCCCCGCTCCTCTTCCTGTTTCTCCTCGCGCCCGGCTGGCTGGTCGGCCAGGAGGTCACGCTCAGCGGGCGGGTCATCGATGCGGCAACCGGCGAATACATCCTCGGCGCCACGGTCATCGTGGAGGGGCAATCCCTCGGCACCGCCACCAACACCTACGGCTTTTACAGCCTGACCCTGCCGGCCGGACAACGCCGTCTGAGCTGGTCCTTCATCGGCTACACGACCGAGACCCGGGAGGTGACGCTCGACGGCAACCAGACGCTGGACGTCGAACTCCAGCCCAATGTGATTGCCGTGGCCGCGGCGGAGGTGGAGGCCGAGCGCTCCGCCCACACGGAAAGTACCGACATGGGCAAAGCCAACGTGGGCGTGGAAACCATCAAGTCGCTGCCCGCCCTCCTGGGTGAGGTGGACGTCCTGAAGGTCATCCAGTTCCTGCCCGGCATCCAGAGCGCGGGCGAGGGCAACTCGGGCTTCTATGTGCGCGGGGGCGGACCGGACCAGAACCTGGTGCTGGTGGACGATGCCGTCGTGTACAACGCGTCCCACCTGTTCGGCTTCTTCAGCGTGTTCAATGCGGACGCCGTCAAGGACGTCGAAGTCACCAAGGGCACCATGCCCGCCCGCTTCGGGGGGCGCGTTTCCTCGGTCCTCGACATCGGACTCAAAGAGGGGAATGCCCGCCGCACGGCCGTGAGCGGCGGCCTCGGCCTGATCAGCTCGCGCCTCACCGTGGAGGCGCCGCTTGTCAAAGACACCGCCAGCTTCATCATCAGCGGCCGCAGGACCTACATCGACGTGTTGGCCAAACCCTTCGTCAACCCCGAGAGCGCCTTCGCCGGGTCCGGCTATTACTTCTATGACCTCAACGCCAAGGTGAATTGGCGCGCCTCGGCCAAGAACCAGTTCTACCTGAGCGGCTACTTCGGGCGGGACGTGTTCAACTTCCAGTCCAACGCCTCCAACTTCGGAAGCCGGATTCCGTGGGGCAACGCCACCGTCACCGGGCGGTGGAACCACGTCATCAGCGACAAGGCCTTCTTGACGACCACGGCCACCTACAGCGACTACGAGTTTGCGTTCGAAGCCCGCCAGGACAGCTTCATCTTCGGTTTCCGCAGTGGAATCGACGACCGCGGCCTGAAGACCCGGCTCACCCTCTACCCCAACGTGCGCCACACCGTCCGGGCCGGCATCGAGTACACCTACCACACGTTCCTCCCCACCGAATTCTACGCGTCGTCCAACGGCGTGGACTTCGACCTCGGCGAGGCGGTCCGGACGCGCAGCCACGAGGTCGGTCTGTACCTTGAGGACGAGTTCGACGTGAGCGACGCGCTGCGGATCAATGCCGGACTCCGGTGGAGCGGTTTCCTGCAGACCGGCCCCTTCACCCGGTATGTGCCGCCGCCCGCGGACGACCCCCTGGCCGCCACTCAGGAAGCGGAGGAAATCCGCTACGAACCGGGCGACATCGTGGCGAGCTATGGCCTGTTTGACGGATCGGCGGCCGGCCTCGAACCCCGGCTCTCCATGCGGCTGACGACCGGCCCCCGCAGCTCCATCAAGGCCGGCGTGGGGCGCAACCTCCAGTACATCCACCTCGCGTCGCTGTCCCCGACCTCGTTGCCCGGCGACATCTGGCTGCCCAGTTCGGACCGGGTCCGCCCGCAGGAGGGCACGCAGGTTTCGGCCGGATGGTTCCGGGACTTCGGGGCAGACCGCAACATCGAGGCCTCCATCGAGGTCTACCACAAGTGGCTGGACAACCTCGTGGCCTACGCCGAGGGCAGCGCCCCGGAGGACAACGTCCGCAACAACGTCGACAACAACCTCGTTTTCGGGTCCGGCACCAGCTATGGAGCGGAGTTCTTCCTGAAGCGCCGCCGCGGCGAATGGACGGGCTGGGTCGGCTACACATGGAGCAAGACGGACCGGATCTTCGACGACCTCAACGAGGGCCGGGCCTTCCCCTCCCGCTACGACCGGCGCCACGACCTGAGCGTGGTGCTCGAGTGGACCCTCGACGACCGATGGAAGCTGGGCGGCACCTTCATCTACGGCACGGGCAACGCCATCACCGTGCCTTCGCAGCGCTACTTCGTGGACGGCAACCTGCTCGATGTCTATGGCGAGCGCAACGGCTTCCGCATGCCCGCCTACCACCGGGCCGACATCGGGGCCACGCACACACCGCGCCCCAAAAAAGGCCGGGAACGCAAGGGACAATGGGTGTTCTCGGTCTACAACCTGTACAACCGCCAGAACCCCTACTTCATCTATTTCGGCAACGAGGGCGAGGTCACGGAAGGCACCTTGGACATCCAGGCGTACCAGGTGAGCCTCTTCCCGATCCTTCCGTCGGTGACGTGGAACTTCAAGTTCTAATTTCGCCGCCATGGGCGCACTCGCGGCACTGAATCCGTATTTGTGGAAGTACCGCGGGAGGTTGCTCCTCGGATTCATCTTCGTGTTCCTGACCAATGCGTTCGCCGTCTTCGCCCCCGTGGTGATCGGTGAAGGGGTCAATGCGCTCCAGGACGCTTACACCCGGTTCCTGCTCCCCCTGTCCGAGGGCACCCCGGCCGCGGAGGTGTTCCGCGACGCGGCCCTCTCCCTCCCGCCCACACTGTCCGCCCTCGCGGGGTGGCTCTCGCTCGACGTTTCCGGCCTCGGCATGCCGACCAGCCGCGAGGAGGTCATCCGGGCCGTGGGCCTCATCGCCGGCCTCCAGGCGGTCCTGTACCTCATCACCTACCTGTTGAAGGGGGTGTTCTCCTTCATGACCCGGCAGACCATCATCGTGATGAGCCGCCTCATCGAATACGACCTCAAGGCGGCGATCTACGACCACTACCAATGCCTGCCGCTGGCCTTCTACAAGGTCAACGCCACGGGGGACCTGATGAACCGCATTTCCGAGGACGTCAGCAAGGTGCGCATGTACCTCGGCCCGGCCGTGATGTACGGGCTCACGCTGGTGACGATGATGGTCCTCACCGTCGGTGTGATGGTCCGCATCGACCCGACGCTCACCCTGTGGTCCCTGGCGCCCCTGCCCTTCATGAGCGTGTCGGTCTACTTCGTCAGCGCCCGGATCCACCAGAAAAGCGACGCCGTCCAAACCCAGCAGAGCCTGCTGAGCGCCATGGTCCAACAGGCCTTTGCCGGCATCCGCGTGCTGGTCGCCCACCGCCGGGAGGCGCGGGCGGAAGCCCGGTTTGCCCACGAGGCGGACCTCTACAAGACGCGCACCCTCGACCTGGTCAAGGTCGACGCCCTGTTCATGCCCATCATCGTCATGCTGGTCGGCCTGAGCACCATCCTGACCATTTACGTGGGCGGTCTGCGCGTGCTGGCGGGGGACCTCGAGCTCGGGCACATTTTCCAGTTCGTCTTCTATGTCAACCTGTTGACCTGGCCCTTCGCCTCCATCGGCTGGGTGACGTCCCTGGTGCAGAAGGCCTCGGCGAGCCAGACCCGGATCAACGCCTTCCTCGACGTCGAGCCCGACATCGCCAGCCCGGAGGCCCCGGTCCGCAGCGGAGACATCGAGGGCCGCATCGCGTTCCGCAACGTCGGCCTGACCTATCCGGACTCGGGCATCAAAGCGCTCGACGGCGTCGAGTTCACGCTCGAGCCCGGGCAAACCCTGGCCGTCATCGGCCGCACCGGCAGCGGAAAGAGCACGCTCGCCCAGCTCGTCGCCCGCCTGTACGACCCCACGGAAGGCGCCGTCCTCATCGATGGCGTGCCCCTGCCCGACCACGACCTGCAAGCACTTCGGGAGGCCATCGGCTACGTGCCGCAGGATGTGTTCCTGTTTTCGGACACCATCCGGGCCAACATCGGCTTCGGGCAGGACGCGCCGGACCCCGCTGCCGTCGAGCAGGCGGCCATCGATGCGGACGTTCACGACAACATCGTCGGGTTCCCCGAAGGCTATGACACCCTGCTCGGAGAACGCGGCGTCAACTTGAGTGGAGGACAGAAGCAGCGCGTTTCCATCGCCCGCGCCATCCTCAAGCGCCCGCGCATCCTCATCTTCGACGACTGCCTGTCAGCCGTGGACACCGAAACGGAAGCGACCATCCTCGGCAACCTCCGCCGCATCATGGACGGGCGCACGTCCATCCTCATCTCGCACCGGGTGTCCACCGTGCGCTCTGCCGATCTGATCCTCGTGCTCGATGGCGGTCGGATTGTCGAGCGCGGCGATCACGATGCACTCGTGGCGCAGAATGGGCTTTACGCCGAGCTGCACCGCAACCAATTGCGTTCGGGAGCGGGGTCGGATTGACCGGTACCGCGGTCAGCAGGTGTTTCCGAGGTACCCCAACATCAGCAGAAGGTCGGCGACCCCCACGTGCTGGTCGAGGTTCAGGTCCGCTTCGAGGTATCCTGAGCTTCCGAAGTAATTCAGGAAATCCAGGAGATCCTGGATGTTGACGAAATCGTCGCCGTTCAAATCGCCCGGACACCCCCCGTCGAGCTGTTCCGGCCCGAGGATGTAGCCATTGCAGTCGTTGTCGACGCCCGTCAGGGTCGCCGGCGCTCCGGGATACATCGTGGGATCGAGGTCGTTGCAATCCGGACCGGGCTCCATCGCCGCACCCGGAGGGGGCGTGCAGGACTCGAACATCATGTCGCCGACCACACCATCCCCATCGAGGTCGAGGTAGAAGGCGAGCGACACCCCATCCTCATCGATGGCCTGGTCACAGTCGTTGTCCACCCCATCGCAGGGGTCTTCGAGTCCGGGCCGGACCCCGGCATCGTTGTCATTGCAATCGCCGGCCACATGGGCATAGCCCGGTCCGGGGCTGCAGCCGAAGACCACCCCGGTGTATACCCCGTACCCGTCTCCATCGGCATCGGGGTAATGGGGGGCATCGTCGGTGACGTCCACGTAGACCCGGTCTGCATGCACCACACCACCGCCTTCCACGGTCAGGGTCATCCCCCGCATGTCCTCCCAATCGAACCCGGCAAGGCGGAGGGTCCATTGTCCCGGACCGGGCAGACTGTCCACCGACACCCAATCCACGCCATCCGGCAGATGGACGGCCAACGGGCCCTCGACGCAGTCGTCGATGTCGAGTTGCAGGGTCAACGTGTCGGAAGGGCACACGGCCGAAAACGTCGGCCACGCTGTCACGAACTGGGTGCGGAGCAGGAAGAGCCCGTGATCCTGGTCGGACACGGCGATGGTGCCCGAGTCGAAATAGGGGTAGTTGCTCCAGCTTCCGGCGAATGACGGCCCCGACACCTCCGGCTGGGTGTCGAAGTGGGCCTTGGGGGCCAACATCTCATCCGCAGCCGGGTCAAAAGTGAAAAGCTGCCATCCGTCCGCGTAGTTGCTCTCGTGAACGAAATGGCCCCGCACGTAGAGGTTGTGGTCGGTGCCGTGGGTGCCGAGGGCCTCACTGGCGATCCATTCCGGATTGTCCAGGTCCTCGAGGTCGAAGACGTACGTGGTGGTTTCCTCCACGAGGCCGGAAATCTCATCCGATTCGTCCCCGAGGAGAAAGAAGCGCTGGTCCCGGGACAACCACCCCTGGTGGATGTAGCCATATGGGTCGGGACCCGTCGAGGACAATTCGACGATGTCGGTCGGGTCCGTGACATCGAGGACGCGCACGTCGTCCGCACAACTCGCCACCATGATGGTCTTGCCCTGATGATCCGGATCGGGGCCGGAATACGTCACCACCTGGGCGTCGTGCACGTAGGCTTCGCTCCAGCTGCCCACGATGGTCGGCTCCTCCGGGGAGGAAAAGTCATAGACGAGAAAGCCGTCGATGCCGTTGGGGCCACAGACGTAGACGCCGTCGGAGTCTCCGTGCACGACCACGTTGTGGGCCTTGCTGAACCCGTCGAGCAGCGTGTCGGTCGAGAAGACCATCGGCGGACCGATGGACAGGTGATCCCGGAGCCGGGTGAGATCGAACACCTGCAACCGGGAGAGGTTGGCCTCGCTCACCACGACCATGTGGTGCCCGACGACCTTGATGTCGCGCCAGAGGCTGTTGGCCAATCCTGTCGCGGGGAGCTCCCCGACGATGCGCGGCAGTTGGGGGTTCGTGACCTCAATGAACCAGGTCCCATCCCGTTTGCCGAAGAGCACATACTCACGGCCGTCGAGGGGGTCGGTCCACCCCCACAGGTCGTTGGCTGCCATGTCCCCCATGTCCTCATTGGGCACCTGGCTGATCAGCTCCACGTTGGCACACGGCCACTGTCCGCCGACGTACCCATTGATGCACCCCCCCTGTGCCAGCCCGGGAGCTGGGGTCAAAAGGCCGGCTCCTCCGAGGAGAAGGGCCAAATGGACGAGAATCGACAGGCTGCGCACGGCGCGGAACATTCGCTACAAGATACGAATTCGTCTATTAAATTTTGTGTTTCGTCGAAATTTTTAGCGGACTCCAATGCCCCATTCAGCGAACCTTTGCCCCCATGCAGGGGTTCTTACACCATGGACGAAGGCCTATCCCCTTCCGGATTTCCGCGGCGTGTGCTCATCACCGGCGCCACCGGGCTCGTGGGGCGCGCCCTGCTCCGCCGGCTGTCCCTTGACCGGCCCGAGACCGAAATCCGGCTGCTTGGGCGGAGCGCCCGCGGCATCCGGGAATGGGAAGGCATTCCCGTTCAGGGGTTCGGCTGGAACCCCGTTGACGGTGCGCTCGATGCCGCAGCACTGGACGGTGTCGACTGCATTGTGCACCTCGCCGGCGAAACCGTGGCGCAACGCTGGTCACCGGCCGTCAAGGGCAGCATCCGCGACAGCCGAATCGCATCCCTCAGCCTTCTCGAGCAAGCCTGTCGTCGCGTCAATGTGGCCCCCCGGCTCGTCTCTGCCAGCGCCATAGGTTGGTACCCCTCGGCTGACCACGTCCAGCGCGAATCAGATCCCGTCGGCTCCGGGTTCATTGCCGAGGTGGTCCGGGATTGGGAGGCGGCAGCCGCCTCGCTTGGCGCCCTCGGTGGAGGCCACGCCGCGCTGCGCACCGGACTTGTCCTCGCCACCGGCGGAGGGGTGCTGGGCAAACTGGTGCCGCTGTACCGCCTCGGATTGGGGTCGCCCCTGTCCCCCGGCACCCAGTGGCAAAGCTGGATCCACATCGACGACCTCGTCAGCCTGTTCCTCGCCAGCATGGAGCAACGCCAATGGGAAGGTGCCTTCAATGCCGTGTCCCCGAATCCCATCCGGCAGCAGGCGTTCAGCCGAAGCCTCGCCCAGGCCCTCGGGAGGCCCCACATCTTGCCCTCGGTGCCCCAATGGGCCATTCGGTTGCTTTACGGGGAAGCCGCCAACGCTTTGCTGGCTTCCCATCGCATCCTGCCGGCCCGAACCCTGGCGGCCGGCTTCAAATTCCAGCACGAGAATCTCGATGTCGCATTGCAGGACATCCTGCGTTGATGCCGGCTTTCACCCCGTTTGCTCCCCCCTGACCCCAGCTCACGTCGATTTTTTTCGATTCCGTGTGAACATGACACGCCTTGTCGTGTTCCATTCACGACCCCGAACGAGGGGTTCATGATCAGTAAGGTGTTAATGATCACGTTTGATTTGCTGACGGCCCGGGTTTACGCCCGGGCTGTCTCATTCTCGCCCCCTCATCCACTCGTTCCTTCATGACCCCCATTTCCCTCTTTTGGCACCGCCGCGACCTGCGCACCCAAGACAACCGCGGACTTTCTGCCGCCTTGCAATCCGGGCATCCGGTGGCCGGGTTCTTCTGCTTTGACCGGACCATTCTCGACGCGCTGCCCAACCGAGACGCGCGCGTGGGCTTCATCCACACCGAACTGACCCGCGTTCAGTCCGAGTATGATGCAGCGGGCAGCCAATTGATCGCCCGCCACGGCATTCCCCTCGAGCAACTTCAATCGCTTCGGGACGACCTCCGCTCCGCTGGGTTTGACCTGAAGGAAATCCACACCAACCGGGACTACGCCCCCTACCCTGTCCAGCGGGACGAGGCAGTGGCCGAATGGTGCGCCACCTCCGACATCCGCTTTGTCCTGCACGAGGACCATGTCATCCTCCCGCCCGAAGCCGTTCTCAAGGACGATGGCACGCCCTACACCGTCTTCACGCCCTACAGCCGGAAATGGCACAAGGTGCTCGAGGCCGCCGAGGCCGATCCACTGGCTGAAGCCGTCGTCAACTGGAACGGCCGGGGCGCAGCGCCCTTCCCGCAGGCGCCAATGCCGAGCCTCGAGGCCATGGGGTTCGATCCCGAGTCCGCCGACCCGGCGGGCTGGGCGGCGTTTGAGGGGCGCACCCCAGATGCCGACACCCTGCACCGCTATGCCGATCGGCGGGACACCCCGTCGGTGGTCGGAACGGCGAGGATGAGTCTCCACCTGCGATTCGGCACCGTTTCGGTGCGCTCTCAGGCCCGGCTCGGCTTTGCCCACAGCGAGAAATGGCTCACCGAGCTCATCTGGCGCGAGTTCTACCAGGCCATCCTCCACCACTTCCCCCACAGCGCCCGCGATGCCTTCCGGGCCAAATACGACCGCATCCCCTGGCGCCACGATGACGCGCACTATGCCGCGTGGTGCGCCGGCAAGACGGGCTATCCGCTCGTGGACGCCGGCATGCGCGAACTCAATGCCACGGGCTTCATGCACAACCGGGTCCGCATGGTGGTCGCCAGCTTCCTGTGCAAGCACCTGCTGCTCGACTGGCGGCTCGGCGAGCGCTATTTCGCGGAGAAGTTGCTCGATTTCGAACTCGCCTCCAATGTGGGCGGATGGCAATGGGCGTCGGGATCCGGCTGCGATGCCGCCCCGTACTTCCGCGTCTTCAATCCGGAGAGCCAAATGAAGAAGTTCGACCCGACCGGGGCCTATGTCCGGCGCTGGGTTCCGGAATGGGGCACCCCTGCCTATCCGGCCCCCATCGTCGAGCACAAGTTCGCCCGGCAGCGGGCCATCGACACCTACAAGGCAGCCTTGGCCGACGCCTAACTTGCGGCCATGTGCCCGCCGACTTCCGACCACCCGGCGCCCCCACTGGGCGACGACCAGCCTCTGAAAGGCCTGAAGGTCGTGGAATTGGCGACCGTGTTGGCCGGCCCGCTGGTGGGGACATTCCTCGCCGAGCTGGGGGCCGACGTGCTGAAAATCGAGCCGCCCGGACGCGGTGACGTCACGCGCAGCTGGCGACTCGCCGGAGAATCGCAGGAGGGACCGGGCGCCTATTACGCCGCCGCGAATGGGCCCAAGCGCATCGAGCGGATTGACCTGAAGACCGAGGAGGGCCAACGCACCCTCGGCCAACACTTGGACGATGCCGACATCCTGATTCAGAATGCGCGACCCACTTCGCTCGATGGGCTCGGCCTTGACCCGGACACGCTCGCCGAGCGGCATCCGAGGCTGATTCACGTCCACCTGCTCGGCTTTCTCGACCACCCTGCGCGGGGCGGCTACGACATCGTGGTCCAGGCGGAGTCGGGGTTCCTGTCGATGAACGGTGAGCCGGGGGGCGCGCCGTTCCGCATGCCCGTGGCCCTCATGGACGTTCTCGCCGCCCACCAGATGCGCTCGGGATTGCTGCTCGCCCTGTACGAGCGCGAACGGACCGGGCGAGGCGCCTACATCGAGACGTGGCTCGACGCATCCGGCTTCAGCGGACTCGCCAACCGGGCCACGGAGCACCTCGTGGCCGGCCGGACGCCCGAAGCGCTCGGTGCACTCCACCCGCAGATTGCGCCCTATGGCGAGCTGTTCACCTGTCGTTGCGGCTCGGTCGTGGTCACGGCGGTGGGCAACGACCCCCAGTTCCGGTCCCTGTGCAGCCTGCTTGGACAGGAGGAGTTGGCCGATGACGCACGATTCGCCGCCAACCCCGATCGCGTGACCCACCGGACGGCATTGGCTGAGCTCCTGTCTCCGCTCTTCGCCGACATCGACGCCGGCCCCTTGCTGGATGAGGCCCTCTCACGCGGCATCCCCCTCGGGCGGGTGAAATCGGTCAGCGAGGCGCTGTCGTCCGGAACGGGGCGGGCCATGACGGCCGCCTACGATGTGGAAGGAACCCCGGTGCGCCACGTGCGTCAGGTGGCGTTCCGGATTCACCGCAACGGCAACCGGACCACGTAATAGCGGTCCTGCGGAATGGGCAGACGGCCTGTCCGCAGCCAGGGATTCAGGGTCTTGAGCGCATTGTAGCTCACCCCGGCATCGCGGGCGAATTCCGCCAGGTCGTCCACGGAGTCTACCAAGACGGTGTCGCGTCCGGCCATCGGTGCATACCAGTCTTCCGCCGTCAGCATGAATCCGTGCGCTTCAGGATTTTCCATCACCTGCTTGGTGGCGTAGAGCCGGTAGATGTAGCGCGCGGTTTCCGCGTTGAGCATGAGGTCCCAGTAACACTCGCCCTGCTGCTCGTCGAGGCGACGGGACAACCCGGACATGCCCATGTTGTAGCTCGCGGCGGCCAGGATCCAATCGCCATACCGGCGGTGTGCCGCCTTGAGGTAGGCACAGGCGGCGCGCGTGGCCTTCTCCACATGGTACCGCTCGTCCACGTCGCGATCGACCCGCAACCCGAACTCCTCGGCGGCCGGCTCCATGAACTGCCAGAATCCCCGGGCATCCGAGGGAGACACGGCGTTGGCCAGCCCGGACTCGATGACCGCGAGGTATTTGAAATCCACCGGCACCCCCGAGTCGACCAGGATCGGCTCGATGAGGGGAAACCAGCGACCGGACCGTTTCAAGGTGAGCAGGCTGCTGCTGTGGCGGAACGTGCCGATGAGCAGCTCCTTTTCCATCCGCTCCCGGACCCCGACCCGCTCGAGGGGAAGTGGGGTTCCAGCGAAGGCGATCCCCTCTGCGATGCGCGGCGGGGTCACGACCTGAGGCAGGGAATCAGCCTGAACCAAGAATCCCGACCCGCCGGCCCCATGCCCCGCACCGTGGCCCGCCCCCACGAGGAGGAAGGCGATGACAAACAGGCTCACCGCACCCAGGCCGAGGAGGCCTCGCAAGGAGGAGGAGACGGCCATCAGAATGGAGATTGGAAGTCGGCAAACCGGCCCGCCGCTTCATCCTTCGGCGACAGGAGCGGTGCGTCTATGCCCCAATCGATGCCGAGGTCGGGGTCATTCCACAGCAGGGAACGCTCGTGGTCCGGGCTGTAGATGTCCGTGCACTTGTAGCAGAACACCGTGTCCGGCTCCAGCGTCACGAAGCCGTGGGCGAATCCTTCCGGCACCCAGAATTGCCAGCGGTTCTCTCCGGTCAGGAGCGCCATCTGGTGCCGGCCGTAGGTCGGGCTATCGGCGCGCAAATCGACCGCCACGTCCAGCGCCGCGCCCCGGACGACCCGGACCAGCTTGCCCTGCGCCCGGTCGGGCACCTGGAAGTGAAGACCGCGCAGCACCCCCTGTCCGGACACGGATTCGTTGTCCTGAACAAAGCGGACCGGGTGGCCCAGCGCCGCCGCGAAATGCTCGTCCCGCCACGTTTCAGCAAACTGGCCGCGGTCGTCCCCGAACTGGCGGGGCCGGACCATCAGAGGGCCGTCAATCGCACCGGATTGGATTTCCAGAGGGTGGGCCATGCTCAATTGTTGCCGGACACCACGCTGATGAGCGCGATGAAACTGCTGATCGTGCCCAGGAGACTCAAGACCGGTGCAATGTCCGCCAGCACCTCGCTGGCGTACTGCGGAAGGGGCTCGACGTAGACGATGTCGCCCGCCTGCACCGTGGTGTTGGCGTATTGAAGCCCATCGATGGTGGACAGGTCGAACTGGTGGATGGTCGGGCGGCGCTCGCCACGGCGGATCAGCTTGACATTGCGGGCGTCACCCCGCCCCCGGATGCCCCCGCTCAGGGCGAGCACCTCGAGGAGGCTCGTGTTGGGGTTGGTGAGGGAGACCACGGAAGCCACCCCGGCCTCGCCGGGAAAGACCAGCACGCGCTGGTTGGTCACTTCGATGAGGGCCAGCGGGTCCTTGTAGTTCTCGCTGTACGCCTTCTCGAGCTTGGTCTCCGCCTCGTCGATGTTGAGGCCGCTGAGCTGGACCGGTCCCAACTCGGGCAGCTCCACCGTCCCGTCCGGCCGGACCTCGTAGACGAACCGGTTGTTCTGGTTCATCATCTGCATGTTGCCGCCCTGTCCGTTGACCCCGCCGGCCGTGGTGCCCGCGGTCATGGAGAGCAGACGCTCGCCCTTGTTGGCGTAGAGCTGGAAGCTGATGAGGTCGTTGGGCGCGATGCGGTAGTTGACGTCGCTGATCGGGTTGAACGGGTCAAATGCGAAATCCGAGGGGGTCCGGAACATGATGTTCCGGTTGATCGTGCACCCCGTCCATCCGAGGGTGGACAACACGAGAAGAACAGGCAGCAGACGCTTCATGGAGTTCGGCATGGTTCAAAATTAACCGGACACCCCGAGGAAGAGGGCGATTCCCAACCCACTTTGTCCACCTATTTTCGACCGTACATGGCGCTCCCTTCCGACCTGCTCCTCAATGGCCCCACTCGGCTTCGTGCGCTCGAGCCCACGGACATCGATCAGGTCCTCGATTGGGAAAACGAACCGGAGCACTGGTCGGTGACCGGCACATCCGCCCCCTATTCCCGCGCTGCACTCGATGCGCTGTGCCGCGGGCACCAGGACCTCTACACGGCCGGGCAACTCCGGTGGATCATCGAGGACGACGGGGAGGTCGTGGGCGCGGTGGACCTCTACGACTTCCATGCCCGTGACCTGCGGGCCGGAATCGGCATCCTCGTTTCCCCCGACGCCCGGGACCGAGGCATTGCCCGGCGGGCGCTGGAGATCGCGCTCCGCCATGCCGAACTCGCCCTCCTGCTCCGGTCGGTGCACGCCGAAGTCCACGCCGACCACGCGGGCAGCCTGGCCCTCTTCGACGGCGCCGGGTTCGAGCGGGTCGGCCGCTATGCGGACTGGACGCGGACGTCGGACGGCTGGAAGGACCTCATCCTGTTTCAACGCCTGCTCTCGACCAGCCCATGAGTCCCCGACGCGCCTTCCTCCTGACTGCCGCCGCGGTGCTGGCCTCCGGGGCTGTCGCCTTCGTCGCCCGGACCGCCCTGGGCCCCAACACCGTGGCGCAGGAAGGCCGGTTCATCGTGGACCCCGGAATGCCGGTGGACAGCGTCGTGGCCCGATTGGACCGGGAGGACCGCATCGAGCGTCCCGGTTCCCTTCGGCGCTACCTGTCCTGGCGGGGCTGGACCGAACCCGGCACCCTCAAGGGGGGACGCTACCTCATCCCGGACGGCCTCGACAACCGCTCCCTGGCCCGGCTGCTGATGTCGGGCTCCAAGGAAGCGGTCCGCGTCCGGTTCATCGGCGGACGCTCCGTGGAGGACCTGGCGGACGCCGTGGCGACCCAGGTGGCCTTCGATCCGGAGGACCTGGTGCGCGCCTGTCAGGATCCACTTCTGGCCGCTCGACTGGGTACGGACGTGGAGGCCCTGCGCACCCGCTTCATCCCGAACACCTACGAAGTGTGGTACGACCTGTCCGCTGCGGATTTCGTCGGGCGCATGTCCGAGGAATGGAAGCGCTGGTGGACGGAGGATCGCCGGTCCAAGGCGGAGTCCATTGGCCTGACCCCGACCGAAGTCGGAATCCTCGCCTCCATCGTCAAGGCCGAGACGAGCAAGATGGACGAGGCCCCCACCGTGGCGGGACTCTATCTCAACCGGTTGGACCGCGGCATGCGGCTGCAGGCCGACCCGACCCTCATCCACGCCTTGGGCGACCCCACCATCCGCCGGGTGCTGAACGTGCACCGGGAAATCGACAGCCCCTACAACACCTACCGGCATGCCGGCTTGCCTCCGGGCCCCATCAACTTTCCGGAGCCCGCCTATCTCCAGTCCGTGCTGGACGCCGAGGAGCACGACTTCATCTTCATGTGCGCCCGGGAGGACTTCAGCGGCTACCACGCCTTTGCCAAGACCAACCGGGAACACGAGCGCAATGCGCGCCGCTACCGGAGGGCCCTCGACCGGCAGGGCGTCTACCGGTGACCGAACACAACGGCCTGCTGCGGTGTAATTTTGCCGGCCGATGAACCTCCCGTCCTCCATTTTCGATGCGCGTTGCGCGGGGTTCATCCTGCTCGCCCTGTTCTTCTGTGCCCCACAGCCGACGACAGCCCAGACGTGGCCGGAAGGGCTTCCCCGGAAACCGGAGGCCGAGGCCATCCGCGTGGAATTCGGATCCATCGAGATTGACGGCAAGCTGGACGACGCCGGCTGGGAAGCCATCGCGCCCGAGACCCAATTCCGCGAATTGAGGCCGGTCCCTTTCGCGATGCCCAAGCAGGAGACGGAGGTTCGCTTCGCCTACGACGACCGGGCCCTTTACGTCGGTGCCCGCATGTGGGACACCGCCCCCGACAGCATTCTCCACCAGTTGATCCAGCGGGACGGCGATGGCAACACGGACGTCTTCGGCATCTGGTTCAATTGCTTCGACGACGGCGTCAACGGCGTGCGCTTCTCGGTCACCCCGGACGGCGTCCAATCGGACGAGCTCCTGTCGAACGACGGGGCCGACGGCAGCTGGAACGCCGTGTGGCAGGCCGAGTGCCGGATTGACGACCGCGGCTGGGTCGCGGAGTTCGCCTTGCCCTGGTCGGTCTTCCGCTTCAACGACTCCGGCGATGCCCCGCAGAATTGGGGGATGAACTTCTACCGGTACATCCGCCGCTACCGGTCCGATTACGTGTGGCGCGCGATGGACCCCAACCAGGAAGGCCTGATGAACCAAGGCGGTTTGCTCACCGGCATCCAGGGCATCAGCCCTCCCCCGCGATTCAGCCTTTATCCCTATGCCAGCGCCTACCTCGACACCGAGGGCTCGGAATCGGTGACCCGCGTGAACGGCGGCCTCGACATGAAGGTGGGCATCGGTGACGCCTTCACGTTTGACATGACGCTGGTGCCGGACTTCGGCCAGGTCGTGGCCGACAATCTGGTGCTGAACCTGAGCCCATACGAGGTCCGGTTCAATGAGAACCGGCAATTCTTCACCGAGGGCACCGAGCTGTTCAACAAGACCGGCACCTTCTACAGCCGGCGGGTCGGCGACGGGGAGCAGCTCCTCAACGCCTCCAAGGTGACGGGCCGGACGCAAGGCGGGACCGGATTGGGTTTGCTCAATGCAGTGTCCCGGGATGGCAATGGCTCCCTGACGGACTTCTCGGTGGCGGTGGTCGACCAGAACCTGCCCAACAACGGCTACGTGTCGGTGCAAAGTGGGCAGGTCATCCGGGGCGATGGGCGCGCGGACGACTGGGTCGGCAGTGCCGCCTTTCAGGTGCGGGACTCTTTACAGCGTTGGTCCTTGAAAGGGCAAGGCGGACTGAACCGCCACTCCGAATCCATCGACGGATCGGGAGAAGGCCACACGTGGGGCATGGAAGTGAGCCGCCTCAAGGGGCGCCTGCGGTGGTCGGTGGGGCATTACGTGGAGACGCCGGAGTACGATCCCAACGCGGTCGCTTTCCTGCAGGCGCCCAACGCCGTCGCGGAATACGCCAACATCGAGTACCGCATCCAGACCCCCTTTGAGGTGCTGGGCCTCGGATTCAATCGGATGTCCTGGGAACTGGAGGTGAACCGGGAAATGCTCCACACCCCGCGCTCCTTCGTCAGCCAGACCTATGACCTCGAGTGGCGGCTGTTCCTGGCCAGCTTCGACTTCATCAAGTTCGGCGCCACGGCGATGCCCTACGACGGGCGGGACTACTTCGCGCCGCGGCTCGAAGGCCGGTTCTGGCGGGTGCCGAAATGGTGGTCCTGGGACGCCTTCATGAGCACGGACTACCGGCGGGAGTTCGCCATTGACATCGGCACGTGGAATGCCGGCGGGGTCCTCTATCCGGATTGGAAGGAGCGGAACTTCCGCATCGAGCCCATCTGGCGGCCCAACGACCATTTCCGGATCAGCCACGTCTACAGCCACCAGGACAAATTCAACGAGCGCGGGTGGTCGGGCCTGGTCGACGAACTGCCGGACGGCACGCTGTTGGAGGAGACGCGCAGCCTGTGGGCCAAGCGCAACAACTACTCGCGCACCCACGTCCTCAACGCCAGCTATGTCCTCGACAACCGCAAGGGCATCACCTTCCGCCTGCGCCATTACTGGAGCCGGGTGGAGAACGGCAGCTTCTATTGGCTCGAGGACGATGGACTGCTCGGCCCAACCCATGAGGTCACCTTGACCGACGAGGGCACCTCACCCTACGACATCAGCTACAACGCCTGGTCCATCGACTGCGTGTTCCGCTGGATTTTCGCGCCCGGCAGCGAATTGTCGGTGGTGTGGAAGAACCTGCTGGAGAGCCAGGGCGACCTGTTGCCCGACACCTATGCAGACAACCTCGAAGACGTCCTCCGGGTGCCCCACCGGAACAGCTTCTCCTTCAAGGCCATCTACTTCCTCGATTACGCCGACCTCACCGGCCGCCGCTGACCAGCGCTGACCTCCAAGCGTCAGACTCGGCGCATCACTTCAGGGGCCATGTGAATTCCCGGTGCCCGAGGTTGCCGACTTCGTCGACGGCCCAGACCTTGATCTCCGCACCGTCCGTCAGGATGCCGTCTGCGACCGGGTGGACGAGCTCCCCCTTTTCCCAGCCGAAGCGCATCCACTGCCCGTTGCAGCGTCCCTCCCAGCGGTCGATGCCGGAGAGGTCATCCTCGACGGTGAGCCGAAGTGCGCCGTCCACGAGGCGAGGCGACCCGAGCACGGGGGCCACACTGTCCGGCCGAACCTCGAAGGCGCCGAACTGCTTGACCTTGGCGCCGATCATGCCGCCGCGCTCGTCGGCCACCCACGTCCCGTCCACCTCGCCGTCCTCGTCCATGCCGCACAGCACCATGGGCTCTCCCGTTCCTTTCCACGCTTCGGGGACCGGCACCGTGATCTGGTAGGCCGACCGCGTCAGCCTCGCTTCCGACACCACCGAAAACGTGCCGGACGAATCGTCCACCAGCGCAATGGCCGCATCCCCATACAGGGCGCCCGGGGGCAGCTCGATGCCCATGCGGCCCTCGGTCAACCGGTGCCGACGCCGGTGGTCGAGCAGGGAGAACTCTGCCGTGTCGGCGGCCAGGTGGAGGCTGTCGCCGATGAGCTGCACCTCTGCTGTGGACACGTTGCCCGGCAGGTCCATCACGACGACCCGGAGTTGGGCCGTGTCCCCCGGCGCCACCTCCAGCGGGGTCATGTCGCCCGTTTTCTGGTAAATGTCCAGCCGGTTGCCGGGCAGCCGGTGCAGCCGGTGGACGCGGGTCCGCCGGTCCTGCCAGGCGGCAATGTCGATGTGGGCCGAGACGTCCTTGTTGGTGGAGAAATCCAGCGTGTCCATCCGGTGGCGGTGGATGAGGCTGTCGTCGAGGAAGACGTCGATGCCGTGAGGGCCGTGGGTGAACGGCTCTCCGTCGAGCCGGTCGAACGCCTCCACACCGAGGTGGAATGGCCCCGCCACCCGGACGGACTCCCCATAGGCCGGGCTCCACCGGAACCGGTCCCGCGCCCCTTCGATTTCGCAGTCGCCGGCGGGCAGGACCCAGACCCCGCGGAATTCCGGCGGGACGTCATCTTCCGTCACCCCCTCCCCGACCAGCGTCCACCGCAGTGGATTGATCGGCCACTGCGTGCGTTGGTCCCGCACCTCGAAATGCAGGTGGGGGCCGAAACTCCGGCCAGAATTGCCGCTCCACCCGATCGTGTCGCCCGCCTCGAAGCCGAATGTCTCCCCCGGCGCGCCATCGAACGCCCAGGACTCGGCGGCGTACTGTGTTGTCTTCAGCCACGCCTCGATGTCGGGATGGAACCGGGACAGGTGCGCGTACACGGTGGTCAGGCCGCGCCCGTCGAGGTAGAGCGCCAGGCCATAGCCCGAATCGGACACCTTGACCCGGCTGATGCGGCCGGTCTGGGCCGCGAGGACGGGCACCCCCTCCACCCCGCCGGTCCGGATGTCCATGCCGGTGTGGAAATGGCCGGTCCGGATTTCCCCGAAGTTGCCGCTGAACCGCAGGGGAATGGACAGGGGCGAATGCAATGTGTCCTGCGCGAGCAGGGGCGTGCAGATCATCCACCCCATCACCACAGCCATCCACCACCGCCGAATTCCGGCGCGAATTGCGTTCATACCCCGTCTCATGTTCGCAAATTACCCTCCGGCCTTCAGCCCCCGTCCCCTGAGCCGTAGATTTGAGTTCGTGGATATGAACCAGCCTTCGGAACAAGTGCTCTTGAGCTCCATGCTGCAAGAGATTCGGGAGAAGGCGGCCGCCCTCATCGCTGAGCGCAACCGCCTGATTGAGGAGAAGCGCCGGCTCGTGGACCAGGTCGAAGCATTGAAGACCCGGGTGACCGAGCAGGACGCACGATTGGCTGAACTCGAATCCGCACCCCAACCCCAACCTACCCCTGCTCCCTCCGCCGACCCCGTCGTCGGCGAGCGCATCCGCGCCCTCGTAGAAGAAATCGATGCCTGCATTGCGCTCATGCCGCACACCCGCGACATGGCCGCCGTTGAACTGCTCTCCGCATGAACGAATCCTCCATCCAAGTGACCATTGCCGGAAGGACCTACCCGCTCACCGTGGCGGAAGGCGAGGCAATGCGCGTGCGGGAGGCTGCGGGCAAGATCGACGAGCTCGTGCAGCGCTTCCAACGCGACTACGGCGTGTCTGACCGCCAGGACCTCATCGCCATGGCGGCGCTCCAGCTGTTGAGCGACTCGCCGGCCGAGATCCAGACCGAGAAGGTCGAGGTGCCCGTCATCCCCTCCGATGTCTTCGACGGACTCGAGGAGGTGCGGTCGCTCTTGGCCCAAGCGGGCATTGCACCGGAGGAGACAGGGGACGACACCCCCTGACCCCATGGACCCCACCCCCTATATCCTCGGCGCCATCGCCGGACTCGTCGTCGGAGGCGGCGCAGCGTATGCCATCCTCAACAGCGTGCTCAAGGGCAAGGCTTCCTCCATCATCAAGGAAGCGGAGCAGAAAGGCGAGAACATCAAGGAGAAGAAAATCCTCCAGGCCAAGGAGAAATTCCTGAAGCTCAAGGAAGAGCACGGCAAGGAAATCAAGTCCCGCAACGCCAAAGTGCAGGCCCTCGAGGACAAACTCAAGAACACCGAGCGCAACCTGAAGCGCGACGACCAGCAGTTGAAGGACCGACGCAAGCGCCTCCAGCGCGACGAGGAAACCCTCAAGGCCCGCCTGCAGTCCAACGAGACCAAGCAGAAGGAGCTGGAAAAGACGCAGGCCCAGGCCGCCAAGCTGCTGTCGGAGGTGGCCGGCATGTCCGTCGACGCCGCCAAGGAGGAGCTCAAGGAGCAGATCCTCGGTGACGCCCGGGCCATGGCCGCCCAAGAGGTACAGGACATCCTCGACGATGCCCGCAGCCGCGCCAACCAGGACGCCAAGAAGATCGTCATCCAGACCATCCAGCGGGTCGCCACCGAGCACGCCGTGGAGAACAGCGTGTCCGTCTTCAACATCGGCAGCGACGACATCAAGGGCCGCATCATCGGCCGCGAAGGCCGGAACATCCGGGCCCTCGAGGCCGCCACGGGCGTGGAGTTCATCGTGGACGACACCCCGGAAGCCATCATCCTCAGCTGCTTCGACCCCGTTCGCCGGGAAATCGCCCGGTTGAGCCTGCACCAGCTGGTGAGCGACGGCCGGATCCACCCTGCCCGCATTGAAGAGGTGGTCGCCAAGACCACCCGCAAAATCGAAGAGGAGATCCTGCAGGTCGGCAAGCGGACGGTCATCGACCTCGGCATCCCCAACATGGCCAACGCCCTCGTGCGGATGGTCGGCCGGATGAAGTACCGCTCCAGCTACGGACAGAACCTGCTGCAGCACAGCCGCGAGGTGGCCAACCTCTGTGCCACCATGGCCGCCGAGCTCGGACTCGACACCAAGGCCGCCAAGCGGGCCGGACTCCTGCACGACATCGGCAAGGTGAGCGACGAGGAGAGCGAGTTGCCGCACGCCATCCTCGGCATGAAGCTCGCCGAGAAGGCCGGCGAGCGTCCGGATGTGCTCAACGCCATCGGCGCCCACCACGACGAGATTGAAATGACCTCGCTCATCTCCCCCATTGTCCAGGTGTGTGACGCGATTTCCGGCGCCCGTCCCGGTGCCCGCCGCGAGGTCGTGGAGAGCTACATCCAGCGCCTCAAGGACCTGGAGAACATCGCACTCGAGCAGCCCGGCGTGACCCAGAGCTATGCCATCCAGGCGGGTCGGGAGCTCCGCGTCATGGTCGAGAGTGACCAGGTCAACGACGAGATGGCCGAGCAGATCAGCTTCAACATCTCCCAGCGGATCATGAACGAGATGACCTATCCCGGACAGGTGAAGGTCACCGTGATCCGCGAGACCCGGGCCGTGAGCGTCGCCAAATGAGCCAAGGCCAGGACGGCACCTTCTCGCGCTCCGTCCAATGGCAGACCCTGAACGTCGGGGTCCAGATTCTCATCCAACTCGCCTTCGTCCGTTATCTGGGCGAAATCCTGACCGAATCCGAATGGGGGCTCGTCGGGGTGGTGCTCGGATTTGCCGGCCTCCTCGAAATCTTCGCCCAACTCGGGGTCGGCCCTTCCCTCATCCAACGCAAGGGCCTCAGCCGTCCCCAGGTCTCGGCCGCGTTCTGGTTCTCCCTCTTCCAAGGCATGGCCTTCTGCGCCGCCGTGTACTTCAGTGCGCCGGCGATTGCGGATTGGTTTGACAAACCCGACATGGAGCCGGTCCTGCGCTGGGTCGCCTTCAGCTTCCTGATTGCCTCCCTCGCCCTCGTCCCCCGCTCCCTCCTCATCCGCCGGATGGATTTCCGGAGCCTCTTCTGGTCCTCGCTCATCGCCATGGGCCTGGGAACGGGCGTCTTCGGCATCTGGGCCGCCTCGGAAGGCTGGGGCGTGTACGCCTACATCGGCGCCCTGCTCGTCCAGAACGGCCTGCTCGGCATCAACTACTGGGCGCGGACCCGGCTCCGCGTTTCCCTGCGCCCCCACGTGCGGGAAGCCGGCGCCCTGCTGCGGTACGGCGTGGCCAGCACCGCCTTCAATTTCCTGAACTACGCCGCCACCAAGATCGACCTGCTCGTCCTCGACAAGTTGCTGCCGCCGGCCCGCGACGCGGTGGTCGGCCTCTACGAGCGGAGCGTCTACCTGATGAACACGCCCGTCACCGTCCTGGGCAAGCTGTCCGACAGCGTCCTGTTCAGCGGGATGAGCGGGGTTCAGGATGAACAGGAACGGCTGAGGAGCATCTTCTATGGCGGCACCTACGTGGTCACCACCCTCGTCTTGCCCGGCGTTCTGCTGCTCGAGCTCTTCATGGAGGACGTGGTCCTCACCCTCGTCGGCTCCAAACTCCTCGGCGTGGTGCCGTTCGCCCGCATCCTCGTGCTGGGCATCCTGTTCCGGAGCTGGATCAAGGTCTGCGATGCGGTGGTCCGCGCCGTCGATGCCATCGTGTCGGCCTCGGTCATCAAGGCCGGGTTCTGCGCCATGGTCGGCGCCGCTGCGTGGTGGGGCGCCACGGACGGACTGGCGTCGCTGTGCATCGGCATGGTGGCGGCGACCACGGTTCAATCGGTGGCCATGCTCCTGCTGACCCGCCAACGCATCCGGTTCGAGTGGGGCATGCTGCTCAAGCTCTCGGCGCCGGGTGTCAAGGCCGCCTTCGCCGCTGGCATTGGCGCCCTGCCCGCCTTGTTGCTTTTCGGCGAAGCGCACTGGTCGCTGCACTTCCTGATGGGGGTCGCCGGGATGGGCGGAGCGGTGTTGGCCCTGGCTTGGTTCCACCCCGCCTCCTTCCGGGTGGGCCCCTATGACCTGCTCGCCCAGATCGCCGGCCGGGTGCCGCTGGCCGCTCTCCGCAACCGCTGGGCACCGGAAGAGAACCGCTGAGGGAACTGCGCCGTAATTTCGCGGCCGCATGCGCCGCCTGCTCCACGCCCTTCTTCCCGTCTGCCTCACGGCATGCTGTGCCCTGACCGGCCTGGCGCAAGGGGAATCCGCGGACAGCCTGTGGGTCAAGGGCGGGGTCATCGCCTCTGCCGACTCCATCCACGCCACACTCGACTGGCGGCTGAACGGCCGCGCTCCGCTTCCGGGCCTGGACACAACGTGGAGCCGCCTGCCCCGCACCGGAGGCCTCGTCGCCTGGGCCAAGGCGGATTCGGCGCAGGCCCAACTCGAAGCCCCCTGGCCGCGCTGGACCGACAGCGTGGCGTTCTCCCTCTTCCTCGACAGCGCGGGACTGGGGCTGCAGCTCGCCACCGACACACTGCTGGCCTCGTGGGCGCCGCTGCAGTCGGGGTGCTTCCCCGCCAGTTCGGACCGGGACCTGCAGCGCCTGATGGAATCCCTGTCGGAGTTGCCGTTCGAATCGAGGCGCTTCGACCTGGCCGCCGCGTGGATGCAGGACCACTGCCTGACGCCCCGCGCCCTGCGGCGCCTTGCGGACGGATTCGACGACGAGGGCCGACGGCTGAAGCTCCTGCAGAGCGCCACCCTCACCACGCCCGATGCCCTTCCCTCCCTGAGCAGCCTCTTCTTCACGACCCGGTATCAGGATGAATTCCTCCAATGGTTGGAGCAACAGCGGCCCGTCCACTGACCCCGACACACGCATCCATTCCGTGTGGAAAACGCGGTCAAACCCGAATTGAACGGAATCCCCCTCCCGGTTGTTTTCACAGCAACTTCGCACCATGATGTCCACCTCGACCCAGACCATCCACAACTTCTCCGCCGGTCCCTGCATCCTGCCGCAGTCGGTGATGCAACAGGCCTCCGATGCCGTCCGCGAACTCAACGGATCGGGCCTGAGCCTGGTTGAAATTTCCCACCGGAGCAAGGCCTTTGTCGACGTCATGGAGGAGGCGCGCAGCCTCGTCCGGAGCGAGTTGAACCTGCCCGACCACTACGAAGTGCTCTTCCTGCAGGGCGGCGCCAGCCTCGGCTTCCTCACCACGGCGATGAACTTCACGCCGGACGGCAGCAGCATGGACTACGCCGTGACCGGCACCTGGGCGAAGAAGGCGCTGAAGGAGGCCCAGAAAATGGGGTCCGCCCAAGCCATCACCTCCAGCGAGGACACCGGCTTCGACCGCATTCCGACCCTGCCGGCCACCAGCAGCGCAGGCGCGGTCCACATCACGACCAACAACACCATTTTCGGCACCCAGTACGCCGGGGACCCGACCATCGACACGCCGATGGTGGCCGACATGAGCTCGGACATCTTCTCCCGGCCGGTGGACATCGAGAAGTACGCCTGCATCTACGCCGGCGCACAGAAGAACATGGGCCCTGCCGGCACCGTGCTCTACATCTACGACAAGAACAAGGCTGGACAGCACGGCAAGGACCTGCCGAGCTACCTCGACCTCGCCGTCCACGCCGACAAGGACAGCATGTTCAACACCCCGCCGGTCTTCGCCGTCTACACGAGCATGCTCACGCTCCGTTGGCTCAAGGCCGAGGGCGGTGTGGCCGAAATGCAGAAGCGCAACGCCGCCAAGGCCGCCTGCCTCTACGGAGAAATCGACCGCAACCCCCTCTTCAACGGGTTCGCCCAGGCCGACTCCCGCAGCGTGATGAACGCCACGTTCACTGCTGCCGATGACGCCCACACCCCGCTCTTCCTCGACGCCTGCGCTGCCGCCGGCATCAACGGCATCAAGGGACACCGTTCCGTCGGTGGCTTCCGCGCCTCCATGTACAACGCCCTGCCCCTCTCCAGCGTCGAGGTCCTCGTCGACGTCATGAAGGAGTTCGAGCGGACCCACGGTTGATCTGATCCACACCCCTCCATCTCCATTGACATGAAAGTCCTCGCCAACGACGGCATCTCCGCCAAGGCCAAGGCCGCCCTCGAAGCGGAAGGCATCACCGTCTCCACCGACCACGTGGAGCAGGCCGACCTCATCGACACCCTCAACCGCGAAGGCTACGCGGGCATCCTCGTCCGCAGCGCCACCAAGGTCCGCCAGGACCTCATCGACGCCTGCCCGGACCTCCGCTTCATCGGACGCGGTGGCGTCGGCATGGACAACATCGACGTCGACTACGCCCGCGGGGCCGGCAAGGTGGTGTTCAACACGCCCGCGGCCAGTTCCCAGAGCGTGGCCGAGCTGGTCATGGCCCACCTGTTCGCCATGGCGCGCTCCCTGCACCGCAGCTACCCGGCCATGCCGGAGCGAGGCGCGGAGGAGTTCAAGGTGCTGAAGAAGGCGTACGCCAAGGGCATCGAGCTCCGCGGCAAGACGCTCGGCATCGTCGGCTTCGGCCGCATCGGCACCTCCGTGGCCGAGTACGCCCTGGGTTGCGGCATGCACGTCATCGGGGTCGACCGCGAAGGCACGTCCCGCACTGTCAACGTCAAGATTCAACTGGGCGGCGGAAACGTCCAGGAGGTTGCCGTGGAGATTCCGCTGGTCCGCATGGACGAGATGCTCGCCCAAGCCGACGCCGTGACGTTCCACGTTCCCGCCCAGGCGGACGGCTCTCCCGTCCTCGACGCCGCGGGTGTGGCCTCGATGAAGGAAGGCGCCATGCTGGTGAACACCGCCCGTGGCGGCACGGTCGATGAGGCCGCCGTCAGCGCCGCCGTCACCTCCGGCCACCTCCGTGCGGCCGCCCTCGACGTCTTCGTCGGTGAGCCGAAGCCTGATCCGGCCCTGCTCCAAGTGGACGGCCTGGCCCTCACGCCGCACATCGGCGCCGCCACCCTCGAAGCCCAGGACCGCATCGGCGACGAACTCGTCGAGCGCATCCTCGAATTGCGTTAATTCGAACACCCCACCGGTCCTCCGGTGCGGCGCTGCGTTCAATGACCACGAAGCCCGCCCTCCTGAAGCCCTTCTGCGGGGTGTTGCCACCGGCCGACAAGGCGCATCTGGTGGCCACCCGGAGCTATGTCACCTACAGCGATTACGAGCTGAAGGACAAGCTGGCCCGCAATCCGTTCAGCTACCTCCACGTCATCCACCCGTCGGGTGAACAGACCCCACACGGCGCGGACATGCAGCCAATTCGGGAAGCCTATGAGGCGTTCGTGGATCGGGGCTGGCTGGAGCGGGATGACCAGGCCGCGTACTACGCCTTGCGGCAGGAAAGCCCGCTGGGCACCGTGACTGGCCTGGTCGGCCTGGTTCCGGTGCAGGCTGTGCGGGATGACCGCATCAAAGTCCACGAGTCCACCCTCAGCGACCGGGAAGTCCTGTTTGCCAACTACCTCGCCCAGGTCGGCCTCAATGCTGAGCCGGCCCTGCTTGGCCATGCCCCTTCTCAGGACATCGCAACCCTGACGGCATCGGCCACGGCTGGCCGGCCCGACATGGACTTCACCACGGCCGACGGGGTTCGCCACACCCTGTGGCGCGTGGTGGGCGATGCGGCCCGCAGTATGGAGTCTTCGCTGGACGCGTTGGATGCGGTCTACATCGCCGATGGTCACCACCGTGTGGCCTCCAGCCTGCGCATGGCCGACGCCCATCCCGAACACACCGCGGCCCAGCATTTCATGGCCCTGCTCGTTCCGGGCGACCAGCTGGTCTTCCGGGGCTACCACCGCATCGTCAACCTCGACCGCCATGCGCTCGAGCCCAATCGGGTCAAGTCGGCATTCGACGCCATGGAAGGTGTTCGTTGGATCGAAGGCGGGGAGACCGCAGCCCACGGCATCCAGTTGCGGGGCGCCCTGTCCGGCACGCTGGTGGTGGACGCCGACTCTTCCGATGTGACCCTGCCCGAATGGTTGCAGGACCGCGTTCTTGGCCCGGTGTTCGGCATCCTCGAACCCCGGACGGACAAACGGTTGCGGTGCGTGACCGACGATCAGCTGACCGCGTGGACCGCGAAGGAGGGCGACCTCGCGTTCGTCTTGCCGCCGCTCGATTTCGACGGGCTGAAGTCGGTGGCCGATGCCGGGCGCCACATGCCACCGAAGAGTACCTGGATCGCTCCGAAGTTGCGCAGTGGACTTGCCCTGTTTGATTTCGGTCCCGCAGAGTAACCTTTGCCCCCATGCAGGAGATTGGAGCCGCTTGGACCTCGGTGCGCGAGGCTGTCCCGGACCACGTGACCGTGGTGGCGGTCAGCAAGACCAAACCGATCGAGGCCGTGGTCGCGGCCCATGCCGCCGGAGCCCGGGTGTTCGGAGAGAACCGGGTGCAGGAGCTGGTGGGCAAACACGAAGCCCTCACCCACCCCGACGCTCCGAACCATTCGGATTATGCAGATCTGCATTGGCACCAGATCGGCACCCTGCAGCGCAACAAGGTCAAGTATATCGCCCCGTTCGTGAGCTTGATCCACGCCGTGGACCAGGTGTCCTTGCTCGATGAAATCGACAAGCGGGCGGCGGCGGCAGGACGGCGCATTCCCGTTCTGTTGCAAGTGCACATCGCCGAGGAACAAACCAAGTTCGGCTTCGGCGCAGAGGACCTGCCGGTCGTGTGTGACCGGCTGGATGCGGGCGACTGGGCCCATGTGGACGTCACCGGGTTGATGGGCATGGCCACCTTTTCTCCGGATGCCACGCAGGTGGGACGGGAATTCGCAGGCTTGCGCCGTCAGTACGAGTCGCTGGGCACCGGCCGGGGGTGGGACACCTTGTCGATGGGCATGAGCGGAGACTGGCGAATCGCAGTGGAAGAAGGCAGCACCATGGTGCGCATCGGGAGCGCCATTTTCGGAAGCCGATGAGCCCGCGCCTCCGCCCTTACGAGCCCTGGTTTCGGGCCTGGCTCATCCTCGCTCCGCTGGTGGCGTGGGGCAGCCACTTCATCATCTTCAACGCGCGGATGCGGTTGGCCCAGCTGGCCAAGGACAGCATGCAGGTGGACGAGCCGGAAGGCACCATCGGCTATGCGGCCGTCTGCACAGTGGCCTTCACGCTGCTGATGGTCGTGATCGCCCGGCTCTGGGTCAAGGTGACTCCAGCGGACGACGGCGAAGGCGCGGAGAAGGCAGACGCCTGAGCGCCCACCCCCCTCCTTGTGAATCGCAGGGCGGTTCAGACCGCCAGCTTGGTCCGCTCTCCCTTCAGGGCCTCCCGGGTCATCGCAAACCGGGACACGTCGAATTCGGGTTGTACCCCCAGCGCCATCTGGGCGAGAAGGCGGCCGATAAGCGGACCGAATTTGAAGCCGTGTCCACTGAATCCGGCACCGACAATGAGCCCGTCCGGCGTGCGGTCGAGGATGAAGTCCCGGTCCGCGGTGCCACTGTAGAAGCAGACGTATTCCCAATCGATGCGGGCCTCGGCGAGCTCCGGCAGGTGGGCTGCCAAGAAGGCCCGGGCCTTCTGCTTGAAGTCCGCACTGACCTTGCGGTCGTCGCCATCGGGATGGCCGGCGGGACCGGGATGGTGGTTGGCGACCTTGATGCGGCCGTCTTTCACCGTGGGGATGGCGTAGAATCCACTGCCGAGGTCGCTGAAGACCGGCAGGCGGTGGAGCCGCTCCCCGAGGGCGGAGGCATCGAAATAGACCAGCTGCTGACGCGTGACCTCCATGGGCACATCGACCCAACGGCGGGTCCACGCCCCCGTGGTCACGACCACCTGGTCGAATTCGGCCCAGCCGTGTGCGCACCGGACGGCCTTGGACTGCACCTCGAGGGCTTCCCGCCGCCATTCGACGCCCTCATTGCCCAGCCACGCCGCCAAGCTTTGCAGGATGACCTCCGGATCGAGCACGCCGCCCAACCGGTCCACCGTGGCCTGGTCGGCCTGGAACCCCGGCCATTCCTCGGCCACGCGGCCCCGTCCAAGGCGGTCCGCCCGGAGGCCCAGGTCGCGCATGGTGCGCCAGCTCTCCATCGCGTGCCGGTCACCCGGCTGCTCGACGAGGAGCTTGCCCGTCTCGTGGAGCAGAGGCCGCCCGAGCTGGACGGACCACTCCGCCCAGAGGCGCCGGGCCCGAACCGCCATGGACACGAGGCCCTCGTCCGTTCCGTAGTGGACGCGGAAACTGCGGCCGGTGTCCACCGAGGCGCCGGGACCGGTCCCCATCGGATGCGGGTCGTAGAGGGTCACGTGGGCCCCAGCCCGGATCAGGTTCGCGGCCGTGAAGCCGCCCATGACGCCCCCGCCCACGACCGCCACGCGGCGGGCACCCGAAGAAGGAGTCTGTCTGAGAAGATGAGGATGGCCGGTCATGACGAAGCGAGGTGTTGGCGGTTGACGGGCACCTTGGCGAGCTCCGCACCGAGGAATTCGGCGATGGCGCGCATGCCTTGGCGTTCGTTGCCCAGTCGGGCTTCGGCCTCCGCGTTGTAGTTGGTGTTGATGTTGACGTCGTAGAAATGGAGCCGTCCCTCTGCATCGGGCGACGCCTCCATGGCCGCGACCTCCATGCCCGAATCGGCCAGGAACGCGAGGCACCGGTCCACATCGGCGGGTGCATGGTCTGCGAGCACCTCGAACTTGGCGCGCCCATCGGCCGGGCAGAACGTGCTGCCCACCTGGCAGGCATCGGACGGACACAAATCGAAGCCACCGCCCGTGTCGATGCTGACGGTGTAGTAATGCCGCCCGCCGATGAATTCGAGCCGCAGGACCCGACCGTCCGCCGGCTTGGCGTAATCCTGAAGGACCACCGTGCCGTCGAGGGTGTAGTCGTCAAACGACGTTGCCACCCGGTCGACATCGGATGCGTTGCGTACGAGCGTCACGCCGGTGCCCTTGCCGCCCCGGTTGGGCTTGACGATGAAGGGGCTGTCCCACCGGGAAGCCGCCCGGCGGAACGCGTCTGCTCCCGTGGCCGCGACGGTGCGCGGGGTCGACAAACCATGGTCGCGCAGGGCGATCATCTGTTCGACCTTGCTCACCTCGAGCGCGGTCGCTTTGCGGTTGTTCACGACCCGGCGCCCATGGGACTCCAACCAGGCCATCACGCCCCGCGTCGCCTCCCACGCAAACCGATGGTCCCGCGTGTGGCTGCTGGCGCTCATGCGGTTGTAGAAGACCCCCTCTGGCGGCACCGAGGCGAGGTCGAGCTCGGCGTCATCGATGAACCACTCCCGGTAGGGCAGGCCCCGGAGCTCGAGTTGGGCAATGAGGGGCTCGACCCACACGCCATTCTCGTGAAGGATGTGGATGGCGGGGCGGGGATCGAGCGAGGTCGTCAAGGGGGCAAAGGGGGAAATCATGGTCAAGTGAAATGAGGGAAAACAAAAAGCCCGGCTGGAGGGCCGGGCGCAATACGATCAAGGGGAATGTTTCAATGAAAATCAGCCAACATGACGGTACCGTGCCCGGGGAGCCGGACAACAGAGACAACAACACGTGGCGAACGAATTCATACCCGTAAGATAGGAATAAAATCGAGTGATATCAAAATTTGACCTCATCAATATGGGTCTACATCTACAATGACCCGGATCGCCCGGTATTCCTCCACGCTGCGGAAGGCTTCGATGTCCTCCTTCATCAGGGCCTTGACCTCACCCGGCGATGCCTCCCGCTCGAACTTCAGGAGGATGTGCCGGTGGTACTGGTCGTTGATGCGCGGAATCTGCGGTTCCTCAGGCCCGACCACGCGCCCGCCGAACCGGCTGCGCAACCGACCGGCCAGCGCCGACGCCCCATGGCGCACCTTGTGGGGATCGCGGTGGCGCAACACAAGCCGGATGAGCCGGATGACCGGGGGATACTGGAAGGTCCTCCGCTCCTGCATTTCCGCCTTGGCCATGGACACAGCGTCGTGCCGGACCACATGCGTGAACACCCAGTGCTCCGGATCGAAGGTCTGGATGAGCACGCGGCCCTGGTCCTCCCTCCGTCCGGCCCGGCCCGCCACCTGCGTCAAGAGCTGGAACGTCCGTTCCAAGGCTCGGAAGTCCGGGTGGTGCAACATCCGGTCCGCCTGGAGGATGCCGACCAGACCGACATGCTCGAAGTCAAGCCCCTTGGTCACCATCTGCGTGCCCACGAGCACCTGCACCTCCCCCGTCTCGAATGCGCGGATGATGCGTTCGTGACCCGAGCGGGTCCGGGTGGTGTCCAGGTCCATCCGGGCCGCTTTGACATCGGGAAAATGAGTGGCGATTTCCTCCTCGATCCGCTCTGTCCCGATGCCTTTGGACTCCACCTCCTCGCTCCCACACCGCGGACAGACCCGCGGCTCTGACTCGCGGTATCCGCAGTAGTGGCAATGCAGGTCCTTCAAGTATTTGTGGTAGGTCAGGGACACGTCGCACCGGGCGCACTCGGGCACCCATCCGCAGGTGCGGCACTGGTGGATGGGTGCGTATCCCCGCCGGTTCTGGAACAGGATGACCTGCCGGCCCGCCTCCAGGGTGAGCCCGATGGCATCCAGCAACGTGCGGCTGAAGTGCCCTTCCATCCGCCTCTGCTTGTGCGCCTTGCGCAGGTCGACCAACTCGACGGCCGGCAAGGAGGTCCCGCCGAACCGTTCCTTGAGGGGGACATGCACGGCGCGATTCGCCTCGACCGCCCAGCGGGCTTCGAGGGAGGGCGTGGCCGATCCCAGCACCACGCTGGCCCCGTGCAGACGGCCCAACATGGCCGCCGCGTCCCGGGCCTGGTATCGGGGAGCAGGATCCTGTTGCTTGTAGCTGGGGTCGTGTTCCTCATCGACCACGATCAGGCCGAGGTTGTGGAACGGCAGGAACACCGCACTGCGTGCACCGACGAGCAGACGCCCCTTGCCGCGCTCCTGGGCCACCCGGCGGAAGGTGGTGGTCCGCTCGCGCGGGGTGAACCGGCTGTGGTACACCTCCAATCGGTCCCCGAAGAACCGGCGCAGGCGGACGATGAGCTGGGTGGTCAATGCGATCTCCGGAACGAGGAACAACGCGTCCCGCCCCTCGGCGAGCGTGTCGTGGATCAGGTGGGTGTAGACTTCGGTCTTGCCCGATCCCGTGACCCCCTCGAGCAAGACCAGTCCCTTGTCGGTCATGCCCGCCCGGATGGCCTCCGCCGCGCGGGACTGCGCCGGACTCAGGTCGGCGAGCGGTAGATCCTCCGCTTCCGCCCCGCTCATCCAGGGGTCCTGTTTGAAGGCGAACACCACCCCCTTGTCCACGAGCCGTTTGAAGACCTGCGCATCGAGGCCCCGTTTCTTGACGAGCTCAGCCACGGGCACGCCGGACCGGTGCCGGGGATCGTCGAGGAGGGCCATCATCGCCCGCGACTGGGCCGGGGCCCGGGCATCCATGTGGTCCAGTTGCTCCCCCAGCCAGGCTTCGTCCGTTGCCGCGCGTTCGGAGACCCGCACCATGGACACCACCTTTCGGCCGGGGCCACTGCGCATTTCCTCGTTGGACAGGATCCAGCCCGATTCCACCAGGGACCGCAGGACAGGTGCGGGGTCCTTGACGCCGAGCAGTTCGCCCACCTCTTTGAAGGTCATTGCGCCCCGCAGCCGCAAGGCCTCCACAACCTGGAATTCCCGGTCCTCCAGACCGGAGTCGTCCCGTTCCTCCGCGTCGGGGGCAGGCTGCAGCTTGGTCTCACTCGCGAGGCGCATTCCGGCAGGCAGGGCCGCGAGGGCAACCTCGCCGGGTGAACAGCAATAGTGTCCGGCCATCCAGTCCCAGAATCCAAGGGTGACCTCCGACAGCAGCGGCTCGGCATCCAGCAGGCTGACGAAGGCCTCCGTGCGGTGTTCGGGCTTGCGGTCGTGGATGGCGCGGACCACAGCGGTGTGGAGGCGTTTGCCCCGGAGGGGCACCACCACCC
>JBMYZR010000004.1:0-78814 GCA_049610565.1 Flavobacteriales bacterium | reverse complement strand
TGTCTCATGATGACGGACGTTTATCACCCGGATTACTCCGAGTCCAACTTGTACTTGCTGACGTTCATGCCGAATTGCAGGCCCTTGCTTTCCACGAGGTCCTCGAGCTCGGTCAGGCTCTTCTTGCCGAAGTTGCGGAACTTCAACAGGTCGTTCTTGTTGTAGGCGACCAGGTCACCGAGGCTGTCGATGTCGGCTGCCTTGAGGCAGTTCAGGGCACGCACGCTCAGGTCCATGTCGACCAACTTGGTCTTCAGGAGGTGGCGCATGTGCAGGGAACCCTCGTCGAGCTCCTCCGCCTCGTTCTTCTCCACGAAGTCGAGCGTGATGCGCTCTTCGCTGAAGAGCATGAAGTGCTCGATCAGGATGCGCGCAGCCTCCTGGAGCGCATCCTTCGGGGCAATCGACCCGTCACACTGAAGCTCGAGGTTGAGCTTCTCGTAGTCGGTCTTTTGCTCGACACGGTAGTTCTCGATGTCGTACTTCACGTTCCGGATCGGGGTGAAGATGGAGTCCACGAAAATCGTGTCGACGGGAGCTTCATCGTGCTTGTTCTCCTCAGCCGGGACGTAGCCGCGGCCCTTCTGGATGCGGAGCTCCACGTTGAGCTGGACACCGCTGTCGAGGTTGCAGATGACGTGGTCGGGGTTCATCACCTGGAAGGCGGAGGTGAACTTGCCGATGTCACCGGCGGTGAAGGCATCCTGACCGCCGATCACCACGTTGACCACCTCGTGGTCGACGTCCTCGATCTGGCGCTTGAAACGCACCTGCTTGAGGTTGAGGATCATTTCGGTCACGTCCTCCACGACACCCTTGATGGTGCTGAACTCGTGCTCAACCCCTTCGATGCGGATGTTGGTGATGGCATAGCCCTCCAGGCTGGAGAGCAGGATGCGCCGGAGCGCATTGCCGATGGTCACACCGAAGCCGGGCTCCAGCGGACGGAATTCGAACCGTCCGTTGAAGTCATCGGAATCGAGCATGATGACCTTGTCGGGCTGCTGGAAATCGAGAATCGCCATATCGGAAATGGGGTTGTGAATTACTTGCTGTAGAGCTCGACGATGAGGGACTCCTTGATGTTCTCGGGGATCTGGTCCCGGGAGGGGACGGCGATCACCGTGCCGGCGAGGGCGTTGCCGTCCCAATCGAGCCATTCGTGGCGCTGACCACCGCCGGCGATGGCGCCGGTGATGACCTCGAGGGACTTGGACTTCTCGCGGACGGCCACCACGTCACCAGGGCGGACCCGGTAGGACGGGATGTTCACGACCTTGCCGTTGACCGTGATGTGGCGGTGGCTCACCAATTGGCGGGCACCGCGGCGGGTCGGGCTGAGGTTGAGGCGGAACGCGACGTTGTCGAGGCGGAGCTCACAGAACTGGAGCAACACCTCACCCGTGATGCCGGGCTTGGCCTGTGCGCGCTCGAACATGTTCCGGAACTGGCGCTCGAGGATGCCATAGGTGTACTTGGCCTTCTGCTTTTCAGCGAGCTGGACGGAGTACTCGGACTCCTTCTTCCGGCGGCGGTTCGGGCCATGCTGGCCGGGGCCGTAAGGACGGCGCTCGAGTGCCTTGTCCGGGCCGAAGATGGCTTCCTTGAAGCGACGGGTAATCTTGGACTTGGGTCCGCGGTAACGTGCCATGTGGTCTTGCTTGTTTCGTTGGGTTCCGGGATCAGACGCGACGGTGCTTCGGAGGGCGGCAGCCGTTGTGCGGCATCGGCGTGATGTCCACGATCTCGGTCACTTCGATGCCCATGTTGTGCAGGGTGCGGATGGCGCTCTCGCGGCCGCTTCCGGGACCTTTCACAAACACCTTCACCTTCTTCAGGCCATACTCCATGGCTTCCTTGCCGCAATCCTCTGCTGCGCACTGGGCAGCGTAGGGCGTGTTCTTCTTGGAACCGCGGAAGCCCATCTTGCCGGAGCTGGACCAGGAAATGACCTGTCCCGTGGCATTGGTGAGCGAGATGATGATGTTGTTGAAGGAGGCATGGATGTGGGCTTGGCCCATGGCATCCACTTTGACCTTCTTCTTGTTCTTTTTGGTGGCTTTGGCCATCGTTGTGGGGAGTTAATCGATTCGGCGTCCCGGGTCAGGGACAGGGAATTACTTCTTCTTGTTGGCCACCGTCTTCCGCTTGCCCTTCCGGGTGCGGGAGTTGTTCTTGGTGCGCTGGCCGCGGAGCGGCAAGCCAAGACGGTGACGGATGCCGCGTTGGCAACCAATGTCCATGAGGCGCTTGATGTTCATCTGAACCTCGGAACGAAGCTCACCTTCCACGCGGATGCCCGCGATGATCTCACGGATCTTGGTGATTTCGTCGTCGTTCCAGTCCTGAACGCGCTTGTCTTCAGCGACAGCAGCCTGGGAGAGAATGTCCGCGGCGCGGGAGCGTCCGATGCCGTAGACATAAGTCAGGGCAATCACTCCACGCTTGTTCCGGGGGATGTCGATACCGGCGATACGGGCCATGGTGAATGGGATTTAGCTCCGGGGATCAACCCTGGCGCTGCTTGAATTTGGGGTTCTTCTTGTTGATGACGAAGAGTCGTCCCTTGCGGCGGACGATCTTGCAATCCGCGGAGCGGACCTTCAGGGATGCACGGGTCTTCATGACGTCTGTTTACTTGTATCGGAACGAAATGCGGCCTTTGGTCAGGTCGTAGGGACTCATGTCCACACGGACCCGGTCACCCGGGAGAATCTTGATGTAGAACTTCCTCATCTTCCCGGAAATGTGCGCCGTGATGACGTGCCCATTCTCGAGCTCGACACGGAACATCGCGTTTCCGAGGGCTTCGGTAATGGTACCGTCCTGGGTGATCGACGCTTGTTTGGCCATGTTGTCTTGTCTTCGTTTCGTTTTTCGTTGTTGCTCCTCAACCGTTCTGCACTGCCCCCAGGGCCTCCTCAATCCACTTGAATGTCGATAGAACTTCCACCTCGTCTTCCCGCACCACCACATCGTGTTCGAAGTGGGCGCTGGGCATTCCGTCCGCTGTCGCGATGGTCCACCCGTCGCTCTCCTGCACCACCTCCTTCCGGCCGAGGTTGATCATGGGCTCGATGGCCAGGACCATGCCCGCCTCGAGCTTCACCCCGTTTCCGGGCCGCCCATAGTTCGGGACTTCCGGCGGCTCGTGAAGGTTGGTTCCCAATCCGTGGCCGACCAGCTCGCGGACCACTCCGTAACCGGAGGCTTCCGCGTGTTCCTGGACCGCCCAGCCGATGTCGCCGATCCGGTTGCCCGCCACCGCTTCTGCCACGGCGTCCTCCAGGCATTCCTGGGTCACCTGCAGCAGGCGGCGCACTTCGGGCCGGACGTCCCCCACCATGAAGGTGTAGGCGCTGTCCCCGTAGTAGCCTTCCATCAGCACCCCACAGTCGACGGACACGATGTCCCCCTCCTGCAGCGGGTCGCCATTGGGAATCCCGTGGACCACGTGGTGGTTCACGGAGGTGCAGAGCGACGCGGGGAACCCGTTGTATCCTTTGAATCCCGGCACTGCGCCGTGATCCCGGATGAAGGTCTCCGCGACCCGATCCAACTCCAGGGTGGTGACCCCGGGGCGAATCAGCTTGGCCACTTCGGCCAAGGTTCTACCGACAAGCAAAGAACTCGCTCGGAGAAGCTCGATTTCGGATTCGGTGCGAACCTGTATCCGTCCTCTCGCCATTCCGATCAGCCCGCCATTCCGCTCACACTCGTCCCTTGACGGCCCCGGAGCTTTCCGGATTCCATGAGGGAGTCGTATTGACGGGACAACAGGTAGCTTTCAATTTGCTGGAGGGTGTCGAGGATGACGCCCACCATGATCAGCAGCGAAGTGCCGCCGAAGAAGATGCTGAAGGCCTGCGCGTGGGTCAGGCTCATCGTGAACACGATGGCCGGCAGGATGGCGATCAGACCGAGGAAGATGGCACCGGGCAAGGTGATCTTGGAAATCACGTTGTCGAGGAACTCCATCGTCGGACGACCGGGCTTCACACCGGGCACGAAATTGTTCTGGCGCTTGAGGTCATCCGCCATCTGCTGGGGGTTGACCGTGATGGCCGTGTAGAAGTACGTGAAGGCCACGATCATCAGGAAGAACAGCAGGTTGTACCAGAACCCGTTGAAGTCCCCGAGGGCGATCAGCACCTCGCTGTCGGCCAGGCTCTCGTTCTGCGTCAGGTAGAGCGGAACGAACATGATGGCCTGGGCGAAGATGATGGGCATCACGCCGGAGGAATTCACCTTCAGCGGGATGTAGCTGCGGGCGGCCGCTCCCTGGGGGAGGTAGGTCGGGCCGGTGTTGCCCTGCAGGCGGGTCATCTCCACGGGCACCTTGCGCACTGCCTGGACCAACGCGACGGACAATCCGATGACGATGAGGAGGGCGGCAATCTCCACGAGGAAGAAGAACAGGTTGGTGTCCGGGTGATTGAACTCCTGGATGATGGCCTGCGGGAACGTGGCGATGATGCCGATCATGATGAGCAGGCTGATGCCGTTGCCGACACCGCGCTCCGTGATGCGCTCACCGAGGTACATGATGAGCAGCGTGGAGCTCGTCAGGATGAGGACGGCGCTGAACCACCAGAAGGTCGTGGGATTCGCCACGGCGCCCGGAACGGACACGACGGAGGAAGCGAGGTATCCCGGGGCCTGGACCAGCGTGATGGCGATGGTCAGGAAACGGGTCCACTGGTTGATCTTCTTGCGGCCGCTCTCGCCTTCCGCCTGCATCTTCTGGATGCTCGGGACCGCAAGGCCCATGAGCTGCATGATGATGCTCGCGGAGATGTACGGCATGATGCCGAGGGCGAAAATGGACGCCCGCGTGAACGCGCCTCCCGTGAACAAAGACAGGATGTCTCCCAGTCCTCCACCACCGAGGGCGCTCATCTGCTCCTGGAGCGTGTCGCTGTCGACACCCGGAAGGACAATGAAGCTACCGATGCGGTAGATCAGGATGAAGCCGAGCGTGATGCCCAGGCGCTTGCGCAACTCCTCATGGGACCAGATGTCCCGCAGTTTCTTGAAAAAACGACCCATGATCAGTGGATGGCTTCGATGCTGCCACCGGCTGCCTCGATGGCGGCCTGCGCGGTGGCGGAAAATTTGTGGGCGGTCACCTTGACGCCGGACTTGAGCTCACCGCGGCCGAGCACCTTCACGAGGTCCTTCTTCTGGGCGAGGCCGTTCTCCACGAGGAGAGCCGGGGTGATTTCGGTGAGGGACTTGCGCTCGATCAGCTCCTGGAGCGTGTCGAGGTTGATGCCCTTGTATTCGACGCGGTTCGGATTCTTGAAACCGAACTTGGGGACCCGGCGCTGGAGCGGCATCTGGCCACCCTCGAATCCAATCTTGGACTTGTAACCGGAACGGGACTTGGCGCCCTTGTGACCGCGTGTGGAAGTACCTCCGTGTCCGGAGCCTTCACCACGACCAACTCGCTTGCGCTGCTTGACGGAACCCTTTGCCGGCTTGAGGCTGTTGAGATTCATGATTGTGCTGGTTGGGGATTATTGTTCTTCAACCTTGACGAGGTGGCTCACCTTGCGCACCATGCCCAGAATCTGGGGGGTGGCTTCGTGCTCCACAGGGTTGTTGAGTTTCTTGAGACCGAGGGCCTGAAGGGTCAGCTTCTGGCGCTTCGGACGGTTGATGGCGCTGCGCACCTGGGTGATCTTGATCTTGGCCATGGTGCTCATCCGTTGAAAACGCGGTGGACGGAGATGCCGCGCAGGTCTGCCACATCGGAGGCGCTGCGCATCATCGTGAGGGCCTTGAAGGTGGCCTTCACCACGTTCTGGGTGTTGGAGGATCCAAGGGACTTCGCGAGGACGTCCTTGATGCCGGCGCTCTCGAGCACGGCGCGCATGGCGCCTCCGGCGATCACACCCGTACCGGGCGTGGCGGGCTTGACGAGCACGCGGGCTCCTGCGTAAACGGCTTCCTGAGCGTGGGGAACGGTGCCGTTGATGACGGGCACTTCCACCATGTTCTTCTTGGCATCCTCGATGCCCTTCTGAATGGCGGTCACCACCTCACGGCTGCGGCCAGCTCCGTGGCCCACCTTGCCCTTCTCGTCGCCCACGACGACGATGCCGGTGAAGGTGAACGTGCGTCCACCCTTGGTGGTCTTGGTCGAACGGTTGATCGTGACCAAGCGATCCTTGATGTCGCTCTCGGGCTGGTTGTCCCGGTCGTTGCGCCGACGGTTGTTGTTGTCTCTCATCTCGAAATCAGAATTGGAGTCCGCCTTCACGTGCGGCATCGGCGAGGCTCTTCACCCGGCCATGGTACAGGTACCCGTTGCGGTCGAACACGACGGACTCGACGCCAGCGGCCTTGGCGGCCTCGGCCACCTTGGCACCGACCATCTTGGCCTGCTCGATTTTGGCCACACCCTGCGCCTCCTTGATGGCGCGGGAGCTGGCGCTCGCGAGGGTCTTTCCAGACAGATCGTCCACCACCTGGGCGTAGATCTGCTTGTTCGAACGGAACACGGTCAGGCGAGGACGCTCTGCCGTTCCGCTGATCTTGCCACGGATGCGCGCCTTGATGCGCATGCGGGTCTTGAGTTTCTTGCTTGCTACAGACATGGCGGATTCGATTACTTGGCCGCGGACTTACCAGCCTTCCGGCGGATGTACTCGTCCACATAGCGGACACCCTTGCCCTTGTAGGGCTCCGGCTTGCGCAGGGAACGGATCTTGGCGGCCACGGTGCCGATGAGCTGCTTGTCGTGGGACTCAAGGGTCACCTTCGGGTTCTGACCCTTCTGGGACTCCGCGGTCACCTTGACCTCCTTGGGCAGTTCAATGATGATCGGGTGGCTGTAGCCCAACGCCAGCGTCAGCTGCTGACCGGATGCCTGGGCACGGAAACCCACGCCCACGAGCTCCAGCTCCTTCTTGTATCCATTGGTCACACCTTCGACCATGCCGGCGCACAGCGAACGGTACAGGCCGTGCTTGGCGCGGTGGTCAGGCTGGTCGGTCGGACGCGTGAAGCGCACTTCATTCTCTTCGACCGTGACGCCAATGGCGGTGTCAAATTCCTGTGCGAGCTCACCCTTCGGTCCCTTGACCGTAAAGACGTTGCCGTCCACCGCGACGGTGACGCCGGACGGGATGGCAACAGGGGCTTTTCCGATTCTGGACATGTTCCTTCGGTTCTTCGGATTAATAGACGTAGCAGAGAACTTCGCCTCCGACGTTCATGTGCTTGGCCTCCTTGTCCGTCATGACCCCCTTGGAGGTGCTGAGGATGGAAATGCCCAAGCCGTTGAGGATGCGCGGCAGGTCATCGGCACCGCGGTAGGTGCGCAGACCGGGCTTGCTCATCCGCTGCATCTCGGTGATGGCGGGGCGGCGCGTCTTGGGGTGGTACTTGAGGGCGACCTTGATGGTGCCCTGAGGACCGTCTTCCACAAACTTGTAGGAGAGGATGTACCCCTTGTCGAAGAGGATCTTGGTGATCTCCTTCTTGATGTTGGACGCGGGGATTTCGACCACTTTGTGGCCGGCCATCTGCCCATTGCGGATGCGCGTCAGAAAATCTGCGATCGGATCTGAATGCATGACTTACCAGCTTGCTTTTTTGACTCCGGGGATCTTGCCTTCGAGTGCCATCTCACGGAAGGTCACACGGCTGATGCCGAATTGACGCATGTAACCGCGGGGACGGCCCGTCAGTTGGCAACGGTTGTGCAGGCGCACCGGGGACGAGTTCTTGGGGAGCTTCTGGAGGGCGTCCCAGTCACCTGCCTCCTTCAGTGCCTTGCGCTTGGCGGCGTAGCGGGCGACGAGTCGCTCACGCTTGCGCTCGCGCGCTTTCATGGATTCCTTGGCCATATCGTATCAGTTCTTCTTGAAGGGGAAACCGAATGCCGCGAGGAGCTCCTTGGCTTCCTCGTTGGTCCGGGCGTTGGTGACGATGGTGATGTGCATCCCGTTGAGGTGCTTCACCTTGTCGAGGTCGATTTCCGGGAAAATGATCTGCTCCTGGATGCCGAAGCTGAAGTTGCCGCGGCCGTCGAAGCCGGATGCCTTCACGCCCTGGAAGTCCCGGGTACGGGGCAGGGAAACGTGAATCAGGCGATCCAGGAATTCGTACATGCGCTCACGGCGGAGCGTCACGCGGGCGCCAACCGGCATGCCCTTCCGCAGCTTGAAGTTGGAGACGTCCTTGGTGGAGTACGTCGTGACCGCCTTCTGGCCCGTGACCATGGCCAGCTCCTCGAGGGCGCTGTCGATGATTTTCCGGTCCGAGATGGCCTTGCCGAGACCCTGGTTGAGACAGATCTTCTCAATCTTGGGCACCTGCATGGCGCTCTTGTATTCGAAGCGCTCCTGGAGCTTCTGCACGACTTCGTCGTCGTACTGCTTCTTGAGTCGGGGTACGTAGCTCATCAGTTCAGCGATTGGTCTGATTTCTTGCTGTAGCGGACCAGTTTCCCATCGTCACCTCGACGGCGTCCGACACGCGTGGCATTGCCAGCAGCGTCAACGACCATCACATTGGAGATGTGGATCGGGGCCTCCTTCTTTTCGATGCCACCCTGAGGGTTGGCAGGGCTCGGCTTGACGTGCTTGGTCACCATGTTGACGTTCTCCACGACGACACGGTCGTCCTTGCGGAGCACCTGGACCACGGTTCCCGTCTTGCCCTTGTTGCCTCCTGCGATCACCTTCACGGTGTCGCCCTTCTTGATTTTGACGCGCTTGTACATGCTGGCTGTCATTCAGAGCACCTCGGGTGCAAGGGAAACGATTTTCATGAAGTCCTTCTCCCGGAGCTCACGGGCCACCGGCCCGAAGATGCGGGTGCCGCGGATCTCTCCGGTGGCATTGAGGAGGACACAGGCGTTGTCGTCGAAACGGATGTAGGATCCGTCGGGACGGCGCACGGCCTTTTTGGTGCGGACGATGACGGCCTTGCTGACCGTGCCCTTCTTGACACCGCCGTTCGGGGCAGCGTCCTTCACGGTCACGACCACCTTGTCGCCGATGCTGGCGTAGCGCCGGCGCGTGCCACCGAGCACGCGGATGCACAGCACTTCGCGTGCTCCACTGTTGTCGGCAACCGCCATCCGGGATTCTTGCTGGATCATGGCTCTAGTCTTTCTTCTGGTTGAGGGCCTCGGATTACTTGGCCCGTTCGATCACCTCGACGAGGCGCCAGCACTTGTTCTTGCTCAGGGGGCGCGTCTCCATGATGCGCACCGTGTCTCCGATGCCGCAGGTCTCCTGCTCATCGTGGGCGGTGAACTTCCGGGTGCGCTTCACGAACTTGGAGTACTTCGGGTGCTTCTCCTTGTACTCGACCGTCACCGTGATGGTCTTCTGCATCTTGTTGGAGGTGACGATGCCCTGGCGCACCTTCCGGAGGTTGCGCTTGTCCGTGGCCTGCTCTGTTGCGGTCTGCTCGGCGGTCATGACTTCTGTTCTTCTGCTTTGGCGTTCTTCCGGGCGTTCAACTCGGTCAGCATCCGGGCGATGTCCCGGCGCTTCTGTCGCAGTTGGAACGGGCTCTCGAGACCGGCAATGGTGTGGTTGAAACGGAGCTTCTGCAGTGCTTCGCGATCGGCGGCAATGCGCTCCTTGAGGTCGAGGTCGCTGAGACCGGTGATTTCACTCATCTTCATCTGTTCCTCGATTAGGCGTCGTAACGGGCGACAAACTTGCAGCGGACCGGCAGCTTCTGGGCGCCGAGCCGCAGGGCCTCCTGGGCCACGTCCGCGGGCACACCGTCCACTTCGAACAGCACGCGGCCCGGCTTGACGGGAGCCACCCAGTGGCTCACGGCACCCTTACCCTTACCCATCCGCACCTCGAGCGGCTTGCTCGTGATCGGCTTGTCGGGGAAGATGCGAATCCACACCTGGCCCTCACGCTTCATGTAGCGGTTGATGGCGATACGGGCGGACTCGATCTGACGGGAGGTGATGAACCCCATGTCGTTCGTCTTGATGGCGTAGGTGCCATACGCGATGCTGCTGCCACGCTGGGCCAGGCCGCGCACGCGGCCCTTCTGCATCTTCCTGTATTTCGTTCGTTTCGGCTGAAGCATGGTTTCTGGCTTTAGCTGCGGGGTTCACGACGACGGCGGCGGCGCTCAGGGCGGTCACCACCACGGCCTCCACCACGGGGGCCGCGCTTCTCTTCCTTGCTCGGGTCGACCGGGCTGAGGTCCTGCTTTCCGTAGACCTCACCGCGGAACACCCACACCTTGACGCCGATGCGGCCGTAGGTGGTGTGCGCTTCGACCAATGCGTAGTCGATGTCGGCACGGAAGGTGTGCAGCGGCACGCGGCCTTCCATGAAGGTCTCGGAACGGGCGATTTCCGCACCGTTCAGACGACCGGCGATGCCAATCTTGATGCCCTCAGCGCCCATGCGCATGGAGCTGGCAATGGACATCTTGATGGCGCGGCGGTAGCTGATGCGCGCCTCGAGCTGCCGGGCCACGCTCTCCGCCACGAGGCGGGCGTCGAGTTCCGGACGCTTGATCTCGTAGATGTTGATCTGAATCTCCTTGCGGGTGAGCTTCTTCAGCTCCTCACGCAGCTTGTCGACCTCCTGGCCGCCCTTGCCGATGATGACACCGGGACGGGCCGTGTGGATGGTCACGGTCACGAGCTTCATGGTGCGCTCGATGACCACGCGGGACATGCTGGCCTTGACCAGACGGGCCCGGAGGTACTTCCGGATCTTGTCGTCCTCGACAATCTTGTCGACGTAGTTCTTTCCGCCGTACCAGTTGGAGTCCCAACCCTTGATGAATCCCAGGCGGTTGCCGGTGGGGTGTGTCTTCTGTCCCATTACTTCTTCAGGCTATCGACGATGAGCGTCACGTGGTTGGAGCGCTTGCGGATGCGGTGGGCGCGGCCCTGCGGAGCGGGCTGGATGCGCTTGAGCATCCGGGCGCTGTCCACCTTGACTTCGCTGACATACAGTCCGGCCTCTTCGGGGCGGCTGCCTTCGTTCTTGGCTTCCCAGTTGGCGATGGCGGAACGGAGAAGCTTCTCCATCCGGCCGCTGGCCTCCTTCGAGCTGAACTTCAAAATGTTCAAGGCACTGACCACATCCTTGCCGCGGATGATGTCCGCCACGAGGCGCATCTTCCGAGGCGAGGTCGGACAATCGTTCAGCTTCGCAATGGCCACTTTGGACATGGCCTCCTTGCGGGCTTCTGCTGCGTTTCTTTTACGGGCTCCCATGATACTCGTGATTCCGGCCGTCAACGACGTCCCTTGTCTTTCTTGTTGTCCGCGTGTCCGCGGAAGGTGCGGGTCGGAGAGAACTCACCGAGCTTGTGGCCGACCATGTTCTCGGTGACGAACACCGGGATGAACTGGCGACCGTTGTGCACGGCGATGGTCAAGCCGACGAATTCCGGCGTGATCATGCTGGCGCGGCTCCAGGTCTTGATGACCGACTTCTTGCCGCTTTCCTGCATGGCCTCTACACGCTGCATGAGCTTGTAGTGGACGAAGGGGGGTTTTTTGAGCGAACGTGCCATGTCTTACTTCTTGCGGCGTTCGATGATGTACTTGGACGAATGCTTGCGCTTGTTGCGCGTCTTGAAGCCCTTGGCGGGCATGCCGTTCCGGCTGCGCGGATGGCCACCGGCGTTGCGGCCCTCACCACCACCCATCGGGTGATCGACAGGGTTCATGACCACACCACGGACGCGGGGGCGGCGACCGAGCCAGCGGCTGCGTCCGGCCTTACCGGACACCTGCTGGTTGTGCTCGCTGTTTCCGACGCTGCCGATGGTGGCCAGGCAGGTGGTCAGGATCATGCGCACCTCACCACTCGGGAGGGCGATGATGGCAAACTTGCCATCCCGGGCCTTCAGCTGGGCGGAAGCGCCTGCGGAGCGGGCGATGTTGGCGCCGCGGCCGGGATGCAGCTCGATGTTGTGGATCATCGTACCGAGCGGGATGTCGGCGAGGAAGAGGGTGTTGCCCACTTCCGGAGCCGCCTTCTCGCCGCTCATGATCTTTTGGCCGACCTGCAGGCCCTCGGGGGCCACGATGTACCGCTTCTCACCGTCGGTGTACTCGACGAGGGCAATGCGTGCGCTGCGGTTGGGATCGTACTCGATGGTCAGGACCTCCGCTGCGATGCCGTGCTTGTCCCGCTTGAAGTCGATCACGCGGTACATCCGCTTGTGACCGCCACCGCGGTAACGCATGGTCATCTTGCCGTCGTTGTTCCGGCCGCCGCGCTTCTTGAGCGGCTCCAGCAACGGCTTGTGCGGCTTGTCGGTCGTGATGTTGTCAAACTTGGACAACACCTTGTGCCGCATGCCGGGCGTAATGGGATTGAACTTGCGAACTGCCATGGTTCCTTAGATGTTCTCGTAGAAGTCAATGACGTCACCATCCACGAGACGGACGATGGCCTTCTTGTAGCTCTCGGAGCGTCCGCGGAGGACCCCCGTCCGGGTGAAGCGGCTGCGGACCTTGCCGTCGACGCGCATGGTGCGCACGCCGGCCACGGTCACGCCGTAGGTCTTCTCCACCGCGTCCTTGATCTCGAACTTGTTGGCGTCGTCGTTCACCACGAACCCGTAGGCGTTGATGCGCTCGCTCTCGGCGGTCATCTTCTCGGTGATCAACGGCTTGATGAGGATGTTCTTCATGGCTTCAGGCGGTCAGCATGCCGGTGATGACTTCGTGGGCGTTGTCCACGAAGACGATGTGACGGCAATTCATGATGTCGTAGGTGCTCAGGTCACCGGCCGTCATGACACGGTGCTTGGGCAGGTTCCGGCTGCTCAGGTAGAGGGCGCGGTTCAACTCCGGCACCACGACCAGGGTCTTCTGGTCGGCGAGGCCGAGCTTGCCGAACGTGCCGAGCAAATCCTTGGTCTTCGGGGCGTCCATGGACAGTCCCTTGACGATGCGGATTCCGCCGTCTTCCTTGGCCTTGTAGGCCAGGGCGCTCTTGCGGGCCAGCTTGGTCACCTTCTTGTTGAGCTTGATGTCGTAGTTGCGCGGGCGCGGTCCGAACACGGTACCTCCTCCCACGAAGAGCGGGTTCTTGAGGGATCCTGCACGGGCGCCGCCGGTGCCTTTCTGGCGCTTGATCTTGCGGGTAGACCCCTTGACCTCAGCGCGCTCCTTGGCCTTGTGCGTACCCTGACGCTGAGCAGCGAGGTAACGCTTGACATCCAGGTAGATCGCGTGGTCGTTGGGCTCGATGCCGAACACGTCCGCGCTGAGCTCCTTGCTGGAGGTCTTCTTGCCTTCGGTATTGTAAACGTCGACTTTCATGACTTAGGCTTCGGGCTTGCGGACGATGACGGTGGCGCCTTTGTGTCCGGGGACGGCACCCTTCACGACGAGGAGTCCCTCCTCGGCCATGACCTTGAGCACTTCGAGATTTTCGATGGTCACACGGGCGTTGCCCATCTGACCGGCCATGCGCATGCCCTTGTAGACACGTGCCGGCGTGGAGGCTGCACCGATGGCACCCGGGGCGCGCATGCGATTGTGCTGACCGTGCGTGGCTTGGCCAACACCTCCAAATCCGTGGCGGCGAACAACACCCTGGAAGCCGCGGCCCTTGCTCGTTCCCACGACGGAGACAAACTCTCCTTCCTGGAAGACGTCTTCGAGCTTAACCTCGTCACCGGGGTTGTACTCCTGCTCGAAGCCATTGAACTCAGCGAGATGCTGGCGTGCGTGGACGCCGGCCTTCTTGAAGTGTCCGGCCATGGCCTTCGAGGTGCGGTTCTCCTTGCGGTCACCGAATCCCACCTGCACGGCGGCGTAGCCGTCCTTGTCCTCGGTCTTGACCTGCGTCACCACGCAGGGTCCCACTTCCAACACGGTACAGGGCAGATTCTTTCCTGCCTCGTTGTACATGCTGGTCATACCGACCTTTTTTCCAATCAATCCGGGCATGTCACACTTTGATTTCGACCTCCACACCACTCGGCAGCTCGAGGCGCATCAGCGCGTCGACGGTGGCGGAAGAATTGCTGTAGATGTCCAGCAGACGCTTGTAGGCGCTGAGCTCGAACTGCTCACGAGACTTCTTGTTGACGTGCGGCGAACGCAGCACGGTGTAGATGCGCTGGTGCGTCGGGAGCGGAATCGGACCGCTCACCACGGCGCCCGTCGACTTGACCGTCTTCACGATCTTCTCGGCAGACTTGTCGACCAGGTTGTGGTCGTAGCTCTTCAGCTTGATGCGGATCTTCTGGGCCATCTGGCTTGACTTATTTTCCTTGTGCTTCTGCGATCACGGCCTCCGCCACGTTGGTCGGAGCCTCGGCGTAGTGGCTGAACGTCATGCTGCTGTCCGCACGACCGGAGGTCAGCGTACGCAGGTCGGTCACGTAACCGAACATTTCGCTCAGGGGCACCTTGGCCTTGACGATGGTCTTCCCACCGCGCTCGTCGGTGCCTTCCACCATGCCACGGCGCTTGTTGAGGTCGCCGATGACGTCACCCATGTTGGCCTCCGGGGTGCGGACCTCCAGGGACATCATGGGCTCGAGAATCTTGGGGCTGCAGTTCTTGACCGCATTCCGGTAGGCCATCTTTGCCGCCAACTCGAAGGAGAGCTGGTCGGAGTCAACCGCGTGGAATGAACCGTCCATCAGCTCGACGGACATGCTGTCCATCGGGTAGCCGGCGAGCACGCCGGTGACCATGGCATCCTTGAAGCCCTTCTCGACAGAGGGGACGAACTCCTTCGGGACGTTTCCGCCCTTCACGGAGTTCTTGAAGACGAGGCCTTCCTCCTCAGGGGTCGGAGACGGACCGATCTTGACGATGATGTCGGCGAACTTACCGCGACCACCGGACTGCTTCTTGTACACTTCACGGTGGTCCGTGGTGCTGAAGATGGCCTCCTTGTACGCCACCTGGGGCTGGCCCTGGTTGCACTCCACCTTGAACTCGCGCTTGAGGCGATCGACGAGAACGTCGAGGTGAAGCTCTCCCATGCCGGAGATGACCGTCTGGCCGCTGTCCTCGTCGGTGTGGACGCGGAAGGTGGGATCCTCTTCGGAGAGCTTGGCGAGACCGTTGCCCAGCTTGTCGATGTCCGCCTGGGACTTCGGTTCGATGGCGATGCCGATCACCGGGTCCGGGAACGTCATGCTCTCCAGCGTGATGGGATGGCCTTCGGAGCAGAGCGTGTCGCCCGTGCGGATGTCCTTGAAGCCGACCACAGCACCGATGTCACCTGCCTCGAGCTGGTCGATCGGGTTCTGCTTGTTGGAGTGCATCTGGAAGATGCGGCTGATCCGCTCCTTCTTGTCGGAACGGGTGTTCTTGACGTAGGAGCCGGCGGGCAGGATGCCGGAGTAGGCGCGCACGAAGCAGAGACGGCCGACGAACGGGTCGGTGGCAATCTTGAAGGCGAGACCGGAGAACGGCTCGTCCGGATCGCTGTGGCGGACCACCTGCTCCTCCTCGTTGTCGGGGTTCATGCCGACGATCTCACCGATGTCGTAGGGAGACGGGAGGTAACGCATGACCGCGTCGAGCATGGTCTGCACACCCTTGTTCTTGAAGGCGGAGCCGCAGAGCATCGGGGTGATGTCCATGGCGATGGTGGCCTTGCGGATGGCGTTGACCATCTCGGCCTCGGTGATGCTGTCGGGATCCTCGAAGAACTTCTCCATGAGGGTGTCGTCCTGTTCGGCGACAGCCTCGACGAGCTTCTCGCGGTATTCGGCCACGGTGTCCACCAGGTCGTCCGGGACGGGAACCTCGGTGAAGGTCATGCCCTTGTCCTCTTCGTTCCAGACCATGGCCTTGCCCGTGAGCAGATCGACGACCCCTTTGAAGTCATCCTCGGCGCCAATCGGCACCTGCAGCGGGACGGGGTTGGCGCCCAACATCTCGCGGATTTGCTCGAGCACGTTGAAGAAGTCGGCACCGGAACGGTCCATCTTGTTCACGAAGCCGATGCGCGGCACGTTGTACTTGTCGGCGAGGCCCCAGTTGGTCTCGGATTGCGGCTCCACACCGGACACGGCGCAGAACAGGCCCACGGCACCGTCGAGCACGCGCAGGGAACGCTCCACCTCCACGGTGAAGTCCACGTGTCCCGGGGTGTCAATGATGTTGATCCGGTAGTCCTGGTCTTCGAACTTCCAGAAACAAGTCGTGGCAGCCGACGTGATTGTGATGCCGCGCTCCTGCTCCTGCTCCATCCAGTCCATCGTGGCTGCACCGTCGTGCACCTCACCAATCTTGTGGGAAATGCCGGTGTAGTAAAGGATGCGCTCCGTCGTGGTGGTCTTGCCAGCATCGACGTGGGCCATGATGCCGATGTTGCGCGTGAAATTGAGGTCCCTCTTGGACATGATTTCGTGGGTCGGGGTTGGGTGGGATCAGAACCGGAAGTGGGAGAAAGCCTTGTTGGCTTCGGCCATCCGGTGCGTGTCTTCTTTCTTCTTGAACGTGGCGCCTTCGCCCTTGTTGGCGGCGATGATCTCCGCGGCCAGGCGGTCTGCCATGGTCTTTTCGTTGCGGAGTCGCGCGTAGCTGATGATCCACTTCACGGCCATGCTGCGCTTGCGGCTGTCGCGAATGGGTTGCGGGATCTGGAACGTCGCACCACCCACACGGCGGCTGCGAACCTCCACATTGGGGGTCACGGCGTCAACGGCCTGCTTCCACTGCTCGAGGCCATCCTCGCCGGTGCGCTCGGTCACCTTGTCGATGGCAGTGTAGAAGATGTCAAAGGCGGTGCTCTTCTTGCCCTTGAGCATGAGGTTGTTCACGAAGTACGTGACGTCCGTGTCGTTGAACCGGGGGTCCGGAATCAGCGGGTGCTTTTTTGCTTGTCTACGGCGCATGACAGATTACTTCTTGGGGCGCTTGGTTCCATACTTCGAACGACGCTGGTTGCGGCCTTCCACACCAGCGGTGTCGAGGGCGCCACGAACGATGTGGTAGCGGACACCGGGGAGGTCCTTCACACGTCCTCCGCGAACGAGCACGATGCTGTGCTCCTGGAGGTTGTGGCCCTCACCACCGATGTAGGCATTGACTTCGTTTCCATTGGTCAGTCGCACACGGGCCACCTTCCGCATGGCGGAGTTCGGCTTCTTCGGTGTGGTCGTGTAGACACGCACGCACACGCCCCGGCGCTGCGGGCAGGAGTCGAGTGCAGCGGACTTGGAGGTGTACACCTTGTCCGTGCGGCCTTTGCGGATCAACTGTTGGATCGTCGGCATTGCTTGTTATCTGCGTCTTTTTCGAACAAACAGGGGCAAAAAGCCCACTGCCCCATTTTTCAACGGGGGTGCAAAACTACGTGAAATGCCGGGAATTCCAACATCGAAATGTGCAGATGATTCCACCGCATCCGGTGAACCCCACCCAATGTGCTGGAACCCAATCCCGCTACTTTTGACACATGGAGATGCTCGAGGGACTGAACGACGCACAAAGGGCCGCAGCAGGCCACATTGAAGGGCCGATGATGGTGGTGGCCGGAGCCGGTTCAGGCAAGACCCGTGTCCTCACCCACCGCATCGCCCACCTCATCGACCAAGGGGTCGATCCGTTCTCCATTCTCGCGCTGACCTTCACCAACAAGGCCGCGCGCGAAATGAAGGGCCGCATCGGCAAGATTGTCGGGGATGCCGAAGCCCGCAACATCTGGATGGGCACCTTCCACTCGGTCTTTGCGCGCATTTTGCGGATCGAGGCGGACCGCATCAACTACCCGTCCAACTTCACCATCTACGACACACAGGACAGCCGGAGCGTCATCAAGGATGTCATCAAGGGACTCGGTCTCGACGACAAGCTCTACAAGCCCAACGCCATCCACGGCCGGATCTCCGGTGCCAAGAACAACCTCATCGGTCCGCAGGATTATGCCGCCAACCCGGACATCATGGGCGAGGACCAGCAGGCCGGTCGGCCCCGCATCGCCGAGATCTATGCCGGATACAACCTGAGGCTCCAGCGCTCGGGGGCCATGGACTTTGACGACCTTCTCTTCAAGACCAACATCCTGCTCCGGGATTTTCCCGACCTGCTCCACAAGTACCAGCAGAAGTTCTCCTTCATCCTCGTCGACGAGTATCAGGACACCAACTTCGCCCAGTACCTCATCATCCGCCAGCTGGGTGCCGCGCGCGAGAACGTCTGTGTCGTCGGGGACGATGCCCAGAGCATCTACAGCTTCCGGGGCGCCAACATCCAGAACATCCTCAACTTCCAACGGGACTACCCGGACTGCGTCGTCTACAAGCTCGAGCAGAACTACCGGAGCACGAAGACCATCGTCGAGGCGGCCAACACCATCATCGCCAAGAACCAGGACCAGATCCAGAAGGAAGTGTGGACCGGCAACGACGACGGGGAGAAGATTGACGTCCACCGGGCCCTGAGTGACAACGACGAGGGCAGCCATGTCGCCGACGGCATCCTGACCACCCGGTCGAGGGAGCGGGCCCGCCATCAGGATTTTGCCATCCTGTACCGGACCAATGCGCAGAGCCGTGCCTTCGAGGAGCAATTGCGCAAGCGGAACATCCCCTACCGCATCTATGGAGGCCTGAGCTTCTACCAGCGCAAGGAGATCAAGGACCTCATTGCCTACTTCCGCCTGACGGCCAACCCGGCCGACGACGAGAGCTTCAAGCGGGTGGTCAACTATCCGGCCCGCGGCATCGGCAAGACCACGATGGACCGGCTGACCGTGGCCGCCGCCCACCACGAATGTGCGCTGTGGGAGGTCCTGCAGGACCCGCTCAAGAAACCCGAGGACCTGAAGGGCGCCGCCTGGGGCAAGTTGCAGGACTTCGCCACGATGGTGTCCGGCTTCGCGACCCGCCTCGAGACGGCCACCGCCTTTGACCTCGGCCACCACATTGCCCAGCACACCAACCTCCTCCGGGAGCTGCACAAGGACAAGACACCGGAAGGCGTTGCGCGCTATGAGAACGTGGAGGAGCTGCTCGCGGGCATGAAGGAATTCTCGGATGAGATTGACCCGGCCAACCCCGATGCCGTCCGCACGATGGGCGACTTCCTCGTGGACGTGGCGCTCCTGACCGACGCGGACCAGGACGACGGGGACGACGACAAGGTCTCGCTGATGACCATCCACGCGGCCAAGGGGCTGGAGTACCCTTACATATATGTAGTGGGCCTCGAGGAGAACCTGTTCCCCAGCCAGATGGCCTTGAACACCCGCGAGGAACTGGAAGAAGAGCGCCGGCTGTTCTATGTCGCCCTGACCCGGGCGGAGAAGAAAGCCACGCTGAGTTACGCCTTGACGCGCTACCGGTGGGGCCAATTGATCCAGAACGAACCGTCCCGGTTCATCGAGGAGATTGACGAACAGTACCTCAACCTGCCGACGGTGAGCGCGAAGCGGCCCGAACCCTTTGACTTCAACACGGCGCGCACCTCGTTCTACAAGCCCATGCCCTCAGGCACGCGTGCGGCCACCCCGCCCAAGCCGGGCATGAAGAAGGTGGCCTCGGCCCCCGCTGGCGGGAATGCCGACCCGGCAGGCGCCCCCGCCTCGTCGGGTGCGATCGCGCCCGGTGTGGAGGTGAAGCATGCCCGCTTCGGCAAGGGGAAGGTGCTCAAGCTCGAAGGCCAGGAGCCCAATGTGAAAGCGACGGTGTTCTTTCCTTCGGCCGGGCAGAAGCAGCTCCTGCTCAAGTTCGCCAAACTCGAGGTCCTCTGATGCGCGCCCCTGTTGTTCCGGCCACGCTGGCCCTCGTGGTGTCGCTCGCCCTGCTGGGGTGCAACCGGACGTCCGAGCCCATTTCCCTGCGGGTCGAAGGAGAGGCCTCGACCGCGCCTTCCGGAGCGCCCATTGAGGGGGCCCAATGGTCCCTGTTCGAGCGGGCCGTCCTCGACGGGGCCCTGCAGGCCGAGGAACAGGTGGCCCAAGCCGTGTCCGATGAGGCCGGCCTGTTCACTGCGGAGTTCGAGCGCCGGAGCAGCTACTCGCTCCGGTGGACGGCCGCGGCCGACCGCCACTTCCCCCTCGCCGGCGAGTTGGATCCGGACGACCTGTTGCCCAACGTCCCCATTGCCCTGCCGCTGTCCATGGCCGCGGTGTGCACGCTGCACGTGAACCTCGCGAGCCTTCCGCCGGAAGACAGCACGGACGTCATGCGGTTCAACCTCGGCGAGGACTTTCCCTGTGCGTGCTGCGACACCGAGCAGGTCCTCCTCGAAGGCGTCGGTGCGGATTCCAGCTGGTCCTGCCTCATGCACGGCGACCGTTGGATGACGTGGGGTGCCGACCTCGATGTGGCCCTCATCGGCCAACCCGACGGCCTGTTCATCGACTCGGTGTTCTGCCCGGCCTTTGGCGCCGTCACCCTCGACCTCGCCTGGTGATGGACGCCTCCCCGCACACGTTGACCGTGCCGCGCACGGCCCGGTGGTGGACCAGCACCCCGCCCGACGGGGTCGCGCTGCGCGGCACGCTCTACGTCCTCCACGGCTATGGCCAGTTGCCCGCGTTCTTCATCCGGAAGTTCCAGGCGCAGGTCAATGCCGGCTGGCGGGTGGTGGCGCCGGAAGGGGCGCACCGCTTCTACCTGAAGGGAACCGATGGCCGCGTGGGGGCCAGCTGGATGACCCGGGAGGCCCGGCTCGACGACATCGCGGATCAAATGCGGTTCCTCGACGCCTTGCGCGCCCAGCTGGATGCCGAACCGGACGCCGGGTCGGGCGCAGGGCTTCGCGTGCTCCTCGGCTTCTCGCAGGGCGCCTCCACTGCGCTGCGGTGGGCTGCCCTCGGCCAGGGCGGTGCGGACAGCTGGGACGGGCTCATTGCCCACAGCGGCGTGATTCCGCCCGATCTGAAGGCGTTGGACGGCGACCTCTCCGGCGGGCCTGCCCTCGACGTGTTGGTGGGCACGGACGACCCGTACATCCAGGACCCCGCCTCTCGGTTCCGGACGGCGGAGGAGGCTTGGGCGGAGGCCGGAGGGGACCCCGACCGGATTCGGCTCCACACGTTCGAGGGCGTCCACGACGTGGATGCCGACACCGTCACCCGGGTGCTCGACGCCATCGGCTGACCCCGAGTTGACCGGCCCGGCCGCACGGCTTGCCGTCATCGTCTATTTTCGGACCATGATTCGTTTCACCCGCATCGCCCTCGGCCTCAGTGCCGTGGCCTTTACCGCTTTCATGATGTCCGCCTGTGCCGAAGGCGGTGAATCCGCTGACACCCAGAACCCGACGGAGCAGACGACACCCGATGTCGTTTCCGCAGAATTCCCCGGTGGCGCCGGAAAGGTGATGGAGTTCATTGCCGGTCAAGTGACCTACCCCGAAGCGGCCAAGGCCGACGGTGTGGAGGGCAAAGTCTTTGTGGAGTTCACGATCTCCGAGACCGGAGCCGTGACCAACGCCCACGTCATCCAACCGCTCCACCCCGCTTTGGACAGCGCGGCCATCGCCGCCGCCGAGGCCATGCCGAATTGGACGCCCGCCATGAAGGAGGGCCAGCCAATCGCCACCACGATCACCCTGCCCATCTTCTTCAAGCAGTGACCCCTCCCCCTGACGAAAGGTGGCTTTGGCGCATCGTGCCCCGGAGCCACCTTTTGCTTGGGGGCAGCGTTACCTTGACATCCGAAACCTGAGACCATGAAACCGTCCTCTTCCCTCCTGCTGTTGTTTGGCCTGCTCCTCCCTGTCCTCGGATGGGCCCAGCGCCTCGATGACCCCCTGACCCACGGTGCGGACCCCCGCGAGGTCCAGTACTACGAGACGCACAGCTTCGACGCCCCCGTCACCCGTGGGGAAACCACCCCGCCGGCGTTCGACAACCTGCGCACCATGGCCGAATGGGAGGAAATCGAGGTCCTCTGTGTGGGATGGGAAGGCTACAGCTCCATCGAGAAGCAGATTGTGGTCAATGCGGCGCAGGAATGCGAGGTCATCATCCTGACCAGCTACGCCAACGACGTCGAGGATTACCTCACCTCGAGCAACAACGGCGGTCCCGCAGCCAGCCTGGACAACATCACCATCCTCGACAACGCCATGAACACGGTGTGGATCCGCGACTATGGCCCGAACACGGTGTACGGCAACGGAGTGGACGACCGGATCATCGTGGACTGGATCTACAACCGCCCCCGTCCCGAGGACGACGCCTCTCCCCAGGTCATCGCGGACCAGATGGGCATCGACCTGTACGAGACCACGGCCGATCCCTACGACCTGATGAACACCGGGGGCAACTTCATGAGCGACGGATTCGGCACCGGATTCGCCTCCAACCTCATCGTGGATGAGAACAGCGGCGGCAACACCTGGTGGGGCACCCAATACCCCGACCAGAGCGTGGAGGAGATCGAGGGCATCCTCGCCGACTTCATGGGCCTCCACACCTACGTGCGAATGGAGAACCTGCCCTACGACGGCATCCACCACATCGACATGCACATGAAGCTGCTCGACGAGGAGACCATTCTCATGGCCGAGTACCCGGAGGGCGTGGCCGACGGCCCGCAGATCGAGGCCAACCTCGAATACGTGCTCGCCAACCACAACAGCGTTTTCGGCACCCCATACGACGTCGTGCGCATTCCCTCTCCGCCAGAGCCGGGATGGGGCGGTGGATACCCGGATGAAGGCGGTGACTACATGACCTACACGAACTCGGTGTTCGTCAACAACACCATCCTCATGCCGACCTACTACGAGGAGTACGACACCACCGCCATTGCGATCTACGAAGCCGCCCTGCCGGGGTACAATGTGGTCGGCATCGACTGCAACCAGATCATCTCCGCCAGCGGCGCCATCCACTGCATCACGCACAGCGTCGGCGTGGAGGATCCGCTCCTCATCAGCCACCAACCCCTCGACGACACGGAGGACACGGTCAACCCCTACCCGGTGGAGGCGCTGATCCAGCACCGGTCCGGCATCGACTCCGCCCGCCTCTTCTGGCGCCTGGCTGGTGAGACGGCCTACAACGAGGTGGCCATGACCGCCGGCGCGGACGACATGTGGTCCGCCGACATCCCCGCGCAGGCCGAGGGCAGCGACGTGCAGTACTATGTCGAAGCGACCTCCGTAAGCGGCAAGACGCAGGACCGCCCGATGCCCGCGCCCGAGGGCTACTGGCCGTTCCGGGTGGGTGAGATCGTGGTCAATGGACTCGACGATGTCCCCGCCTTCGCCGGCTTCCAGCCCGCCTTCCCGAATCCCGCCTCCGCCATCACCTGCGTGCCGGTGGAGCTCAGCCGTGCAGCCCGGGGCCGCATCGCCTTGCGCGACGCAGCCGGCCGCGAGGTCGCTGTGCTCTTTGAGGGCCAGCTTCCGGCGGGCGTCAGCAAGCACTTCATCGACGCCGCGCCGCTGGTCGCCGGTGCCTATGTGCTGACCCTCGAGGTCGAGGGCCGCGGACTGTGGTCCCAGCGTCTCATGGTCCGCTGATGGTGTCCCGCATCCCGTTTGCCTCCCTGCTGGCCGCTCTCGTGGCAGTCGGCATCTTCGGGTGCACGCAGGAGACCGTCGAGCCGTGCGATTCGGTGGAGCCCGGCACTCCGGTGGAGCTGGATTGTGACTGCCCCCTGGACACGTCTTCCCCCGTCGACATGAACCTGCCGGATTGCTGGCAGGACCTCGCGGAATTCGGGGTGGCATTGGACACCGCCTATCGGTTCACGTGGCAGGGTGTCGACATGGGACACGCCGCCACCTTCAGTGAGGGCCACCTGACGTTGGACCTGATGGGCACCACCACCTACACGCTCGACACCGACATCATCGACTGTCGCATCCACTGCACGATCGGCAACCCCAATGGCCAACACGACGGAATGGTGTTGAGGCGGGTGAGTGACACCACATTGGCCGGCAGCATGCAGTACGGCGTCACGGAATGGGAGCCCGATGAGTTCGGTGACCCCGTCACGATTTTCCTCACCGAATGAAAAAAGGCGGCCCGATGAAGGCCGCCTTTTTCACGAAGGGTGTTCCGTTCAGTCCCGGCGGCCGAGCAGGCGCAGCAGGAACAGGAAGAGGTTGATGAAGTCGAGGTAGAGGCTCGTGGCCCCGAGCAGGGCCAGCTTCCGCCCGGTCTCGCTGCCGTATTCGACGCCGGCGGCAATGCGCTTCAGCTTCTGGGTGTCGTAGGCGATGAGGCCGGTGAAGATGAGGACCCCCATCACGGAGATGGCGTAGTCCAAGGCGGACGAAGCCAGGAACCAGTTCACCACCGAGGCGATGATGATGCCGATGAGCGCCATGAAGAGCAGGCTGCCCATCCGACTCAGGTCGGTGGACGTCGTGTAGCCGAGGATGGACATCACAAGGAACGTTCCGGCCGTGATGCCGAACACCTGCATGATGCTCGACCCGGTATAGACGAGGAAAATGCTGCTGAGCGAGGCCCCCATGACCGCACTGAAGGCCACGAAGAGCAGGGTCAACGTGGACGCGCTCATGCGCTGCAGGCCGAAGTTCATGGCCAGGATGAACGCCAATGGCCCGAGCATCACGGCCCACCCGAAGAGGTTCATTCCGCCCGTCTCGCTGAACATCAGCATGATGGCGCCACTGGTGGCGAAGTACCACGCGACGGCGCCCGTGATGGAGAGGCCCGCGGCCATCCATCCGAAGACCGCGTTCATGAAGCCGCGCTCGTCGGTGACGATGGGGGCAGCCCCGGTGAAGTCGGAAGACGGCTGGCCGCCTTGGAACAGGCGGGGAGGATCTTGAGGTGTCATGGCCGCAAAATGCACAATCCAATTGGAACGGCGCAGGCCCTGACGACCCGGTGTCGGCTGCAGCCCGTCCGGTTTGGGGATTGTTCTGAACCCCGAAGGGTCAAGGCCGTCCGCTCACTCTCCGCCGTAGTAGTCGGCGTAGTTGTTCTCGGTCTCGTAGAGCCGGATGTGGTGCAGGGAGCACCCGGTCTTGCCGATGGGCCCCTCGAGCTGCTCCCAGATGGCGATGAGCAGGTTCTCGGTGGAGGATCTGACCCCCTTCATCCACGGAACATCGAGGTTGATGTTGCGGTGGTCCAGCGGCTCCTCCACGTATTCCTTGATGATGTCCTTCAGGTCCTTCAGGTCAATGCAATAGCCCGTCTCCTCCGAGGGCACGCCCTTGAGCGTCACGTGCAACTCGTAGTTGTGGCCATGCCAGTTGGGGTTGGCGCATTTGCCGAAGACCTCGAGGTTCTTCTCCTCGGACCAGTTGTCGTTCCACAGCTTGTGGGCGGCATTGAATCGGGCGCGGCGGGTAACGTAGACGTATTTCATGGGGCGGGGTGCGAAAGTACCTTCGCACCATGATTACCATCACGGGGGCCGCCGGGTTCATTGGAAGTGCATTGGCTGCGCGCCTCAACGAGGAGGGATTCAAGGATCTGGTCCTCGTCGACGACTTCCAATCGAGGCCCGACAAGGCGAGGAACCACGAAACGCGGACCTGCGCGGAGCGGGTGGACCGGGCGGATTTCCCGGCGTGGCTCGAGGCCAACGCCAACCAGGTCCAGTTCGTCTTCCACCTCGGCGCCCGAACCGACACGACGGAACAGGACCGCGCCCTGTTCGACCGGCTCAACCTCCACTACAGCCAGGCCATCTGGCGGCTCTGTGTGCAGCACGGCCTGCCGCTGGTCTACGCCTCGAGCGCAGCCACCTACGGCGCCGGGGAGCACGGATACAGCGACGCGCACGATGGCGTGGACCGCTTGAAGCCGCTCAATCCATATGGCGACAGCAAGCAGGACTTCGACAAATGGGCGCTCGCCGAGGCGGAGGCGCACCGGGCGCCCTACTTCTGGGCCGGCCTGAAGTTCTTCAACGTCTATGGCCCCGGTGAATACCACAAGGGCCGCATGGCGTCCGTCGTGATGCACGCCTTCCGACAGATCGGCAAGACTGGCGGCATGAAGCTGTTCCGCAGCCACCGGGACGATTATGCGGACGGCGAGCAGCTCCGGGATTTCGTGTACGTGCGCGATGTGGTGGACGTCTGCCACTGGCTGATGCACCATCGGAAGGACAGCGGGCTCTACAACCTCGGATCCGGCCAGGCCCGCAGCTTCCTCGACTTGACCCGCGCCACGTTCCACGCGCTCGATGTGCCGGAGAACATCGGCTTCATTGACACCCCGGAAGACATCCGGGACACCTATCAGTACTTCACGGAGGCCGACCTGTCCAAGCTGCGCGGCATCGGCTATGACCGACCGATGACCTCACTCGAGGAGGGCGTGACGGAATACGTGAAGGACTTCCTGCTGCAGGACCGGACCCTGTGATCAGCCTTTGCGCTCGACGTCGTCCGCGATGTCGACGAGCTCGGCCCGGATGGCCTCCAGCCGCTGGCGCAGCGCTTCCATCTGGCGGTGCTCCTTGAGGGCCTGCTTGAGCTGGCGCTTGGCGCCGTCAATCGTGTAGCCCTTGCGCTTGAGGAGGTCGTGCAGGACGCCGATGATCTCGATGTCCTTGGCCGTGTAGGCCCGCTTGCCACTCCCCTGCTTTTTGGGGTCGAGTGCGGTGAACTCCTTTTCCCAATAGCGCAGCAGCGAAGCGTTCACGTCGAACTGCTCCGCAACTTCGGAAATGGTCCAATACCGCTTTGTGGCCATGGCCTTGCAAGATGCGCAAGGCAACATCGGGGGCCAAATCCACCTTGTCGGCGAACGGGGGCCGCCTCAGTCGAAGCTCTGGTTGGCGTTCTCGGACGCGGCCAGGAGCTGCTCGTACTGCTCGGGCGAGAGGTCGTTGAAGTAGTAATGGGCCGGATTCACCCGCTTGCCCTCCTTGAAAACCTCGTAGTGCAGGTGGGGCGCCACCGAGGTGCCCGTGGATCCGACCAGACCGATGACCTCGCCCCGCTCGACCCGCTGGCCCTTCCGCACCAGGATCTTGGACATGTGGGCGTAGAGGGTCTCGTAGCCGTAGCCGTGCTGGATCTTGATGTGGTGACCGTAGCCGTTGTACTTCTTCTTGACCTCGACCACCTTGCCGTTTCCGGTGGCGAAGATCTCGGTGCCGGTCGGGGCTGAGAAGTCCATGCCCCAGTGCATTTTCCGCACCTTGTAGATGGGGTGGATCCGGTAGCCATATCCGCTGGCCATCCGCTTGAGGTCGCTGTTCCGGACCGGCTGGATGGCCGGGATGCTTTCGAGCATTTCCGCCTTGCTGCCCGCGAGGTCGACCAGCTCTTCGAAGCTGCCACCTTGGGCGACCATGCGGCGCTCGAGTTCGGCCATCTGCTCCCGCAGGGCGATGACCTGCTCGCTCTGCTCGAGCCCGCGGAGGTCCCGGTAGCGATCGGCACCTCCGATGCCGGGGTTGCGCAAATGGTCCGGATAAGGCTCGGCCCCGAAGATGTTGCGGTAGATGACCTCATCCCGCTCGGTGAGCTCCTTCAAGGCCCCACTCATGTCGGCCACCTGCCCTTCCATCGTGGTCAGTTGAGACTCGAGGAATTCAATCTGGCGCTTCTGGCTGCGGACCTTCGGACTCTCGAAGTACTGGTCGAAAATGAGGATGGAGCCCACGACCACGGCGGCAAAGAGGATGGCGCGCGACACGAGCCAACGGACGTAATCCGCGGTGGTGAACGGCACGGCCTCCGTGCGGAGCTGTGCCTCATTGAACCGGATGTGATGTTTCCTCATGGGAAAAAATCCGGCGCAAAAGTACAGGAAAGTCCCTACTTTCACAACCGGAAACCCGCGACTGACGCGGCTTTCACAGAGTTTACCACCAACACAGGCGTGTGAACAACGCCACCACAAGGACACCATGGACGCCGCCCAAATCCGCCGCACGTTCCTCGATTTCTTCCGTGACAAGGCCCACGACATCGTCCCCTCGGCCCCAATGGTGCTGAAGGACGACCCCACGCTCATGTTCACGAATGCGGGCATGAACCCGTTCAAGGACATCTTCCTGGGCAACCGGCCAGCCAAGTCCCCGCGGGTGGCGGACACCCAGAAATGCCTGCGGGTCAGCGGCAAGCACAACGACCTCGAGGAGGTGGGCGTCGACACGTACCACCACACCATGTTCGAGATGCTGGGGAACTGGTCCTTCGGCGACTACTTCAAGCAGGAGGCCATCGATTGGGCGTGGGAACTGCTCACCGACCGCTACGGCATCGACAAGGACCGCCTGTACATCACGGTCTTCGAAGGCGATGCCGGAGACGGTTTGCCCCTCGATCAGGAGGCCATCGACATCTGGTCCAAGCACGTGCCCGCCGAGCGCATCCTGAAGGCCGACAAGAAGGACAACTTCTGGGAGATGGGCGAGACCGGCCCCTGTGGCCCCTGCTCGGAAATCCACGTGGACATCCGGAGCGCGGCCGACCGGGCCGCCGTCCCCGGGGCTGACCTCGTCAACCAGGACCACCCGCAGGTCATCGAGATCTGGAACCTCGTCTTCATGCAGTTCATGCGCAAGGCCGACGGTTCCCTCGAGCCCCTCCCCGCCCGCCACATCGACACCGGCATGGGCTTCGAGCGCCTCGCCGCCGTCCTGCAGGGCAAGCAGAGCAACTACGACACGGACGTCTTCCAGCCGCTGATCGGCCACTTGAGCCAGGCCTCCGGCAAGCCCTACACCGGTGGGGACGACAAGGTGAACGTGGCCCTGCGCGTCTGTGCGGACCACGTGCGGGCGGTGGCCTTCTCCATCGCCGACGGGCAGCTCCCCTCCAACGCTGGAGCAGGCTACGTCATCCGCCGCATCCTCCGCCGGGCCGTCCGCTACGGGTACAGCTTCCTCGGCCTCGACCGCCCGTTCCTCTTCGAGCTGGTGGACGTCATGGCCGACCAGATGGGCGACTTCTTCCCCGAGCTCCGCGCCCAACAGGCCCTCATCGCCAAGGTGATGAAGGAAGAGGAGGAGGGCTTCCTGCGCACCCTCGACAAGGGCATTCAGCGCCTCGACGAGAAGATCGCCGGGGCCCAGCGGCTCGACGGCCAGGACGCCTTCGAACTGTATGACACCTACGGATTCCCGATCGACCTGACCGCGCTCATCTGCGGCGAGAACGGCGTCGAGGTGGACCAGGCCGGCTTCGAGGCCGCGCTCGCTCGGCAGAAGGACCGCTCGCGGGCAGCGGGCAAGATGGAGGCCGGAGACTGGAACGTGATCGAGGAGGACAAGGTGGAGGAGTTCGTCGGCTACGACCGGATGGAAGCCGAAGTCCGCATCACGCGGTGGCGCGAGGTCAAGGTCAAGGACAAGACGCGCTTCCAATTGGTCTTCAACCTGACGCCCTTCTATCCGGAAGGCGGGGGACAGGTCGGCGACACGGGAGCGCTCATCGCTCCGGACGGAACCGCACTGCCCATCCTCACGACCCGCAAGGAAAACGAGCTCATCCTGCACATCGCGGAATCCCTGCCGGCCGATCCCTCAGCCACCTTCACGGCCCGGGTGCACGGTGACAAGCGACGGGAGACCACGTTGAACCACACGGCCACACACCTGCTGCACGAGGCCCTGCGCGATGTGCTGGGCACCCACGTGGAGCAGAAGGGTTCCCTCGTCAAGGACGCCGCCCTGCGCTTTGACTTCAGCCATTTCCAGAAGGTGACGCCCGAGGAGCTCCTCCAGGTGGAGGCCCGGGTGAATGCCGCCATCCGCGAGAACCGCGCCCTCGACGAGCGGCGCAACATTCCGCTGGAGGAAGCCAAGGCCGCCGGCGCGATGATGCTCTTCGGAGAGAAGTACGGGGACACCGTCCGGATGATCGGCTTCGGGTCCAGCGTCGAACTCTGTGGCGGCACCCACGTGGGCGCCACGGGTGAAATCGGTCTGTTCCGCATCACCTCGGAAAGCGCAGTTGCTGCCGGCATCCGGCGGATCGAAGCCGAAACCGGCCAACGCGCCGTGGACGGCACCGTGGCCCAGCGCGATGTGCTCCGGCGCGCCACCGAGGCGCTCAAGGGGCCCTCCGATCTCGTGGCTGCCGTCGAGGATTTGCAGGCCAAGGTGGCCTCCCTCCAGAAGGAGGTCGAAGGGCACCGGCGTGAGCAGGCCATGGCCATCAAGCGCCAACTCGTGGCCGACATCCAACGGCCCGGCGGCGAAGGCACTCCGGGCATGCTGGTCACCGAAGTGGCCCTGGACGCCGGGGCCATCAAGGACATCGCCTTCCAGCTCAAGGCGGAGGCCGCTCCGCTCTACGCGGTGTTCGGCAGCCGGGCCGGCGGGAAGCCGACCATCACGTGCCTCATCACCGAGGAGCTCGCCAAGGAGAAGGAATGGAATGCCGGACAACTCGTCCGGGAGTGGGGCCGCCACATCCAGGGCGGCGGCGGCGGTCAGCCGTTCTTCGCCACGGCAGGCGGCAAGAATGCAGACGGCATCCCGGCTGCGTTGGACGCGGCCAAGGCCCTGTTCTCCAGCTGATCGAAGGAATTGCGAAAGGTCAGGCGAACGCCGCGCTGGACCCTTTGGAGTAGACCGGCCCCTCGTACTCCTCGTTGTAGGCGAGGCCGAGGTTGAGGACATAGAAGGCATTGAACACGATCACCAGGACGTGATCGAGCCAGTGGTGCTTTCCGAAGCTCTGCGCGAGCTCCACCATCCATTTGGCCAGGAAGTAGAGGTTGGCACCCGGGACCAGCACCCAGAGGGCATGGGTTTCCGGACGGCCCACGATGCGCATCAATGCAACCAGGTTGAGGCCGGGAATCAGGGCGTGCCAGAAAGGCTGACCGGCCTTGGCATACAGGCGGGCGGCGCCACAGGCGGCAATCGCGCCAAGGAAGACGATCAGGACGATGCGTTGATTGATATCCATGTCAAGAGAAGTTGCTCTTGCAACATAGACGGTGTACTCTGGACATGGTTGCCTCCAACCCCTTCCCCATCAACAACTTGACCTTGATTCCGGGCGGATGTCGGGTCAGCCCATGGCCACGTGCCGCTTCACGTCCGCCTCGGTGACCTCCTCCCCACAGAGGATGACCAGCCGCTCCACCGCATTGCGCAATTCGCGGATGTTGCCGGTCCACGGGGCCTTGGACAAGGCCGTGAGTGCCGCGTCCTCGAAGGTGGGCGCCTTCACGCCGAGGTCGGCGGCGACTCCGCCCAGGAAATGCTCCACGAGCAGGGGGACGTCCTCACTGCGCTCGGCCAGACTCGGTACGTGGATGGGGATCACGTTGAGCCGGTGGAAGAGGTCCTCCCGAAACCGGCCTTCCCGAATCTCCTCCGCGAGGTCCTTGTTGGTGGCGGCGAGCACCCGCACGTCGACCTTGATGTTCTTGTCGCCCCCGACCCGCTGGATGACCCGCTCCTGCAGGGCACGGAGCATCTTGGCCTGGGCCGGCAGGGCCATGTCGCCGATCTCGTCGAGAAACAGGGTGCCGCCCTGGGCCTGTTCGAACCGGCCCTTGCGCTGCTTTACCGCGCTGGTGAACGCGCCCTTCTCGTGGCCGAACAACTCGGACTCGATGAGCTCGCCGGGAATGGCGGCGCAATTGACCTCCACGAAGGGGCCGGACTTCCGTTCGCTCTGGGCGTGGATGCGCCGCGCCACGACCTCCTTGCCCGTTCCGTTCTGGCCGGTGATCATGACCCGCGCATCGGTGGGGGCCACCTTGGCGATGATGCCGCGGATCTCCTCGAGGGCGGCACTCTGCCCGACCATCTCATGCCCGCCCGGCGTGCGCTTCTGCTGGCGAAGCTTGACGGTTTCCTTGCGCAGGTCCTCCCGGTCGGTGGCGTGGCGGAGGGCGACCAGCACGCGATTCAAGTCCAGCGGCTTCTCGATGAAATCGTAGGCGCCGGCCTTCAGCGCCTGCACCGCGAGGTCCACCGTGCCGTGCCCGGTCATGATGACCACCGGGGTCTCGACGCCCTTCAGGGTCAGGGCCTCCACCACTTCGATGCCATCCTTGCCCGGCATTTTCACGTCGCAGAAAATCACATCGTGCTTGCCGTCGAGGGCGGCCTTCAGGCCCGCATTCCCGTCCTCCGCCTCGTCCACGGTGTGCTTCTCGTATTCGAGGATGTCCTTCAGGGCGTGCCGAATGAGGCGCTCGTCGTCGATGATGAGGATGTGGGCCATGTCGCGAAAATGCGGGAAATCGCGCGCATTCCACTGCGCTCCGGGCAACCGATGTCCCAGCGCGGTCAGCCGTCCGTCAGGGGAGACCACTCCGCCTGAAGGGGGCCTTGCTGCAAGGCCGCCGCCGTCTCCGACAGCAGACCCTCCGCCAACGTGTGGCGCGAGCGGAGCACGGTCTGCACGGAAGGGAGCCGGTCAAGGAGGTGTTCGATCAACGCGCAGGCGATGGACATGTAGGGAATGCGATCGGGGTGCAATCCGGGGATGCCCGCCAGTTCCTCCTTGCTCGTGGACATCAGGGCGCGGCACCGGGAGCGCAGCGTGCTGTAGGGCAACCCGTCGGCCACCTCGCGCGGGCGCCAATTGGCTGCAGCCGTCTCCATGGCGGCCAGCGAATTGAAGGCCCCACTGGTGCCGACGAGCAGCCGGGGCGGATGCCCACTGCATGCCTCGAGAAGGGGTGCGATGGCCTGGTCGGCGATGCGGGCCAGGGAGTCGAGGTCCTTGGGCTTGAGCGGGTCGGACGGCTTGATCCAGTCCGTCAGCCGCGCCACACCGAGGTCGAGGCTGAACCGGCCGTGGACGGCCTGCCTGTCCCAGAGCACCGCCTCCACACTGCCGCCTCCGATGTCGAGGGTCAACGCCGCGTCGGTGCCCAGGACGTCTTGCGGGACGGTGTCGGCCACGCCCCGTTGGATCCACTCCGCCTCCTGTCCGCCATCGATCACCTCGATGGCCCACCCCTGTTCACTGGCACGCCGCACGAATTCGGCGCCATTGGCGGCGTCCCGAAGTGCACTGCACCCAATGGCCCGCACGTGGGTCACGCCGAAATTCAGCGCGGTCTCCCGGAAGGAGGACAGCACGTCCAGTCCGCGCCGCATGCGAAGCGGCGACAGCCGGCCCGTTCGGAAACTGTCGTGGCCGAGGCGCACGAACCGCCGCTGCCGGAAGACCGACTTCCACCCGCCCGCGTCGAACCGGGCGATGTGCAAGGTGAAGGTGTTGGTGCCGCAGTCGACCACGGCGAGGCGATGTCGACGGTCATCCTCCATGGCCGCGCATCCATTGCCAGATGAGCTTCCACCCGGTTTGGGCATCCCCGGCGAGGACGCCATGGCGATACGCCCTGCCCGCGATCCAGAGGACCCCGCGGGCCGTGAGAAGGAGCAACGCGATGGACAGGCCGAGTTCCCACAGTGGGACCCCCACCGCGACGCGGATGAGCATGATGACGGGAGAGGTCAACGGGAACCAGCTCAACCAGTCAAAGGCCACCATGTCGGGATTTTCCATCGCCTGAATGCCGAAGACATAGGCGAACAACAGCGGCATGGTGAGGGGGAACACCATGCCCTGCCCCTCCTGCTCGGACTGGACGGAGGACCCGATGGCGGCGTAGAGGCTGCCATAGAGCAAGTACCCCCCGACGAAATAGAGGATGGTGCTGATGGCCATCAGGGGCCAATCGATGTCCAGCAGGATGCGGGTGGCCTCGTTCTCGGCCATGACCGTGAGCAGATCGGCCGGTACTTCGCCTGGTCCGGGTACGCCGGACCCCGACAGCATGCCGGTGTCGAAGACGAATTGGAACGCCGAGAAGCCCGCGGTGGACAGGACACCCCACGCCACAATCTGTGTCAGGGCCACGGCCCCCATGCCGATCACCTTGCCCAGCAGGAGCTCCTCCGGCCGAACGGCAGCAATGAGCACCTCGACGACCCGATTGGATTTCTCCTCCACCACACTGCGCATGATGAGCCCGCCGTAGACCGCGAGCACGAGAAACAGCAGGGCGCTGAACATGAAGCCGACGAATCCCCGGACCTCCTCACCCCCGCCTTGGGTCCGGTCGCCCTCCTCGGACACTTCCCGATCCACGAGGTTGAGGTCGATCTTGAGGCGCTGGTACGCCTCCCAGTTCAATTCCGTGCTGGAGAGCACCTTGGCGTGCTCCATGGCCCGGCTGAGATCGCGTTCAATCCAGCGCTTGGCCTGCATCCCGGGCGAACTGCTGTAGACGACATACCCCGCCTTGTTCTGCAGGACGCTCTCGTCGAACTCGACCAGGGCGGTGTACCCATCGGCCTGCCAGACGCTGTCCGCCGGGGCTTCCCGGACGAAGTGGTACGCGTGGTTCTCCCGCTCCGGAAAGCACCCCGGACAACGGGGCACGTACTGTCCGCTCTGCACATCGAGGCGGGTGATGAGTCCGGGCATGTCCTCCACCAGGATCAGATTGCGGGTCTCCGACCCCTGGCTCAAGACCACGGTCAGGGCGATGAATCCGACGCTGACGAGGGGCATCAACAGGGTGCCGAGCAGAAAGCTCCGCTTGAACACGCGGGTCCGCCATTCGCGGGCGATGACGGCGCCGATCAATCCGCCCTTCATGATGCGGTGGGGGTTGGGGTGCCGGCCCGTTCGACCGCCTGGATGAACAGGGACTCCATGGTCGGCCGGACCTTGACGAATTCGAGGATGTCCACGGCTGAGCCCAGCGCCTGCAGCACTGGGCCGGGCTGTCCGGGATCGCGCAGACGGATGGCTGCCTTTCGGGTGCCCGCCACCGCATCGGCCTCGATCCTGTCGAGGTGGGCCAGGGTGCCGAGGGCGTTGGTGAAGGCGATGTCATTGCCCCGGAAGACCACCTCCTGCTCACCGGACCATCCGGACTCCCTGAGGTCGTCTGCGCCACCGGAGAGCACCACCTGACCGCGGTTCAACAGCACCACGGAATCGCAGAGCCGTTCCACGCTGGGCATGTCGTGGGTCGAAAGCAAAATCGTCGTTCCCGAGGCGGCCAACGCGCGCACCTCGTCGACGATGCGCCGGGCATTGATGGGGTCGAACCCGCTCAGGGGCTCATCGAGAATGAGCAACTCGGGGCCGTGCACCACCGTGCAGATGAACTGAATTTTCTGGGCCATCCCCTTGGAGATGTCCGAGACCTTCTTGTCCCACCAGCCTTCCACCTCGAGCCGCTCGAACCACGACTTGAGCGCGCCGATGGCGTCGGTCCGCTCCATGCCTTTCAGGCGGGCGAAGTAGACGGCCTGCTCGCCGACCTTCATGTCTCGGTACAATCCCCGCTCCTCCGGCAAATACCCGATGGACCGCACGCGTTCCCGGCTCCAGGGCTGGCCTGAGAGCTCGATGGTGCCCGCGTCCGGCTCGACAATGCCCATGATGCTGCGGATCAGGGTCGACTTGCCCGCACCGTTGGGGCCCAGCAAGCCCATGATGCTGCCTTTCGGCACATCGAACGACACCCCATCCAGCACGCGCTGGGACCCGAAAGTCTTCTCCAACTGTGCGATGCGGAGTGCGTGGATCATGGATCAGCTGAACATGTCCCGCACCCGCTCGAAGAAGCCTTTTTCCCGGGGGTCGGGGTCCGGTTGGAAGTTGGGCGCCTCCCGCCACTTTTCCAAGGTGTCCCGCTCTTCGGAGGTCAGGGTCTGCGGGGTCCACACGTTGAGGTTGACCAGCAGGTCTCCCTTGCCATAGCTGTCCACGGAAGGCAAGCCCTTGCCCTTGAGCCGGACGATCTTGCCGCTCTGGGTGCCCGGCTCGATGCGGATCTTGGCCTTGCCTTGGAGCAGGGGAATCTCGACCTGGGCCCCGAGGGCCGCCTCCACGAAGGAGACATAGTGGTCGAGGTGCAGGTTGCGGCTGTTGCGGGTGAAATGCTCGTGGTCCGCCTCGCGAATCTGGACCAGCAGGTCACCCGACATGCCTCCGGCCGGGGCGGCGTTGCCCTTTCCGCGAAGATTGAGCTGCATGCCGTCCTCGACGCCGGCCGGGATTTCGATCTCCACGACCGTCTCTTCCCGGCGCAGGCCGTGCTGGTCGGCATCCTTGGGCTTGGATTTGACGCTCCGCCCCAGGCCGCCGCAAGCGGGACAGGTGGAGGCCGTCTGCATCTGGCCGAGGATGGTGTTGGTGACGCGGCGCACCTGGCCCGTGCCCCCGCATTGGCGACAGGAATCGTACTCGACCCCTTCGGCCTGGACGAGGCGGAACACCTTGACCTTCTTGGTCACGCCCTCGGCGATCTCCTCGAGGGTCAGCTGGACCTTGATGCGCAGATTGGACCCCTTCATCCGGCGCGGGCCGCCGCCCCCGCCCCCGAAGGCACCCCCGAAGGCGCCCCCGAAGATGTCGCCGAACTGGCTGAAGATGTCGTCCATGTTCATGCCGGCACCGCCTCCTGCGGCACCGCCCATTCCGGCATGGCCGAAGCGGTCGTATTTGGCCCGCTTCTGTTGGTCGCTCAGGACCTCATAGGCCTCGGCCGCCTCCTTGAACCGGGACTCGGCATCGGCATTGTCGGGATTCTTGTCGGGGTGGTACTTGATGGCCAGCTTCCGATAGGCCTTCTTGATGTCGGCATCGGATGCCCCCCGGTCGACGCCAAGAACCTCGTAGAAATCGCGCTTGGACATGGTGCGGGTCAGTTGCCGACGACCACCTTCGCGAAGCGGAGGACGTTGTCATGGAGTTTGTAGCCGGGCTCCACGACGTCGACCACCTTGCCCTTCATGTCCTCGCTCGGTGCGGGGATCTGGGTGATGGCCTCGTGGAGGTCCGTGTCGAATTCGGCACCCTTGGCCTCCATCCGCTTCAGCCCCTTGGCCTCGAGGATGGCGCGCATCTTCTGGCCGATCAACTGGTAGCCCTCCTTCATCTGGTCGGGGTCCTGCTCGGCGGCCGCAGCCCGCTCGAAATCATCGAGCACCGGCAGCATCGCCTCGGTCAGGTCACGGCCTGCGCTGCGCACGAGGTCCGCGCGCTCCCGCATCGTCCGCTTCCGGAAATTGTCGAACTCCGCGTAGAGCCGGAGGTACTTGTCCCGCCAGGCTTCCTCCTCCTCGTCGAGGGCCGGTGCGGCCGTCTCGGCTTCCGGCGTGGCGGCAGACTCCTCGGTCGGGGTCTCTTCTCCTGCCGTGGTGGCCTCTGCGTCCTGCAGGGGCTCCTCCTCGTTCATGGTGTGCATCGTCATGGGGTGGCGAATTTGAGGCGCCATGTCCAATCGCCGTGCCACGCGGTCCGTGGCCGACAACGTGACAGGACACGTGACAGGACTGGCGACCGGTTGTCAGTTCGCCCGTGTTGACCTGACAGACAGGTCAGAGGCGCTCAACGTGCTTGTCGATCTGGATGTGGAGCTCCATGCCCCGGAGGTTCTTGGCGACGATGATGCCGTTCTCGTCCACGAGGAAGCTCATCGGGATGCTGCTGACCCCATACAGGGCCGCCGCTTCACTGTCCCAACCGGCGAGGTCGCTGCCGTGCCAATCCCAGTCGAGCTGGTCCTGCTTCACGGCCTTTTCCCAGCTCTCCTGCTTGCGGTCCAGCGACACGCTGGCGATGGTGAAGCCGTCGGCCGACTTGAACTTGGCCTTGCGGTACTTCTTGAAGGCGTTGACCACATTGGGGTTCTCCCGCCGGCAGGGTCCACACCAGCTGGCCCAGAAGTCGACGAGGACCAGTTGGCCCTCGAGGTCGCTGAGGCGAACCTCGTCTCCCTCGATGCCCTGGAGCACCAGCTCGGGCGCCTTGTCGCCGATGTTGGTGCCGACGCGGGGCTCTTGCGCAAAGGCCGATGCACTGAAGGCGAGAACACCCAACAGAAGGGCGAGGGAAGGACGGGGAAGGGACATCGTGCTCATTTGGATTGTCAATTTACGGAGGGAACGGACAAGGATGCCCCGTCAGTCTGCAAGGCGCTCGATGTGGGCACCCAGCGCCCGCAAACGGTGCTCGATGTACTGGTACCCGCGGTCGATCTGGCCGATGTTGTGGATGGTCGACCGGCCCTCTGCCGACAGGGCCGCAATCAGCAGGGAAACGCCGGCCCGGATGTCCGGCGAGGTCATGGTCACGCCGCGCAACGGCGCCTTCCGGTCCAGACCGATGACGGTCGCCCGGTGCGGATCGCAGAGGATGATCTGGGCCCCCATGTCGATGAGCTTGTCCGTGAAGAACAGGCGGGATTCGAACATCTTCTGGTGCACGAGGACGCTGCCCCGGGCCTGGGTGGCGGTCACGAGAAGGATGGACAGCAGGTCCGGCGTGAATCCCGGCCAAGGCGCATCGGCCACCGTCAGGATGGAGCCGTCGATGAAGGTGTCAATCTCATAGTGGTCCTGGGCCGGGACGTAGAGGTCCTCCCCTTTGCGCTCCAACTGGATGCCCATGCGCTGGAAGACCCGGGGAATCTGGCCGAGGTCGTCCCAGCTGACGTCCTTGATCGTGACCTCTCCGCGTGTCATCGCCGCCATGCCGATGAAGCTGCCGATCTCGATCATGTCCGGCAGGCAGCGGTGGTCGCAACCGCCCAAGGACTCGACCCCCTCGATGGTCAGCAGGTTGGACCCCACGCCGGAAATCTTGCCGCCCATGCGGTTGATCATCTTGCAGAGCTGTTGGAGATAGGGCTCGCAGGCCGCGTTGTAGATGGTCGTGGTGCCCTTGGCCAGCGCCGCCGCCATCACGATGTTGGCCGTGCCGGTGACGGACGCCTCGTCGAGGAGCATGTGGTTGCCCTGCAGCCCATTGGGCGCTTCGGCGCGGTAGAAGGTCTCGCCCGCATCGTAGCGGAAGCTGGCGCCCAGGTTCTCGAAGCCGATGAAGTGCGTGTCCATTCGGCGGCGGCCGATCTTGTCTCCGCCCGGCTTGGGGATGTAGCCCTTGCCGAAGCGGCTCAGCAGCGGGCCCATGACCATCACGCTGCCCCTCAGCCCGCTCCCCTTCTGTCGGAACTCGGGGCCCTCGAGGTAGTCGAGGTTCACGTCATCGGCCTGGAACCGGAAGGTGCCGGCATCGACCTTCTCGACCTTGACGCCCATGGAGGACAGCAGGTCGATGAGGCGGTTGACGTCGACGATGTCCGGCAGGTTGGAAATCGTGACGGGTTCGGAAGTCAGCAGGACGGCGCACACCACCTGGAGCGCCTCGTTCTTGGCGCCCTGCGGGGTGATGGATCCGTTGAGGGGATGCCCTCCCTCGATGACGAAAGTGCCCATGGCGTGGTCAATGGTTTGCCTCCCAAGGTGGGACAGGGCAAGGGGCAAGTGACCCGGGGCGGGGGTTGTTTTCGACAAGGCAGCCGGGAGGCCGCGAGGGCGGCATCCGGGGACGGGAATCAGCGCTTCCGCTTTCCGCCGCGGTGCTGGCGGAAGTTGTTGGAGGTCTTCCGCTTGCTTTTGAGGATCTCGCTGGAGGAGACCAGTTCCTTCTCGGCGGGCACGTCCAGGGCACCTCCCGACATCTCGCGGAGCTGGGCCCGGATCAGGGCATCCTCCACGGCGCCCTTGTTCCAAGTGAGGTACTGGCGCTTCAGGAGGTTGGCGATCATCATGGCCAAGGCGGCGCGCTCCTCCCCTTCCGGCATTTCCATCGCCTTGGCGATCAGGTCCTCCACAATCCGTCCGTAGAAGGAAGGCCGCTTGCCGATCTGCGTGTAGGTCAGCGACTCCGGGCCGGGGTCCTCGTCGGGCTTGGCCGGCGGCGGGAACGGGGCGTCGATGTCGAGGGACCAACCGGACATGACGTGGAGGTGACCCCACAGCTTTTCCTCGTGGTCGGTCATTTCCTTGGAGCCGGGCACGAGGGTGCGCATGACGCTGACGATGGCCGCGGCGCATTTGCTGCGCTCCTCCCGGTCTTCGATGGTGATGCAATGGGCCACCATGTCGTGGACGACCCGGCCGTATTCGGGGATGGCGATGTCGGGGCGGCGGCTGTTGTAGGTCAAGCCGTCAAAGGCCGTCGTGGCGGGAGAAGTGGGCATGTCGCAGTGGACTGGAAAATGTGGTCGGCCCGAGGGCCGGGGACTCAGCGCTTCTTGAAGGTCTCGGACCGGGCGCCGTAGTTGACGAAGTACTCGCCACGCGCAAGATAGCGAAGGATGACCTCCTTGCCATGCCCCTGCAGCACCACCGTGCCGAAGGTGTCGACCACCTCGTACTGCGTCTCGGCGGTGAACACGATGCGCTGGTCGCGGGGATCGTAACGGAATCCGAGCGCCTTGGTGCTGGACGTGAACCGGGCCTCGCCCTTGACTTCGAGGGCGCCGTCGGGTCCGAGGTGGGTCAACCGCAGGATGTTCTCCCCCCGGATCGGCTGGATGACCGTCTGGTAATGGCGCTGTCCGGGGCCGCCCAGACCATCGATGCGGACCACATCCACCCATTTGCCCCATTTGAGCTGCTGAAGGACAAAGGGCATGCGGCCCCGCTCCTCGGAGGTGACCCACTTGACCTCTCCACTCTTGTCGGCATCAAACGAGATCAATTCGAATCCTGGGGAGGGGGCGATGACCTCGGGGTTGAGGATGCGCGGCGCGCAACCCGGGCGGTGCAGCAATCGCACGGCGACGCCCTTGCCCAGCGCGATGCCGTGGCTGCGCAGGTCGATTTCGAACGCATGGGAGTTGACCTGATCGCCGGTCACGAGGCCATTGACCCGCACTTCGTAGCAACAGAAGCCCACCCCATCCGGGTTGGTCTCGTTGACCACCAACAGGTTCTCGCCCTGGTACAGGCCCGAGGTCTCGATGGCTTGCTGTGCGGAGAGTCCGGAAGCGGCCACCAGCGCTGCGAGGGTCAGGAATGGCCGAAGGATGCGGCCGGTTGCGAAAGGAAGGTTCGCGTGAATCGTCACGGCGTCGAAACTACGACATCCATCCAAAGTGACCGGACGCCCGGCACGGCCGGACGAAGGCCGGAGGCGTAAATTGGCGGTGTGTCCCGACGCCGCATCCGACTGCTCATCCTGACCGGCCTCCTGTCCATTTCCGGAACGCTGGTGCTCCAGCTGATCTGGTTGCAGCAGGCGGTCGACCTGGGTGAACGGGAGTTCAACGACCGGGTCGTCATCGCCTTGACCGAGGTGGTGGACCAGATCCAGTCCATGCGCGGGGACAGCGCCGTGGTCGAGCCCGTGCGGCAGCAGGCCTCGAACGCCTTCGTGGCCAACCTCAACGACACCCTCCACCCCTTTCTCCTCGAGGCCCTGCTGCGGGAGTCCTTCGAGCGGGCGGCGCTGGATGCGCCCTTCGATTACGCGATCTACGATTGCTTCAGCGACAGCATCGTGTACGGCGGGCACGTGGGCGGGGTTGAATCGGTGGAGGCGATGCCCCCGAGGTTTGACCGGGACGGCCATTATTTCGGCATCCGGTTTCCGGACCGGCGCGCGGACATCCTGATGAGCCTCGACCGCTGGCTGCTGGCCAGCATCCTGCAACTGCTCGTGCTGGGCACGTTCGTCTACGCCATCTCCATTGTCCTGAAACAGAAGCGCCTGTCCGAGGTGCGGGAGGACTTCATCAACAACATGACCCACGAGTTCAAGACGCCGATCGCCTCGATCGAATCCGGGGCGCAGCTCCTCCAGCGCGAGGACATCGGTGGGGATGCGGACGCCAGGGCGCGTTATCTCGGGCTCATCCTGAGCGAGAACGGACGGATGCGTCGCCAGGTGGAAAAGGTCATGGAAATGGCCACGGTCGAGCAAGGCAACGTCCGCTTGTCCTCGGACCCGATGGACCTCCGGGAGTGGGCCCTGCGCGGGGTCGATTCCGCCATGCCGACCGTCCAGAAACTGGAAGGGCGGATCACCGCCCACGTGCCCGAGACGTCCGTCGACACGGGGTTCACCGGGGATGCCACCCACATGGATGGGGTGCTGAGCAACCTGATTGACAATGCCATCCGGTACCGCGGTGACGCGCCTCCCGACATCGAGGTCGAACTCGAGCGCTCCTCCAACGCCGGATCCGCATGGACCCTGACCGTGGCGGACCGCGGGATTGGCGTCCCGGCCGACCACCTCGAGCGCATTTTTGACCGGTTCCACCGCGTCCCCACCGGAGACCGGCACGACGTGAAGGGCTTCGGACTCGGCCTCCACTATGTCCGCTCCATCGTGGAAGGGCACGGGGGGCGCATCCGCTGCACGCGGCGGGACGGCGGCGGCTCCCTGTTCACCCTGACCCTTCCGGCACAGCGGTCATGAGCGATGCCCCACGACACCTCCTCCTCGTGGAGGATGACCCCACGCTCGGCTTGATCCTGCACGACCTCCTGCGGATGGAGGGGCATGCGGTGACGCTGATCCGGGACGGCCGCGAGGCCTTGCCCGCCTTTCACGCCAACCCCATCGACCTCGCCGTGTTGGATGTGATGCTGCCCGGCAGGGACGGCTTCTCCCTGACCGAGGACCTGCGGAAGGTGGCGCCCTCGCTGCCCATCCTGCTGCTCACGGCGCGGGACCGGGTGGAGGACCGCGTTCGCGGATTGCGCGCCGGGGCCGACGATTACGTGATCAAACCGTTCGACAACGAAGAACTGCTCCTCCGCATTGGCAGCTTGCTCAAGCGGTCAGGCGCGGCGGCAGACCGGCAACCCAACGTGCTCCGCGTCGGGTCATTCGCGCTCGACCGGGAGTCCTATGTGCTGCGCTGGCCAGGCGGAGAACAGCGGCTGACCCGAAAGGAGGGCGATGTCCTCAAACTCTTGATGCAGCGTGAGGGCCGCACGACCGAGCGCGACCTCATCGGTCGACTCGTGTGGGGGGAATCCGGATACTTCATCGGGCGGAGCATGGACGTCTACATTGCCCGGCTCCGCAAGATTCTCAAGGCCGACCCCAGTGTGCGGCTCGACACCTTGCACGGCGTGGGCTTCCGGTTGGAAGGGCCCGCTCGCACTGGAGATCAGTCGCAGAGGTTGCCGAAGTAGGTCAGCAGGTCGAGGATGTCGGACACCCCGACGAACCCATCGCCCGTCAGGTCCTGTGGGCAATCGTTGGTTGGATTGAACTGGCACGACCCGTCATCGAAGAAGGCGCTGGCATCGAAGTTGACGGCCTCGGGCTCCGTGCACCCCACGCCGACGCTTTGGCCGCACAGCGCATTGTCTCCGGCAAACGGCGAGAAGCGCGGGTCGTCCGGATCCTGACAGCCGGGACACAGCGCCGCGGCCTCGCCGAGGCAGAAGTGGATGGGCTCGCCATCCCAGGACACCGGCCACGTCAGGTCGACCTCCCGGACCAGCCCGTCTGAAGCGCCATCCGCCATCAGCTCCACCGTCCAGATGCCGTTCCCCACCAGCAGGCTTCCCGTCCACGTACCGAATCCTCCGGGTTGCAGGGCCAAGCCGGGCTGACCGGCCCACGACACGCTCACCGCATCCGGCACCGTCTGCCAGCCTGTCGCATCCACCCGGAACTCCAGTTCATACACGCAACTTCCATCGTCGAACGTCAGGACCGAACACGGGTCGTAGTTCACCGCCATCGGGTCCAGGCACTGTCCTTCTTCCGGATTGCCGGCGAGGGATTCCCCCAGGCATTCGCACTGGTTGGTGATGGCGTCCTGCACCGTGCAGGGGTTGCCATCGTCACAGGGTTGGCTGATGACAATGCAGTCCCCATCGACGATGGCGGCCGGATCGAAGTTGCACGCCAGCGGATTCCTGCATCCGATGCGCAAGGGCAACTGGTCCTCGGGCACCTTCCTCGCGCGGTAATTCCAGTGGTTGGCCGGGAAGTAAATCGTCCCGACCAGCGCTCCGGACGCGTCGTATTCGGACACCATGCCCCCGCCATGTTCCTCGGAACCTGCCGTGCCCCAACCGATGAGCGTGCCCCCATTCTCGAGGCGTTGGATGCTGCCTTGAGAACCGGCGAAACTGCCGTCCGGATGGGGCCACGTGGCCAGGATGGTGGCTGTGCCGGCATCGAAGTCCAATTGGTACTCAACGCCCCGCGACGTCAGCGGCTGACTGCCCGTGGCGTTGTCGAACAGCAAGATGCGGTCGCCCTCCAGCCAGTGGGCGTCGTGCTGTTGCGCAAAGGGACCATCGGCATCGGTGAATGCGAAATCGCTGCCGGGGCCACCGAGTTGCCAGACGACCTCACCCGTCTGCTTGTCAATGCGCACGACCATGTCCGCATTGCGGAAGCACACGAGAAGGTCTCCGTTCTCCAGCGTTTGGAAGGCATTGTGATGGTAGGCATCGATCAAGGAAGCCTGCCAGTTGCAATGGGTACAGACGGTGGGCGGAATGTGGTCCGTGGCCCGCCACGCCCAGAGCAGGTTCCCTGCCTCATCCACCTCCTGGATGATGCAATCGATCACCACCCGCCAGGGATTGGAGGGGTCGGGCACGCTGTCGGCCACATTGACATCGATGAAATCCTGTGCCAACAGCAATCGGGTGCCATCCGCCCTGAGTTCGAGGTCATGGAAATCCATCTCCGGCCCCTCGATGTCGACAATCTCGGCCACGGCGAGCGAACTGTCCATGACGTGCCACCACCCGTCAAACGTGGAGAACCAGGCGAGACGGCCATCCTCATGGTGGTCGAAGTTGAAGCCCTCATAGGGCCTGAGGTCGTTGAACCGGTCGGCGCCCGTCGCATCGATGACCATCGGATAGGTCAGGTTGGAGCTGAACCTCGGAGCGGACAGGATCCAACCGGGGGCAAACGTCTGGTCCGTCTCGAATTCGACGATGATGTCGAGGCTGTTTTCCTGCTGGGCCGCAGACGTCAAGGGAAGGGACATCCCCATGAACAGCGCCAGGATCACACAGACACCGGTCACCGGGGACAATTTTTTCGTCCCGCCTGCGTCAACTCCATCGCACACGCGACCTTCGGTCGGTCGTCCGAAGGACCCCCATTCTGCCCATGCGATTGAGTCAATCTTCATTTCGTCTACAATTTACTGAATTTCATCGACAACTTTTCGGCCTACAACCGAAGTCGAAGGGGAGGCTCGTGACACGCTTTGCCATCATCGCATTGGGGGCCTTCCTCGTTCTTGACAACTCGGGGCAGGCGCAGGTTCGCCTGGAGTCCGGAGGGCGGTGGGACCTGATCAATGCCGGGCTGGGCATGAGCACCCGGGGATTGCCCGTGTTTGCCGGCGTGGAACAGACAGTGGACGACCACATTTCGGTCAGCCTGATGGCCTCCTTCCAGTCCGACCGGGAAAATGGTGCGGCCGGAATGTGGTCCCATCAATACTATGGCGTGGCGCTGCAAGGCCATTACCACTTCATTGAACTCGCTCCTCCGCCCTTCGACCTCTTCGCCGGACTGACGCTCGGGTGGCACGCCCACCGCTACCGCTGGGCAGGAGCCGGTCCCGCACCCGGCACCTATGACGGCAGCGCCATCGGAGGCACCAACCTCAGCGGCCACATCGGCGGACGCTACACCTACAAGGACATGACCTTTCTCGTCCAGATGGACGGCGGCACCTTGATGAGCGGTTTCCTGGTCGGCGTCAGTTTCCCCCTGTGATGCCCATTCGCCACACCCGTTCTGCCCTCCTGCTGCTCGCCAGCCTCGCTGCCTTCCAGACCGGATGGAGCCAGGACGGTTCCGAGGCGCGCCCCGCCGCCCAACCGGGCCACCAACTGCTCATCCACACGGCGTTGCATGTCCCTTGGGGAGACCTCGCCGACCGATTCGGAACGGCCAACACCGTCGGCATCGGGTGGAGACGGACCGCCGATTCCGGGTGGCGATACGGCGTCCAGTATCGGTTCCAGACCGGCGCCGACGTCCGGGAACCCGGTCTGCTGCAGAACCTCATCGACCCCCGAGGCCATGTCATCGACAATGAAGGCCGCATCGCCCTCGTCACCCCGCAGCAGCGCGGGACCCTCTTGCTCGCCACGCTCGGCCGCAAGTGGCCACTGGGCGTTCGGCACCCGGAAACGGGGTTCATTGCCGAGCTGGGCGCCGGGTTCTGGGAACACAAGGTCCACTTCCAGAACCGGGGCAACCGCATCACCCAATTGGAAGACCCCTACCTCAAGGGCTATGACCGCCTCAGCGGGGGATGGGTCCTGGTGCCCCGCGCCGGCATCGAATACCACTCCCCCAAGGGACAGGCGCGCTTCCAGTTCGGCTTGGAGGCCCTGATCGGTCGGCTGTCCCCAAGCCGGGCATGGAATGCCGACACGGGCACGGTGGATGTCGGCCCCCGACGGGATGGGGCGTTGGGGCTGTTCGCCGCCTGGATCCTTCGGCTCGAGGCGAGGAGCACGTCGGTCGATTACGTCTATTGATGTTCGGAGTGCTTTACGCATTGGGGCTGGCCGCCTACAGGACCGGGGTGCACCTCGCCGCCGCGGTGGGGCACCCCAAAGCGCGGAAAGCCGTGACAGGCCGCCGAGGGTGGGAGGACCGGCTCGCCCAAGCCGCACGAAATGCCGGCCCCGATCGACGGGGAGAGTGGATCCACCTCCATTGCGCCAGCTTCGGCGAATTCGAGCAGGGAGCACCGGTCCTGGCCGCCTTGCGGGAGCGTGCGCCGGAGCGCCCCATCCTGTTGACCTTCTTCTCCCCCTCCGGCATCGAGTCCGTGCCACCGGACGTCGCCGACCACGTTGACTACCTGCCCTTGGACAGCCCGCGCGCCATGCGGCGGTTCCACGCGTTGATTCCCGCGGCGGACACGGTCCTCATCAAATATGAACTGTGGCCGGGTCTCCTGAACGCTCGACTGGAGGCCGGATGCCGGGTCCACCTGGTCGCAGGGCGGTTTGACCGCGGACGGTTCCCCGCCAACCGCTGGGGCGCGGGCATCCGCAGCCTCCTGTCCGCCTTCACCACGGTTCAAGTGCAGGATGGCGAATCGAAAGCGGTCATGGCCCGCTTCGGAATCGACTGCGACGTCACGGGAGACCCACGCGTGGACCGCGTGCTGGACACCGCGTCGAGACCGGCTGGCGACAAGGTCCAGGTCCAGCTGAACCGCCTGTCGACCTGGATCGGCGAACGGACCTTGCTGATTGTCGGGAGCGCCTGGCCCGGGGAATGGCAGGCGGTGCAAGGCTGCTTTGGGCGTCGTGAGGCCTGGTGCTTCCTCGTCGCTCCCCACGAAGTGGGCAGTCCAGCCGTTGCGGAGTGGGCCTCCGCCTCGGGATTTCCGAGAACCTCCCAGCACCGGACGGGGAATCTGCCCCCTTCTGAAGGGTTGATCCTCGATGAAGTCGGCCTCCTCAAGCACGCCTACCGCCTCGGCACCCTCGCCGTTGTCGGGGGCGGATGGGGCGCTGGCGTGCACAACACGCTGGAGCCGGCAGCCTTCGGATTGCCAATCGCTGTCGGGCCGGCCACCGAAGGATTCCGGGAAATCGTCGCCCTCGAAGCCGAAGGCGCCCTGCATGTGTGCAACACTCCCGACGAGATGGCCGATCTCCTGCGGACCTGGATGGCGCCCGACTCGGCCTCCACTCTCGAAGAGAAAGGCGTCATCGCCAGCCGTTGGGTAACGAAGCGAAGTGGCGCTGCCCACCGCATTGCGGACCGCATCCTGGGCACTGGGGCTGGCCGATGAACGACCCCGAAATGAAGAAGGGCCTCCTTTCGGAAGCCCTTCACCTTGAGCGAGAAACGAGACTCGAACTCGCGACCCCAACCTTGGCAAGGTTGTGCTCTACCAACTGAGCTATTCTCGCTTGCGGACGGCGAATTTACATCAAAACCCATTGTCTGCAACCGTTCCACCAACAAAAGGGTTGAGAAGAACGTAGATAATAAAGTCGCGATTTCCGGCAGTTCTGTGCATATTGATGTGCCGGACCCTGTCTGCCAGCTGAACCAAACCCACCATGAGAATTTCCTCTCTCTTTCTCGCCCTGTGCTTGGGCGTCACCCTTTCCGCGCAGGTCAAAACCCCTGAAGCGCCCGCTCAACGCTCCTGTGCAGCCCACGACAAGCATGTCCAGATGATGGGCATCGATGCTGCTTACGCCAAGCATCACGCGGACATCGAACAGCACACGGCCGCCTTCGTGCAAGCCCGACAGGAGGCCCGTGCCAATGGCGCACAGATGCAGCCTGTCGTGGTCACCATCCCGGTGGTGTTCCACGTGGTCTACGCCAACGAGCAGGAAAACATCCCCGATGCCCGGCTCCTCGAACAGCTGCAAATCCTCAACGACGACTTCCGCCGGATGAACGCCGACCAGGACAACATCTGGCCGCAAGCCGCCGACACGGAGATCGAGTTCTGCCTCGCCACCCGCGCCCCGAACGGCGCCCCGTCTGACGGCATCCTGCGGGTGCCCACCACAGTCAGTGGGTTCGGCACATCGGACAACGTCAAGTTCTCCAGCGCAGGAGGCTCCGACGCTTGGCCGGCCGATGAGTACATGAACTTCTGGGTCTGCAACCTCGGTGGCGGACTGCTGGGTTACGCCCAGTTCCCCGGTGGCAACCCCGCCACGGACGGCATCGTCTGCGGCTACCAGTTCACGGGCCTCAATGGTCCCGGAGCCGGTGCCTACAACCTCGGACGGACGGCGACCCACGAGGTCGGCCACTGGCTCAACCTGCGCCACATCTGGGGCGACGGCGGTTGTGGAGCCGACGACTTCGTGGCGGACACGCCGGAGTCCGATGGCGCCAACTACGGCTGCGCCCTCGGCCACATCAGCTGCAGCACCGAAGACATGGTCCAGAACTACATGGACTATTCCGACGACGCCTGCATGAACGTCTTCTCCCAGGGACAGGCAGACCGCATGCAGGCCCTGTTTGCACCCGGCGGCACCCGGGCCAGCCTGCTCTCTTCGGATGGCTGCCTGCCGGCCGTCCCGGACTTCGACCTGGATGCGGCATTGAACGCGGTCAACTCTCCCGCGGGCTTCACCTGCGCCACCGAGGTCGACGCCAGCGTGGTGCTCTTCAACAATGGAGGCAACACCCTGACCTCCGCGACCATCACCTACTCCGTGGACAATGGAGCAGACATGACCTACAGCTGGACCGGCTCCCTCGAATTCGGCGAGTCCGAATCCGTGAGCTTGGGCACCTTGACCCCCGGTGATGGGGACCACACGTTCGCCGCGACGGTCTCCGCCCCCAATGGCGGGATTGACGAGGACACGTCCAATGACGCGGCCAGCAGCGACTTCAGCTTGGATTCACAAGGCGTGGATGTGGAGCTGACCCTCACGCTCGACAACTACCCCGGAGAGACGAGCTGGTTCCTGGCCGATGCCGACGGCAATGTCGTCTGGTCCGGTGGGCCGTACGGGGCCAGTGGCACCGTGGTCGAATCCACCTGCGTCGGGGATGGCTGCTACACCCTCACCATCAACGACAGCTTTGGTGACGGCATGTGCTGCGCCTACGGCAACGGCGGATACGAGTTCTCACAGGATGGCGTCGTACTGGCCTCCGGAGGAGACTTCGGAGACACCGAATCCACGGAAGTCTGCGTGGGCGACATTGTCCTCGGCTGCACCGATTCCGGTGCCTGCAACTACAACCCGGATGCCGTGGCAGACGACGGCAGCTGCGACTTCAGTTGCTTCGGCTGCACCGATCCCGGATTCTGCAACTACAACCCGGACGCCACGGTGGACGACGGCAGCTGCGCCGACATCGACCAATGCGGCGTCTGCGCCGGCGATGGCACGAGCTGCGTGGGCTGCACCGATTCCACCGCGTGCAACTACAACCCGGACGCCACCATCGATGATGCGTCCTGCACCTACCCCCCGGTGGGTGGCATCTGCGACTGCTCCACGGACTTGAGCATCACCGAAACCCTTGCGGGTGGAGCCAGCGGCACGGCCGTCTCCTTCACCGGCACGGGCGAATTGAGCACATTCGACATCGCCCTCGACTACACCACCAGCGCCGGAAGCTGGGCCGCGGACATGCTCGTGGTCATCACGGCACCGTCGGGCGAATGCATCGAGTTCGGAGGCTTCACCGCCGGCATCAGTGCCGGATGCACGGACCTCGGCGGGTACGGTCTGTGGCCTGATGATTGGACGCTCGGTGATTCGGGATCCTACCTCGCCACCATCGACCTGAGCGGAGCGGAACTGTCCGGTGACGGAGACTGGTCGATTCAACTCATCAACGGCTACTCCAGCAGCGGCGACGTGACCTACGTGGCCGACATCACCCTCAACGATGTCTGCATCGGCGGTGTGATCGACGGCTGCACCGACCCGGCCAGTTGCAACTACGACGAGGATGCGACGGTGGACGATGGCTCTTGTGCCGACCTCGACCTCTGCGGCATCTGCGCCGGGGACAACAGCACCTGCGGTGGCTGCACCGACAGCACCGCCTGCAACTACGACGCCACCGTCATCATCGACGACGGGTCCTGCCTGTTCCTCGACCTCTGCGGTGAGTGTGGAGGAGACGACAGCACCTGTGGAGGCTGCACCGACAGCACCGCATGCAACTACGATCCGGACGCCGTCATCGACGACGGGTCCTGTCTCTCGGAAGGTCTTGGGTTCACCCTGACCCTCCTGACGGACAACTACCCCGGTGAGATCACGTGGGACCTCACGGACAGCACCGGGGCCATCGTGGCGTCCGGCGGCCCGTATGCGGATGCGGCGACCACCCTGGTCGAGAACTTCTGCGCGGCCGAAGGGTGCTACACCTTCACCATCTACGACAGCTTCGGCGACGGCATCTGCTGTGCCTTTGGCGATGGCAACTATGAATTGACGGTAGACGGATCCACCGTGGCCGCGGGTGGCGAATACGGAGAATCCGAATCCACGACTTTCTGTGTCGGTGGAGCCTTCGGATGCACCGATGCCACCGCGTGCAACTACGATGCCGATGCGGAGCTCGACAACGGCACCTGTGACTTCAGCTGCTACGGCTGCACCGACCCGGAAAGCTGCAACTACGATGCGGAGGCCACCATCGACGATGGAAGCTGCATCGGAGACGGCATTGCCGTAACGGTCAGTGTCACAACCGACACCTGGCCCGGAGAAACGACCTGGACCCTCTCGGACTCCACGGGAACGGTCCTGTTGAGCGGCGGCCCTTATACCGGAGCGGGGACAACCGACGAACAGTCCCTCTGCGTGGGTGATGGTTGCTACACCTTCAGCATCGCCGACAGCTTCGGGGACGGCATCTTCGATCCGGGTGGGTACACCCTGACGGTGGACGGCAACCTCATTGCCTCCGGAGGGGACTTCGATTTCGGAGAAACCACGGAATTCTGCACGGACAACCTCAACTTCGGCTGCACCGATCCGACGGCCTGCAACTTCGATCCGGATGCGGGCATCGACAACGGCACCTGCGATTTCGATTGCCTCGGATGCACCCTGCCGGCAGCCTGCAACTACGACGAGACGGCCACCCAGGATGATGGGTCCTGCCTCTTCGACGACGATTGCGGCGTGTGCGGAGGAGACAACAGCACCTGCGGTGGCTGCACCAACCCCGATGCCTGCAACTACGATCCCGACGCCATTCTGGACGACGGTTCCTGTGTGCTCGACGGTGTGAACTACACCATGACCACCGTGCTCGACCAATACCCGGGAGAGTTCACGTGGATCCTGACCGACGCCTCGGGCAACACGGTGTGGTCCGGAGGTCCGTATGACCAGCCCGACGCGACCGTGGTCGAAACGGCCTGCCTCCCCGAGGGTTGCTACGACCTCACGGTCAGCGACTCCTTCGGTGACGGCATCTGCTGTCAGTACGGCAACGGCAGCTACACCCTCGAGGTGGACGGTGTGGTGGTGGCCACGGGCGGCGACTTCGGAGATGGGGAGACCATCAACACCTGCACAGGTGGCGACATCCCCGGTTGCACCGACCCGGATGCCTGCAACTACAGCGCGTCCGCTACGGTGGACGACGGGTCCTGCACCTACCCCGCAGCCGACAACCTCGACTGCGACGGGAACTGCCTCAACGACGCTGACAACGACGGCATCTGTGACGAGGACGAAGTGGTCGAGAGCAGCTTTGTCCAGATCGGATACGATGTCGTGGGCCAGAACACCGTCAACGGCATGACCACCTATCGCGTGTGGGCAGAGTTCTCCGACCCGACCGAGCAACTCGTGGCCGTGTACGGCTTCGACAGTGTCCCCTTGTCCATCACCACCACCACGACCTTCTATCAGAACGCGCTCGGTGGAGCCCTTGCCGTGGACTACAACCCGGCCGTCCTGCCGGTCGACCCGCTGCTCGAATTCGACAGCTGGCTCACCGTGGGCGGTCAGGACAACTCCGCCGATGTGAGCACCATCGGTCTGGACTTCGCTGAATTCGAAGCCAACGGAGGTGCCATCGTGGCCAACGATGTCAACGGAGGATCGGTCTTCATCTACCCCGACCTGGAGCCCACCGCCTTCCCGGACGCCGATGGCCATGTGCTCATCGCCCAGCTGACGACGGATGGTGAAGTCAACCTGACGGTCAACCTCCAGACGCGGACTGCAGACCTCGAGAACCCGCAAATTCTCCAGCAGAGCCTCACCTTCCAGGAGGTGTACGAATGCTTCGGAGACTTCAACAACGACGGCATCATCGGCATCGGTGACCTGCTGATGTTGCTCGGTGACTTCGGATGTCCGGCGGACTGCACGCACGACATGAACGGTGACGGCACCGTGACCACGTCGGACATGCTCGTGATGTTGTCCCTCTTCGGCAGCTCCTGCGAGTGATGCGCCGGCCTTTCTTTCCCCTCTGGGTGCTGCTCTCGATCCTGACGGGCAGCACCCAGATCGGCACGGCCCAGATCAGCCAAGGCGGACAGCCTTGGAAATGGGGGGTCGATGTGGACATGACCGCCATCCCGGTGGTGTCAACGGAGGCCTTGGACCTGGCCGAACTCGCCGCGGAGGATGCAGTGACCGACCAGTACAAGGAGGCACCCTGGCGCTTTGGCGTCGAACGGGAAACCAGCCTTGGCCTGCAGGACGCGGGCGTCTGGACCCAGGAAAAGGACCGCTGGATCTGGCGCATGGGCATCCATTGTCCTGGCGCGACGGGCATCGGCCTGACATTGGGTGCCTTTGACGTGCCGCCGGGCGCGACGCTGTACGTGTGGAACGCGGACCGGAGCCGATTCCTGGGCAGCTTCACCGAAGCCAACGAAAAGGAATGGGGGTACCTCCCCTTGGGCATCCTCGACGCCGACCACATCGTGGTGGAGTACCAAGAGCCCCTGGCCGTTCATGGGCAAGGCGATGTCCGCATCACGCAGATCGTCCACGGTTACCGCAGCCTTCTGCTTCACCCGGAGAACCCCGCGGCCAACGTCAGCATGGGGCCCTTCGGCAACAGCGGAGCCTGCAACATCAATGTCAATTGTCCCTCCGGTTCGGCCTGGCAGACCGAGAAGAAGGCTGTGGCCCTCATCACCAACGGCGGGTTTGCCGTGTGCACCGGAGCCCTCGTCAACAACACGGCCGAGGACGGGACCCCGTACTTCCTGACGGCGAACCATTGTCTCGGCAACCCCAACAACTGGGTGTACTACTTCAACCACGAGAGCAGCACCTGCGGCGGAAACACCGGCCCCACCAACCAGAGCGTTTCGGGGGGCACGTTGCTCGTCAACAGCGGGTCGAGCGACGTGGCCCTGATTGAATTGAGCAGCACTCCGCCGTCCAGCTTCAATGTGGAATATGCGGGCTGGGATGTCAGTGGATCCACCCCGAGTTCGGCCGTGGGCATCCACCATCCGAGCGGGGACATCAAGAAGATATGCTTCGAGAACAACAGCCCCTACCAGTCGACCGCAGGCGGTGCAGCCGTCTGGTGGATCAGCGCGTGGGAAGACGGCGTGACCGAGCCGGGATCCTCTGGCTCTCCCCTGTTTGACCAGAACCACCGCATCATCGGCCAGCTCTACGGTGGAGCCGCCGCCTGCAGTGGATCGGTCAACAACGGCGCCTACGACTACTACGGCCGGATGGACGTATCGTGGGGGGTGGGACTGTCCGGTTACCTCGACCCCCTGAATACGGGTGCGGACGTGCTCGACAGCTATCCGACCAACAGCGCCGCCAATGAGGGCTGTACCCTGCCCAGCGCCTGCAACTTCGATCCAGAGGCCGAAGAGGACGATGGATCCTGCCTCATCGATGACGCCTGTGGCGTTTGCGGCGGGGACGGAACAAGCTGCGTGGGCTGCACGGATGCAGACGCCTGCAACTACGATGCCGACGCCACCATCGACAGCGGCGATTGCATCTATCCGCCCGCCGGCCAGCCCTGCGACTGCGATGCGGAGGGGTCCCTCAACGCGACGTTGAGTGCCAACTCCGCTTCGGCCTTCTTCACCTTCGACGCTGCCGGCACTCCGGAATCTCTCGACATCACCCTGAACTGGACGAACACCGGTGGAGGGTCCAGCTGGGCGGCGGACCTCGCGGTGGCCATCACCTCACCCGACGGCAACTGCATCGCCGTCGGTGGCTACAACAGTTCGCCTGCTGGCTGCAGCAGCATCGGCGACTACACGGCCTGGCCGTCGGGTTGGCAGTCCAGCACGTCGGGCACCTACACCGCCGACGTGGACCTGAACGGCAGCGGACTCTCCGGATCGGGCACCTGGTCCATTTACCTGTTCAACGGATACTCAACGTCCTCCGGTGCCCAGTTCGACGCCACGTGGTCCATCTCCGGCCTGTGCAACGGTGACAATGGCGGCGGTGGCGACCCCGTCAACGATTGTCCCCCGGACCTCGACAACGATGGCCTCATTACGGTATCGGACGCCTTGCTTCTGCTAGGTGACTTCGGATGCCTCGCGGACTGCATGGCAGACCTCAACGGGGATGGCCAGGTCACCACCTCGGACATGCTCGTCTTCCTCGGCGCCTTCGGCTCCGACTGCGAATGATGGGGGTTCTCTGATCGAGAGCGCCCAACAAAAAGCCCCGACCTTGCGGTCGGGGCTTTTTCGTACCCGGAGCGGGACTTGAACCCGCACGGCCCATTCGGGCCAACAGAGTTTAAGTCTGTCGTGTCTACCAATTCCACCATCCGGGCATGGCGCGAAGGTCTGAAAGGCGAGCCGAATGATTGGGGGGTCAATCCAGAACGGAAGAGACCCAGCGCTGGCCGGTCCACACGAGGTTCGCGAAGCGGCCGTTGGTCTCAAATTGGCGGGCCAGGGCGAGCCAATTGCCCTCGGTATCCTGAAGGTAGACCTGCTGGTTGTCCATGTCCGGCTGCTTCTCCACGGCCAACCTGAAGGACTGCCCGGGAAAATCGCCATCCGGCACGGTCACGTACAGGTAGGGCAAGGTGAAATCCTCTGCGATGTAGAGATCATAACCGAGGGGCAAGGTGCCAATCGTGTCGGGGTCGAAATGGAGGACACTGGGACCGAAATCGGTGGCGTCGAAAGGCAGCCCATAGACCGCCAGCACGGCGATGACATCCCCGGCGCCGACCTGGCCATCTCCGTTGGCATCGGGATTGAACGCCTGCGCCAGCCCAGGGAAGGAGGCCATGGAAACCAGGACGAGCGCGATGGCCCGCAGAAGGGAAGCGGTGATCGAAGGCATGACAAATTCGGTTGCCCTCAAGATACGGTGCTTTTGTCGAAGTATTATATACTCTTGCCAGCTTCCTCTCCCGCAACGGGGCAGGGCTCCTCTCTCTATCTTCGCCGCCAACCCAACACGACGCGCATGGAACTGCACATGGTGGATGTCCGCGGACAATACGCCCGGATTCAGGAAGACATCGACCGCGCCGTTCTCGACGTGGTCCGCTCGGGCCAATTCATCAATGGGCCGGCGGTCCGGGAGTTCACCGCCGACCTGGCCCATTGGCTCGGTCACACCGAGTCCGACCCCGTTCACGTCGTCCCGTGCGCCAACGGCACCGACGCCCTCCAGGCCGCCTTGATGGCCCTGGACCTGGAGCCCGGCGACGAGGTCATCACGCCTTCCTTCACGTTCATCTCCACCGTGGAGGTCATCCATCTTCTGCGTCTGACCCCCGTCATGGTGGACGTCGATCCGTGCACCTTCACCCTGGACCCCGCTGCCGTCGCCAAGGCGGTGACGCCCCGCACCAAGGCCATCATGCCGGTCCACCTCTACGGCCAGTGCGCCGACATGACGGGCATCCTCGCGGTGGCGCAGGAACACGGGCTGGCCGTGGTGGAGGACACTGCACAGGCGATCGGGTCGGCATGGCACACTGCGGAAGACGCTTGGCAAGCCGCCGGCACCATGGGGACGATTGGCACCACGAGCTTCTTCCCGTCCAAGAACCTGGGCGCCTATGGCGACGGCGGAGCCTGCTTCACGCGCGATGCTGCCTTGGCCGAACGGCTCCGGATGATCTGCAACCATGGATCCCGCCAGCGCTACCAGCACGAGATCATCGGCATGAACAGCCGGTTGGACAGCATCCAGGCCGCCATCCTGGGGGTCAAGCTCCCCCACCTGACCGCCTACAACGAGGCGCGGGCGGAAGCGGCGGACCGCTATGATTCACTGCTGGGCAGCCACCCGCTGATTTCCACGCCCTACCGGCACCCGAAGTCGCGCCACGTGTTCCACCAGTATACCCTCAAGCTCAACACGAAGGGCGAAGGCCCCGGGCTGAGGGACCACCTCGCCCGCCACCTGCAGGAAGCCGGCATTCCTTTTGGCATTTATTACCCAAAGCCCATCCACCTGCAGGACGCGTTTGCCGATGTGCCCGGTGGAACACCGCAACTCCCTGTCACTGAGGACCTCACGGATCGGGTGATCAGCCTGCCGATGCACACCGAGCTCACGCCCGCCCAGCAGGAATGCGTGAGCGTCGCGATTGTCGAGGGCATCGGGTCGTACCTTTAAGGCAGACCAAAAACGCTCTCAGGAGTCATGAAAATAGCTGTTATCGGTACCGGTTACGTTGGACTGGTCACCGGGACCTGTTTTGCGGAAACAGGAAATGATGTCATCTGCGTCGACATCGACGCAAACAAGGTGGAGAAGATGCGCAATGGGGAGGTCCCCATCTACGAGCCCCACCTCGATGTCCTGTTTGAGCGCAACCTCGAAGCCGGCCGGCTGAGCTTCACCACGGACCTCGCGGAGGCCGTGGAGCCCGCCGAAATCATCTTCCTCGCCCTGCCCACCCCGCCGGGGGAAGACGGCAGCGCTGACCTCAGTTACGTGCTGGGCGTGGCCGACCAACTGGGCCGCATGATCACCGACTACAAGGTGATTGTCGACAAGAGCACCGTGCCGGTGGGCACGGCCGAAAAGGTGACCGCCGCTGTGGCCGCACATGCCACCGTCGACTTCGACGTGGTGTCCAACCCCGAGTTCCTGCGTGAAGGCTATGCCGTGGACGACTTCCTCAAGCCGGACCGTGTGGTCATCGGTGTCGGGAGCGACCGTGCCGAGGAGGTGATGACCCGCCTCTACAAGCCGTTCATCCGGCAGGGCAACCCGCTGATCGTGATGGACGAGCGCAGCGCCGAGCTGACCAAGTATGCGGCCAACGCCTTCCTCGCGACCAAGATCACGTTCATGAACGAGATCGCGAATTTCTGCGAGAAGGTGGGCGCCGACGTCGACAAGGTTCGCCGCGGCATCGGCACGGACACCCGCATCGGACCGCGCTTCCTGTTTCCGGGCATCGGCTATGGCGGAAGTTGCTTCCCCAAGGACGTTCAGGCCCTGCACCGCAGCGGCCGGGAAGCGGACTACGAATTCGAGATCCTGACCAGCGTGATGGAGGTCAACGAGGCCCAGAAGACGGTGCTCTTCGACCCGATCCTGAAGCGCTTCAACGGTGATCTGAGCGGGGTGCGCATCGCATTGTGGGGCCTGGCCTTCAAGCCCGAAACCGACGACATCCGCGAAGCGCCTGCCCTGTACATGATCGAGAAGCTGCTCGATGCCGGCGCCAGTGTGTGCGCATTCGACCCGGAGGCCATGGACAACGTCAAGGGCCGCCTCGGTGACCGCATCGACTTTGCGGATGACCCCTACGCCGCGCTGACTGGAGCCGACGCTCTGCTCATCTGCACCGAATGGCAGGTCTTCCGCACGCCCGACTTCGACAAGATGAAGGGGGCACTGAACAACCCCATCGTGTTTGACGGCCGCAACCTCTATGACGTGGCCGACATGGCGAAACATGGTTGGGAATACACCTCCATCGGCCGCCGCGGCACCCACGCCTGATGAAGCGCGTCCTGATCACCGGCGCCGCCGGATTCCTCGGCTCCCACCTCTGCGACCGGTTCATCGCCGAAGGCCACCATGTCATCGGCATGGACAACCTCATCACGGGCGACCTGCGCAACATCGAGCACCTGACCGGCCTTGACCGGTTTGAGTTCCACCACCACGACGTCAGCCAATTCATCCACGTCAAAGGGGACCTCGACTACATCCTGCACTTCGCCTCACCGGCGAGCCCGATCGACTACCTGAAGATTCCGATTCAGACCCTGAAGGTGGGATCGCTCGGGGCGCACAACTGCCTCGGCCTGGCCCGCGCCAAGGGCGCGCGGATGCTGATTGCGAGCACGAGTGAAGTCTACGGTGACCCCGAGGTGCACCCCCAACACGAGGAATACTGGGGACACGTGAATCCAGTGGGGCCGCGTGGTGTCTACGACGAGGCCAAGCGCTTTCAGGAGGCGATGACGATGGCCTACCACACCTTCCACGGTCTGGAGACCCGCATCGTTCGGATCTTCAACACCTACGGACCCCGGATGCGCCTCAACGACGGCCGGGTGCTGCCCGCCTTCATCGGGCAAGCCTTGCGCGGAGAAGACCTCACGGTCTTCGGAGACGGCAGCCAGACGCGCAGCTTCTGCTACGTGGACGACTTGGTGGAGGGCATTTACCGCCTGCTGCTGTCCGACGAGCACCGACCGGTCAACGTGGGCAACCCCGATGAAATCAGCATCGCCGACTTCGCCGAGGAGATCATTTCGCTGACCGGGACCGACCAGAAGGTCATCTACAAGCCGCTGCCCACGGACGACCCGAAGCAACGACGCCCGGACATTGCCCGCGCCCGGGAGGTGCTGGGCTGGGAGCCGAAGGTGGGACGGGCTGAGGGCCTCGCCATCACCTACGAGTACTTCAAGGGCCTGTCGGAGGAGGACCTCCGCAAGACCGAACACAAGGATTTCGCCTCCTACAGCAAATGAGCGGATTGGTGGAACACGAAGGCTGGTTCGCCCATGAGACGGCGGTCATCGACAAAGGCTGTTCCATCGGAGCGGGCTCCCGCATTTGGCATTTCAGCCACATCATGCCGGGGGCGGTGCTGGGCGACGGGTGCAACATTGGCCAGAACGTCGTCATCAGCCCCGACGTGGTGCTCGGCCGCAACTGCAAGGTCCAGAACAACGTCAGCCTGTACACCGGCGTCACCTGTGAGGACGATGTCTTCCTCGGTCCGAGCTGCGTGTTCACCAACGTGACCAACCCCCGCAGTGCCGTGGTGCGCCGTGACCAGTACGCCCGGACACGGGTGGGCCAGGGCGCGTCCATCGGCGCCAACGCCACCATCGTCTGCGGCCACGACATCGGCCCGTATGCCTTCATCGGCGCCGGAGCAGTGGTCACCAAGGACGTTCCCGCCTACGCCCTCGTGGTCGGCAACCCGGCCCGCCAAACCGGCTGGATGAGCGCCTTCGGACACCGGCTCGACTTCGACGCCGAGGGCCGCGCTGCCTGCCCCGAATCCGGCGCTCAATACGCCCTGCGTGATGGCGCAGTCCACCCCATTGACACGACACCATGAGCACGAAAGACCTGCACCAGCGGCTTCTCGACAAAGACGCCACCCTCGCCGTCATCGGCCTGGGCTACGTCGGATTGCCCATTGCCTTGGCCTTTGCCCGCCACATCCGCGTGATCGGATTCGACATTCACGCCGGACGGGTGGAGCAAATGAAACAGGGAATCGACCCCAGCGAAGAGCTCGAGAAGGAGGCCTTCGACGGGTGCGACATCACCTTCACGGCGGATCCGGCCGACCTCAAGGCGGCCCAGTTCTTCGTGGTCGCCGTCCCCACGCCGATCAACGCAACCAACCAGCCGGACCTCACGCCCCTCATCTCGGCGTCCCGCACGGTGGGCGACGCCTTGTCACCCGGTGACTACGTGGTCTACGAGTCGACGGTCTACCCCGGCTGCACGGAGGAGGATTGCGTGCCCGTCCTCGAGGAGCGCAGCGGGCTGTCCTTCGGCACCGACTTCAAGGTGGGCTATAGCCCGGAGCGCATCAACCCGGGCGACAAGGTCAACACCATCGAGACCATCGTGAAGGTGGTCAGCGGCAGCGATGCCGAGAGCCTGGACGTGATCGCCCGCACCTACGACCTCGTGGTCAAGGCGGGGACCCACCGCGCCTCGAGCATCAAGGTGGCCGAGGCGTCCAAGATCATCGAGAACACCCAGCGCGACGTCAACATCGCCCTGATCAACGAGCTCAGCATCATCTTCAACCGGGTGGGCATCAACACCTTCGAGGTGCTCGAGGCCGCCGGGACGAAGTGGAACTTCCTCAAGTTCACCCCCGGCCTGGTCGGCGGACACTGCATCGGCGTGGACCCTTACTACCTCACGTGGCGGGCCGAGAAGCTGGGCTACCATGCCAAGGTCATCAACTCCGGCCGGTACGTCAACGACAGCATGGGCTACTACGCCGGCAAACAAGTCGTCAAGCGCCTGCTGGAAAAGGGCGTGAACCCGCTGGAGGCCAAGGTGCTCGTGATGGGCGTGACCTTCAAGGAAAACGTCTCGGACATCCGCAATTCCAAGGTGTTCGATGTGATCCGCGAACTCCGGTCCTTCAACGTCGAGACCGACGTGGTGGACCCCTTCGCCTCGCCAGAGCAGGTGGACCATGAATACGGCGTGACGCTGACCGAGGCGCCCGCCGAAGCCGCCTATGACGCGGTCATCGTGGCGGTCAACCACGCGGAATACGTGGGGTACGACGCCGGTTCCTTCCGCCGGTTGATGAAGAACCCCGACCGCGCCTTCCTCGTGGACATCAAGGGCATATACCGGCACCTCGCTGGCGACCTCAACTACTGGAGCTTCTGACATGGCCGACAACCCGCACACCCCCAAGGTCCTTCTCGTCACCGGCGGTGCCGGCTTCATCGGATCGCATGTGGTGCGCCGGTGGGTGACCCGCCATGCCGACGTGCGCATCATCAACCTCGACGCCCTGACCTACGCCGGCAACCTGGCCAACCTCAAGGACATCGAGAACGCCCCGAACCACCGGTTCGTCAAGATGGACATCCGCGACACGGAAGGGGTGACGGCCTTGATGAAGGAGGAAAACGTGGACAGCGTGATGCACCTCGCGGCGGAAAGCCACGTGGACCGAAGCATTTCCGGCCCAATGGCCTTCCTCGAAACCAACATCATGGGCACGGCCTCCATGCTGTCCGCGGCGCGGGCCGCCTGGGCAGACTCCGAAGGTGGCCTGGCAGGAAAGCGCTTCCACCACGTCTCGACCGACGAAGTCTACGGCTCGCTGGGGGAGACCGGGTTCTTCACCGAAGACACCCCCTATGATCCCCGCAGTCCCTACAGCGCCTCCAAGGCCTCGAGCGACCACATCGTGCGCGCCTGGCATCACACCTACGGCATGCCGGTGGTGCTGTCCAACTGCTCCAACAACTACGGTTCGTTCCAATTCCCGGAGAAGCTCATCCCGCTCTTCATCCGCAACGCGGTGCAGAAGAAGCCGCTGCCCGTCTACGGTCAGGGCGTCAATGTGCGGGATTGGCTCTGGGTCGAAGACCACGCTGCCGCCCTCGAGGTCATCATCACCCAGGGCGCAGACGGCGAGACCTACAACATTGGCGGGGAGAATGAGTGGCGCAACATCGACCTCATCCGCCTCATGTGCCGCCAGCTGGACGCCAAGCTGGGGCGCGCTGAGGGCGAAACCGAACAGCTCATCACCTACGTGACGGACCGGGCGGGCCACGACATGCGGTACGCCATCGATCCGACCAAGCTGCGGGAGGACCTCGGTTGGCGCCCGTCCATCACCTTCGAGGAGGGCCTCGCGAAGACCATCGACTGGTACCTCGCCAACGATGGCTGGCTCGAGGAGGTCACCAGCGGAGCCTACCGCGACTACTACGACCAGCAATACGGAAACCGCTGATGGGTTGGCTGTCCAGGTGGTTCGGTCGGGACCGCAATGGCACGTCGGCTCCAGCCGACGTTGACCCGCTGGACCTGTCGGCCTTCCGATTCGACTTCCACAGCCACCTCGTACCGGGTGTCGACGATGGTGCACCCGACCTGGCGGCTTCGCTCGAGATGATCGACGCGCTCGTCCGCCTCGGATACGAGGGCGCCGTGACGACCCCTCACATCATGGCGGACACCTACCCGAACGATCGGAGCACGTTGGAGCCGGCCTTCACGCAACTCAAGGCGGCCGTCGCCGAACGGCACCCGGCCTTCCAGCTTGCGCTCGGTGCCGAATACTTTCTGGACGACACCGTCCTGACGGCCGTCCGTCAGGGAGAGGACCTGCTCGCGCCCGGCGATCGGTTGCTGTTCGAGTTGGCCTTCGGGGCACCTCCAGCCGAGGGCTTGTTGACCGAATTCGTCTTCGAAACGCAGGTGAGGGGCCTTCAGCCTGTGATGGCCCACATCGAGCGCTACCCCTACTGGCACGGTGAGCTGCACCGGTTCGAGGCGTTGGCCGAGCAAGGCGTTTGGCTGCAGGTCAATGCGGCCTCCCTCGCCGGCGCCTATGGACCGGAAGTCCAACAGGTGGCCGAGACGTGCATCGACAACGGATGGGTGAGCCTGCTCGGCACGGACGCCCACGGCCTGCGGCACATCGATGCCTTGGCCGCCTCCCGGGTCAGACCGGCTGTGCACCGCCTCGCGGAGACGGCGCGGAATGCGTCCTTGTTCTGATCAGCCGACGGGGGCGAGGCGGATGACCATGCCGTCCATGTCGTCGCGCAGGTGCAATTGGCACCCGAGGCGGCTGTTGTCCTCCACATGGAAGGCCTCGTCCAGCATATCCTCCTCGTCATCCGACTTCTCGGGCAGGTCGGCCGCGGCCGTCTCCTCGACGTAGCAGTGGCAGCTGGCGCACATGGCCATGCCACCACAGGTGCCCTCGACGGGCAACTCGGCGCTCTTGCAGAGCTCCATGACGTTCATGTTCATGTCGGTGGGGGCCTCCAGCTCGTGGGAGACGCCCTCGCGGTCGATGACGGTGAGGCGGATGGTGGACATGGTCAGAATCCGTTGACCCCGTTGACCGTCGTGTACTTGAGCACGAGGTTCTTGTCGGGGTAAATGCGCTTGAAGGCGCTCTGCACCATCAGCGTGGCCTCGTGGAAGCCGCAGAGGATGAGCTTGAGCTTGCCGGGGTAAGTGTTGATGTCCCCGATGGCGTAAATCCCCTCGACGTTGGTGCTGTAGTCGAAGGTGTCCACCTCGATGGCATTCTTGGTGATGTTGAGGTTCCAATCCGCAATGGGGCCCAGCTTGGGGCTCAGGCCGAACAGCGGCACCCAATGGTCGCACTCGAGGTGGATGTCCCCATCGGTCTTGTGCTTGACCGTCACGCCTTCGAGGTGCTCGTCCCCGTTCACGCCCATGACCTCCCCATTGGTCAGCAGGCGGATCTTGCCCTCGGCGGCCATGTCCAGCACCTTCTGGACGCTGTCGGGATGGCCGCGGAAGCCCTCCCGGCGATGGACGAGGGTCACTTCGGACGCCACGCCGTCGGCCAGGAAGTTGGTCCAGTCGAGGGCACTGTCGCCACCCCCGCTGATCACCACTTTCTTGTCCCGATAGAACTCCGGGTCCTTGATGATGTACTCCACGCCGCGGTCCTCGTACTCCTCGAGGCGGTCCACCGGCGGCTTGCGGGGTTCGAAACAGCCCAGTCCGCCAGCGATGGCGATGATGGGCGCCCGGTGCACCGTCCCCCGGTTGGTCGTCAGGATGAACTGGCCTTCGTCGTCCTTCTCGATGGTCTCCGCCCGCTCGCCGAGCGTGAAGCCCGGCTTGAACGGCGCGGCCTGCTCCATCAACCGGTCCACCAAGTCACCCGCCAGAATCTCCGGATAGGCCGGGATGTCGAAAATGGGCTTCTTGGGGTAGATCTCGGCACATTGTCCGCCCGCCTGGGGCAGGGCGTCAATCAGGTGGCACTTGAGCTTCAGGAGCCCGGCTTCGAACACGGTGAAGAGGCCACAGGGCCCGGCACCGATGATGAGGATGTCCGTCTGGATCATGGGTTTCGCCCGGCGAAGGTAGGATTCACGGCCGGCTGTCCGTGCAACAACGGCAAGTCCGGTGTGTTCAACCCCGGGCCGAGTCCGGCATGTTGACCGCCACCACCCGCGTGACCTCGGGAACGGCACGGCGCACCGCCTCTTCCACCCCGGCCTTCATCGTCATGGCCGCTTGGGCGCAGTGGGCGCAGGCTCCCTGCAGCTCCACCTCCACGGTCAGGTCCTCCTTCACCGCCATCACGGTGATGTCCCCTCCGTCGGAACGGAGGAAGGGGCGCAACTCCTCCAGCGCGCGGTCAATCCGCTCGCGAAGGGCCTCCTGATCCTTGTGGGCGTTCGCCATGCCGCGAATTTACGCCGGGAGTCGCTCCAACTCCTCGAGCATCCGGTCGGTGACCGCGGCAATCGCCCGGGCGGCTTCCGTGCCGTCCTGAAGCGCGGCCGGCCGGCCGGCGTCTCCCGCCTCCCGGATGGCCTGCACCAACGGCAACTCCCCCAGGAAGGGCGTGCCGGAGGCCTCCGCGTATCGCTTGACGCCGTCGCGGCCGAAGAGGTGGTATTTGCGGTCCGGCAGATCCGGTGGGGTGAAGTACGCCATGTTCTCCACGAGCCCGAGGACTGGTACGTTGATGCTCTCGAGCTGGAACATGCTCACCCCCTTCCGGGCATCGGCGAGCGCAATGTCCTGCGGGGTGCTCACCACCACCACGCCACTGAGCGGTGCCACTTGCACCAGCGACAGGTGGACGTCCCCCGTGCCCGGCGGCAGGTCGACGAGGAGGTAATCCAGCTCTCCCCAGTCTCCGTCGGTGAAGAGCTGCCCCAGCGCCTTGGAGGCCATGGGGCCCCGCCACACGATGGCCTGGTCGGGATCGGCGAAGAACCCGATGCTCAAGAGCTTCACGCCGTGCGCCTCCACGGGCCCGATGAGCGGCTTGCCGTCCTTCTCAACCGGAGCGGGCTTCTCGCGGACCACATCGAACATGGTCGGCATGCTCGGTCCGTGGATGTCTGCATCGATGAGCCCCACGCGGTGGCCACGGCGGGCGAGCTCCACGGCGAGGTTGGCCGTGACCGTGCTCTTGCCCACGCCCCCCTTTCCGGACGCGATGGCGATCACGTGCTGCACGCCGGGCAGGACCTTGCGGGTGTCGAGGGTCCGTTCGTCTTCGGGCAGGGCGATGACCTCGACGTCCGGGACGATGGTCGTGCCCAGCTTGGTCGCCAGCTTCTCGAGCGCGAACTCCACGGCTTCCTTCATCCGCTGCCGGGCGTGCATGGCCGGGCTCGAGGACTTCACCCGAAGCCGCAGGTGCCACTCCGCCTCCTTCTCCTCCATGGCGAGGAGCTCAACGAGATTGAGCGTGATGATGTCCTTGCCGAGGTCCGGCTCCATCACCCCGGACAGGGTCTCGAGGAGGTGTTCACGGGTCAATGTCTCCATGGGTCAAAGTTCGGTCGAGGGATCCCAGAAGCGGACATCGAAGTCCACCACTTGATCGTTGTGGATCTCCACCCCCTCGGCTTGCAGGCGCTCGGCCATCGCGGTGGGGGTGGGAAAATGAAGGCGGCCACTCAGCATGCCCAGCCGGTTGACCACGCGGTGGGCTGGCACCGGGTGGAGCTCCGGGGCCCCATTCGGGTCGATCTCGAGGGCCCGGTTCATCGCCCAACCGACCATGCGGCTGGACCGGGCTGCACCGAGATACCGGGCAATCGCGCCATAGCTCGTGACGCGGCCGGGGGGAATCAGGCGGGCCACCGCGTGGACGTCCCGCTCGAAATCACCGCTTCCCGGCTTGGCCGTAGCGCTGCCTTGGCGTGCGGTCATGCCCGGGTGCGGAGGTAGTGGATGAGCTTGCCCTCATCGAGCCAGCGCGATTCGTAGTAGGTGCGGATGCGGAGCACATCGGCAAACTCCGGATCCACCCGGTGGACCAAATCACCGTACACGTCCGCGCTGTCTTCGAGAATGGGGAATCCGGCTTCGGTCCATCCCTCCTTCGAGAGCGCATACAGCAGGGGACTGTCGCTTTTCACGTGAATCAGGCCACCCGGCTTCATGAACTGCTGGTACCGGCGGAGAAAGACCTCCGAGGTGATGCGCTTGGTGCCCTTCTCGTCCTTGGGCTGGGGATCGGAGAAGGTGAGCCACACCTCGCTCACTTCGCCTTGGGCAAAGAAATTCTGAACGAATTCAATCTTGGTCCTCAGGAAGGCCACGTTGGACAAACCCTCCTCCTGGGCGGTCTTGGCCCCTCGCCAGAAGCGGTGTCCCTTGATGTCGACCCCGATGAAATTCCGTTCGGGGTGACGCCGGGCCAGCCCGACCGTGTACTCCCCCTTTCCGCACCCGAGCTCGAGGGTGATCGGCCGGTCATTGCCGAACACCGTTTCGGCCCATTGCCCGCGATTGAGGGTGGCCCCACCGACGATGTCCTTGAGGTCCGGTTCGAAGACGTGGGAAAACGCAGCGTTCTCCTTCCACTTGCGGAGCTTGTCCTTGCCCATGAACCGCGAAATTACAGCGCATGAACGGCGCGTCCACGGCCCCTCTGAAGCAGCACCCCCACGTGCTCTTCGCCATCCTCGATTGGGGCATGGGGCACGCCACCCGCACGTGGCCACTCATCGTGACCGCCCGGCGGCTGGGGGCCCAGGTCACGGTGGCCTCTAGGGGCACCGCCGGAGCCTGGCTCGATGCCCGAATGGCCGAATGGGACCGGCGTCATGACGGGGAGGACCTGCCGCCGTGGAGCCGGGTGGACAAGCCCGGTGTGACCATCACCTACGCCCGTGGCATCGCCACCCTGCCCCGCATCGCCCTGCAAATGCCCCGCTTTGTCCGGAGCATTGGCCGAGAGCGCGCCTGGGCGACCGCATTTGCGCGTCAACACGGCGTGACGCACGTCTTCAGCGACAACTGCTACGGCGCGTGGGCCGATGTCCCCGGGGTGAGCAACGTGTTCATGACGCACCAGCTCCACCCGCCGGTGCCTGCTCCGGCCAAGGCCTTGGCGCGGTCCGTGGTGCAGCGGTACGCTGAGCGGTTCGATGCGGTGTGGGTGCCGGACACGGAAGACCAGGCCCTCGCGGGCACCCTGTCCGCACCGTTGTCCGAGGCCACCCGGTTCATCGGTCCGCTGAGCCGCTTCCAGGTCGATGACCAGACGCCCGGTGATTGTGACAGTGCCACCGCGCAAGAGGCGAAGCCAGCCGCCCTGCTGGGCCTCGTGAGTGGCCCTGAGCCCCAGCGGTCGACGATGGAGGCAGCCCTGAGGACCTGCTTCCTTCGGGACGGTCGCCCCGCCCTGATCCTCGCCGGAAAACCGGGCGGGGGCCAACACCGGGAGGCCAATGTCCTGACGGTCCACGACGCCGACGACGACCGGTTCCGGGCCGCCATCCTCGGCGCAGAGACGATTGTGTGCCGGAGTGGATACAGCACGCTGCTCGACCTCGTCGTCCTCGGCCGGACGGCGGTGCTGGTGCCCACCGTGGGCCAACCCGAACAGGAAGGCCTCGCCCGGGCGTGGAGCCGGAAGCACGGATGGACCACCGTCGAGGCCGTTGACTTGGCGACCTTTGCCCCGCTGAAGGCCACCGGGCGCGTGGTCGAGGTCGACCGCACCGGCCCCGAGTCCATCCTGCGCAGCTGGCTGAACGAACCCGCCGAGCCCCTCATTTGACCCGCCCCATGACCGACGAAGACTACATGCGCCAGGCGCTCGAACAGGCGAGGATGGCCGCCGATGCTGGCGAAGTGCCCGTGGGCGCCGTCATCGTCGCCGGAGGACGCATCATCGCCCGGGCCCACAACCTGTGCGAGCGGTTGCGCGACTTCACGGCCCATGCCGAAATGCAGGCCTTCACCGCGGCCAGCGAATACCTCGGCGGCAAGTTCCTCGACCAGTGCACCCTCTACGTCACCCTCGAACCCTGCCCCATGTGCGCCGGAGCGGCCTTCTGGACCCGCATCGGCCGGGTGGTCTACGGAGCGCGGGACGACAAACGCGGGGGACTGGACTTCCACGGCAAGCGGGACGAAGGGTTGCTCCACCCCAAAACGGAGCTGGTTGGCGGCATCCTCGAGGAAGAGTGTGCGGAACTCCTCACCACCTTCTTCCGCTCGAGGCGCAAAAACTGAGCGCATCGCGCGAACTTTGAGACGTGGAGGACATCACGCGTGAATACCTGCAGGCCCTGGGCGAGGACATCGCCGAGCGCCGGGACGATGCCCTCCGCGTCCGGTTCGAGGAACTGCACCCCGCCGACATCGCCGAGATCTTCGACCGGCTCGAAGCCAATCAGGTCCAATACCTCTGGAAGCTCATTGAACTCGAGGAACGGGGCGATGTGCTCGTCGAACTCGAGGAGGACGTCCGGGAGCTGGTCCTGGCCAGCCTGACCAATGAGGAAATCGCCGAGGAGGTCCTGGAAAACATCGATTCGGACGATGCCGCTGATGTGGTCGGTGAGCTGTCCGAGGAGCGCGCCGAAAAGGTCATCGCCCAGCTGGACACCGAGGACCGCGAGGATCTGTTGACCCTCCTCCGGTACCCGGAAGGGACCGCGGGCGCCCTGATGGGCACGGAGCTCATCCGCGTCGAGATGGACTGGACGGTCACGCAGGCCATCCGCGAAATGCGCCGGCAGGCCGAGGACGTCGAGACGGTGCACAGCGTCTACGTGGTCAACGCGGCCGGACAGCTTCTCGGCCGGTTGTCGTTGAAGCGGCTCCTGCTCGAAGCGTCCAGCACCCGCAGCACCATCGGCGACCTCTTCCGCGAGGACGACACGCGCACCGTGAAGGTGGATGACCCGGACGAGCTGGTCGTGCAGGTCATGAAGAAATACGACCTCGTGGCCCTTCCCGTCGTGGACGACCACAACCGCCTGCTGGGCAGGATCACCATCGACGACGTGGTGGACCTCATGAAGGAGGAGGCCGAGAAGGACTACCAGCTGGCGAGCGGCCTCAGTGACGACGTCGAAAGCGACGACACCCTCTGGGAATTGACCCGGGCCCGGCTCCCGTGGCTCCTCATCGGGCTGTTTGGGGGACTGGCAGGTGCCTATGTCATTGGCGCCTTCGAGGAGATGGATCGCTTCACCTCGATGGCCCTCTTCATCCCGCTCATCGCCGCCATGGGGGGCAATGTGGGCGTCCAATCCGCTGCCATCGTCGTGCAGGGCCTCGCCGCCGGCCGCAACCCCACCGACTCCCGTCTCGTCCCCCGCCTCCTGAAGGAGTTCTCCGTGGCCCTGCTCAACGGCACCATTTGCGCCGGGGTCATCCTGCTGAGCAGTCTGGCCCTCGGCTATGGCTGGAACCTGAGCATCACCGTGAGCCTGGCCTTGGTGGCAGTCATCTTGTTTGCCGCGCTCTTCGGCACGTTCGTCCCGCTCACGCTGGACCGGTTCAAGATCGACCCCGCCCTGGCCACCGGGCCGTTCATCACCACGGCCAACGACATCATCGGGCTCATCATCTACTTCGGCATTGGCGTGCTCATGGCCGCCTGACGCCCCGCCCCGTTCATGAAGGTCCTCTTCCTCGACACCGTCCACCCCATCCTCGCCCGCCGTTTGGGCGATGCCGGGATGGAGTGCATCGACGCCACCGGCAGCCACGCCGCAGAGGGCGTCCGGCAGCACCCTGACGCAGAGGGCCTCGTCCTGCGCAGCCGCATCCGGGTCGATGCCGACCTGCTCGACCGGCTGCCCGACCTCCGCTTCATTTGCCGATCCGGCGCAGGACTCGAAAACATCGACCTCGCCATCGCCGTGCACCGGGGCATCCGCGTCTTCAACAGCCCCGAAGGCAACCGCGACGCCGTGGGCGAACACGCCGTCGGCCTGCTCCTGTCGCTCATGAACCTGCTGCGCGAGGCCGATGCCTCCGTCAAGGCCGGACAATGGGACCGCGAGGGGCACCGCGGCACGGAAATCAGCGGCAGGACCATTGGCATCCTGGGATACGGCCACATGGGCAGTGCCTTCGCCGAAAAGCTCCAAGGCTTCGGGTGCCGCATCCTCGCCTGCGACCCCTACCGCGACGACCACGACGGCGCCCTTGGTGGCCGGGTGGAGGCCGTCGACCTCACGACGCTCCAGCGCGAGGCCGACATCCTGAGCCTGCACTGCAACCTGACGCCGGAGACGCGCGGCCTCGTGGACCGGGAATTCCTGTCCGGGTTCGCTCGGCCCATCGTGCTGCTGAACACCGCCCGCGGTCCGGTGGTCCGCACGGCCGACCTGCTGGACGCCTTGAAGGACGGGCGCGTCATCGCCGCTGGACTCGACGTCTTCGAACGGGAAGCGAGCAGCTTCGAGACGGTGGCCAATGAAGGCGATGCGGTCTGGACGCGCCTGATGGCCCACCCCCGGGTACAGGTCAGCCCGCACGTGGCGGGCTGGACCGAAGAGAGTTATGTGAAGTTGTCGTCCGTGCTGGCCGACAAGGTGCTCGCCGAATTCGGCGGCTGAATCAGTTGGTGCGCTCGCGGGAATTCGCGGAGTAGAGCACCTTCAGGGCGGACGCCTTGCGAAGCTCCTGCTTGACGTCGGTGACCACCCCCATCTTGGTGTCTTGGTCCACCTTCATCGAGACCCACATTTTGGTCTGCTCGGCCTCGGCGAGGGTCAGGCGCTCGTTCTCCACCCACTCGCGGATCTGGGCGACATCAGCGAACTGGTCGTTGAGCTGGATGACCGGCTCGGTGCCATACCGCTTGTCCTGAGGCGGACCGATGTTGATGTACCGGATGAGGTGCTTCTTCTCAATCTTGTAGATCTCGGACGCCTCCGGACGGATCACGCGCACCATTTCCTCTTCCGTCCGCAGCACGGTCGCCACCATGAAGAAGAAGAGGAGCATGAAGACGATGTCCGGCAGGGAGGCCGTGGAAATGGCCCCCATCTCGCGCTTCTTGTTCTTGAACTTGCCCATCAGTAGTATCCTTGGCTTGCGTCACGCGGCTCCGCTTCGGAAATCCGCTGGGGGTAAACGAGACGGACGGCCTTGATCTTGTCGAGCAGGCTCTCCTCCTTGGTCCGGCCGTAGCGCTCCTCGAGGGAGGCGTAGGACTCGTTGAATTTGGCGAGGGCCAATTCGTCCCGCAGCTCGTTGACGGCCGCCTCCAGCTCGTTCTGCACCTGGAGGTACAGGTCGTAGGAGGTGTTGCGGTCCGTCTGCAGGCTGATCAGGGCCGAACCGGGAAGCTCCCGGTAATCGCTTCCGAACAGCTCGATGGCCTTCAGCTTTTCCTGCACCTTTTCGGCGCGCTTGTCCTGGCCGGCGGCGATCAGGCTCTGCTCGAGCACGACCAGCTCCGCCTTGCGGACCCACTGGCGCTCCGGGTACTTCATGTTGTCGTCGCCGAGCGTGACGTTGGGGCGCTCCGGGTGGAGGAGCCCCGTGCCCGTGGCGATGAGGAAGTCCTTCGCTCCGTCCTTGAGCTCCCCGATGGAGAGCACCTCCTTCTCGACGAGGAGCTCGTCGCGGAAGTTGGTCCGGACGTTGTAGACGTCGCCGTCCTTGACCTCCTGCTGCTCCATGTCCGGCGGGACCGGCGGCGGCAGCTGACGCTTCACGCCCTCATCGCTGTCGATGGTGGTCGTAACGAGCCAGAAGATCAACAGCAGGAAGGCGATGTCCGCCATCGAGCCAGCATTGATTTCCGGGACTTCTCTGCGTGCCATGTGAGGTCAGAGCCAGTTCTTCAGGATGGACTTGCCTTCCACCACGAGGATGGAGATGAGGGCGAGAATCCCGAGGATGTAAATGAATTGGATGCTGGCGTCGGCAATCTTGACGTCGCCCTCGGTCACCGTGGCTCCGCCCGCGAGCATGGCGGGGGTCACCGTGGTGTCCGCCAGGCTCCATGCGATGAAGCCGGCCACGAAGAAGACCACGAAACCGACCAGCGTGCCCATGGCGCGCTTGGGGTTGGTGGCCAGCTTCTGGGCGAAGTGGAAGAGGCCGAATCCGAGGATGGCCACCACACACACCGCGCCGGTGTAGAGGTTGAGACTGACGAGGCTCTCGACGGGCCCGTTCGGGTCGTCGGCGTTGATGGCCGAAACCACCCACATACACCCGAGCACGATGATCAGGATGCGGAGGGCGATGAGGGCCGTGCGGATGACGTTGGCTTGCATGGTGCTGCTGTTTTGCGACCGCAGGACCGATCAGCCGTTCAACTTCTTCCGGTACACGAGGTCCACGAGGTCCATGGATGCCTCCTCCATGTCAAAGACGATGCCGTCAATCTTGGAGAGGATATAGTTGTAGAAGATCTGAAGGATGATGGCCACGACGAGACCGGAGACCGTCGTGATCAACGCCACCTTGATGCCGCCAGCTACGATGGAGGCGTTGATGGTGTTGGCCTGGGCAATCTTGTCGAAGGCCTCGATCATGCCGATCACCGTTCCCATGAATCCGAGCATCGGGGCCAGGGCGATGAAGAGGCTGATCCAGCTCAGACCGCGCTCGAGCTTGGTGCTCTCGAGGCTGCCGTAGTCCTCGACGGCCTTGGCGAGTTCCTCGTAGCTGCCACCGCTTCGGTCGAGTCCCTGGTGGAAGATGGCGGCCACCGGTCCACGGCTGTCCGCGCACACGGCCTTGGCCGCGTCGACACCTCCACTGTTCAGGGCTTCCTCCACCTTTTCAAGGAGACCCTTGGTGTTGGTGGTGGCCATGTTGAGGTAGATGATGCGCTCGATCGCGAGGGCCAATCCGAAGATGAGGCAGAGCACAACGAAGCTCATGAAGAGCACACCGCCCTCGATGATGCGGAGCTTGATTTGCTGGCGGGCACCGGTGACCTCGACGGTCTCTTCCGGCATGGCGGCTTCTTCCGCCATCGGAGCGGCTTCGGCGGCGGCAGCGGCGCTGTCCATCATGGCGGAATCGGCCATGGCGCTGTCCGGGACCATGACGATCATGGAATCACCGGACTGGAAAATGGTGTCTCCTTCCTGAGCGGAAACTGGAGCGGCGAACAAGAGGGCCACTGCGAAGAGGGCGAACAACTGCTTCATGGTGAAGGTGTGGGTCGTGGTTGTGTCGTATGTGTGGGAGCCAATGGGCTCACGAGGGGCGAATTTAGTCAAAGCCACGCGCCCGTCCACCATCCTCTGATGAGGGGGGAACTGGGCCGCCCTCCTTCACAAGGTGCCCATGCGTCCGGCCCGGTAATCCGCGATGCAGCGTTGGACCTGGGCCCGGTCGTTCATCACGAACGGACCGTAGGACACCACGGGTTCGTCGAGGGGCTGCCCGCCCAGCACGATGCATTCTGCGCCACCGACCGAGTGGAACCGGATGTGGTCGCCGCCCCGTTCGTAGAGGGCCAATTGCTGGGCCCCGAGCTCCCGGCGTCCCTCGATTTCGAGGCGGCCAGCCACCACATGAACAAACGCATTGTGGCTGGGCTCGACCGGCAGATCCAGCCGGCCGCCCTCGGCGATGTGGATGTGGTGATAGAAGGCGGGGCTGTGGGTTTCGGTCGGCGCCGTTTGCCCGAACGCCTCCCCCATGAGCACCTTGATGCGGTACTCCTCCGTCTCAATGACGGGGAAGTCGGTCCGGTCCCGGAGTGTGGTGATCGGCGTGCCGAATTTTTCCGAAGCCGGCAGGTTCAGCCAAATCTGGAATCCGTGCACAACGCCCCCATCGCGCCGGATTTCCATGTTGCTCACTTCCTCGTGGATGGCGCCCCGGCCACTGCTGAAGACCATGAATTGACCCTCCCGGTAGATCAGGTCGTTCTGAAGGCTGTCGGTGTGGCGGCCACTTCCGGACAACAAATAAGTCGTGGGTGCGACCCCGGCGTGCGGATGGGCCTTGATGTCCATGCCCAGCTCACCGGGATCGATCTGGAGCGGGCCGAATTCATCCAGCATGACAAACGGTGAGACCAGGTCGGTGTGGTCTCCGGCGAATCCGCGCAGCACCGGCACGTTCTGCACCATGGTGCGCTTGCAATCCAGCACCTGCGCCACCTTGCGTTCGGTGGCGGTGGCGAAGAACCCGGAGGCGGCCGTCAGCCAGTGCGGCGTCACCACCGATGCGCCCACGATGGCGGAGCCTTTCACGAATTGCCTGCGCAGCATGACCTCAAAATACGACGCCCCAAAAAAGAAAACCCGCCTCGGGGGACGGGTTTCTTGCGGAGAGACGGGGATTCGAACCCCGGATACCCTTTTGGAGTATACACGCTTTCCAAGCGTGCGCCTTAAGCCACTCGGCCACCTCTCCTCATCCGGCGGGTTGCCCCATTCGGAATGGGCGTGCAAGTTACCCCATATTCCGACACGTCCGGGCCTTGTTTTGTCCGAGATGAAAATGGGGGCGAAACCGGGGTTCAGCGGATGGCTTCCGCCGGTGACAATTCTCCGGCCAACTCCAGCTTGAACGCCGTCCTCAGTCCTTCACGGGTGGGTTCCTGCGCGGCCAGCACCATCAGCTTCGTCACGGCCGCCTCGAGGGTGATGTCCAAGCTGGGTTCCACCCCCAAGCGGGTCAGTCCCGCGCCGGTCACATAGCGGTTGGCGTCCACAGAGCCCACCGTGCACTGGGTCACGTTGACCAGGAACACCCCGCTCTCCTGGGCTTCGGCCAGGGCGCCGAGGAACTCCGCGTTGCGCGGGGCATTGCCTGAGCCGTAGGTCCGGAGGATGGCCGCCCGCAGTCCGGGCTGGGCCAATTGATGGCGAAGGGCCGCCGCGGTCAGCCCCGGCGTCAGGTGCACGATGGTCACATTGGGGTCGAGCGCCTCGTGAAGGCCCGGCTCACCGTGGGGCCGCAACAGGAGATCCCGGCGGAACCGGACGTGCACCCCCACTTCAGCGAGCGCAGGGAAATTGGGACTCACCAGAGCCTGGAAGCCCTCTGCATCCTGCTTGTGGCTCCGGTTGCCCCGGATGAGTTCATCCCCGAAGTAGATGACCACCTCCCGGACCAAGGGGCCCTGTGCAGCATCCGAAGAGTCCCACTTGGCGGCGATTTCGATGGCGGTCAACAGGTTCTCCTTGCCGTCCGTGCGGAGCACGCCGATGGGCAGCTGACTGCCCGTCAGGACGATGGGCTTGCCAAATGCGGGCAACATGAAACTCAGCGCACTTGCCGTGTAGGCCATGGTGTCGGTGCCGTGCAGGACCACGAAGCCGTCGTAGCGGTCGCGGCGCAGGAAGAGCAGCCGCGCCAATTCGCCCCACCGCTCGGGGGTCATGTCACTGCTGTCGATGGGGGCGATGGACTCAACGTCCAGCTCCACCTCCAGCGCGTCCACTTCCGGCACCCGGTTGCGGAGGTGATCGAAGTTCAGCGGCTTCAGGGCTCCAGTGTCCGGGTCTTCCACCGATCCAATGGTGCCACCGGTGTAGACGAGCAGGATGCGACTCGGCGTCATGCGGCTTCCGGATTGAACGCCGGCAGGCGGAACAGCTGCTCCGCGTTGGCCGTGGTGAGCGTCGCGACATCTTCGAGGGACATCTCGAGCAGGTCGGCCACCCGCTGGCCGATCAGGCGTGTGTAGGCGGGTTCGTTGCGCTTGCCGCGATACGGGGTCGGCGCGAGATAGGGGCTGTCCGTTTCCAGCAGGATGCGGTCGTGCGGGAGGTGGGGGATGACCCGGTCCAGCCCGCCGTTCTTGAACGTCGACACGCCCCCGAGCCCCACGCTGAACGTGCCGTAGCCCATGACCTTTTCCGCCTCCTCAGGCCCGCCGGTGAAGCAGTGGAACACCCCGCGCAGGGCCGTGTCCGTGTACTGGTCCAACACGGCAAACGTGTCGTCGAACGCGTCCCGGACGTGGAGCACCACCGGCAAATCGCGCTCCAGCGCCCAGCCGATCTGGGCATGGAAGGCGGCAATCTGGGCATCGCGTGTCTCCCGACCGCGGAAGAGGTCCACCCCGATTTCGCCGACCGCAATGCACGGCTCGGCGTCCAACGCTGCGAGAATCGGCGCGCACTCCGCCTCCCACCCGTCGTCCACATGGCACGGGTGGAGGCCCATCATGGGAAAACAGCGGCCGGGATGCGCCGCCACCAGGTCGAGCAAGGGGCGAATGCTCGCTGCGTCGATGTTGGGCAGCAGCAGGCGGTGCACGCCGTCCTGCACGGCGCGCTCGATGGCGGCGGTGCGGTCTCCGTCAAACGCGGAGGCATAGGCGTGGCAGTGGGTGTCGATCAGGGACAGGGCCATGGCGCAAAATTAGGCCCCCTCACCGGCGTCGCCACCGGCGTTTCGCCCGCGAATGCGCTGGTAGCGCTTGATGGCCACGGTGAGCAGGAGGGCGAGCCCCAGAATGCCGGCGACGCCCCATATCCAACCGACCGCATCCTTGAGCACGATCAGGAACACCACCGCGATGAGGATGACCGTGGGCAGCTCATTGAGAAACCGCAAGCGGATGGAGGAGGCTGTGGGCGCCCCGATCTTGCATTCACCCAGGATGCGGTGCCCGAGCACCATGTAGGCCCACAGGGCGCCGACAAAGGCGAGCTTGACCCACATGAAGGGCATCTGCAACCAGGCCGGATTGAGCCAGATCAACGCAAACCCGAATGCCGTGGCGAGCACCCCACTCGGCAGGGTGATGGCCGCCCAGAGGCGGCGCTCCATGATGCGGAACTGCGGCACGAGCACATCGCGCTCCGCCGCGGGCTTGTCCATGGCCTCCCGGTGGTAGATGAACAGGCGGAAGAGGTAGAACAATCCCGCAAACCAGGTCACCACGAAAATGATGTGCAGGGCCTTCAGGACGTCATAGGACATGGTGCAAAGGTGAAGGAGTGTTGTCGGATTCCCACGCCGGGGTCCGGAAGCCGACCTTTGCCGGGCAACAACGACCGCCCCACATGGCCCCGAAGACCCGCACCGCGAAGGAAACCTTCGCCACGACCACCCACATTGTCCTGCCCAACGACACCAACGTGCTGGGCAACCTCATGGGCGGTCAGCTGCTCAATTGGATGGACATCGCCTCCGCCATCAGCGCCAACCGCCACTGCCGGCGTGTGGTCGTGACCGCCGCCGTCAACAACGTCTCCTTCGACCAGCCCATCCGCCTTGGCGACACGGTCACCATCGAGGCCAAGGTCAGCCGGGCCTTCACCAGCTCCATGGAGGTGTTCATGGAGGTCTTCGTCGAGGACAATGCCACCGGCAAGCGCTCCAAGAGCAACGAGGCCATGTACACCTTCGTCGCGGTCGACCAGCTTGGCGCGCCCATCATGGTGCCGGAGCTCGTGCCGGAAAGCGAGGAGGAGCAACGCCGTTTCGAGGGCGCCCTGCGCCGCCGTCAATTGCGGCTCATCCTGGCGGGCAAGATGAAGCCGGCCGACGCCACCGAGCTCAAGGCGCTGTTTGACTGAGGATGTGCCGGGCAGCCACCAGAATGCGCTGCGGCGACACGCGGCGGATGCACGGTGTGCGGTGACGGCAACGGTCCCCGAGCCGGCTGCACGGGCGGCTTCGCTCGGGACCTTCGGGCTCGAGCTCGACCGTGGCCGGATGCGCCCGCCACGGCCCCATGCCCAAAGCGGGTGACGTGCACCCCCACACCACCACCATCGGCACCTGCATCGCGGCCCCGGCGTGCATGGCCCCGGTGTCGCCGGCCACCAGCAGGTTCGCCTGGGAGAGGAGGGCAAACGTCTCGGTCCAGGATGAACCACAGGCGTTGACCACCTGATCACCGGCTGCGCCCATGAGGCGGGCTGCGGCGTCCCTTTCCGCCGGCCCTCCAATCAGATGGACCTTGCGATTCTCTGCAACCAGTCCGTCGACCACCTCGGACCAATGGTCCTCCGGAACGGCCTTGCCCTCATGGGCTGCGCCCAACGCGAGCACCACATCCACCACCCCGGCCGATGACGGCGCGACCGACGGCAGGGCAAGCTGTGCCTCATCCCCTTCCCCGCGCAACCGCTCGAGGGCATTCCCAAAGGGCTTCAGGGTGTCGAGGTAGCGCTCGACCACATGCTGGCCACCCAGCCGGTCCCATCCGGTCCGGACGAGCAGGATCTTGTCGAGACTGCGCTTGTCCACGGTCAAATCGAAGGTCCTCCCCTCCCCCTTGCGCAGGGCGCGCTTCACGAACCCGGACCGCGCATTGGCATGCAAATCGACCACATAATGGAACCCCACGTCCCGAAGGTCCTCCTCCACCTCGGCCGTCGTCCGGTCAATGGTCCACACCCGCGCCACGCCATCGAGGCCGGTAACGGCGTCCGAAAAGGCCGCCTTGGTCAGAACATGTACCTCCACAGCGCCGTCCAACAGGACGTGCAATGCGCGCACCACGGGCGACGTCAGGATGATGTCCCCCATGCTGGAAAACCGGATGACCAGCACCCTCGTCGTCGTTTCCATCGGCTGCTCCTCGGACACGCCGGGAAGGTAACCCCCTGAAAGCAGGAAGCCGCCCCCGGTTGGGAGCGGCTTCCGCCTCAAGCGATTTGGTGAAACGCTTTCTCTAGTCTGGAATCACTCGGACACCAGGAGCTTCTTGACCACGACGTAGTCGGAGCTGCTCAGGCGGACCTGATACATGCCTCCGGACAGGCTGTTGGCGTCGATGTCGAGCACGTACTGGACGTCCTCGCTCGCGTTGCCGTCGAACAGCTCTTGGACGAACTGTCCGCTCATGGTGTACAGGTCGATGCGCAGGCGCATGTTGTTGTTC
>JBMYZR010000003.1:63811-111977 GCA_049610565.1 Flavobacteriales bacterium | reverse complement strand
CTGCTGAATACCGACGTGTCCGGCATGACCAGCCGCACGGGCCTCTTGGCTCCGCAGCTGAGCATCGACGGCATCGCCACCGGTCTGAACATCTTCGTGAACCTCTGATCCAGGGACCCGAATTCACCCAATAGACAGCACACAGATGAAGCGAATTCTCCTCCTCGCCATGCTGCTCGCCGGGTGCGGGTTGTTCACCGAAGAGGTGTCCGCCCAGGCGGTCCTCGGGCGCCACGCCATCACCTCCGGTTACCACACCGGCACCGATGGCAGCGTCGACCTCGACGGAACGATCGGCCAATCCTTCACGGGCACGGCCAGCATCCCCGGACAGTACCTCACGCAGGGCTTCCATCAGCCTGAAAACAACACCCCTTGTCCCGGAGACGTCAACGGCGATGGCCTTGTCTCCACCACGGACATCCTCGATGTGCTCGGTTTCTACGGGTGCCTCTCGGACTGTGGGGATTACGACACCAACGGAGACGGCGTGGTCGGTGCACCCGACCTGCTGTTCATCCTCGGGTACTACGGACAGATCTGCGAATGATCTGATCCGGATTCACATTCCGATTGAACATTTTGGTTTGGTTCAAAGGAAAGGAGGGCATTCCCAACGGGGTTTGCCCTCCACTATTTTGGGGCATTTTGCACCCATGATCAGCGGTCCCACACAAGAGCCGACCTTGCGCGGCGAACAGACAGTCGATGCGGCCTTGGTCACGGTGGTGCTCGCCCTGTTCGTGGCCTCTGCCTTCGGGCTGACGGAGTTGCCGGGCGGCGAATCCAACTGGTCGCCCAAGGAATGGAAGGGGGTCCATGATGGAGCCAAGGCACTCATCCTTCCGCTGTTGGCGCTGCGGCTCGGGCTGGCCCTCCACAACCGCGAGGGGGCGCACCTCGGATTGCGCAATCGCGTCTGGGCCGCCATGGCCCTCTGTTGGGTCGGCGACATCGCCCTCACGTTTTCCGGGGATTCGGCCTTTCTCATCGGCCTCGTCAGTTTCCTGCTCGGCCATGTGCTGTTCATCCTGGCCCTGCGCCAGGCCTATCGATTGGGCGAGGGACCGTCCGCTCCGTGGGTTCGCGCGGTGGCCTGTGGCCTTCTCGCGGTGGAAGCGGCAGCCGTGGTGCGCGCCCTATGGGCACCCGCTGGCGAGCTCGGACCGGCCGTGGCGGTGTATGCCTTCGTGATCACGATCATGGCGGCCCTCAGTTGGTTCCTGGCGCCGGGCCCGGGCGTCCGCGCCTTGCGTCTCGGTTCGACGGCGTTCGTGGCCAGCGACATGATCCTGGCCTTTGGGCGGTTCGGCGAGGAGCCGATCGCCCACGGTCATCTGTGGGTGATGGCCACTTATGTTCTGGCGCAATGGGCGCTGGCGGTGGGGTTCACCGCTGTGGCTTCGACCCCAGCAGCCACCCGTCCGTGAGGATGAGCCCCACGGCCAGGACGAGGTGGATCGGCTGAGCCGCCGCCGGCATGCCGAGCCAACCGAAAGCCAGCCCGGTGGCGAACTGACCGGCAAGCAGGGCGAGCACCGCCCATTCCCAAGGGGTCAAGCGGCCCCGTTGGATGCCGGGCCACAACCAGACGAGGTGTCCTCCGAGAACGGCCCAGAAGGCGGTCCGGTGGCCCTTCCACCATTCGGGAAGCAGTTCCAGCCATTCGCTGCGGGCCACGCCTTCGTGCACGAGATGGTCCACAGCTTCCCGGACCTGGGTGCCAAAGACGAGCTGGGCGAGCGCCAGGAGGGTGGCGCCCCAGATCCAGCGATTTGACTTCACATGGACGAGCGGTGCGGTGGCTCCGGCAACGCGCAGTGTCACCAGCTGCAGCCCCAGTATGGCCAGGGCGCCCAGCATGTGCAAGGTGATGGAGCCCGGAATGAGGTTGCCGTCGACCACCTTCTTGCCGAGCCAGGCCACGAAGCCGAGGGCGAGGAGGGCGCCCACAGCAGGCAGCAGGGGCCGCCACCACTGGTGTCGGATGCCGGCCAGCAGGGACAGGCCGACGAGGAGGAGGGCGGGCAGGCCGGCAAAGGCGCCGAGGAGCCGGTTGATGAACTCCACCCAGGTGTGGAACGGATTGAAATGGGCGTAGTCGTGGCGGGTGTAATGGGACCACAGGCCCGTTGCGCGGTCCGTGTCAAACGAGGTGCCCGAGAGGTGGTCGGTGGGTGCGATCCAGAGGGAGTCCCGTTCGAGGATCATGCGGCCTTCTCCGTATTCAGTGTCTGGTTGCCAGCGGACTTGGGCGTCCTCGGTGGGTGGAATGGTGAGGCCAAAGCACCGGGGCCAATCCGGACAGCCCATTCCGGAACCGGTCATGCGGACAATGCTGCCGGCCAGCACCACGAGGAAGGCGGAGACGAAGGCGACCCTGGCCGTCCTCCGGATCCAGAGTGCGAGGCGGTCCGAGGCGGTGGACACGGTCAGCGGGAGGATTCGGGCGCGTAATGGACGACCTCGGCCGTCTCCACGTCATACAGTCCATCGCCGATCTCCTCGACGGTGGCGATGAGGGTCTCGGGGGCGACCACTTCGGGATCGAAGACCACGAGCGCCGTGTCCACTTTGCGGTTGGCGTCGAACCGGATGTCAGCGCGGGTAACGCCGGGGAGGTCATACAGTTCCTTGCGGACCTTGGACACGCAGGCGATTTCGCACATCATGCCGGAGATGGCCAATTGGGCGACGGTTTCTTCCATGGCGCCTGCGCGGTCCACATGGCGGACGGGCACATCGCACCGGGTGCATCCGGAGACCAGCGCCACACCCAGGGCGATTCCCATGGACAGGGACCGGGCGGCCGAGGAGGGAGAATTCATCACGAACATGAGCGAATTGTCCGGAAATTTACAGCCGACCTGACAACCCCTGTGCGGATGTCCTGTTAACAAGCACGATGACGTCCACCAGTTCCACACCCACTGCCAGCCAGATTCTGGCGCTCGTGCTGCTTGCAGCCATCTGGGGGAGCTCGTTCATCCTCATGAAGATCGGCCTCTTCGGATGGCGCGGTGGTCCGGGTTCTGCGCCCGTCATGGACGGCGTGCAGCTGGGTCTGTTGCGCATGGCCATCGCGGGGACGGTGCTCGCTCCGGTGGCCTTTCGTCGGGCGCGACAATGGGACCGGGGCGTGTGGGTGGCGCTGGCCATCAACGGATTCATCGGGAGCCTCGTCCCGGCCATCCTCTTTGCCCACGCACAGACCCGGCTTCCGAGTGCCACGGCCGGCATGCTCAACGCGCTCAGCCCGCTGTGGACGTTGGTCATCGCGCTGGCGATCTACCGCACCCCGGTCAGGCGCAACCAGGTTGCGGGCTTGCTCGTTGGTTTCGCCGGCGCGGTCGGTTTGATGTCCCTGAAGGACGGGACGGGAGAGGTGCATTGGTGGTCTGCGGGTCTCGTCGTGCTGGCGACATCGTGCTATGGCCTCAGCATCAATGTGGTCCGCAATCGTTTGGCGGATGTCGGCCCCATCACGATCAGTGCGGTGGCCCTGAGCATGACGGCTTTGCCCTCGGCCCTCGGTTTTCTCTGGCTCGGAGGGTGGAACGCGGTGGCGGTCCATCCGGAGGGAACGACGGCGGTCGGGTCTGTGGTCCTGCTCGCGTGCATCGGCACGGCGGGGGCCTTGATGCTGTTCAACCAGCTCATCCAGCGCACCAATGCCATGTTCGCCAGTTCGGTGACCTACGTGATTCCCCTGTTTGCGATGATGTGGGGATGGTTGGACGGGGAGGCCCTTGGCTGGCAGCACGCCTTCTACGGGGCCATCATCCTCAGTGGTGTGCGGCTCGTGGCCAAAGGATGACTCCGTTCACTCGAGCACGTCACCCCGCAGGCGCCGGAACCGCTTCCGGGCTTCGACGACATACAGGCTGCCCGGGTATTCGTTGAGGAGGCGTTCGTACATCCCCTGCGCTGTGGTCGGGTCGTTCAGCTGTTCTTCGTGCAGTTCGGCCAGGCCAAACAGGGCATCGTCGGCGAGGATGTCCATGGCGTAGAGCTCGACGATTTCACCGTAGTGGCCGATGGCCGCGTCGAAGTCGCCGCGTTGGGTGGCAATCTCAGCGCGGATCAGGAGGATTTCGTCTTCCAGCGTGTGCCCGGGATGGGCCAGCGTCAGGGAGTCGAGCGTGGAGAGGGCCGCGTCGAGGCGGTTCCGGTAGCGCAGCAGATCAGCCCGGGCAAACATCTCCATGGGCGCCGTGAGGGTGTCCATGTTGAAGTTGTCGGTGATGAGCAGACTCAGGTCGATGGCGTCGTTGGAAATCAGCTTGGACGTGCTGGCCTTGAGGATGTCCAATTGTGCCTGTGCCCAGTTGAAGTCGCCGGTGAAGTAGCTCACGCGGGCGTTGCGGAATTTGGCTTGCTGGCCGAGCAGGCCCTCCTTGTGGTCGAGGTCGACCTGGCTGAACAGGAGCGAGGCGCTCCACACGTCGTCCTGGAAGACGAGCACATCGCCGAGGTCCAGCTTGATGCGGCTCCGCAGGTCCAGGGACAACCCCGGCATGTCGACAGCACGGTCGAGCAGGTTCTGCGCGGCGGTGGCGTCGTCGAGGTGGAACGCGAGGAGCCGGGCCCAATCTGCGAGCAGTCCCGCCGTTTCCGGGGTCTCGCCGAGGTCCTGCAACGTGGTCCGGTACTGGTCGGACAGATCGAGGGCGGCGGCGGTGTCGAGGGGAAACTGACCCGTCACCTGGTCGGTGAGGACGCGGAGCATGGCCTGCCGGGCCTCCGCGTATCGGGGCGAGCCGACACCTTGGGCGGAGACGAGGGCATAGCACTCGTAGGCGGTCTCGAGGTCGCCGTTCTTGGCGGCGACGCCGGCGAGTTCCATCAGCCTCCGGCCGCCTTCGCCGTTGCGCTGGTCGAGCGCGCGGACGTGCGGCATCGCGCTCATGAAGTCCCTCTGTTGGTTGAACACCCACACGAGGAGCTCGAGGTACACCGTGGCATCCGGCTGGTCCTGGGACGCGCGCAGGACCTTGCGCCGCACCATGTCCGCCTGTCGGGCGTCGGTGGAAACGCGCAGGTTGCGGTTGAAGCTGTTCTGGACGGTGCGCAGGTAATTGGGGCGGTCGAGCAGCAGGGCCATGAAGCTGTCGACCATGCCTTCATAGTCCCCCCTCAGGCCTTGGAGGTTGGCGAGTTCGTAGTGGTAGCCGTAGTTGTCCGTGCCCTCTTGGATGGCCTTCTCGTAGGTGGCCAGCGCGAGGTCGAGTTGGTCCAGTTTGATGAAGGCTTCGGCCAGGCGCTTGGCCGGGCCCCGCCCCTTGGGCAAGGTGGAGAGTGCCTCGTTGAAGGCGGCCTGCGCCTCCGCATCGCGTCCGATGCGCAGGTAGAGGGAGCCGAGGTCCACATTGGCCATGCTCTTGTCCTTGCGCTTCTTCAGGCGGGACTTGACCACTTTCTCTGCCTCGTCGAAGTCCTCGAGTTCCAGCAGGGTGTTGAGGTACATCTCGTAGGTCGACGGGTCCTTCTTGTAGAGGTTGTCGAGGTAGAGCCGGGCCTGTTCGAAGGCGCCGGTGTTGTAGTAATAGGTGGCCAACTCCAGATCGCCTTGCCCGCGTCCGGCGAAGGCGAGCAAGAGAGTGCCCAGGAGGAGGGCGCCGCGGAGGAGGGAGCGGATCGGCATCAGTTGATTGGATCCGGTGGGGTGGTCAGGGCAATGGACGCGGAATCTGCCCGCCGGACCACGCCGTCGAGGTCGCGGAGGCCGCGCTCGAGGAAGTCAAGGGCGATGTCCATCTCCTCGAGAAGGTGCCCGCATATGCGGAGTTCGTCTTCCGCGGCCTTGCGGAAATAGGCGGTGTCGATGGGCTCCCCGAGGGCGTCCACCTGTGCGCCATCCACGATGGCCTCGATGAGGTTGCCGATCTGGCGACGGGTCCGGTCGATCTCCTGGGAGATGCGGCGGTGGCGACCGGGTTGGCGCTTCAGCATGCGCTTGCGTTCGTCGAGAAGGGAGAAGGGCTTGCCTTGCTCGAGGTTGACGACGAAGCCTTGCATGCGGGCTTCCACGACGGCCATGGCGCTGTCCACGGTGGCGAGGGCCGGGGCGGCGTCGGCGTGGGGTGCCTGTTCGTAGAGGGCCGCAGCGCTGTCCACCTGTGCCAAGGCGTGCTCCAGGTCCGCGAGGTGGCGGGCGCCCGGTCTCGGACCGCACGACGCGATGAGCAGCAGACAGGGGATGCAGGGCCAGGCCTTCATGCGATGCGGTCGAATCCGGTGTAGGGCTGCAAGGCGGCCGGGATGCGGATGCCGTCTTCCGTCTGGTGGTTCTCCAGCAGGGCGGCGACGATGCGTGGCAGGGCCAGGGCGCTGCCGTTGAGGGTGTGGACGAGTTCGGTTTTGCCGTCGGCGTTGCGGAAGCGGCACTGCAGGCGATTGGCCTGGTAGGTCTCGAAGTTGGACACGCTCGAGACCTCCAGCCAACGCTCCTGTGCGGCCGACCACACTTCGAGGTCGTACGTCAGGGCGGAGGTGAATCCGAGGTCGCCCCCACAGAGCCGCAGGGTACGGAATGGCAACTCGAGCTCGCGGAGCAGACCGCGCACGTGTTCGACCATGCCATCGAGGGCGGCGTAGCTGTTTTCCGGCGTTTCGAACCGGACGATCTCCACCTTGTCGAACTGGTGCAGGCGGTTGAGTCCGCGCACGTCCTTGCCATAGGACCCGGCTTCACGTCGGAAGCAGGGGGTGTAGCCACAGAGTTGGATGGGCAGGTCGTCGGCCTTGAGCAGGTCGCCGCGGAAGAGGTTGGTCAGGGGCACTTCCGCCGTCGGGATGAGGTAGAGGTCGTCCTCGGTGCAGTGGTACATCTGGCCCTCCTTGTCGGGCAGCTGACCGGTGCCGCGTCCGGAATCGGCATTGACCACATGGGGCGGAATGAACTCCTCGTATCCGGCGGCGTCCGCGCGGTCCAGGAAGAACTGGATGAGGGCGCGCTGGAGCTTGGCCCCCTTGCCCCGGTAGACCGGGAATCCGGCGCCGGTGATCTTGACCCCGGCTTCAAAGTCGATGAGCCTGTATTGGTCGGCGAGTTCCCAGTGGGGCTTGGCTGCGCCTCCGAGGTCGGGCTTGGTTCCTTCTTCGGCGACGACTTCGTTGTCGTCCTCGCTCTGTCCGGCGGGCACGCTGTCGTGCGGACGGTTGGGCAGTTCGAGCAGGGCAGTCTCCTGTTGCTGGATGAGGGCCTTCTGCTGTTCGTCCAGTTGGTGGATCTTCTCCTTGAGTGTGCCCACTTCTGCCCGGCGCGCCTCGGCTTCGTCCTTCTTGCCGGCCTTGAAGAGCTCGCCAATCTCCCGGCTGGCGGCATTCTGTTGGGCCTTCAGGTCGTCCACCTCCTTCTGGGTGGTCCGGCGCTGGAGGTCGAGTTGGAGAATCTGATCCAGGAGGGGCGCAGCGTCGAGACCGCGCTTGGCAAGGGCGGCTTCCACGGCGGGACGATCGTGTCGGAGGGCCTGAAGGGTCAACATGGCGTGTAAAAATACGACGGTGCCCCCGCCTTTTCAGGTGAGGGCACCGCCAAGGACACCGAAACCGATGTCGAATTCAAAACCGTTGGGAATGCGGTCAGGCCTCGGCCGCCGGGATGACGGAGACGAAGCTCTTGTTGCCTCGGCGACGGCGGAACTCCACCACGCCATCCGTGAGGGCGTAGAGGGTGTGGTCCTTGCCGATGCCGACGTTGTTGCCGGGGTGGTGTTGCGTACCGCGCTGGCGAACGAGGATGTTGCCCGCGATGCACACTTGGCCGCCGTAGATCTTGACGCCCAGTCGTTTGCTTTCCGATTCGCGGCCGTTCTTGGTTGAGGCCGCCGCCTTTTTGTGAGCCATGGTTCGGGGGTTTGCTTATTCTTCGCCCTTGTCTTCAGCGGGCTTCTTGGTCTCAGCCGGTTCCGCAGGAGCCTCCTCTTTCTTGGCAGCGGCCTTCTTGGCCTTGCCGCCGAGCTTGATGTCCTTGATGACGAGCTCGGTGAGGGACGGACGGAATCCGTTCATTTTCTGGTAACCCTTGCGCCGCTTCTTCTTGAAGACGAGCACCTTGTCACCTTTCAGGTGGCGTTCAACCGTGGCATTCACGGCTGCGCCGGGGACTGCGGGGGCGCCAACGGTCACCTTGGAGCCGTCATCCACGAGAAGAACCCGGTCAAAGCTGACCTTGGCGCCTTCATCGTCCTTGAGACGGTTCACATAGAGCCGTTGATCTTGCTGAACCTTGTATTGGTGCCCTGCAATTTCTACGATGGCGTACATGATGAAACCTCTGTTTTTAAAGGGGTGCGAAGATACGTGATTTCCAGCGGGGTTGAAAACTCTCGGTCAATTGGTTGACCGCAGGGGAGCCAACTGACGGGTTTTCTCCGCATGTCACCCCGCTTGGATGGCCTCCCACATGCCGAACGCGTCGGGGTGTTCCGCGGTCGCATGGGCCCAGCCCCGTTGGGAAAGCGCGTCGGATGTGGTCGGTCCGATGGCGACGACGCGGGCGGGCGGATCGCCACTCCAATGGCGCACATTCGACGGCGAGGTGAAGCACACGACATCGGCATCCGGGGCGGGTTCAAGTCGAGGCTCTGCGGAATACGCGGGCCAGGGGTGAACCGCAAACGGGGTGTCCTGTCCGGTGTCCCACCGCCGCTTGGAGAGCGTGCTGTGTGGAATGGCGATGTGATCCCCGTGGGTGCGGTTGGCCGAGAAGGCGGCCCAGGAGGCGAGGGGGTCGCCATCGCCGATGTGGTGGACGCGGGCCATCAAGTCGTCGGAAATGGACTCGGCCGTGCCGGGTCCTGCCGCTGCGATGCGCAGGCCGTCGTGCTGCCGGATCCACGCCGCTGCGACGGTGGCCGCGCCAGGGCTGGTCAGCCACACCCAGTTGCACGTGACGTCGGGACCTGGTGCGCCGGTGGCGGTCAGGACATTGCCTGACCATTCGAGGAGGGTGTCCCCTGAGGAGGCCGCGAGCCGGTGCAGGACGTCCTCCTTGGGTGCGCGCGTGATGAGAATGCGCCGTGCCCTGGGCGCTTCCTGCAATTGATCCAGTGCGGAAGCGGAGTCCGAGGCGACAATGCGGCGGGGACCTGATGGGGTCTGGAGAAAGGCCCGAAGGCCTCCGTAGGAGCGGACGTGTGCTCCGAAGGGCAACTGACAGCCACCTTCCAGGGCGCGAAGGATGGCGCGTTCGGACTCGATGTCGGTGGCGGTCTTTGCGTCGCTGAGTCCGCGAAGCCAGTCGAGCTTTGGATCCCCTTCGCGCATTTGGAGGGCCAATGCGCCTTGGGCAGGGGCCGGCACGAAATGACGCGGATCCAGATCGAGGCGGACGAGGTCGGACAGGTCCAACTCGAGGCGGTCGAGCCCGGCGGCGGCCAGCACGATGGCGTCGTAGCGGCCTTCGCGCAGGCGGTCAATGCGGGTGGGCACATTGCCACGCAAAGCCTGGATTTCGAGGTCCGGCCGAAGCAGGAGGAGTTGGTCCCGGCGGCGAACGGAGGAGGTGCCGACGGTGGCACCCAGGCCGAGGGGAAGCCAAGGCCGGTGTTTCCGCGCTTCCCGCCGGATGAGCAGCACGTCCTGTGCGGCGGCCCGAACGGGCACGGCGGCAATGGTCAGGCCGTCGGGCTGACGGGTCTCGAGGTCCTTGTGGCTGTGGACGGCGAGGTCCACGGTGTGGTCGAGCAGGGCCTGCTCGATTTCCTTGGTGAAGAAGCCCTTGCCTTCGAGTTTCTCGAACGCCTGAACCTGTTCCCGGTCCCCTTGTGTGGAGAGGATCTGGATGTCGCAGGTTCCGCCGCGGGATTCGATGAGGTCGCGGACGTAGTGGGCCTGCCATCGGGCGAGGTCACTGCCGCGTGTGCCGATCCGGAAATGGGGAGCGTCGCCCATGGTCAGCCCTGGTCGAGTTGGTCCATGACGACTTCCTTGGCCAGCTTCATGGGGAGGGAGATGTATTTCTTCTCGAGGTAATGGACGATGCGGTCGACCAATTCCCGGGTGTCGCCATCCAAGGTGGAGAGCTCGTCGGCGAAGACTTCGTTGAGTGCCGTGCCCCGGACTTCGGCGAGCAGGGTGGGCAAATCGCGCAGGGCCCTCTCGACGTTCCGCTGCTGAAGCCGTGATGCCAATTCAGTCAAGCCCTCTTCGACGATGCGCTGGCAATCCCCGAGGGCGGCGCGGCGCCCGGCTGTGTTGGCCTCGGCGAGGGGCTTCAATTCGGCGATGCCGGTGACGTGGGTGTCCGGCCGGTCCCGGAATGCAGGAGACACGCCGGCGGGAACGCTCAGGTCCAGCACGTGCAGGGGCCCATCCGGGAGCCTGTCGGCCGCGGTGGCGTCGAGCAACGGTTCGTCGCTGCCTGTGCAGAGAAAGATGGCTGCAGGCCCCGCGGCCAGGGCTTCGGACAGCGTGTCGAGGCCGGCCGAGGTCCAGCCCCGTGGGGCGGCGAGGGCGTTGGCACGGTCCACCGTCCGGTTGAGCACGTGGACGTGGGTGTACCCTTCCTTGACGAGGTACCGGGCAATGTTGGCGTTCGTCTGTCCGGCGCCGATCATGAGCAACGGGGCATCCTTGGGGAGCCCCCAATCCCGGAAGGCCTTCCAGCCCAAGGCGTTGACGGACACACTTTTTCGGGCGATGTCGGTCTCGGTGAAGACGCGCTTGGCGGTTTCGACGGCGATCCGTTCGGTGATGCGGAGCTGGTCGCCGGCCACACCCCACTGCCGGGCCTTTTCCATGGCGGTCCGGACCTGTGTCAGGATTTCGCGTTCGCCGAGCACCATGGATTCGAGACCGGCACTGACCCGGAGCAGGTGGCGCGCCGCCTCCTCGCCGTGGACCACCATGGCGTTGGCCATGAGGTCGCGCATGGCCTCCTCATCGGGAGAAAAGGCCTGGAAGAGCTGTTGCAGGCGCCCCATGCAGAAATAGGCCTCGTCCACCATCATGAACTCCACGCGGTTGCAGGTGGTCAGGTAGGCGATGCCCTCCACCCCGAGGGTGGCCTTGAGTTGCTCGAGAAACGCGGCCTGCCGGTCCTCGGGGACGTGCATCTGGCCGATGCGCTCAATGGCCACATTCCTGTGGTGAAGGCTGACGATATGGAGGTGGTCCGTGTGCACGGTTGGACAAAGGTCGTTCAGCCCCGCCAATGCAAGGGCCCTTTGGGGTTCGTTGGCGCGCATCCGGACCGCCGGTGACGAAAAAGGCGGCCCAACCGGACCGCCTTTTCGTGAATCGCAGGGTGCCAACGGATCAACCGCTGCACATTTCGCAGTCGGGCCCGTTTTCGATGGAACAGGCAGCGACCTGTTCCTCGTGGGACATCTCGGTGACGTCCTTGGCGGCCTGTGCCGGCTGCTCCTTGTACTTCTTCTCCACCGTGAACTTGATGGCGTCCGTGGCGGCCTTCGTGCGGAGGTAGTACATGCCTGTCTTGAGGCCCGAGCGCCATGCGTGGAAGTGCATGGAGGTCAGCTTCGGTGCACTGGCATTCTCCATGAACACGTTGAGCGACTGGGACTGGCAGATGTAGGCTCCGCGGTCGGCGGCCATGTCGAGGATGGCGCGCTGGGAAATCTCCCAGGCCGTGCGGTAGAGCATCTTGAGGTTCTCCGGAATGTTGGGGATGTTCTGGATGGAGCCGTTGGCGGCGATGAGCTGGTTCTTCATGTCCGCGTCCCACAGGCCGAGTTTGGTGAGGTCGCGGAGCAGGTGGTTGTTGACCACGATGAACTCCCCGCTCAACGTGCGGCGCGTGTAGATGTTGGACGTGTAGGGCTCGAAGCACTCGTTGTTGCCGAGGATCTGGGCCGTGGATGCGGTGGGCATCGGGGCCACGAGCAGGCTGTTGCGCATGCCCTTCTCCATGATCTCCTCCTTGAGGACATCCCATTCCCAGCGGTCGCTCGGGGTGACGCCCCACATGTCGAACTGGAGCTGACCCTTGGAGGCCGGCGATCCGGCGAAGCTCTCGTAGGCGCCTTCCTCGATGGCCATGTCCTTGGACGCGCTGCACGCGGCGTAGTAGATGGTCTCGAAGACGTCCTTGTTCAATTGACGGGCCTCCTCCGAGTCAAAGGGAAGGCGCATCATGATGAAGGCGTCGGCGAGGCCCTGGACACCGAGGCCGACCGGGCGGTGGCGCATGTTGGAGTTGCGCGCTTCCGGAATCGGGTAGTAGTTCCGGTCGATGACCCGGTTCAGGTTCTTGGTCACCTGGTAGGTCACCTCGAACAGCTTGTCGTGGTCAAACTGGCCTTCGCTCGTGACGAACTTGGGGAGGGCGATGGACGCCAGGTTGCAGACGGCGACCTCATCCTTGGAGGTGTACTCGATGATCTCCGTGCAGAGGTTGGAGCTGCGGATGGTGCCGAGGTTCTGCTGGTTGGACTTGCTGTTGGCGGCGTCCTTGTACAGCATATAGGGCACACCGGTCTCGATCTGGCTTTCGACGATCTTGAACCAGAGCTCCTGGGCCTTGATGGTCTTGCGGCCCTTGCCTTCTGCCTCGTACTTCTCGTACAGGGCCTCGAACTCCGGACCCCAGCTGTCGGTGAGTCCCGGGCATTCGTTGGGACACATGAGGGTCCAGTCGCCGTCTTGTTCGACGCGCTTCATGAAGAGGTCCGGCACCCAGAGGGCGTAGAACAGGTCGCGGGCGCGCTGCTCCTCCTTTCCGTGGTTCTTCTTGAGGTCGAGGAAGTCGAAGACGTCCGCGTGCCACGGCTCGATGTAGATCGCGAAGGAGCCCTTGCGCTTGCCGCCGCCCTGGTCGACGTAGCGGGCGGTGTCATTGAAGACACGGAGCATGGGCACGATGCCGTTCGAGGTGCCGTTCGTGCCGCGGATGTAGGAACCGGTGGCCCGGACGTCGTGGATGGCGAGGCCGATTCCACCGGCGTTCTGGGAAATCTTGGCGCACTGCTTGAGCGTGTCGTAGATGCCGCTGATGCTGTCTTCCTGCATGGTGAGGAGGAAGCAGCTGGACATCTGCGGCTTGGGCGTGCCGGCGTTGAAGAGGGTGGGGGTGGCGTGGGTAAACCAGCCCTCCGACATCATGTTGTAGGTCTTGACTGCGCTTTCGATGTCGTCCTTGTGGATGCCGACGGAAACCCGCATGAGCATGTGTTGCGGACGCTCGGAGACCTCGCCGTCGAGCTTCAGGAGGTAGGACCGCTCAAGGGTCTTGAAGCCGAAGTAGTCGTAGTTGAAGTCGCGGTCGTAGATGATGGCCGAATCCAGCTCCTCGGAGTTGGCTTCAATGATCTCCATGACGTCGTCTGCCACCAGGCTCGCGTCCTCACCGGTCACGGGATCCTTGTAGGTGTGCAGGTCGCGCATGACCTCGGTGAACGACTTCTTGGTCGTTTTGTGGAGGTTGGACACGGCGATGCGGGAGGCGAGCTGGGCATAGTCCGGGTGGTTCACCGCATTGGTGGCGGCGACCTCGGCGGCGAGGTTGTCCAGTTCGGAGGTGGTGACTCCATCATAGACGCCTTCGATGACGCGCATGGCGACGGAGACGGGGTCCACATTCTGGTGGAGACCATAGCACAGTTTCTTCACCCGAGCGGTGATCTTGTCGAATTGGACTTGTTCCCGGCGTCCATCCCGCTTGACAACATACATGTGTGTTTCGGCTGGGTTGTGCCCCCTTTGACAGGGGCGAAGGTTCGTGGTTCCGGAGCGGCAAGGCTCCGGGGAATTGAGGGTGTTCGGTAAGGCTGGTCAGGAAACCGAAGCGCCCCATCGCATTGGGGCTGTCTTCGGCTGGCGCATTCAATGTGAGAATTTTCAGCGCCGGATTTCCGATTGGGGTGGGGTCAGTTTTGAACTTTTTCCCCGTGGATATCAGAAGTCGGCGTCGAGGGTGAAGCCGTGGTTGGCATCGTCTCCGCCACCGGCCACGCCGGCCTTCTGGTATTCAGCCACGCGCTTCTCGAAGAAGTTGGTCTTGCCCTGCAGCGAGATCATCTCCATGAAGTCAAACGGGTTGGCCGTTCCGAAAATCTTGTCGTTGCCCAATTCCACGAGGAGGCGATCGGCGACGAACTCGATGTACTGGCTCATCAGGTCTGAGTTCATGCCGATGAGGCGGACCGGGAGGGCGTCGCAGATGAACTCCTTCTCGATCTCCACGGCGTCACGGATGATCTTCTCGACCGTGGACTTCGGCAGCTTGTTGACGAGGTGACGGGTGTAGAGCAGGCAGGCGAAGTCGCAGTGCATGCCTTCGTCGCGGGAGATGAGCTCGTTGGAGAAGCTCAGGCCCGGCATGAGGCCGCGCTTCTTGAGCCAGAAGATGGAGCAGAAGCTACCGCTGAAGAAGATGCCCTCCACGGCGGCAAAGGCCACGATGCGCTCGGCGAAGTTGCCGTTCTCAATCCACTGCAGGGCCCAGTCTGCTTTCTTCTTGACGCAGTCGAGGGTCTCGATGGCGTTGAAGAGGTGGTTCTTTTCCTCCTTGTCCTTGATGTAAGTGTCGATCAACAGGGAATAGGTCTCCGAGTGGATGTTCTCCATCATGATCTGGAAGCCGTAGAAGAACTTGGCTTCTGTGTACTGCACCTCGGCGACGAAGTTCTCGGCGAGGTTCTCGTTGACGATGCCGTCGGAGGCGGCGAAGAAGGCCAGGATGTGCTTGATGAAGTACCGCTCGTCGTCGTTCAGCTTCTCACTCCAGTCCACGAGGTCGGCGGCCAGGTCGATTTCCTCGGCCGTCCAGAAGCTGGCCTCGGATTTCTTGTAGAAGGCCCAGATGTCATCATGCTGGATGGGGAACAGGACGAAGCGGTTCGGATTGTCCTCCAGGATCGGCTCGGTCACGGCCGTGTTCTCGGGCAGCACGGCGTCGATGGACATTTGTCCTTCGGCTTGGCTGGCCATGGTGGTGTTGTCAAGGGGCTCCTGTGCGCTTCCGTTCTGCTCGTCGATCATGGGGCTGAGATGTGGAGTGTGTGGTTTTCAAAGGGTTGCCCTTGGAAACCGGGTCCAAAAGGGCGGACTTCAAATCTGCAGAGGGCTTTGGGGTTGGGCAATCGGAAAGGATGAACAGGCCGCCCCTTTTGTCAACACGTTGAGGAAAACCATATCTATGTCATTGATATACATGGTCTTGATGTGTTGACCGGGGGAGTGGGGCGCGTCATGGAGGGAATGAAAATTCCGCCGTAGAAAAAGGACCCCTAGTTCCTTGAAGGGGAGCGAATCCCCTCCCTGTTGGGGCGCAAAGGATGTCAACTTTTGGCACGGGCCGGCGAAGGGTTGACCCTTAATTTTGTCCACACCCCTTGCGTGGCATTGCATTGTTCCGCATGCATCGGAAGAGGGGGTCAGAACCACATGATTGGAGCCTTCAACAAGATCGTCAAGCGCCTCGTCGGAGACAAGGCAGCCACGGATGTCCAAGCCATCCAGCCGGCCATTGACGCCATCAAGTCGCACGAAGCCGAGATGCAGTCCCTGACTGCGGATGGACTTCGGGAGCGCAGCCGGGATCTGCGCAAGCGGATTCTCGACCACGTCCAGGGCCTGGTGGCCCAGTCTGACGAATTGAAGGCCCAGGTGGCCGCCAATCCCACGATGCCCTTCGAAGCGAAGGAGGCCTTGTACGATCAGGTGGACGCCCTCGAGAAGGACATTGACGCCGGGCTCGAGGAGATTCTGGAACAGGTGCTGCCGGAGGGCTTTGCGTTGCTGAAGGAGACGGCCCGCCGATTTGCGGCCGAGGGCGATGTGGATGTGCAGGCCACCGACATGGACCGGGACCTGGCCGCCGGCCGGGATTTCGTCCGCATCGAGGGAGACCGGGCCTTCTGGGCCAGCCGGTGGAACGCTGCCGGATCGGAAGTGGAGTGGAACATGGTGCACTACGACGTCCAGCTCATCGGTGGCGTGGCCCTTCACCGGGGCAAGGTGGCCGAGATGCAGACCGGTGAGGGCAAGACCCTCGTGGCGACGCTGCCGGTGTTCCTCAACGCCCTGACGGGTCGAGGCGTACACCTGGTGACGGTCAACGATTACCTCGCCCGCCGCGACTGCGAATGGATGGGCCCCATCTTCCAGTTCCACGGGCTGACCGTGGACTGCATCGACCGGCATCAGCCGAATTCCGAGCAACGTCGGGCCGCCTACCGCTGTGACATCGTCTATGGCACCAACAACGAGTTCGGCTTCGATTACCTCCGGGACAACATGGCCATGCGCCCGGACCAGCTTGTGCAGCGCAAGCACCACTTTGCCATCGTGGACGAGGTCGACAGCGTCCTCATCGACGAGGCCCGCACTCCGCTCATCATTTCCGGTCCCACGCCCAAGGGCGATGAGCACGAATTCGAGCAGCTCAAGCCCAAGGTGGTGCAGCTGATTCAGAAGCAGCGTCAGGCCGTCAACGGGTTCATCACCGAGGCCAAGAAGAAGCTCGGCACCGAGGGGGCGGACAAGGAGACCATCCGGACGGGTGGCCTTGCCCTGTTCCGCGCCCACAGGGGCCTTCCCAAGACCAAGTCGCTCATCAAGTTCCTGAGCGAGGAGGGCATGCGGCAGCAGATGCTCAAGACCGAGGGCTATTACCTCCAGGACAACAAGCGGGCCATGCCCGAGGCCGATGAGGAGCTGTTCTTCGTCATCGACGAGAAGCAGAACCAGGTCGAGCTGACCGAGAAGGGCATCGCGACCCTGACGGCCAACATGGAGGACGACCATTTCTTCACCATGCCCGATGTCCCCGGCACGCTCGTCGCCATCGACGGGTCCGACGATTCGGATGCGGTGAAGCAGGAGAAGCGGGAGGCGCTCTTCCGTGAGCAGGCCGTGAAGTCCGCCCGCCTCCACACGATGAATCAGCTGCTGAAGTCCTACGCCCTGTTCGAGAAGGACGTCGACTACGTGGTGATGGACAACAAGGTCAAGATCGTCGACGAGCAGACCGGCCGGATCATGGAGGGCCGTCGCTACTCCGACGGATTGCACCAGGCCATCGAGGCCAAGGAGGGCGTCCGCATCGAGGCGGCGACCCAGACGTACGCCACGATCACGCTCCAGAACTACTTCCGGATGTACCACAAGCTGGCCGGCATGACCGGTACGGCGGAGACGGAAGCGCAGGAGCTCTGGGACATCTACAAGCTCGACGTGATGTCCATCCCGACCAACCGCCCGATCGCGCGGAAGGACGAGGAGGACCTCGTTTTCAAGACGAAGCGGGAGAAGTTCAACGCCGTCATCGACGATGTGGTCAAACTGCGCGACGCGGGTCGACCGGTTCTCGTGGGCACCACGACGGTCGAGGTCAGCGAACTGCTGAGCCGCATGCTCGACATCCGGAAGATCGACCACCAGGTGCTCAACGCGAAGCGCCACCAGGCCGAGGCCGAGGTCGTGGCCCGCGCCGGTCAGCCGGGTGCGGTGACCATCGCCACCAACATGGCGGGCCGCGGAACGGACATCAAGCTGTCTGATGAGGTCAAGGCTGCCGGCGGTTTGGCCATCATCGGTACGGAACGCCATGACAGTCGACGGGTGGACCGTCAGCTGCGCGGCCGTTCGGGCCGTCAGGGAGACCCGGGCAGCAGCCAGTTCTACGTCTCCCTCGAGGACGACCTGATGCGCCTCTTCCAGAGCGAGCGGGTGTCCAAGATGATGGACCGCATGGGCCATCAGGAGGGTGAGGTCATCCAGCATTCGATGATCACCAAATCCATCGAGCGGGCCCAGCGCAAGGTCGAGGAGAACAACTTCGGCGTCCGGAAGCGCCTGCTGGAGTACGACGACGTGATGAACAGCCAGCGGGAGGTGATCTACCGCCGCCGCCGCAACGCCCTCCATGGGGAGCGCCTCAAATTCGACATCTCCGGCATGTTCTATGAGCTGTCCGATCAGCTCATCACGGAATTCACGCCGTCCCGCGACTTTGATGGCCTGCGCATCCGGACGCTGGCCGAACTCGGCGTGGACCCGCCGTTCCCGTCCTCCGAATTCGGAACCGGAGCCCCCGAGGCCCAGGCCCAGTCGCTCCACTCCACGGCCGAGCAGCATTACCGCAGCCGGATGGCCTCGTTGGCGTCGCACGCCCACCCTGTCATCCAGCGGGTGTACGAGGACGACTCGAACCAGTTCGTCAACATTGCCGTTCCGTTCACCGATGGCCGCCGCAACATGCAGGTGCTGGCCAACATCCAGGATGCGGTCGACAGCTCCGGCACGTCCTTGGTGGACGAGCTGGAGAAGTCCGTGGTCCTTGGCGTGCTCGACCAGCTGTGGAAGGAGCATCTCCGCAACATGGATGACCTGCGCTCCAACGTGCAGCACGCCCGCTTCGAGCAGAAGGATCCGTTGCTCATCTACAAGTTCGAGTCCTACGAGCTCTTCAAGCACATGGTGCAGAAGATGAACCAGGATGTGGCCAGCTTTCTGCTCAAGTGCCAGCTTCCGAGCCAGCCGGACCAGGTCAAGCGGGCTCCGGGCGCCCGGCCCCAGCAGCCTGCCCGTGTGCAGACGAGCAAGCAGGGCGTCCAGAACCTCAACGAGCAGCGCATGGCGGCGGCCCGCGCCCAAGCGGCGCAGGGTGGCCAGGCCCGCCCCGGTGCAGGTGGAGGAGCAGGCGCTCCCGGCATGCCGCCCCCACCGCCCAAGGTGGAGCCCGTCCGCGTGGAGAAGAAGACGCTGCCCAACGAGCCGTGTCCCTGCGGATCCGGGAAGAAGTACAAGAAGTGCCACGGCCTCTGAGGCTTCCACCGGTTGCGGAGGACACCCCGTCCTTCGATGTCATCAGGGAGGCTTTGGGCCGGTTGGAGGTCGATGCCGTTCCGGCCTGGGGTCGCTTGAATGCGCCTGCCATGCTTCGACATTGTTCCCGATTCATGGAGTTGTATCTCGGGGCCATCGGAGTGCACCCTTTCGTGCGCATCATGGCGCGGTGGTTCGCGCCTCGCTTCCTGAGAGGGTACATCGTCAAGCCGCTGGGGAGCACCCCGCGGAACATGAGGACCTTGCAATCCATACGGGCCGTCGAACCGGAAGTGGGCGATTTCCTCGAGGAGCGGGAACTGTTTCTGAAGGCCCTTGAAAAGGTCGAAGCTTTGCGGGGAACCGTGAACCACGGTTTGTACGGCTTGATGCGGGCGGAGGATGCCCAGGCGCTTGTTCGTCACCATACCGCACACCATTTCCATCAATTCGGGTTGCTTTGACTCATCGGATGGCGTCGAGCAGGGTCACGAACCCGATCGGGCCCTTCCAGACTGACGAGAGGGCGTCGCGTGCCGAGGCCAACGTGGAGCCGGTCGTGATCACATCGTCGAGGAGGAGACACCCCTCCGCCCCGTTCGACCAAGTGGAATCCAGGCTGGGGTCAGGGAGGTACAGGCCCTTGGTGCGGCGCATCCGCTGACGCCGGTCGAGCCGGGTCAGGGACCGGCCTGAACGCGGGCGAATCAAGACGTCGGAGAGGGTCATCCCCGTGACCTCCGCCCAACCCCGGGCCAACGCCTCACTCTGGTTGAAGCCCCGTTGCCGTTGCTTCCTCCGGTGAAGGGGGATGGGCACGATGGCCCATCGGTCGGGCCGGACATCCAGTGGACACCATTCCGACGCCATGGCCCTGCCGAGGTGGACCCCGACTTCGCTCCGGACTCCATATTTCAGGCTGTGGACAAGTCGGGATTCGAGGCGGTCTGGCCCGTTTCTCAACCAGGCCCAACCGTGATCCCAGTGCCCCGGCTCGTCGAAGCGCAGTCGGGGATCGGTAGGACATCGGGTCCACGAAAAGGCGCAGGGGCCACACCAATCGCCCTCTTCCCGGGTGAGCACGCCATGGCAGGAAGCACACCGCCGGGGAAGGAGGACCGCCTCCAACGCGCGGCCGGTTTCCCGGGTCCAATGGAAGGTGAGGTGGCGGGCCATGTTGCGGGCAAGATGGTCGAGCCTGATGCCCCGCCCACGGTGTTCATGTGGACGTCTCGGTTTTCTTTGTTTCCGTGAAGTATGGCAAGATCCCCGACGAGGAGCGGGACGCGTTGTTGCCCGGGGTGGACTTCTCCCTGCCGGAGGACCATGCGGACACGTCTGCTGGATTGGCCGCTGGATTGGCTTCCGGTTCCGACTCCGGTGACTTGGCGGTGAGGGCGGGGGGCACGATGTGGACCATTCGCCCTTGGCGCGGGACCGTGTATCCCGCCAAGGCGCCGCAGCGGACTTGGCCTGTTCACTACGGAGCGGCATTCGGGACCATTGAACTCAATGCTACCCACTACCGGATCCATCCACCTGAGCGCATGGCGGACTGGGCGGCCGGCATGCCCGAGGATTTCCGGTTCTGCGCCAAGTTTCCGGCCATCATCAGCCACTACCGGCGGTTCAATGATTGCGTCGGCCCTACCGATGACTTCGTGGCGGGCCTCGACGCATTGGGCGACAAGCGGGGCCCCTCCTTCATTCAGTTGCCTCCGCATTTTGCCCCCCATCACGGCGACCGGTTGGTGGAGTATCTGCGCCAATGGCCGAGGTCGTTCGAAGCTGCAGTGGAGTTTCGGCATCCGGGATGGTTCGAGGGCGGTCCGGAGGCTGAGCGTGTTTGGGAGGTCATGGGCGAGCTCGGCATCGGCTCGGTGATCAGCGACACGGCGCTTCGGCGGGATGCGGTGCACATGCGGATGACCGCGCCCTTCCTGTTGCTTCGCTTCGGGGGGTACGAAGGCCATGCGTCCGACCGGCAGCGTCTGGCGGCGTGGTGTGACCGGATTGCCTCGTGGCGCGACCAGGGCCTGCGGTCGGTGGATCTGCTCGTCCACCAGCCCGACAGCGTGCACACGCCGGACACCTGCCGCCTTTTTGCTGAACTGGCTGCGGATCGGCTCGGTGTGTCGGTGCGGACGCCGGTGCCGACACTGTTTTGATGGTTCTTCGGAGAGAATCGCACCGCGGGTCACCTTCCCGAACGAACTTCGTCCCCCATGTCCTCCTCGGCTGCCTTTGACCTGAATGCTCCGCGCGCTGACCGCTACGATCAGCTCGAGTTGCAATGCGGCCCCCTGCTGGAGGACGCTGATGCCGTGGCCAATCAGGCCAACTTCGCGGCCATCGTCCACGCCGCCTTCGGGTGGCATTGGGTGGGGTTCTATCGGGTGTCGGGCGATGAGCTCGTGCTCGGTCCGTTCCAGGGGCCTGTGGCGTGTACCCGGCTCCAGCGCGGACGCGGTGTGTGCGCCGCGGCATGGGAGGCCAATGAGGCGGTCCTCGTCTCCGATGTCGAGGCGTTCCCCGGCCACGTGGCCTGCAGTCCGTTGAGCCGGAGTGAACTGGTGCTCCCCGTCCGCGATGCCGCGGGTCAGGTCCGGGCCGTGTTCGACATCGACAGCGTGGTGGAGGGCGATTTCGACGCAGAGGACGCCCACCGCCTCCAGCGCATGCTCGACCGCCACGCCCACCGTTTCTTCTCCGATCATGAGGACTGAGTCGGTCGGTTTTGGATGGGGTTTCGCCCTGTGGGCGTTGTTGGTCGCCGGGTGCGCCCAGGTGGGGTCGCCGGGTGGCGGAGGCCGGGACGAAACACCCCCTGCCGTGGTCTCTGCCGATCCGGCGTTCGGGACCACCAATTGGTCCGGGAGCCGGCTGCTGTTGACGTTTGATGAGTTCGTTCAGGTCAAGGATGCGCGCAACCAGGTGCTGGTCTCGCCCCCGTTGCCTGCAGCGCCCAAGGTGCTCGTGAAGGGCCGGTCCGTTCTCGTGGACCTTGGGGAGGGACTGACCCCCGACCGGACGTACGTGGTTCAATTCGGCAACGCGATCCAGGATTTGAGGGAGTCCAATGTGGCGGCAGGGTTGCAGCATGTGTTCGCCACCGGAAGCCGTCTGGATTCGGGTCGCGTGGCGGCTCGGGTGGTGGATGCGTGGACGGGGGAGCCGGCGGCGGGCGCCCGGGTCATGCTGTACCGGGATTCCTTGCCGGAGGGCATCGTGAATGCCGCTTTGCCCGATTCCCTCCGCCCCTTGCCCGAGTACGTCGGGTTGGTGGGGGACAGCGGCTCGGTCGAGATTGGATTCCTTCCCGAAGGCCGGTTCGCGATGGTGGCCTTGCAGGACCTCAATGGCAATTACCGCGCGGATCAGGGAGAGGCCGTGGCGTGGTGGAGCGAAGCGGTGTCCAGCGCGGACACGACGGCGCCGACGACGGTGATGAAACTCGATGCGCCCCCGGTGGTGCCGGCCACCTACGTCTCCGGAATGCGGGTGGACTCCAGCGGGTCCTGGCGGGCCAAGCTCGAAGGCTGGGCAGACCTCCAGGCCGGGCCGGACGGCTGGCTGGACAGTGAACTGGATGTGGCCATCGTGGGGCCGGGAGACCGCTCGGATTCCGTGGTCGTCCACATCGAAGGGGACAGCCTGTGGGCCGAGTTGCCCGGGTTCAACGCCGACGCCCCGGCGGGCACGTGGCGGTTGCTCCACCCTGGGGGCGTGGATTCCTTGCGCTTCCGGGACATTGAAGGACCGTCGGCTCCGGCCGTGGCCGAGCGCGGTCCGTCGGCCGTTCCGCCCGGAGGCAGTTGGTCCCTGCGCTGGGCGCCCGCACCTGATGCGCTGGACACGGCGTTGCTGTCCGGTACGGTGATCCGGGAAGGGGATACGCTCGACCTGTCCAAGGCCAACCTGTCGCTGGACGTCGACCGGCTGCGTTGTGTGTCCCTTCCCGAGGGGGCGCGGTGCGATCTGGAACTGTTGCCGGGGGCCATGGCCCGCGGGGCTCAGGCCAACCGGGACACGGTGCGGCTCCGCTGGATGACCCGGACGGCCAATGATGTCGGATCGCTGGTGCTCCTCGGCGATTCGCTGGATCGCGATGCAGAGGACCCGACGCTGCTGGTGTTGACCAGTTCCACGGGCGAACCCTTGTACGAGCGCAGTCTCGATGCCGATGGCAGGTTCTCCCTGTTGGAGCCCGGCCGGTATGGCCTCGTGATGATCGCGGATCGGGACGGCAATGGGCGCTGGACCGGTGTCGATCCTGCGTCCATGACCGAGGCCGAGCCGGTGACCGTCCTGTCCAATGACATCGAGGTCCGCGCCGGATGGGAGGTCGAGTTGGTCCTGCCCGTTCTTCCACGTCCCTGATTTGAAGACCCGCTCCAATGCACCTTTTCGGCGGTGCAATGCGTTCTAACTTTGAGAGAATGCGTGCGTTACAGAGCTGCATCGGGTTGTTGATGGCCTGCCTTTGGGGGTTGACCCTGTCCGCACAGGACCCCTGTGTGTCGACAGGCAATGGGGAGCCCTATGTCTCGACCAACCCGAACTACGTCTGTGAAGCGCTGGAGGCCTTCGTCTACATCAATGTGGCGCAGGGGTACGCCAACCCGTCTGATGCCGCTCCGGAGAACTTCGAGTTCTCCTGGTACCCGCTGGATGTGCTCGGGGGGACCATCACGCAGAGCTTCGAAATGGTCTTCGACAGCACGGTGACCATCTGGTGCGTGGCGGAGGACCTTCAGAACAACTGCATCTGGACGGACACCATCACGGTTCAGGTCGAGCCCGCTGTGGAGATCGGATTGCCCAACGACACCTTGGTGTGTGACCTGAACGGGTTCACCCTCCAGCCCTCGGCCGAGGCGCAAGCCATGACGGGCATCAGCTGGAACTGGGAGCCCTCGTTGATTTTGCTCAACCCGGAGACGGCCACGCCGCAGCTGCTCATCGATGCGGACCAGTGGTATTATGTGACGGCCACCACGCCCGCCCCGGGCAACTGCGCTTACGAGGACAGCATCTTCGTGACATCCAATGTCTCGGCCATCGAACTCGGGCCCGATCAGGAGCTGTGCGAAGGGGAGACGGTTGGCCTGGACAGCGGCATCAACCCGGCCTATGAGGTGGTGACGTGGAGCACGGGCGACTCGGTTCAGGCCATCACCGTCGACTCCAGCGGGGTGTATTGGGTGACCGCCTTGAACCCCGAAGGGTGCTTCCGCACGGACACCGTGACCATTGACATTTTCGAAAACCCTGTGATTGAGTTGACGTCGGGCGGAACCGCCTGTGAGGGGGAGCCGGTGGACATTACCGCCACGGTGACGGCTGACACCACGGTGGCCGGCGTCGGCTGGTCCACGGGCGAAGCGGGCACGACCATCACGGTGACGGGCTCAGGGCTCTATGAGGCCATCGCGGTGACGGTGACCGGCTGCACGGGCTCTGCGTCGGTATCGCCGGACTTCTTGCCGTCCCCCGTTCCCGAGCTCGCACCGGACACGACCTTGTGTCTGGAAGAGGAGGGGCCCATTTGGATTGACGTGAGCCAGCCCGACGTGTCCTACCTCTGGTCGACCGGCGGCGATCAGCCGGGCGCATTGCTCAGCGATGCTGGTCTCTACACGGTCACGCTGACGTTGCTCGCCAATGGATGCCAGGATTCAGCCAGCATCGAACTCATCGATTTCTGTCCTCAGGACAGCGTGTTCTTCCCCAATGCGTTCACCCCGGACGGGGACCTCGTTAATGACCGTTTCGGCGGGTTCGCGGAGTCCATCGGCACGTTCCAGATTGCGGTGTTCAGCCGATGGGGAGCGGAGGTCTTCCGCAGCGAGGACCTCGAACAGCGGTGGAACGGACGGATGCCCAACGGGGAGTTGGCGCCAGCCGGTATGTATGGCTATCGCGCGGTTTGGAGACCGCTGGCGGAGGACGGCGTGTCCTTCTTGCAGTTCCGGGAGAAGGTCGGAACGGTGACCCTCATTCGTTGACCTCGAGCAACCGGTTGACGTTGCCGAGTGTGCCGAACACCACCAGGGTATCGGTTTCCTGCACGGTCGTGTCGGGCCGGGGAATGCCGATGAGGTGCTCCTGGTCCCGTCCCTGTTCGTTGTAGGTCCGGCGGATGGTGATGAGCCGCAGTTCGTAGCGGTTGGTCAGGTCGATGTCCCCGAGGGTGCGTCCGACACAGCCGGTGGGGGCCTTGATTTCGGCGATCTCGAAGTCGTCCGGCAGCTCGAGGAAGCCCCGCAGATTGGGGTTCATCAGCCGCTCGGCGACGATGCCGGCAAACTCGGTCTCCGGTGCGAGGATCTCCTCCACGCCCAATTTGCGCAGGATGCGCTCCTGGTCGCGGCCGGAGGCGCGGACGATGACCCGGGGGATGCCGAGGTCCATGAGGTTGAGGGTGGTCAAGACCGTGGCTTCGAAGTTTTCGCCGATGGCGACGACCGCGGCATCCATGCCCTCGAGCTTTTGGCTGCGCAGGGCTTTGGGATCGGTGGAGTCCATCGTGATGGCGATGGCCACCTCGTCGGCGACCTGCTCAACGCGTTCCTCGACGCAGTCGATGGCGAAGACCTCGGCCCCGCGGCCGGCCATTTCGAGGGCGATGCGGGAACCGTATTTGCCGATTCCGATCACCACGTAGCGCATGCTCTTCATGGGTGCAATCTACTCTGCGCCGCGGAGGCCTTCCTCGAGGATGACCAGGAATTGGGCAACGTCCGCAAAGCGGTTGTACATCGGAACGGGGGCGAGGCGGATGACGGCGGGCTCACGCCAGTCCACGATCACACCGTGCCCGGTGAGGTGGTCGAAGAGGGCCTTGCCGTGACCGTGGGCCACCACGCTGAGCTGGCAGCCCCGCTGCGCGGGGTCGGACGGCGTGAGGATGTCGAGCTGGGCGCCCGTGGCCTCCGCCACGCTGTGGATGCCCCGCTCGAGGAAGTCGGTCAGGGCCAGGCTCTTTTCGCGCAGCCGGTCCATGCCCGCCTCGCGGAACTCGCCCAGGGAGGCGAGCAGGGCGGCCATGTTCATGACCGGTGCATTGGACGTCTGCCAACCCTCCGCGCCCGGCATGAGGTCGAAGTCGGGCTCCATCAGGAACCGGCGGCTGGCCGAATGGCCCCACCACCCTTCGAGGCGGGGCAGGTCGGGGCGGTTGGCGTGCCGCTCGTGGACAAAGGCCCCCGCCGTGCAGCCGGGTCCCCCGTTGAGGTATTTGTATCCGCACCAGCAGGCGAAGTCCACGTTCCAATCGTGCAGGCGCATCGGCACATTGCCGACGGCGTGGGCGAGGTCGAATCCGCAGGTCGCCCCGGCGGCGTGGGCAGCGGCGGTGATCCGCTCCATCTGCATCCACTGGCCAGTGTAGTATTGGACGCCGCAGAGCATGACGCAGGCGAGGGCATCGCCTTCCTGGGCAATCCGGGCCTCGATGTCCTCGGTTCTCAACGTGTGCTCTCCGTCGCGGGGCGCCAGTTCGATGAGGTGCTCGTCCGGGTCCAATCCGTGGAGCCGCAATTGGGACAGGGCTGCATACCGGTCGCTGGGAAAGGCGCCTTCCTCGATCATGAGCTTGGTCCGTCCACCTTCCGGTCGGTAGAAGGAGACCAGCAGGAGGTGCAGGTTGACCGTCAGGGCGTTCATGGCGACCACCTCGACGGGCAGGGCGCCGACGAGCGTGGCCAGGTCTTCGGTCGCGAAGCTGTGGTAATCCACCCAGGGCCGCCTGCCATGGAAATGGCCTTCGACGCCAAAGCGGCGCCAGTCCTCGAGCTCCCCCTCGATGAAGGTGCTGGCCTGGACCGGTTGCAGGCCGAGCGAGTTGCCGGTGAAGTACAGCGCGTCGCCGTCCCCATGGGGCGGCATGTGGAACCGGTCCCGGAAGGAGGCCAATGGATCCTGGCCGTCTCGCTCGACCGCTTCGGCGAGGAAGGCGTCGGCTTCGGGCCACTTCGTCTTGACAGGGGGCATGGGGATGGGGGTTCTCGGCCGACAAAGGAAGGGGCCGCGGGGTCTTCGGCGCTAATTTCGCACGGAATCCATCGCCATGTCCGAACCGACTCCCCACACCCGTGCCCGCAGTGCAGAATTGTTCGAGGAAGCCAAGCGGTGCTTCCCCGGTGGGGTCAATTCTCCCGTCCGGGCCTTCGGGGCGGTCGGCGGCACGCCGCTGTTCGTGGACCGCGGAGAGGGCGCCCACATCTGGGATGCGGATGGGCAGCGCTACATCGACTTCTGCTGCTCGTGGGGACCGCTCATCCTCGGCCACGCCCATCCCCTGGTGCAGGACCGCATCCTTCGGGCCGTGAAGGACGGCACGTCGTTTGGCACGCCCACCCGGCTGGAGAACGAGTTGGGGAGCATGATCCTGGAGAACCATCCCTACGCGGAGCGGATCCGCTTCGTCTCCAGCGGAACCGAGGCGGCGATGAGCGCCATCCGTTTGGCGCGGGGTGTGACCGGCAAGAACAAGATCCTGAAGTTCGACGGGTGCTACCACGGTCACGTGGATGCGCTGCTGGTCAAGGCTGGCAGTGGATTGGCCACGCTGGGGACCTCCACCTCCGCCGGGGTGCCCGAAGCCTACGCCCGCGAGACGCTGGTGCTGCCCCTCAACGACCTCGAGGCGCTCGAGGCCACGATGAAGGAGCATGGCGATGACCTGGCGGTGGTGGCGATTGAGCCGATTCCTGCCAACAACGGCCTCCTGATCCAGGACCCGTCCTTCCTGCAGGGGGTGCGGGACCTCTGCGACAAATATGGCGTCCTGCTGCTGTTCGATGAGGTCATCAGCGGGTTCCGCGTCGCCTTCGGGGGCGCGGCGGAGTACTATGGCATCCAGCCCGACGTGATGGCCTTCGGCAAGATCATCGGAGGCGGAATGCCGGTGGGGGCCTATGCCGCTTCCGCGGAGATCATGGACCACGTGGCTCCGGTGGGCCCCGTTTACCAGGCGGGCACGCTCAGCGGCAATCCGGTGGCCATGGCCGCGGGTGCCGGTCAATTGTCCGTGTGTCTCCAGCCCGGTTTCTACGAGGACCAGGAGCGCCGGACCCGCCGGTTGATCGACCCCATCCTCGACCACGCAGAGAAGAAGGGTCACCCCCTGCGCATCTTCAACCGGGGCAGCATTTTCTGGTTGGCCTTCAGCGAGCGCATCCACATCCGCCGGAGCAGCGAAATCGACCCGGACAGCATGGCGTACTTCAGCCGCCTGCATGCGGCGCTGCTCGAGCGCGGCATCTACCTCGGCCCGTCCGGCTACGAGGTGGGCTTCGTCTCCGCGGCCCACTCGGATGCGGTCATCGACGAGGCGTCGGCCGCGTTCATCGACGCCCTAGACGGCGTGTTCGTCTGAGCGCCGGCTCCTGCGCCAGGGTCAGCCCGCCCCGAACATCACCAGCACCACCGCATCGAGGATGAGCAATCCGTCGAGCAGGCCGTAGTAGCCGATGGTGCGGTGTGGCGAGGCCCGTGCGACGGCCACGGCCATGGTGGCGGGGCCGACCAGCACAACGGGGTGGGGCATCACGGTCCAACGGAGACAGGCGGCAGAGAGGACCATCACCACGGCGAGGATGCGGGTGGCCTGGGGTCCGAGGAGTTGGGGCCAGGTGCGCATGCCGGCGGGATCCCACTGGGCATCCCGCAGGTCGAAGGGCAGGGTCAGGGCGGTGATGACGAGGAACCGTTCGGCCCACAGTTCGGCGGTGAATGTGGGCAACGTGGTGCCGGCGCCGGAAGCCCACCACAGCGGCCACAGGGCAGTGATGGTGGCCCAAGCGCCGGCGATCCAGACCATCTTGATGCCGGGCAGGCGACGCAGGGCGTGCCGGACGCCCCGTTCTCCGGGCAGGCCGGCATACAGCAGCGTCACGGCGGCGCTGGACAGAAGGGCGAGGCCCACGGCCCACGGTGTCCGCCCGCCCGTCTCGGACCACAGTGCGGTGGTCAGGCCGGCCGGAACGGCGGCCAGTGGCAGGAGGAGCAGGCCGACTCCGCGAAGCCGGGGCCAGTGCCGCCGGTGCCATTGGAGGTGGGTGGGCCGGAGCCCGCCGGGCCGGGTCGACTTCACATGCCGCTGCCAGGTGTAGGCCAGCCAGGTGGCGCTGCCGATGCCCGCGGCAAAGGCCATCGTGCCCCCGCTCAGGGTACCTGCACCGTTGAGGCACAGCGTGGTGAGCACGCAGGCGCAGGCGGCCAAGGCGATGACGGCGTTGGACCAGAGCAGGTTGCGGGCGTCCATGGGCCCGAAAATTAGAGTAGCCCACACACACGAAACGATTATGAACACACAGGGCATCAGGGTGTTGAACCGGTCTATTTTTGCCTTTTCCACCGTACAGCGCATGTCATCCGGAACATTCGTCCAACGTCACCTCGGTCCAAGGGAGGAAGAACAGATCAACATGTTGTCGGCCACGGGCCACGACTCGATCGAGGCCCTCATCGCGAGGACCGTCCCCACGGCCATTCTCCACGATACACCCATGGCCCTCCCCGAGGCCATGTCCGAGTCGGCCTACCTCGAGCACATCGACCGTGTGGCGTCCAGGAACACGGTGTACCGCAACCACATCGGGATGGGGTACCACCCGACGGAGGTGCCCAGCGTGATCCGCCGCAATGTGCTGGAGAACCCGGGCTGGTACACGGCCTATACGCCGTACCAGGCGGAAATCGCGCAGGGCCGCCTCGAGGCACTGCTCAACTTCCAGACCATGGTCTGCGATTTGACCGGCATGGAGTTGGCCAATGCCAGCTTGCTCGATGAGGCCACCGCGGCCGCCGAGGCCATGACGATGCTCTTCAACGCCCGCAGCCGGAAGGCCGCCAAGGCGGGGGTCAACCGGTTCGTCGTGTCCGACGGGGTCTTCCCGCAGATCTGGGCCGTGCTCCGGTCCCGGGCCGCGCACCTCGGCATCGACATTGAGCAGCGTCCAGACGCCGACCTCGGCCTGGACGAGACCACCTTTGGCCTGTTCGTCCAGTACCCCGATGACCGGGGGCGGGTCGAGCCGTTGAACGACACCATTGCCCGGGCCCACGGCCTTGACATCCGCGTGGTCGTCGCCACCGACTTGCTCGCCTGCGCACTCGTCCAGTCCCCCGGATCCATGGGCGCGGACGTGGTGGTGGGCAACAGCCAGCGCTTCGGCGTTCCCATGGGCTACGGAGGTCCGCACGCTGCCTTCTTTGCCACCCGACTCGACTTCAAGCGCAACGTGCCCGGCCGCGTCATCGGCGCTTCCGTGGACCGCATGGGCAATGTGGCCTACCGCATGGCCCTGCAGACCCGGGAACAGCACATCCGCCGCGACAAGGCCACCTCCAACATCTGCACCGCGCAAAGCCTGCTGGCCGTCATGGCGAGCATGTACGCGGTCTACCACGGACCGAAGGGCCTCCGCGCCATCGCCGAGCGCGTGCACGGATTGGCCAACGCCCTCGCCGAGGCGGGGCGCGCGGCCGGCGTGAATCCGGTGGGCGACCGCTACTTCGACACCGTGGTCTTCGCGATGGAGGACATCGGAGCCGTCATGGAGCGCGCCGAGCGCAAGCGGATCAACCTCCGCTACTTCCCGGATGGCGTCCACGTGGGCGTGTCGTTCCACGAATGCACCCTGCCGGAGGACTTCTCGGACCTGTGCGAGGTGCTGGGCTTCCAGACCGTTCCCGCACCGGGCGGCATGGCCTCCCCGCTCGAGGGCATGACCCGTGCAGTGGATTACCTCCACCACCCCGTCTTCAACAGCCACCGCTCGGAGACGGCGATGATGCGCTACCTGAAGCACCTCGAGAACAAGGACCTGTCGCTGACCCATGCGATGATTCCGCTCGGGTCGTGCACCATGAAGCTCAACGCGGCCACCCAGCTGCTGCCGATCGGTTGGTCGGCCTTTGCCCAGCTGCACCCCTTCTGCCCGCCGGCCCAGGCGGCTGGAACCCGGGCCATGATCGCGGATCTGGAGCAGTACCTCTGCGAGATCACCGGGTTTGCCGGCATGAGCCTGCAGCCCAACAGCGGCGCCCAGGGTGAATACACCGGATTGCTCGTCATCCGGGCCTACCACGCCGCCCGCGGTGAATCCCACCGGGACATTTGTCTGATTCCCTCTTCCGCCCACGGCACCAACCCGGCCTCGGCGGTGATGTGCGGCATGAAGGTCGTCGTCGTCGGGTGTGACAAGCACGGCAACATCAACCTCGACGAGCTGAAGGAGAAGGCGGCCGAATGCGCCGATCGCCTGGGGGCCTTGATGATCACCTACCCGTCCACGCACGGGGTCTTCGAGGACCACATCCTCGAGGTGACCAAGACCGTCCACGACCATGGAGGCCAGATTTACATGGACGGGGCCAACATGAATGCCCAGGTCGGCCTGACCAGCCCGGGACGCATCGGGGCCGACGTCTGTCACCTCAACCTTCACAAGACGTTCGCCATTCCTCACGGAGGCGGTGGACCCGGGGTCGGGCCGATCGGCGTCGCGGAGCACCTGGTGCCCTTCCTGCCGGGTCACCCCCTCGATGCCGTGGGCGGCGACGAGGCCATCGACCCGGTCAGCGCAGCGCCGTTCGGGAGCGCGTTGATCCATTTGATTTCCTACGCCTACATCCGTCTGCTTGGTCCGAAGGGGCTCAAGCGGAGCACGGAGGTGGCGATTCTCAATGCCAACTACCTGCGCGCCAAGCTGGAGGGGCATTACGACGTCCTGTACAAGGGCAATGCGGGCAACGTGGCCCACGAGATGATCATCGATTGCCGGCCCTTCAAGGCCAGTGCAGGCATCGAGGTGACGGACATCGCCAAGCGCCTCATCGACTATGGGTTCCACGCCCCGACGGTCAGTTGGCCCGTGGCGGGCACGCTCATGATCGAGCCGACGGAGAGCGAATCGCTGGATGAACTGGACCGCTTCGTGGAGGCCATGGTGGCCATCCGGGAGGAGATCCGGGCCATCGAGGAGGGGCGCTTCGATCGGGAGGACAACCCGGTGAAGATGTCTCCCCACACGGCGGCGGAGTTGACCGCGACAGAGTGGAACCACGCCTACACCCGCGAGGAGGCGGCCTACCCCGTCCCGGTGATGCGGGAGCGGAAGTTCTGGCCTTCCGTGGCCCGGGTGGACAACGCCCACGGTGACCGGAATCTGGTCTGCACCTGTCCGAGCGTCGAGCTGTACACCGAGCCGTTGGGAGTTTGAGGCCCGAGGGTGCATGAAGGGTGGGGTTGCGCGGACTATATTCGCCGCACGAATCCAACTCCATTCAATATGAAGCACCTCTACATTTTGGTCTTCGCGATGCTCACGGTGAGCGTCGCCACCGCCCAGGCTCCGGTCCGCGAATTCGCCGGCCGTGCCGTGATTTCCCGTGCCATGGACGGCACGCATGTCGACTACACCCGCGACATCATTTACCAGAACACGTTCGGTGACTGTTCCAACATCACCTTCACGAACGCCTACGATGCCGGTTACACCGACTACATCGACGGCATCAACTTCGAGTGCACCACCGAGGGCCCGTCCGGTCCCTACAACGGCTGGGCCGGCGGTACCGCCAACTCTCCCGCTCCGAGCCCGAACTTCACGACGGCTGACGACGGCTACGTGATGGTCGACTCCGACCTCTTCGGCGCCGAGGAGAACTACGCGGCCAGCTGGGTCGAGAACTGCTGGTTCGAAATCGACGATCCGGTGGACTTCACCGGTCACCCCTTCGTGACGGTCGAGTTCGAGAACCGCTACCGCTGCTGGGACAACACCGCCGACATCGAGCGTTGCTACCTCGAGATCTCCCTCGACGGCGTGAACTGGCCGAGCCCGGAGACCCTCGAGGAGGACGAAGGCTACGTGGTCATCGGTGACGACACCCTGACCGCCCGCTACGAGATCTTCCCGACGTTCGAGCGTGCCGACGAGACCGACAACCCGACCACGATCCGTTTCGACATCGGCGACATCGCCGGCGACGAGGCCACGGTGTACTTCCGTTGGCGTTGGGTTGGCCAGTGGGGCTACGCCTGGATGGTCGACGACTTCGTGGCGTTCGACACCCCGGCCAACGACCTGCGCATCGCCGACTACGTCAGCTACACCGACTACCTGACCACCGGCCTCTGGGAGGCGTCCGTGTGGCCGGAGAGCCAGTTGGCTCCGCTCGACCTCGCTGTGGCCGTGACCGGCCTCGGTACCGCTGTTCAGCCGAACTCCATGCTCACCGTGGCCGTGAACGGCAGTGAAGCAGACGGCGGCATGAGCGCAGGCATGGACATCGCCTACGGCCAGACCGACACCCTGCGTGTGACCGGTTGGACCCCTCCGGGACAGGGCACGTACACGTTTGACTACACCGTCGCCTCCGACAGCACGGACGAGTACCCCCTCGACAATGCTGCCCAGCAGGCCATCGAGGTGGTCCAGTACCAGTACGGCCGTGACAACGGCACCTTCGTGGGCCAGACCCCGGCTGACGGCACCGTGGACTTCATCGCAGGTGTGCCTTACGACGCCATCAACGACATGACCATCTACGGCATCGACGTGGCCATCATGGACGGTTCCGACATCGGCGCCGAGGTGGTGTGCCACCTGTTCGACTTCTTCGAATGGAACAACGGCGGTGGTCAGTACGACGGCCTCGTGTCCACCTCCGAGGAGGTTCAGCTCGAGTCCGACTTCCTGAACAGCGGAGACGGCGACGTGACCTGGTACACCTTCGCCCTGGAGGAGCCCTACGACGTGGCAGCCGGTGAGGCCATCATGGCCTGCTTCGAGCACCTCGGCGGTGACAACGTCCAGATCGGCACGAGCATCCCGCAGTACGACCAGACCGCCTTCATCTACGGTCCGTTCGGAAGCGGAAGCGCCTACGACTGGTACTTCACGACCAACTGCCCGATGGTCCGCTTGAACCTCGACCCGAATGCCACCACCACCATGAGCGTGGACAACGTGGCCGGTGAGGGCTTCGAGCTCGGCCGTGCCTACCCGAACCCGGCCACCGGCAACACCCGCATCGACTTCACCCTCGACGCGGCTGCTGACGTGACCTTCGAAGTGACCAGCCTGACCGGTGCCATCGTGCGCCGCATGGACCTCGGCGTGCAGCCGGCCGGCACCCAGCGTGCCGTCCTCGACCTCGAGGGCCTGACCGCAGGCATGTACACCTACACCATCATCGTGGACGGCGCCCGCGCCACCCGCAAGCTGGTGATCAAGTAATCCGATCGACCACCGATCGCGGAAAGGGGGGCTTCGGCCCCCCTTTTGCTTGTCCGGCGGATTCAGGCAACGCGAAACGGAATCGGCGGGTTATTTTCACAACCCAATTCACATCATGAAGCACATTCTTACCCTCGCCGCCTGTTTCCTGGTGGCCCTTCAGGTGTCCGCCCAGCTGGCCACCGAACTGCCCCGCAAGGCCACGGAGCAGGAACTTCAGACCAGCCGCCTCCTCGGGCTTGAGGAAATTGCCCGTGCCGAGGCCAAGGGCCTGCGTGGCGGAGGCGATTCCACCATCACCTTCTTCTACGAGGACTTCGCCAACGGCTTTGCCGGCAACAACGGTTTCGGCGCCCTCACCGTGGAGGACAGCAGCCCGGACGTGACCATCTGGCAGTACGTGGCCGCAGAAGGCGACGGATACTACCAGGACGCCACGGCATCCGGCGTCCAGCCGCCGGCCGGTGAGTTCAGCACCAATATCGGAGGCCTCAACAGCGAGACGTCCGACAACGGGTGGATGATCTTCGACTGCGATTACTACAACACCCCGATCAGCAGCGGTGTCGAGGACACCGAGGGCTACCTCAACCTGCCGACGCTCGACATGAGCGGCCTGGAGAGCGTGGTCATCAGCTGGGACCAATACCTGCGCTACTGCTGCTACCCGTACATCCCGATTTTCGTCGAGGTGAGCACGGACGGTGGCGGCACCTGGACCTCCTTCGAGGCCGGGGGCACGTTCATCCCCTCCGCCAACACGGCCAGCGCCAATCCGCTGGTGACCGGGCTGGACATCAGCTGTGCCGCCGCGGGTCAATCCGCTGTGGACATCCGGTTCGCCTACCGCCAGAACCCGCTTGTGGGCAACGGCTACAGCCACTACTACTGGGGCATCGACGACATCCGGATTGAAGCCAACCCCATTGCCCACGACCTCGAGCTCGTGCAGCTCACCAATGGTGACGTGTACTTCCTCTTCGAGTACCGCGTGACGCCGATGGACCAGGCCATCCCCGCATCCGATGGCGGTGTGCTGGCCGGTGTCCTGTACCGCAACAGCGGTTTCGCCAACCAGGAGAACTGCGTGATCACCGTGGAGGTCCTCGACGAGGCCGGCACCGTGCTGAGCACGACGGAGACCGAGCCGTTCACGGCGCCGTCCTTCGCCAACAACGACAACTGTCCCGCCAATCCGCAGGACACCCTGTACATCGAGACGGGTTGGGAGCCCGAGACCGAAGGGCTGTACACCCTCCGTGCGTCGATGTCCAGCGACAGCGTGGCCGATGCCGGTTCGCTCGAGGTGGACATGGAATACACCGAATGCGAGTTCGGCCACGACAACCCGGGCACCTTGGATGTGGAACTCGGCCCGCGCTTCAACGATGAGGGCGATTTCTACGAGCCGACCGGCTACGGAAACCGTTTCACCTTCCATAACGAGGGAACCACCTTGTACGGATTGGCCGTGGCTTTCGGTCCGAACCTGTCCACGGGCATCGACTTCGAAATCCGCTGGATTGACCAGGACCCGGAGGTGGGCCTCAGCGATTCCCCTTACGAGTTCGCTGAGTTCACCTCGGACGCCAACTGGGCCGGAACGGCGGACAACCCCGTGTACTACCCGCTCGCCTTCGAGGACGAGATCGAGGTGACGGTGGACGGACTCGCTTCCCCCGGTTTCTACGCCGGTGCCGTGGTGACCGAATTCGACTGGGAAGACCTGGAGTTGACGGTCCTGGGCAACGGCAACAGCGACACGGACAACAGCACGATCATCTACCAGCAGGCTGGAAGCGGTGAATTCGTGTGGTTCACGTCCCAGACAGCCACGCCGGCTGTCCGCCTGATCACCTGCCCGGTGGTGAGCGTGGACGTGTTGGGCGCCTACAACGGGGTCCACCTCCAGGGCAACTACCCGAACCCGACCAACGGCGAGACCCGCTTCACCTTCACCTCCGATTGGGGCGGTGACTTCATGATCGAGCTCCGCGACCTGCAGGGCCGTCTGGTGGACGTGGTCGACCTCGGTGCCCGTCCGGCTGGCGAGCACACGGTGGTGTACGATGCGTCTGCCCTGGCGGACGGCATGTACACGTACTCCCTGCTCACCGGCGATGCCCGCGTGACCAAGAAGATGCGCGTGCAGCACTGATTTCGCGTCGACAAGACGTGGGCGGCCCGCTCCCTTCATGGGGGGCGGGCCGCTATCTTTCGGACCATGCCGAACACTGCCGGAGGAGGGTGGAAAGGGCGCTTTGCGCGACCGTGGGCTGCGCGGGAGCGCCGCCGGGATTGGGCGCGCAACGCCGATCCGGACGCGGCCCAGGCCCGTGTCCTTGCGCGGCTGCTGGAGCGGGCGTCCGGCACGGCGTTCGGCAGGGACCACGGCTTTGCAGAGATCGCCGCGATGAACGACCCGGCGAAACGGGCCGAGGCGTTCAGGAAGGCGGTTCCCGTGCGGGACTACGAAGGGCTCAAGGCCTATGTCGAACGGGTGGTGGCCGGAGAACGGGACGTCCTCTGGCCGGGCCTGCCGAAGTACTTCTGCAAGACGTCCGGAACGACCTCCGGCGCCAAGTACATCCCTCTGACCGAGGACAGCTTGCCCAACCACATCGGCGCAGCGCGCCGGGCCCTGTTGCACCATGTCGCCCGCACGGGCAGCGCGGAGTTTGTCGGGGGCAAGATGATTTTCCTGCAAGGCAGCCCAACGCTGACCGACACCGAGGGCGGTGTCCCCCTAGGCCGGCTCAGTGGCATCGTGGCGCACCACATTCCGGCCTACCTGCAGCGCAACCGCCTGCCGTCCTGGGAGACCAACACCATCGAGGACTGGGAAGAGAAGGTCGACGCCATCGTGCGGGAGACGGCAGGGGAGGACCTGCGGCTCATCAGCGGCATTCCGTCGTGGGTGCAGATGTACTTCGAGCGCCTGCTGGAGCACACGGGCAAGGCCAATGTCCTGGAGGTCTTCCCGAATTTCTCGCTCTTCGTCTTCGGCGGCGTGGCCTATGCGCCGTATGCCGACCGCTTTCGGGAGCTGATTGGCGGCGACGTGCCGCGCGTGGAGACGTATCCGGCGAGCGAGGGCTTCCTCGCCTACCAGGATGGGGAGCCGGGGGAGGGGCTTCTGGTCAATGCGGACGACGGGCTGTTCCTCGAGTTCATTCCCGCTGACGAATACGGCAAGCCTGACGCCCGCCGCTTGGGCCTCGGCGATGTCGAAATGGGGGTCAACTACGCCGTGGTGATCACCTCCAATGCCGGACTCTGGGCGTACGACATCGGTGACACGGTCCGTTTCGTGTCGCTCGCCCCGGCCCGGGTGCTGGTGACGGGTCGCATCAAGCATTTCACGAGCGCCTTCGGCGAGCACGTCATCGCCGAGGAGGTGGAGGGCGCCATGGCCAAGGCTGTGGCCGATCAGGGTGGCCAGGTGGTGGAATTCCACGTCGCCCCGGAGGTCAATCCGGCCGATGGACTGCCCTACCACGAGTGGTTCGTGGAGTTCGCCGAGGTGCCGGCGGACCCCGAGGCTTTCGCGCGGGTTCTCGATGCAGAACTGCAGGAGCGCAACCCGTATTACCGGGACCTGATCACGGGATCGGTGCTCCGGACGGCGGTCCTGAACCCGCTGCCGCAGGGCGCCTTCCACGACGCCATGGCCCGCCGGGGCAAGCTCGGTGGGCAGAACAAGGTGCCGCGTCTGGCCAACGACCGGGCGATGGCCAATCAACTTCTCGGACATGAGTGAACGGACCCACATCGTCGGCGTGGTCGGCGGAAGCGCCTCCGGAAAGGGCACCGTCGTGAGCCGGCTGCTGGACCATTACGGGGACCGCGCGGCCGTGCTGCGGATGGACGACTATTACCGCCCGATCGGGGAGGTGCCCCGGGATGCGGACGGCGAGCCCAACTTCGATGTGCCGGGCGCCTTGGCGCTGGATCGGCTGGCGGCGGACCTCGACCAGTTGAGGGCCGGCCAGGACCTGCACATCCAGAGCTACACGTTCAACCAGCCCGGGGTCGAGCCGGAGCCGCTTCACATTCCGGCGGTGCCAGTCGTCTTCCTCGACGGGCTGTTCATGCTCCACGACGAGGGTGTGCGCAGTCGCCTCGACCTCTCCGTGTTGGTCCATGCGACGCCCGAGCGCCGGCTGGCCCGTCGGATGGTCCGCGACCAGGCGGAGCGCAGTCTGACTCCCGACATCATCCAGTACCAATGGGACCGTCACGTGCGGCCCGGCGACATCACCTATCTCGAGCCCGTGCAGCATCTGGCGGATGTGGTGGTGGACAATGACCGCGACGTGCCCATTGACCTGACCCCCGCGCTGACCGCCATCGACACCCTTCTCCACGATTGACCCCATGAAATTCTTCACCCTCCCCACCTGCAAGACCTGTCAGCGCATCGACGCCGACCTTCAGCCCGCCGCGTGCGGGGCGGAGATCCGCGACATCAAGGCCTCCGGCGTGACGGCCGAGGAAGTGGACGCCATGAAGGCCCACGCCGGCAGTTACGAGGCCCTGTTCAGCCGCCGCGCCATGAAGTTCCGCTCCATGGGGCTGGCCGACATGGACCTCGGCGAGGACGATTACCGCCGCCTCATCATCGAGGAGTACACCTTCCTGAAGCGCCCGGTCCTGTTGACCGATGACGCGGTCTTCGCCGGCTCCGCCAAGGCGTCCGTGGAAGGCGCCCGCGCAGCCCTGAAGGCCTGAGCCTGCGGAAAGGACCTGTCTTGACTTCGCCGTGAAGCGCCTGCTCGCCCACATTGCCCTGTCCGTGGTGGCCCTGACCTACGGGGGCAACTACCTCGTGGCCAAGGGCCTCATGCCGGACCTCGTGGGCCCGAGCGGGTTCATCGTGTTGCGCGTGACCGGGGCGCTGGTGCTGTTCGGCCTGCTGCTGCTGGCCCGGCCGGAAAAGGTGGACCGCAAGGACCTGCCGCGCATGGCCTTCTGCGGCCTGACCGGGGTCGGCATCAACATGTTGCTCTTCTTCAATGGGCTCAACGCCACCAGCCCGGTCAACGCCAGCCTGATCATGACGGTCAACCCCATCCTGGTGCTGCTGGCCAGTGCTGTGATGCTGGGCCAGCCCATCGTCCGGCGCCGGCTGATCGGGGTCATTCTCGGGGGCATCGGGGCAGCAGCCATCCTCATTTGGAGCGGATCCGGCACCAAGGTGCACGCCACCTGGCAGGGGGACCTGATGATCCTGATCAACGCGACGAGTTACGCGTTCTACCTCGTCGGGGTCAAGCCGCTGATGGCCAAATACCGGCCACTGACCGTGGTGACGTGGGTGTTCCTGTTCGGGTGGCTCTTCACGACGCCCATCGGCTGGAACCAGGCCGCCGCCATCGATTGGTCCGCCTTCGACGCCCGGGCGTGGGCTGGGGTGGCCTACGTGGTGCTGGCGACGACGTTCCTCGTCTACCTCCTCAACATCTTCGCCCTCCAGCACGTCCAGCCCACGGTCGTCAGCGTCTACATCTACCTCCAACCGCTGCTGGCCACCCTGTTCAGCATGGCGCAGGCCCATTTTGGAGGCACCGACTACATGGTCGACACCGGCTGGCCATTGCTGGCCTTTGGTGCGCTCATCTTCGCCGGGGTGTATCTCGTGGGGAAACCGGTCAAGGCAAAGCCTGCGGAGGCTTAATTTGAGGCCATGTCCATTGCCAAGCCTTTCAACCTCACCGCCTGGATCGAGGAGCACCGCGACCTGCTCAAGCCGCCGGTCGGCAACAAGAACCTCTACGTCGAGAGCGGCGACTACATCGTGATGATCGTGGCGGGTCCCAATGCGCGGAAGGACTACCACTACAACGAGACCGAGGAGCTGTTCTACCAATTGGAGGGCCACATCACCGTGCGCATCCAGGAGGACGGCAAAGCGGTCGACATGAAGTTGGGTCCCGGCGACATGTACCTCCATCCGGCCAAGGTGCCGCACAGCCCCATGCGGGAGGCGGGGTCGCTCGGCCTTGTCATCGAGCGGAAGCGTGCCGGCAGCGGCATGCAGGATGGCCTGCTCTGGTACTGCGACGGGTGCAATGCCAAGCTGCATGACACCTACTTCGAGCTGCGGGACATCGAGAAGGATTTCCTGCCCCGTTTCCGGGAGTTCTATGGCGACGAATCCAAGCGGACCTGCGGATCCTGTGGTGACGTGATGCCCACCGACCCCAGGTTTGTGGATGCCTGACATGCAACCCTCGGCTTTCTGCCTTCGTTTTCCTTACGCCGCTTCTCTGCGAATCATGCGCCCCTTTTTGTTCAGCCTCTTTCTGTCTGTGGCGGCCTGTGCCACGGCCCAACCCCTTTTGGTCGATGGCCCGGTCTGCCTCGATGTGGAGGTGGTCGCCATTCACAACGCAGGCCCCCTCGAGGGCATGACGACCTACCGCCTGTATGCCACGCTGCCAGGTCCGGCCGATGTGGTCACCACGGTCTTTGGCGACATCGAGAACCCGACTTCCCTCGTGACCACCACCGAGTGGTTCCAGGACCCCAACGGAAGCCAGTTTCCCTGTGCCTCCAACCCCATCCTGTTCGACCTCTTTCCGGAACTCGAGTACGACAGTTGGCTGACCATTGGCATTGATGGTCCCCCGGATGCCGGTCTGGGCGAGGATTGTCCGCAGGTGGTCATGAGCAGCGGCAGTCCGTTCATCACTGAATTCGAGAACGGCGACAGCTTCTCCATCGACGACAACATCGGCAGTGCCTGGTTTGTCGTGCCGACCAACACCAATGGCCTTCCCGACGAGGACGGACGGGTCCTGCTGGCCCAGCTCACCACGGATGGGGACATCGACGGGGTGTTCTACATGCAGGTCCTTCCTGGCGGTTTCGGCTCGCTCGCCCAGATCATGGAGCTCCACTTCGGGGATTGCGACGAGCTCAATGTGTTGCAGTGCCCGGAAACCATCGAGGCCACCCAGTTTGCGGACTGCGAGTGGGGCTTCGATGTGGGGTCGTTCCAGAGCGGGGAGTCCGCGACGTGGACCTTCGGGGACGACCTGCTGACTGGGGGCCATGCCGTGGAGTATGCCTTTGGCGGAGACGGAACGTATCCCGTGACGGTCACTTATTCCTCAGACCTCTGCCCGCAGGGCGTGACGTTGGAAACGACCTTGGAGGTGACCGGATGCACCGAGCCGGAGTGCGGGCTCGAGCTTCTCGTGGACAGCGTGGCCAACGACAGCGTCATCATGATCATCCCCACGGGGTATCCCGAAGGTGTGGAGTTGGTGTACACGCTCAACGGCGAGGTGTTCCAGGAAGGCGGCATGGCCATGACGTTGCCGTACGCCATTGGAAATGGACCCTGGCAGGCCTGTGTCCAGTACATCACCGTAGACTGCCCGGAGGGGGTGGTCGAATGCGTGAGCTCCGACGATTACGACCCCGATTGTCCCCAGGAAATCTGGGTCGGCGGTGCTGGATGCGAATTCGTCCTCAGCATCTGCGACTTCACGGAAGGGGAGCAGGTGTTCTGGCAATTCAGCGACAGCACGACGGCCGAGGGCCATTTCACGTGGCACACCTTCCCGGAGAACGGCTGGTACCAGGCCTGTGCGACCTACGTGAGCCCGACCTGTCCGGACACGACCTTGTTGTGCACGTTCATCGATGTGGGCGATTGCGCCTGCCTGGAAGAGGAGGATGCGGAACTGATGTGGATGCCGGACAGCACCGGGGATTGCTCGGGATGGTTCCTTTTGGAGATGATGCAGCCGGACAACTACAGCATCCTCTGGGACTATGGGGACGGTACGACGGAAACCGGATACTCCCTGTGGTCGGAGTACCAATACGCCGAGTCCGGAACGTATGAGGCGTGTGCCACGGTGACGAGCCCTGCCTGTCCGGAAGGGTCTACCTGGTGCATCGAGGTGGTCGTGGAAGACTGTCCGGGTGTGGAATGCGAGCTGGACATCGTGGTGGACTGGACCGACCCGGAAGCGGGGTGGGCGCTGCTCATCGCCGACGGAGCGCCGGAGGGCGCCGTGGTGGAATGGTTCAATGAGGACGGCGAGTTGATCGCCGTGGGCGAGGTCGCGGACCTGGTCGATGTGGGCGGAACGGTGTGTGCCACGTATGAGATGCCGGCGTGCCCGGAAGGGGTGGAGGCCTGCGTGGAGTTGGAACCCTGGGAGCCTGCAGAATTCGAATGCGACCTGTCCATCGAGGCCATCCAGGAGGCCGATGGCAGTTGGACCCTGACTGCCGTCACCGATTCGGTGCAAGGGGAAGATTTCATCTGGACCCTGTCCGACGGGTCCATCCTCAACGGGCAGGAGATCAACCACCTCTTTGCGACCGGTGCCGAGATCGAGACCGCGTGTGTGACGGCCACGTTCTGGGCCTGTGAAGAGATCCTGACCGAGTGCGTGGACCTCGAAAATGGAGGCGAACTCGCCTGTGAGGAGGTCGAGGTGGAGATCGATGGCGAAACGCTGGCGGAATTGTTGGCCGGGCTCGACATGGTGTGGACACTCGTGGGCGAGTCGTACGACCTTGAAGGCGAGATGACCCTCGATCCGGCCGAAGGTGAGCTGGGGACGCTGACCCTCTGTCTTCTGCCCGGATGTTACGACATGACCTTCGACATGCAGGGGGCCGCGGGTCTGGATGGCCTGCCGGGACTGTCCCTGTCCCTGGAGGTGGGCGAGGAAGAAGAGTTGACGGTGGACCTTTCGATCCTCGAAGGCATCATTGAATTCGAGTTCGGTGTGCAAACCGACTGCAGCAGTGCGGTGCTCGAGACGGCGTCGCCGATTGGCGGGTTGCAGCTCCACCCGAATCCGGCGGAATCCCGCCTGTTCGTGACCTGGCCGGATGCGCTGTCCGGCGAGGGGCTCGATTGGTGCCTCCGCGACGCGACGGGCCGGATTGTGGGCGCTGGACAGTCGACGGTGAACCGTTGGGAGGTGGACCTCGGATCGCTTTCGACGGGGACCTATTTCCTCGAGGTCGAGGGGGGCGTCGTGCGCCAAGTGGGCCGGGTGATGGTCGCCCGCTGAGCGCGGCCTATTTTCGCGGGAATCCGGCAAGTCCGGGGTCCGGCTGATCGGGCTCCGGCCACGCCGGGAGACCCTGCGTCCGCATGAACTACAAGCGACTCAACGACTATGCCGGATGGGCTGTGTGGCTGGTGGCCACCATCGTCTATCTCCTGACCATCGAACCGACCGCCAGCTTCTGGGATTGCGGGGAGTTCATCGCTTCGGCCTACAAGCTCGAGGTCGGACACCCTCCCGGGGCGCCGATGTTCATGCTCATCGCCCGTCTGTTCGCGATGTTCGTCCCGGCCGTCTACGCGGCCACGGCGGTCAACGTGATGAGCGCGATGGCGAGTTCGTTCACCATCCTCTTCCTGTTCTGGAGCATCACGCACCTGGCGCAGAAGCTCAGCATGACCCGCTGGACGGAGGGCCAGACCGAGCCGACGTCCGCTCAGCGCCTCGCCATCCTCGGCAGCGGAGCCGTGGGTGCCTTGGCCTACACCTTCAGCGACAGTTTCTGGTTCAGCGCCGTCGAGGGAGAGGTCTACGCCTTGAGCTCCCTGTTCACGGCGCTCGTCTTCTGGGCCATCCTCAAGTGGGAGTCCCGCGCCGAAGAGCCCGGCAACCTGCGGTGGATCGTGCTCATTGCCTACCTGATGGGCCTGTCGATCGGCGTCCACCTGCTCAACCTGCTCGCCATCCCGGCCATCGTCGCGGTCTACTATTTCAAGCGCAATGAATTCAAGTGGCCCACCTTCATCGGGGCACTGGCCCTGTCGCTGGCCCTCCTGCTGTTTGTCCAGTACGGCCTGATCCAAGGCTTCGTGAAGCTCGCGGCCCGCTTCGAGCTCGCGTTCGTCAACAGCATGGGCATGCCCTTCAACACGGGGGTCGTCGTGTACCTCGCGCTGGTGACGGCGCTCATCGTCGGGGCGCTGTGGTTCAGCCGCAAGAAGGGCTGGTGGCAGCTCAATGTGGCCGCCCTGTCTGTGGCCATGATCCTCGTGGGCTACAGCACGTTTGCCCTGATCGTGGTGCGCTCCGCGGCCAACCCGCCGATGGACGAGAACAACCCGGAGAACCTCTTTGCCCTGCTGGCCTACCTCAACCGCGAGCAGTACGGGGACCGTCCGCTGGCGTCGGGTCAGTATTGGAACAGCCCCAACGACCAGCAAAGCCCCTACGAGGATGGCACGCCCACGTATTTCCCCAGCCACAGCGTCTACAAGAAGCGCGGCACGGTGGACACGCGCGTGGCGACGTTCCGGGAGAAGTTCTCCGCTGAGAAGTTCGTGGCGGACAACGAGGGCAATTTCACCATCCAGCAGGAGTACGTCGACAGCGGGGAGAAAAAGAACGGACTGCCCAAATACGACAGCCGGTTCACCATGGTCTTCCCCCGGATGTATTCGAGCCAATCGAACCACATCCGCGAGTACAAGAAGTGGTCGAACTACAAGGGGTGGAACGAGGACGTGGCGTTCACCAGCCCGCTTGACGGCGAGGCCCGGGATGCGGCCGCGTTCGAATTGCACCTCGCTTCCCGCATCCTTGGAGGCGGCATGGGCAAGGATGAACTGAACCGGACGCTCAACAACCTCTACCGGTCGTTCAACCAGCGGTTCGGTTCGGGTTACGAGGTCCGCTCGGCCACGGAGATCATCGTGGGCCGGGGCAACCAGGCGAGGTTGGCCGACCTCAGCAGCCCCGAGGTCCGCCGGACGCTCGCCCAGCTCATGGTGGAGGACCTGTCCAAGGGCCTCGACCACGGCCGGACCTACGCCCAGACGATTCAGCGCTCCCTGAACCAACTCGAGCAGCAGATCCGCGCGGCCACCCAGCGCGCCAACCGCACCCGCTCTGCGGAGGACATCCGCGAGGTGCAGCAGATGCAGGGCCAGGCCGACCGCTACCACGAGATGCTCGTGCCCACGCAGGGGGAGAACCTGCGCTTCTTCGCCCGCTACCAGGTGGGGTGGATGTACCTGCGCTACTTCATGTGGAATTTCGCCGGTCGCCAGAATGACACGCAGGGCCACGGCGACTTCATGGACGGCAACTGGGTGTCCGGTGTGGACTTCATCGATGCCGAGCGGCTCGGCAGCCGGGACAACCTGCCCACGGCCCGCGCGGAGGACAAGGCGCACAACCGGTTCTACCTCTTCCCGCTGCTGCTCGGTCTGATTGGTCTGGTGTTCCAGGCCATCCGCGGCTGGAAGGACTTCACGGTGACCGGCCTGCTCTTCGTGCTGACCGGCTTCGCCATCGTGGTGTACCTGAACCAGTATCCGCTGCAGCCGCGCGAGCGCGACTACGCCTACGTGGGCTCCTTCTATGCGTTCGCCATCTGGATCGGCCTCGGGGTGTATGCCCTGTTTGACATGGCCGGCCACCTGAAGGGGCGGGACCTCGGTCTGGCCGCAGGCGCACCGCTGGCCTTGGCCGCCTTGCTCTTCGGCGTCGAATCGGCCACCGGAGGCGACCACACGCTCAGCTACGGCCTCTTCTACCTGGGTGCCGTGTCCGCCCTGCTCCTCGGTCTGGCCGTGGCGCTGGGCCGGTCGGGCAATGAAGGCCTCAACGCTGCCGTGCTGTCGGGCCTGTTGCTGCTCGTTCCCCTGCAGATGGGGGCCGAAGGGTGGGATGACCACAGCCGGGCCCGCCGCCGCACCGGGGTGGACATGGCCAAGAACTACCTCGACAGCCTCGCCCCGAATGCCATCCTGTTCACCAACGGCGACAACGACACCTTCCCCCTGTGGTATGTCCAGGAGGTGGAGGGCTACCGGACGGATGTCCGGGTCGTCAACCTGAGCCTGCTCAACACCGACTGGTACGTCGAGCAGATGAAGCGCCGTGCCTACGACGGCCTTCCGGTGCCCATCCGGATGGGCGAGGAGCAGTACCGGCAGGGCACACGGGACATCGTCCTGATGGACCCGCCGGCGGATCCCGACAACCCCTATGCGGACATCGAAGCGGCCATGCGCGTTGCCCTCGATGACGGGGACCTCGTGGACTACGGCGCCGGCCGGAAGTATGCCCACCTGCCGTCCAACAGCTTCAGCGTGCCGGTCGACAGCGCCTACGCGGTGAGCTCCGGTCTCGTGCTCCCCGAGGAGGTGGACCGGATGGTGGATGCCCTCGAGTGGACGGTCACCGACGGCAACGGAACCCCGCGTCAGTACGTGCTCAAGAACCAGTTCATGGTGATGGAGATCCTGCGCAACAACAACTGGGAGCGCCCGGTCTATTTCGCCGTCACCATTGGCCCCGACAGCTATGTCGGCCTGCAGGATTACTTCCGCCTCGAGGGCCTCGCCTGGCGCCTTGTGCCGGTCAAGTACGGATCCCGTGGGGGCCAGCCCGTCGGCATTGCCCGGGACATCATGTTCGAGAACGTGATGGAGAAGTTCCAATGGGGTGGAATGGACGCCGAGGGGGAGATCTACATGGACGAGAACAACCGCCGGATGGCGACCAACATCCGCCTGCAGATGACCAACCTCGCCGACGCCTTTGCCAAGGCCGGCAAGCCCGAGAAGGGACTGGAGGTCATGGACCTGCTGATCCGGGCCACACCGGGCCACAATGTGCCGTACACGCGGGTCATGTTGCCGGTGGTGGAGCTGTTGGCCGACATGGCGATGGACCAGGACATGCCGCAGGCCCAACGCGACCAGGCCGCCGCCTTGGCCAAGGAGGTGGGAACGGCGCTCTTCACCGACCTGACCGAGGATCTCGCCTACTTCATTTCCCTCGAGGACGAGTACTACGTGGCGTCCGACCAGAGCATCCAGGTGGCCATGGCCGTGAGCCAGCGGATTGCCGGTGCGCTCCAGGACGCGCTTCCGGACGACGCGGAGGCGACGGAAATGGGCGAGACGATCAAAGCATTGCGCGCGAGCGACTCTGCCCGCCAACGCGGCGAGGTGTCCGACCCGCCCACCTTCAACTCGGACGCCGGACGCTGATGGGCCGAAACGGGGCGCGGGTGGCCATCCTGGCCAGTGGGTCCGGAACCAATGCCGAGCGGCTGATGCGGGCTGCCGAACAGCAACCCGACATCGAGGTCGTGCTGGTCGGGTGCAACCGGCCGAATGCCGCCGTGCTCGACCGGGCGGCCGGCTGCGGTGTCGAGACGTGGGTCTTTGACCGGGAAGCCCTGTCTTCCGGCGGGGTCGAGGCCCGGCTGCGCGACCTGGACGTGGACTTCGTGGCGTTGGCGGGGTTCCTCATGAAGGTGCCCGATCAGCTTGTCGCCGCCTACCCCGGGCGGATGCTCAACCTGCACCCTTCCCTGCTTCCGGCCTTTGGCGGCAAGGGCATGTATGGCCGGTACGTCCATGTGGCGGTGGCCGAGGCGGCGGCCGAAGGGCGCGTTTCCGAGACGGGCATCACCCTGCACTGGGTGGATGCCGACTACGACACCGGTCCGGCGTTCTTCCAGGCGGCCGTGGCGCTCGAGGCCGAGGAGGATGCGGCGTCCATCGCCGGCAAAATCCAACAGCTCGAGGCGGAACACTATGCGTCGCAGACCTTGCGCGCCATCCGGGAATCGCTATCCTTGCCGGACCCGGCAGCGGGTTGATTTTCCCTCCATGCAACTGAACTGGACCGAACTCCTCAAGTCGACCATGGTGATGTTCGCCGTGATCGACATCGTGGGCTCCATTCCCTTCCTGCTCGACATCAAGAAGAAGGCCGGGGACATCCACGCCGAGAAGGCGAGCCTCGTGGCGCTGGGCATCATGCTGGCGTTCCTCTTCCTCGGGGAGGGGGTGATCAATTTCCTCGGCATCGACGTCAACTCCTTTGCCGTCGCGGGCTCCATCGTCATGTTCTTCATGGCGCTCGAGATGATCCTGGGCATCACGCTCTTCAAGCAGAGCGCGCAATCGATGAAGACCGCGACCATCGTGCCGGTGGCCTTTCCCCTCATCGCCGGGGCAGGCAGCATGACCTCCATCATTTCCCTGCGGGCGGAATTTGCCCCGATCAACATCGCCATCGCCATCCTCGTCAACATGGCGCTGGTCTATGTCGTGCTCCGGTTGACGGGCCGCATCGAACGCGCGCTGGGAGAAGGGGGCATCGCGGTGCTGCAGAAGGTGTTCGGCATCATCCTGCTCGCCATTGCGGTGAAGT
>JBMYZR010000003.1:61773-63712 GCA_049610565.1 Flavobacteriales bacterium | reverse complement strand
CATCGCGGTGCTGCAGAAGGTGTTCGGCATCATCCTGCTCGCCATTGCGGTGAAGTTGTTCTCCGCCAATGCGGCCCAGCTCTTCCAGGCCCATGGCTGATCCGGTCGTCATCCACACCGACGGTGGGGCCTCCGGCAACCCCGGGCCCGGCGGCTACGGCGCCATCCTTCAGTGGGGCGGACACCGCAAGGAGTTCACGGCGGGCTACCGGATGACCACCAACAACCGCATGGAACTGTTGGCCGTGATCGTGGCCCTCGAGGCCTTGAAACGGGACGGTACGGAATGCTGGGTGGTCAGCGACAGCAAATACGTCATCGACTCCGTCGAAAAGGGGTGGGTCTTCAATTGGGAGAAGAAGGGCTTCAAGGGCAAGAAAAACCCCGACCTCTGGCAGCGGTTCCTCAAGGTCTACCGGCGCCACAAGGTGCGGTTCGACTGGGTCAAGGGACACGCAGGCAACCCCATGAACGAACGGGCGGACCACCTGGCCGTGTCCGCGTATCAGAAGAAGGGCCTGCTCATCGACGACGGCTACGAGGCCACCTTGTGATCATGTGAACCCGTGTCGTGCGAGGGCGGCAGACGCCCAGCCGATGCGCTTGTACTTGCGGGGAACGTCGGCCGTGACCTCGGCGGCCGGTCCGTGGTCCCCCTCCGGAATGGACAGGCCGATGGCGCAGAGGAACAGGCCGTGGCCGGTGTACCGCGGCGCCGTTTGGGGATCGAGGCCGGGCGCCGTGTGTTCGTCTTCGCCGACCAGTGGATGGCCGGCAGCGGCCATGTGACGGCGGATCTGGTGGGTACGGCCTGTGGTCGGCCGAACCTCAAGCAATGTGGCGGTGCCGTGGACCGGCAGTGGGCCGTGGCCCAGGGCGCGCCACGCGGTTCGGGCGCTCTTGCCGTCCAAAGGGTCTTCGGAGACCCCGTCTTCGAGGTGGCCCTGGGCCAAGGCGAGGTACCGTTTTTCGACGAGGCGTCCGGCGAAGGCGCGGCCCAGGGCGCCGGCGGCACGGAGGGTCAGGGCGACGCAGACCCAGCCCGATGTGGCGCGGTCCAGCCGGTGGACCGGATGCGGTGCGGGCATGCCGTCCCGCTGGAGGGGCGCCAAGGCCGCTCGCTCATCCGGCTGTCCCTGTCCGGCTTGGTGGGCGAGGATGGCGGCCAGGTGGCGCAAGCCGGGACCGCTGGTGGGAATGCCGGCGGGTTTCCAGACCAGCGCGAAGTCGGCATTGTCGGGGCGTACGACCTGCAGGTGGCGGGGTACCCGCGGTCCGGGATCGGGCGCCTGGGCCGGCTCAGGCCGGTATTCCACGCGGTCTCCCTCTTCGACACGAAGGGCGGTGCTGGCCCGTTGGCCGTTGCAATGGATGTCCCCGCGGTCGATGGCCTTGCGGCAGGATTTGCGGCTGGGGAGCCAATCCGGAAACAGGCCGACGAGCGCCTCCTGCATCCGCTGACCGCTCCGTTCGGGGCCAATGGAGGCGGTTGCGCTGGCAAATTCCTCTGCGGATGTGGGTTCCCGGTCCATGGACAATCAAGTGTACGATGGACGGCGTCGTAAATTCGCACCATGAACATGGCATCCGTGAAGACCGACCTGTACCAAGGTCACGATTACTACATGATGGATGACCTCCTCACCGAGGAGCACAAGCTGATCCGCGACGCGGCCCGCGCCTGGGTCAAGCAGGAGGTCAGCCCGATCATTGAGGACGCTGCCGAGACGCAGGTCTTCCCCAAGCACCTGTTGCCCGGACTCGGCGCCATCGGCGCCTTCGGCCCCTACATCCCTGAGGAGTATGGTGGCGCGGGCCTGGACCAGATTTCCTATGGCATCATCATGCAGGAACTGGAGCGCTGCGACAGCGGTCTCCGCAGCACGGCCTCCGTGCAGAGCTCCCTCGTGATGTACCCCATCTGGAAGTACGGATCCGA
>JBMYZR010000003.1:59612-61674 GCA_049610565.1 Flavobacteriales bacterium | reverse complement strand
CCGCATCCACGGCATTGTGGTCGAGCGCGGCATGGAAGGATTCTCCACGCCGAAGATGACCGGCAAGTGGAGCCTGCGCGCCTCCGACACCGGCGAGCTCATTTTCGAGGACGTCAAGGTGCCGAAGTCGCACATCCTGCCGGGCCGTTCCGGACTCGGTGGACCGTTGAGCTGCCTCGACAGCGCCCGCTATGGCATCGCCTGGGGCGCCATCGGTGCGGCTTTGGATTGCTATGACACTGCTCTGCGTTATGCCAAGCAGCGGGAGCAGTTCGGCCGTCCCATTGCCGGTTTCCAGCTGCAGCAAAAGAAGCTCGCCGAGATGATCACCGAGATCACCAAGGCCCAGCTGCTCACCCTGCGTCTCGGCCAGCTCCGCAACGAGGGCAAGGCCACCAGCGCCCAGATCTCGATGGCGAAGCGGAACAACGTGGAGATTGCCCTGCAGATCGCCCGTGAGGCCCGTCAGGTCCTCGGCGGCATGGGAATCACCGGGGAGTACCCGATCATGCGCCACATGATGAACCTGGAGTCCGTCGTGACCTACGAGGGCACGCACGACATCCACCTGCTCATCACCGGCCTCGACATCACCGGCGAGAACGCCTTCAAGTGAGGGCCTGAGTCCACCTCGAAGTCGCCCATGCCGGTCGCCACGGAAGCCCACCATCGCCGCATTGCGGAGATGATGTTTGCCTCCGTCTATCCGTGCTATGTCACCAAGGTGGAGAAGAAGGGCCGCACCGAGGCGGAGCTGCACACGGTCCTGACCTGGTTGACGGGCTTTTCTGAATCTGATGTGCAGGCCCACGTGGAGCGCGGTTCCACGTTGGCGGAGTTCTTCGACGAGGCGTCCGTGAACCCGTTGGCTTCCGAAGTCAAGGGGGTCATCTGCGGCTACCGCATCGAGGAGCTGGACAATGCATTGACCCGTCAGGTGAGGGTGCTCGACAAGTTGGTCGACGAGCTGGCCAAAGGCCGGGCGATGGACCGCATTCTGCGCACCGCCGGCTGATCAGCGCTGTCGGGCGTCCGCGTCCTCAAGGAACGGCAGCTTCCGGCGGAACGCCATCATCTCGTCCCGGTTGAGGGTGGCCTGGAGGGTCGCCGGTTGGCCGTGGTTGCCCGCGTCGGCCAGCAAAGCCCCTGCGCAATCGGCTATGAGGCTGTCCCCGGCGTAGCGGTGTCCATTGCCGTCGGTTCCTGAACGGTTGATGCCGACCACGAAGCATTGGTTCTCGATGGCCCGCGCTTGAAGCAAGGTGCGCCAAGCGGCCGAACGCGTTTCGGGCCAATTGGCCACGTAGATGGCCAGGTCATACGGGGTGTGGCGGTCATTGCGCACGAAGACGGGGAAGCGCAAGTCATAACAGACCTGCAGGAGGATGCGGAATCCGCGGAATTCCAGTTCGACCCGATCCTCACCGGCCGTGAAGTGGTTGTGCTCGCCGGCCAATGTGAACAGATGGCGCTTGTCGTAGAAGGAGGGGGCCCCTTCTCCGCTCGGTGGGATGAACCAGAACCGGTTGCGGGGCTGGTCCTCGGCATCACGACAGGCGATGCTGCCGGCGATGGCCACGCCCAGATGGTCGGCCCAGCCTTGCATCCAGTCGAGTTCGGAGTCAGGGCCATCGGTGGGGGTGATGGGGGGCCAACTGAACCCGGTGGTGAACATCTCCGGCAAGACCACGACATCGCAGGAGCCGGCGGGGATGGCGGTCAGGAGGGTGTCGAAATCGGCGAGGTTGGCGTCGGGGTTGCGCCAGTGGAGATCGGCCTGGAGGCCGACGATGCGGAGTTCAGCGGACATGGTCGGCCGCAATATGGCGCAACCGCTCGATGGCCGCGTCGAGGGTGGCGTCTTCCTTGGCGAAGCAGATGCGGAGCTGGGGGGTCGGCCGCGCAAAGAAGGCGGACATGGGGATGGTGGCCACGCCATGGGTGCGGGTCCATTCCCGGGCCCAACGGCCGTCATCGCCGTCGATGAGGTTGCGGGCGTCGAGGACCTGGAAGAAGCCGCCGGCTGCCGGGGTCCACTCCCAAGCGGTCCCTTCGAGGCCGG
>JBMYZR010000003.1:12408-59513 GCA_049610565.1 Flavobacteriales bacterium | reverse complement strand
TTGGAAGAAGCCGCCGGCTGCCGGGGTCCACTCCCAAGCGGTCCCTTCGAGGCCGGACAGGAAATGGTCGCGTTTGGCTTGGTACATCGCGGGCAGGCCGTCGAGATGGGCGCGGCCCGCGGCGGTCGGCAGGAAGGCCGCAAGGGCGGCCTGCAGGGGGGCGCCCGTGGAGAACACGTCGTACTGGTGGACTTTCCGGAGTTCAGCCGTCAAGGCGGCCGGCCCCACGGCCCAGCCGATTTTCCATCCGGTCACCTGAAGCAGCTTGCCGAAGCTCCCAAAGGCGAGCCCGCGTTCGCGCAGCACCGGATGGGCCGCGAGCGAAACTTCCGTGCGGCCATCGTGGACGATGGGGCCGTAGACCTCGTCGGACAAGACCAGAGTGGACTTGCCGTCCAGATGGTTCGCCAGTTCGTCGAGGAAGCCCGGTGGGCAGACGGTTCCAGTGGGATTGTGCGGGGTGTTCAGGATCACCAGTCGCGTCCGGTCGTGGATGGCACCAAGCAGGGCGTCCAGATTCCATGCGCCGTTGTCATTCAGCAAGGGCACTTCGATGAGCCGCCCGCCCGCCAAGGCGACCCCGGGGGCATACAGGTCGTAGGCCGGGGTCTGGACGACGACCTCGTCGCCCGGTTGGACGAAGGCCGTGATGGCGGCGAACAGGAGAGAGGAGGCGCCAGCGCCAACCGTACACTCGGTGGTCGGGTCGTAGGTGGCGCCGTGGCGTTCGGCATGGTGGCCGCAGATCCAGGCCCGCAGATCGGGTCGTCCGGCCATCGGGGCGTACTGGTGCACGCCGTCATGAAGCGCCTGGACGGCGGCATCCACCAAGCCCTGAGGCGGCGGAATGTCCGGGAAACCCTGTGACACGTTGACCGCCCCGTGCTGCTGCGCGAGGGCGGACATTTCCGTGAAGATGGTGGTCCCCAGATGGGGCAGCTTGCTTTGCAGCTCCACCGTCACGCGATCAGTCGTCGAGGGTCTGCTTCACTTCGACCTCCTCGTAGGCTTCGATGATGTCGCCGACCTTGATGTCGTTGAACTTGTCCACGTTCAGACCGCACTCCAGGCCCTTCTTGACCTCCTTGGCGTCGTCCTTGAAGCGCTTGAGGGAGCCGAGCTCGCCGGTGTAGACCACGATGCCCTCGCGGATGACGCGGATGCCGTGGTTCCGGTGGATGGTGCCGTCGGTCACGAAGCAACCGGCAATCGTGCCCACCTTGGAGATCTTGAAGGTCTCGCGGATCTCGGCCGTACCGGTGATGCGCTCCTCGATCTTGGCGGACAGCAGGCCCTCCATGGCCTCCTTCATTTCCTCAATCGCCTGGTAGATGATGGAGTACAGGCGAATTTGGATGCCCTCCTTCTCGGCCAGCTTCCGGGCGGTGCCGCTGGGGCGGACCTGGAAGCCGATGATGATGGCTTCGGAAGCAGACGCCAGCAGGACGTCGCTCTCGGAAATCTGGCCCACGGCCTTGTGGATGACGTTGACCTGCACCTTCTCGGTGGTGAGCTTGAGCAGGCTGTCGGCCAAGGCTTCGGTGGAACCGTCCACGTCGCCCTTGATGATGAGGTTGAGCTCCTTGAATTCGCCCACCGCAATCCGGCGGCCGAGTTCCTCGAGGGTGACCTGCTTCTGCGTCCGGATGCCTTGCTCGCGCTGCAGTTGCTGGCGCTTCTGGGCAATGGTCCGGGCTTCCTTTTCGCCTTCGAAGATGTGGAATTCATCACCGGCGTTGGGGGCGCCGTCCAATCCGAGGACGGAGACCGGGGTGGAGGGGCCGGCTTCTTTCAGTGCTTCGCCGCGCTCGTTGGTCATGGCGCGGACCTTGCCGCTGTACTGACCGGCCAGCATGGCGTCGCCCACGCGGAGCGTACCGGCGGAGACGATGAGGTTGGTCACGTATCCACGGCCCTTGTCGAGGCTGGATTCGATGATGGTGCCCACCGCACGCTTCTCCGGGTTGGCCTTGAGCTCGAGCAGTTCTGCTTCGAGGGTGACCTTTTCCAACAGCTCGGGGATGCCCATGCCGGTCTTGGCGGAAATCTCCTGGCTTTGCGTCTTGCCGCCCCACTCTTCGACCTGGATGCCCAGCTCAGCGAGCTCGGTCCGGATCTTGTCGGGGTTGGACTCCTCGCGGTCGCACTTGTTGATGGCGATGAGGAAGGGGATCTCCGCGCTCTGGGCGTGGCTGATGGCCTCCTTCGTCTGCGGCATGACCGCGTCGTCGGCCGCCACGATGATGATGGCGAGGTCCGTGACCTGGGCACCGCGGGCACGCATGGCCGTGAAGGCCTCGTGACCCGGCGTGTCGATGAAGGTCATCCGGGCGCCGTCCTCCAGCTCCACGCTGTAGGAACCGATGTGCTGCGTGATGCCGCCGGCCTCTCCGTCGATCACGTTGGTGTTGCGGATGTAGTCGAGCAGGGAGGTCTTTCCGTGGTCGACGTGGCCCATGACGGTCACGATCGGCGGACGGGAGACGAGGTCGTCCTCGCTGTCCACCTCCACTTCGATGGCCTCCTGGACCTCAGCGGAGACAAAGTCCACGCCGTAGCCGAATTCCTCGGCGATGATGCCGATGGTTTCCTTGTCGAGACGCTGGTTGATGGAGACCATCATGCCGAGCGACATGCAGGCGGAGATGACCTCGTTGACGGAGATGTCCATCATCGTGGCGAGCTCGGAGGCCGTCACGAATTCGGTCAGCTCCAGCGTGTGGGCCGCCTCCATCTGGGCGAGCTGTTCGCGCTCGGCCCGTTCGGCTTTGGCGTCGCGCTTGGCGCGGCGGGTCTTGGCGCTGGCCTGGGTCTTCTTGCCCTTGCTGAGGCGGGCCAGCGTTTCCTTGATTTCCTTCTGGATGTCCTTGTCGGAGATCTCCTTGCGCGGGGCACCGGTCACCGTGCGGCCGCGCTTGCCGGCTTGCTTGCCGGCGGCTTCCACGTCGACCTTGGTGATGCGCTTGCGCTTGCGCTTCTCGCCGGCCGTGGTCGGCTTCTTCTCGACGGGCAGCTCAATCTTGCCCACGACCGTTGGTCCGGTGAGCTTCTCGGCCTTGGCCCGGACAATTTCGGCTTCCGGTGCTGCTGGCTTGGCCGGTGCTGCAGGGGTTTCTTTCGGCGTGTCGGTTGGCTCCTTGGCGGCCTCAGCCGGTTTCTCCTCCTTGGCGGGGGCGACGGGTTCGGGAGCGGGCTCCTCTTTCTTGGCGGCGGCCTTCTTGGTCTTCTTCTTCGGCGCCACAGCGTCCAGGTCCACCTTGCCGACCACCTTGACGGCAGATTCGGGCTTCTTCTCCTCCTTCACCTCCGGAGCAGCCTCGACAGGCGCCTCCGGTGCAGGTGCCTCTTCCGCGACCGGCGCTTCGGGCTCCTCGGCGACGGGCTCGGGTTGCGCCTCCACAACGGGTTCGGGCTCCGGGGTGGGCTCCGGCTCCGGCTCCGGAGCGGGTGCTGGTTCTGGAGCGGGTGCCGGTGCCTCCTCGGGCTCTGCGGCGGCTTTCGCCTTGGATGCCACGGCAATCGCCTCCATTTCGAGCAGGGTCTTGGACTTCTGCTTGGCCTTTTCCTTGGCGGCTTTCTCGTCGGCAAAATTGGCGCGGACCAGGGCGTACTGCTCCGGTTCCAACTTGGTGTTGGGTTTCCGCTCGACTTCGATGCCCTTCGAGGCGAGGAACTCGACAATGGTGTCCAACCCGAGGTTGAATTCACGGGCGGCTTTGCTCAGGCGTACCGGTTTGGAGACTTCTGACATGTGTGGGGTGCCGGGGAGGAGAATGTGGGGTGGAACGGGGCGGGCGTCTGGATCAGGCGTCGAATTCGGCCTTCAGGATGTTGACCACATCCTCGATGGTCTCGACTTCGAGGTCCGTGCGGTTGGCGAGGTCTTCCACCGTGAGGTTCAAGACGCTTCGGGCGGTGTCGCAGCCGATCTTCTCGAGTTCCTCGATGATCCAGGCTTCGATTTCGTCGGCAAACTCCTTGAGTTCAACGTCGTCGATTTCGGTCTCGCCTTCGCGGTACACGTCGATTTCGTATCCGGTGAGTCGACCGGCGAGCTTGATGTTGTGTCCGCCCTTGCCGATGGCGAGGGAGACCTGATCAGGCTGCAGGTACACTTCAGCGCGCTCTCCCTTGATGGTGATCGAGGAAATCTTGGCCGGGCTGAGCGCGCGGGCGATGAGCAGCTGGTCGTTGGCCGTGTAGTTGATGACGTCGATGTTCTCGTTCTTCAACTCGCGGACGATGCCGTGGATGCGGGATCCCTTCATGCCGACGCAGGCGCCCACCGGGTCGACGCGGTCGTCGTAGGACTCCACGGCCACCTTGGCCCGGTCCCCAGGAGCGCGCACCACCTTCTTGATGGTGATGAGGCCGTCATAGATCTCGGGCACCTCCTGTTCGAACAGGCGGGCGAGGAATTCCGGAGCGGTCCGGGACAGGAGGATGCGCGGGTTGTTGTTGCGGATGTCCACTTCGGCGACCACGGCGCGGACGGCGTCCCCCTTGCGGAAGAAGTCGCCGGGAATCTGTTGGTCGCGGGGCATGATCAGCTCGTTGTCGTCGTCGTCGACGAGCAGGATCTCGCGCTTCCAGATCTGGTACACCTCGGCGGAGATGATCTCGCCGACGCGGTCCTTGTACTTGCGGTACAGGGCGTCCTTCTCGAGCTCCATGATCTTGCCGGCCAGGTTCTGGCGCATGGACAACACGTTGCGGCGTCCGAAGTCGGCCAGCTTGATCTCCTCGGAGACCTCCTCCCCGACTTCGAAGTCGTCCTCGATGCGCAGGGCATCGCTCAGGGCGATTTCCGCCACCGGATCCTCGACCTCACCGTCCTCGACGATCTCGCGGTTGTGCCAGATCTCGAGGTCGCCCTTCTCAGGGTTGATGATGATGTCGAAGTTGTCGTCCGCACCGTACTTCTTGATGATCATGTTGCGGAACACCTCTTCGAGGATGCCCATCATCGTCTCGCGGTCGATGCTCTTCAATTCCTTGAACTCCCGGAAGGAGTCAATCAGGTTCACCGTATCCATTATTGCTTGAATGAAATCTTGACTTTGGTGGTGGCGATGCTGTCCCAGGCCAATTCGTGCCGGTCCGTCACCCATTCCTTGGCCTTCCGGCCTTCGATTCTGCGTTTTTCCTTGTGCTCGACCACGATGCCGGCGTCGCCGACTTCGGTGAGCGTGCCCTCGACACTGTGCCCGTCGTGCAGTTGCACCTTGACGCCCCGCCCGACATTCTTGTCGTATTGGGGCCGCAGCTTAAGCGGTTGGTCCAACCCGGGGGTGGACACCTGCAGGGCGAAGTCCTGAACATCGCGGTCCAGGCGTCCTTCGATCAACCGGGAAATCTCCACGCACCGGGAAATCGGCATGCCGTCCGGAGCGTCCACCAGCACACGGATGTCCGCGCCGTCGGAGACGGTCACGTCCACGAGGAACCCGCCCGTTTCGGACAGGTGCTCCTCGACCCAGTTTCGGATGGTGACGTTGTCAATCATGAGGTGGTCTTTCCAAAGGGTCCCGATGAAGAAGGGGGGCTTGCGGCCCCCCTTTCTCCTTGTCAACCCTATCGTCGACAGTGCGAAAGTAGTCAAAAACCCTTGGACTCCGCACCCTTCCGCCCAATGCGGTATGTCATCTTTGTGTCATGTCGCATGTCCTTCGAATGATCGCGGAAGGGGAGCACCAGCAACAGGACTTCAAGACGCGCATTGACGACAGCCGGAAAATCGCCCGGACGCTGGTGGCGTTTGCCAATGCAGACGGGGGGCGCCTGCTCATCGGGGTCAAGGACAATGGGACGGTCAGCGGCGTGCGGGTGGACGAGGAGCTGCACATGGTGGAGGCTGCGGCCGAGATGCACTGTCGCCCGTCCATTGAGTTCAGGACGCAGGTGTGGAAGGCCGACATCCGCAGTGTCCTCGAGGTGGTGGTGGAACCCTCGCGGCAGCGGCCCCACCGCTGTGAGGACGAAGAAGGCCGATGGGAGGCGTATCTCCGACTGGAGGACGAGAACATCCGGGTAAACCCCGTCCTGACCCGCTGCTGGGACCACGGATTCAGGGCGGATCGGCCCGCGTTTGAATACGACCGTCATGTAGGTCGCCTCTTCCAGACGTGGCGCAAGGGCAAGCTGCTCGGCTTCCGGCAGATTCACAAGACGGTGCGGAAATCGCCCGGTGCGACCGAAGACTTGCTCGCCCTGCTCGTGGGCTGGGGCATCGTGGAGATGGTGCTCGGGGACCGGAATTTCATGTACGGCCTGGCCGATGAACAGGCCTTGGAAAACCTCGAGACCAAAGGGCCCGCCCTCTTCGATTTGTCGGTCCTGCCGCCCTCGCCCAAAGTGCGCCGGCTGAAGCCCCGGGGCGTTCGTCCCGTGGACCCGCGCGCATTGCCCCCGGATGTCTGACCTTCGCCCGCACAATAAACCGACCCCTCTTCCGGTTTCGATGACGCATTCACGCCCCATGTGCCCCTTAGATTCACGCCGCCTGGTTTCTCGTTCCCTGTTGCTTCTCAGCCTGCTGTGGACGATGGGCCTGCGGGCACAGGTGGCCACGGGAACCTGGCAGGACCAGATGAACCTGTCGCGCTGCGTGGATGTGGCGGTGTCGGCTGAATCGGGGTTGGCCCTCGTGGCGGTGGAAACGGGCGTCTTCGCAATGACCCTCGACGATCAAGGTCAACCTACCGGAGAAATCCAGCGGTTCGGCAAGGCGCAGGGCCTGAGCCGTGCCGACGTGTCGCGGGTGGCCCTGTCCGATGACCCCGCCTATGCCATCGTGTCTTACGGGCAGGGGACGTTCGACCTCATTCGCCTCGATGTCGACGGGACGCTGACCGATGTGGTCCCGGTCAACGACCTCGCCGAGGCGGACCTGGTCGGCAACAAGGAGCCGCACAGGCTGGTCGTGGTGGGGCAGCGGTTGCTGGTGTGCACGGACCTCGGCGTCATCGAATACGACCTGGCGGCCTTGGAGGTCAGGGACACGTGGAAGCTCCAGTCGGGCGGGACGGCTCTGTCGGTCCGGTCGGCGGGGTTGCGGGGAGACCGTTGGTGGGTGGCCACGCAGTTTGGTTTGTGGTCCGCTCCGGTTGGCTCTGCCTTTCCGGGCAATCCGGCCACCTGGACGCCGTCCGGGCTGGACGGTGCCGACCTGTCGGACCTGGTGGTCACGGCGTCTGGCGACCTCGTCTGCATCGAACGGCGAGACGGCCCGGATGCCGTGTGGCGCCTGGGGGACGCTGGCCCGGCGCAGGAGGTGAGTGTCGGTTTGGAGGAGGAGTGGGTTCGATTGGCCGCAGACGGCGATCATGTCTGGGCATCCACGTCGTTTGGGATGGTCCAATGGAACCCGGACGGTTCTGCCGGCCCGCTGAAGGTGCAGGTGGGCAATGTGTCCCTCCAACCCAAGGGGCTGGCCGGGTACCCGGGAGCACTGTGGTTGGCCAATGCGCACAGCGGCGTCCTCCGGATCGACCAGGACGGAGAGGCGTTCACCGGGCCTTTTGCGCCCAATGGTCCGCGCAGCAACGACTGCGTCCGGATGGACGCGTGGAACGACCGGATCTGGCTGGCGGCCGGGGGCATTGACGGTGCCGGGGTGCCGCTCTACCGACAGGAGGGATTCAGTGGCCGAAAAGGGTCGTGGTGGAGGACCATTGCGCCGCCGTCAGGCGAAGCCGGCGGGGCGGGTGTGCAGGACGTGATGGACGTGAGCATCCACCCGTTGACGCCGGAACTGGCCACCTTCGGAAGCTTGGAGGAGGGCCTGATCGACATCCGGGAGACCGAGGTGGAAGCGTATTGGAACCCGAGCAACTCCCCGCTCGAGTGGAATGCGAATTGGCAGGACCCCCGTTGTGCCGTGCCCGCCCTCGACTACGACCGGCTCGGCAACCTGTGGCTGATCAATGAAGGCACCGAGACCCCGCTTCATCTGCGGGATGCGGAGGGAGGATGGCACGTGTTCGAACTGGAGGGCCTCGATGCGTCGACGCGGTTCTGGAAGGTGCTGGCGACGCAGGCGGACCAGGTGTGGATGGTGCTCGGTGCCGGGGAAGGCGTGGCGGTCCTGTCGACCGGAGGCACGCCTTCGGACCCCTCGGATGACGACTTCCGCATCCTGGGCCAGGGCGACGGGGGCCTGCCCAGTGGGTTCGTCTATGCGGTGGAGGAGGACCTCGACGGCGAAATCTGGTTGGGTACGCTGCAGGGACCGGCCGTGTTTTACCAGCCCTCCGGGTTGTTTGGGCCCGACCCCATTGACGCCCAGCAAATCCTCATCGAGCAGGACGGCAACTTCCAGTTGCTCCTCGAGACCGAAATCGTCCAGGACATCGCGTTGGACGGGGGCAACCGGAAGTGGTTGGCGACGATCAACAGCGGGGTTTTCCTCGTGTCTCCCGATGGCCGCGAGCAGGTGGCGCATTTCACGGCGGAGAACAGCCCGTTGCCCACCGATGAGGTCTATGACATCACCATCGACCAGTCCAATGGGACCGTCTACTTCGCGACCCCCAACGGACTCACGAGTTTTTCGGGCACGGCCACGAATTTCGTCTCCGAGCTGGGTGGCGAGGACCTGTCGGTGTTTCCCAATCCATGGCGCCCGGAGTACCCCCCGACTGTGACCATCGACGGGCTGGCATTTGGTTCCGAAGTGCACATCGTGGATGGGGCCGGCCGGCGTGTGCGGCGCTTGGAGAGTGCGGGCGGTCGCGTCGTCTGGGACACCCTCGACGACGAGGGCCGGCCCGTGCCCGAAGGCGTGTATTTCGCGTTGGCGGGAGAGTCGGCCGGCAAGTCCGGGGGCTCGGGCAAAATGGTCATCTTGCGCTGATGATTCGCGCCCTGCTGCCCGCCATCGGATTGGTGCTGTTGCCCGCACTGTGTTCCGCCCAGAACGACGGGGGCTGGTGGAGGCAGCTGTTCAAGCCGAAGCAGGAAAGCCCGTCGCCCCCCTCCGGTGTGGATGCCGGGCAGGACATGCCGGCAGAAGGGGACGCGAACGCGGCGCCCTCTGAGGGGGGTGCAGACCGGGTGGAGGATGGCGCATCGGCGCCGATGGAAGTGGACTCGGTGGCAGAGGTTCAGTTGGGCATAGCGGGGAGTGTTGCGTGGAACGTGTCGGCCGAGATTCTCAGGCTGGACAGTGGCCGCCCGGCCCCCGAGGACATCCGCATTCCCGGATATCGTGTCCAGATTTTCATGGGCCGCCTGGACAGTGCCCGGTCCCTCAAGCGCAGCCTTGAGGAGGAGGGCGCCGTCGAGCCGGTCCATGTGACGCCCTACCCGCCGCTCTTCGGGGTGACGGTGGGCAATGTCACGACGTCCTTGGCTGCGCATCGGATCCGAGAGGCCTGGCGTCCCCGCTTTCCGAATGCCTTGGTGGTTCCCCTCGAATTGCCCCTCGATTCGGTCTTTCCCGCCGCCGGCACTCCGGTCCATGGCCGGGATTTGCCACCCACACACCGGGATTGAAACTTCTCGTCCGGTTCGTGGCAGGGGTCGCGCTGTGAGGCCTACATTTGCCCGCGAAAATCAAGCGGCACAACATGTTTGGAATTCTGAGCGTGAAGCGGCCTTATCCTGTGGCAAGGGGGCTGGCTTCCATCATGGCGGGAGCCATGCTCATCGCGTCCGTCCCTGCGACGGCCGGCATTTGGGATGAAGGCGACATCGAGAACGGGCAAGCCCTGTTCAACGCCAACTGCGCATCCTGTCACAAGGTGACCAACGAGGTCCTGGCTGCGCCAGGATTGGCGGGCATCGCGGACCGCTGGGGATCCAGCGAGGACATCCTGGTCCAGTGGATTCAGAATCCGCAGGCCGCTGCCGCCACCGGTGACCCCTACGTCAAGTCCCTCGTCGACCGCTATGTCGGCACCTATGGTTGGATGACCGCCCAGGCGGTGAGCGCCGACGATGTCAAGGACATCATGGCCTACGTCCAGAACCCGCCCGATGCGGTGGCCACGGCCGACACGGGCACGGATTGTCCCACCATCTACGACGCCATTGAGGAGGAGCAGGGTGCCAACGGCACCATCTGGTTTCTCATCCTGCTCACGTTGTTCCTGATCATCGCCCTGAGTGCCGCCACGGTCCGCCGCAGCCTGGAGCGCGCCTCGCAGGAGATTGCCACCGATGAGGACACGCCCTACTTCGTTCGCCTTCAGGCCTGGGCTTGGGAAAACCGCACGTTCGTCAGCATCCTCGGTGTCTTCGTGGTCGCCTATCTCGTGGTGATCGGATACCAGACCCTCATGGGGGTCGGGGTCTACCAGGGGTACACCCCGGACCAGCCGGTCAAGTTCATCCACAGCGTCCACGTCTGTGAGAACGAGGTGGATTGCCAATACTGTCACCACAGCGCCTACGAGAGCAAGCACGCGGGCATCCCCTCCACCAACGTCTGCATGAACTGCCACAAGGCGGTCAAGAAGGGCAGCCGATACGGTGAGGTGGAGATCGGCAAGATCTACGCCGCCATCGGCTTTGACCCCGAGTCCGGCACCTACCTCGACGGGGAGGGCCAGAACGGCTACCAGAGTCCGCAGGACGACTTCCAGGGCAAGCCCCTCAAGTGGAACAAGGTCCACAACCTGCCTGACCACGTCTTCTTCAGCCACCAGCAGCACGTGGTGGTGGGCGGCCTCGAATGCCAGAACTGCCACGGAGACGTCGGCAAGTACACGGTGGGCCGCATTGCCCCTGTGGAGGAGATCAACGGACTCGTGGACGACTTCCCCGGCCTGATTGAGCTCTCCAAGCCCACCCTCACCATGGGATGGTGCATCGAATGCCACAACAAGGCGGAGATCAGCTTCGCCTCCTCGGGCTACTACGAGGACATTCACGAGCGCCTCAAGGATGACCTCCGCGGCAACGAGGAGCTCCGCAAGTATTTGGAAGACGAAAAGACGACGGTCAAGGAACTCGGCGGATGGGAATGCGCCAAGTGCCACTACTGATCATCTGAACGCAAATCGAGATCTGCCCCATGGCTGACAACAAGATTTACTGGTCCGGACTGGAAGAGCTGGACCGTACCCCCGAGTTCGAGCAGCTCGAGTCCCAGGAGTTCCCCGCCGAGCGCCCCGTGGACGAGTTCCTCGCCGACGACCGTCTCCAGCGCGCCAACACCGGCCGCCGGGACTTCCTCAAGTTCATGGGCTTCTCCGTGACCGCCGCCACGCTCGCCGCCTGCGAGACGCCGGTGGTCAAGTCGATTCCCTACACCAACAAGCCGGAGGAGATCACTCCGGGTGTGGCCAACTACTACGCCTCCACCTATTATGACGGCCACGACTACGTGGACGTTCTGGTGAAGACCCGTGAGGGCCGTCCCATTTTCGTCAAGAGCAACACCGAGACGGGCTTCGGCCGGGTCAATGCCCGCGTCAATGCGTCCGTCCTCGGCCTCTACGATTCCGCCCGCCTGCAGGCTCCCCAGCTCAACGGCGAGCCCACCGATTGGGCCACCCTCGATGGAGCGGTCCAGAAGGGCCTCTCCGGAGCCGGCCGCAAGGTCCTCCTGACCGGCACGGTGATGAGCCCGAGCCATTCTCGCGCTATCGCTGCACTGGCAGAAGCCACCGGGGTGGAGCACGTCCAATGCGACTCCGTGAGCTACGGCGCCATCGTCGAGGCCGCCGAGAAGGACTTCGGACGCCGCGTTTTCCCGTCCTACGATTTCGCCAACGCGAAGGCTGTGGTCTCCCTCAACGCCGACTTCCTCGGCACGTGGGGCGACACCGTCTGGTACACCACCGAGTGGGCCAAGACCCGCCGTCCTGAGGAGGGGTCCATGAGTGTCCTGCACGCCTTCGAGAGCGGCATGTCCCTCACGGGATCCAATGCGGACCATCGCACCCGCGTCAAGCCTTCCCAGCAGGGCAACGTGGCCGCCGCCCTCCTCAAGGAGATCAACGGCCAGGGCCACACCACCGATCTTGACGAGGCCACCCTCGCCGGCGTCAAGGCGGCTGCAGCCGACCTGAAGGCCGCGGGCGCCAACGGCCTTGTGGTCGCCGGAGACAACGACTTCGCCACGCAGTGCATCGTCAACGCCATCAACGTGGCGCTTGGCGCCCTCGGCACAACCGTCGACATCAACGAAAAGGCCGCCCTGCACCAGGGCGATGACGCCGCCTTCGCCGCCCTCGTGGCGGACATGAAGGCCGGTCGCGTGTCCGCCCTCATCGTGGACGGCACCAACCCGTCCTACCACGCCGTGGATGCCGCCGCGTTCAACGCCGGACTCGAGAAGGTCGGCTTCAGCGTGTCCACCGCGCTGTTTGCGGATGAGACGGCGAGCCGCTGCACCGCCATTGCCCCGAACCACCACTGGCTCGAGGCGTGGAACGACCTGCAGATCGACCCCGAGCGCATCGACATCGCCCAGCCGGCCATCCAGCCGCTGTACGACACGCGCCACGCCACCGAGAGCCTGCTCGCCTGGGCGGGTCAGTCCGTGGATGCCTACACGTTCCTGCGCCGGACGCACAATGCGGCCTACAGCGCCGAGGCGATGTACACGGACCAGGATTGGAACACCGGTGTCCACAACGGCTATCTCTCCGTGGCCACCCCGGAAAAGGTGACCGCCACCTACAGCGGTTCCGCCCTCGCTGGCGCCTTGGCTGCCGTCAAGGGCCGCAAGGGAGGCAGCTTCGAGCTCGACCTCTACCGCAAGGTGACGATGGGAGACGGCCAGCAGGCCGGCAACCCCATGCTCCAGGAGACGCCCGACCCCATCACCAAGACCACGTGGGACAACTACGTGACCATGGCCCGCACGGACATGGAGGCGATGGGACTCAACACGTACATCGCCGAGAAGGATCCCGCCTCCGTCGTCAAGGTGACGGTGGATGGAACCTCCATCGAGCTTCCCGCCTTCCCGCAGCCCGGACAGCTTCCCGGCACGGTGGGCATCGCCCTCGGCTACGGCCGGGGTGCAGGCAACGAGGCCATCGGAAAGGCGGCCTTCCAGGTCGGCGAGGGGGGAGACCACCTGGCGGATGCCGAGGGCAACCTCGTTCCGATCGGAAAGAACGCCTTCGGCCTGGCCGGCACGGTGGACGGCCTCCCGGCCTTCTCCGCATACAACGTGACCGTCGAAGCGACCGGCGAGACCTACCCGCTGGCCTGCACGCAATTGCACCACACCATCATGGGGCGTGACTCCGTGGTGAAGGAGACCACCCTCGACGGCTACCTGGCCGAGTCGACCGCCAAGCGCGGTGATGCCAGCTGGAACCGGGTGATCGGCCTCAACGTCCACGACGACATCAACGGCGACGGTGAAATCAACGCCCTCGACAAGAAGGCCGCCGGTGAATTCGACATGTGGCACGAGCATGCCGTGGACGGTGTCGGACACCGTTGGGGCATGGCCATCGACCTCACGAGCTGCATCGGATGCAGTGCCTGTGTGACAGCCTGCCACATCGAGAACAATGTGCCGGTCGTCGGAAAGGACGAGGTGCGCCGCCACCGCGACATGCACTGGATGCGCATCGACCGCTACTACGCCTCCGACTGGAGCAAGGAGCGGGGATCCGAAGAAGGACTCGGCGTCATCTCCACCTACGCCAAGATGGAGGAGCCGGGGGCCAACCCGCAGACGGTGCACATGCCGATGATGTGCCAGCACTGCAACCACGCACCGTGTGAGACGGTGTGCCCGGTGGCCGCCACGACGCACTCCAACGAGGGCGTCAACCAGATGACCTACAACCGGTGCATCGGCACGCGCTACTGCGCCAACAACTGCCCCTTCAAGGTGCGCCGTTTCAACTGGTTCCACTACCCCGGATACGACAAGTTCCAGAACTTCAACCCGGCGCAGGATGCCATCCAGCGGATGGTGCTCAACCCGGACGTTGTCGTCCGGAGCCGCGGAGTGATGGAGAAGTGCAGCCTCTGCGTCCAGCGGACCCAGGGCGCCAAGCTCGAGGCCAAGAAGGCCGGCACACCGCTCGAGGACGGCATGGCCATCACGGCCTGCGCCGAGGCGTGCCCGACCAACGCCATCACCTTCGGCGACCTCAACGACAACACGAGCGAGGTGCGCGCCACCTACGACAACAACCGGACCTACCACGCCTTGGAGGAGATCGGCGTCCAGCCGAACGTCGCCTACATGACCAAGGTCCGCAACACCCCCAACGCCTAAGCCATGCAGCAAGAAGCGGCCATTCGGGAACCCCTGATCCTGGGGAACAAGAGCTACAAGGACATCACGGATGACGTGGTGGGCCCCATCCAGGGCAGTGCGCCCCTGGGTTGGAAGATCATGATCGCCATCTCCAGCGTGATCGCCTTCTACGGCGTCGGGTGCATCCTGTACCTGATCGGCACGGGCATCGGCGTCTGGGGATTGAACAAGACCGTCGGTTGGGCCTGGGACATCACCAACTTCGTGTGGTGGGTCGGAATCGGCCACGCCGGCACGCTGATCTCCGCGGTGTTGCTGCTGTTCCGCCAGAAGTGGCGGATGGCCATCAACCGCTCCGCGGAGGCCATGACCATTTTCGCGGTCATCATGGCGGCCATCTTCCCGGGCATCCACATGGGCCGGATCTGGGTGAGCTACTGGGTGCTGCCGCTGCCGAACCAGTTCGGTTCCCTCTGGGTCAACTTCAACAGCCCGCTCCTGTGGGACGTGTTCGCCATCTCGACCTACTTCTCGGTGTCCCTCGTCTTCTGGTACATCGGCCTGATTCCGGACTTCGCGACCATCCGCGACCGGATGACCAAGCCGCTGCAGAAGAAGATCTACGGCATCCTGAGCTTCGGCTGGAGCGGACGCGCCAAGAACTGGACCCGCTTCGAGGAGGTGAGCCTCGTGCTCGCCGGCATCGCCACGCCGCTGGTGTTCTCGGTGCACTCCATCGTCTCGATGGACTTCGCCACCTCCGTCATCCCCGGTTGGCACACGACCATCTTCCCGCCCTACTTCGTGAGTGGCGCCGTGTTCTCCGGATTCGCCATGGTGCAGACGCTGTTGCTCATCATGCGCAAAGCGATGAACCTCGAGAACTACATCCACACCAAGCACGTGGAGTACATGAACATCGTGATCATCGTGACCGGCTCCATCGTGGGTGTGGCTTACCTGACCGAGCTGTTCATCTCCTGGTACAGCGGGGTGGAGTACGAGAGCTATGCGTTCATCAACCGTTTCAGCGGTCCCTACAGCGCGAGCTACTGGGCCATGATGACCTGCAACGTGATCAGCCCGCAGCTGTTCTGGATCAAGAAAATCCGCCGCAGCCTCGTGGCCACGTTCATCCTGTCCATCGTGGTGAACATCGGCATGTGGTTCGAGCGCTACGTGATCATCCTCACGTCGCTGCACCGTGACTACGTGCCGTCCTCCTGGTCGGAGTTCAACGCCACCAGCATTGACGTGGGCGTTTTCATCGGCACCCTCGGCATCTTCTTCACGCTGTTCCTGCTGTTTGCCCGGTTCTTCCCGGTGCTGGCCTTGAACGAGTTGAAGACCATCCTGAAGTCCAGCGGCGAGGAGCACAAGCGCCTCCAGGCTGACGCCAAGTCCAACACCAACGCCTGATCATCATGGAATCCACCAAGAAGGTCTTCCACGTCATGTACGACGACGACGACAAGCTGATGGCGGCTGCCAAGGCGCTTGTCGCCAAGGGCATCCGCATCAAGGATGTCTACAGCCCGTTCCCGGTGCACGGCATCGACCCGGTCATCGGCATCAAGCGGACCCGCCTCGCCATCGCGTCCTTCATGTACGCCATGACCGGTACGAGTCTCGCGCTCCTCGGCATGTGGTACTTCATGATCCAGGACTGGCCGATGAACATCGGAGGAAAGCCGAGCTTCAGCCTGATCGAGAACCTGCCTGCCTTCGTGCCGGTCACGTTCGAGTTCAGCGTGCTCTGCGGAGCGCATGGCATGGCCATCACCTACTTGCTTCGCAACGGAACGCTCCCCGGCATGCCGGCGTCCAACCCGGACCCGCGCACCACGGACGACAAGTTTGTCCTGGAGATCCTCACCGAAGAGAACGACATGGACGCCGCCGGCCTCGAAACCGCCGTCAAGGAGACGGACGTGATGGAGGTCAGCATCAAAGAGTACGCAGCATGAAGACCGCACAGCACATTCTGTTGCCCACGTTCGCCGCGATCCTGATGACCGCGTGCGTGACCGACCCGAACAGCCCGGGCGTGGAGTACATGCCCGACATGTACCGGAGTCCGGCCGTGGAGGCCTACGTCGACTACGGCCAAGAGGCCTATGTCGTCGGAGAGGACGTCGCCAGCGCCCAGCGCAACACGCCGTCCAGCCGCAAGCCGGTGCCCGGCACCATCCCGTTCCGCGGAGAGGACCAGATGGCGTTCTCCTTGCCCTACCCGTACGCCCAGACCCCCGAAGACTATGAGCGTGCCGGCGTGGAGCTGAAGAGCCCGCTCGTCACCAACCAGGCCAACATCGAGGCCGGAGAGAAGGTCTACACCGCCATGTGCACGCAGTGCCACGGTGTGGAGGGCAAGGGAGATGGCGCCCTGAGCGTCAACGGCCACATCGCCGGCATCCCGAGCTACGTGGACAAGCTGAAGGACCTGCCCGAAGGCAAGATGTACCACACGCTGACTTGGGGAAAGGGCCTGATGGGCTCCCACGCCAGCCAGCTGAGCCAACGCCAGCGCTGGGAGGTCATCGAGTACATCAAGGTGCTCCAGCAGGGCGGTGAAATGCCCGAATTCGATGAGAACGGCATGCCCGTTCCGGCCGATGCCGGAGGGGACGCCAAGGATGAACCGAGCAAGCCCGCTGCTCCGGCCGCACCCGTCGGCATGGAGGGCATGGCCGTCAACACTGCACACTGAGCGTCATGGACACGATGAACTTCCGCTTCGAAGGCCGAGCCAAGACCCTGACCTATGCCCTGATGGGCATTGGCGCGGTCGCGCTCATCACCGGCTTCCTCTTCGATGACAGCCATGGCCACCAGCGTTTCTGGGCCAACCTGCTCGTCAACGGCTTCTTCTACTTCTCGCTCGCCCTCGGTGCGCTCTTCTTCTACGCCCTGCAGTATGCCACCGAGAGTGGTTGGAGTGCGGTCCTGAAGCGCCTGTTCGAGGCGATCTACGGGTTCCTTCCCTACGGAGCCGGTGCCATCCTGATCGTCCTGTTGGCCGGTCAATTCCACCTGCACCACCTCTATCATTGGATGGACCACACGCTGTACTACGAGTACATGCTGCCCGACGGGTCCCTGTCCCACGAGATGGTGGACGGCGCCGTGGCCAACCCCAACTTCGACCACATCATCGCCAACAAGAGCGCCTACCTCAATGGCGGCTTCTTCTGGCTGCGTACGCTGGTCTACATCGGCACCTTCCTGCTCTTCGCCCGCCTGTTCCGCAAGTGGAGTCTGGCCGAGGACGAGATCGGTGGCACGGACCTGCACTTCAAGATGTACCGCCGCGGGGCCCTGTTCCTCGTGTTTTTCGCGGTGTTCAGCTCGACGCTCGCTTGGGATTGGATCATGTCCATCGACACGCACTGGTTCTCGACCCTCTTCGGATGGTACATCTTCAGCGGGATGTGGGTGAGCATGCTCATCTTCGCCACGGTCACCTTGACCTGGCTCCGCACGCAGGGGTACTTCAAGGAGGTCAACGAGAGCCACATGCACGACATGGGCAAGTGGGTCTTCGCCATCAGCATGCTGTGGAGCTACCTCTGGTTCTCCCAGTTCCTGCTCATCTGGTACTCCAACATCCCGGAGGAGGTGACGTACTACATCGCCCGGATGTTCACCAGCTACAAGGTGCCGTTCATCGCGATGTTCTTCGTCAACTTCGCCATTCCCTTCTACGTGCTCGTCGCCCGGGACGCGAAACGGAACCCCTATTTCCTCATTCCGGTCTGCTTCCTCATTTTCTGTGGACACTACGCGGACGTATATCTGCTCGTCGTACCCGGAACCCTGCACGACCACGCGCATTTCGGGTTCTTTGAATGGGGAACGTTCCTCGGTTTCCTCGGGTTGTTCATTCACGTGACGCTCAGCCGACTTGCTTCGGCCCCGCTGATCGCAGTGAATCACCCGTACCTCGAGGAGTCCAAAGCCCTCCACTACTGACCCCAAACTGAGTCGATATGCAATTGCTCATCCTTCTGGTCGTCATCGTCGGCATCGTTGCCATCGGGCAGCTGGCGAAAGTCTACGAACTCTCGTCCCGCATCTCGGGACGCCGTGAGGAGGACATCTCCCACGCCGACACCCGCTTGAACGCCAACCTGTTCCTGGTGTTCGTCGTCGTGTTCTTCGCCTCCACGGCCTACCTCTACTGGGCCTATGGAGACTACGCACCGCCCGCTGCCTCCGTGCACGGTGTGGCCCTGGACACGCTGATGAGCTTCAACATCTGGATCATCACCGCGGTGTTCGTGCTCGTCAACGCGTTCCTCTTCTACTTCGCGTGGAAGTACGCCTACGACAAGAACCGCAAGGCCACCTTCTTTGCCCACGACAACCGGTTGGAGATCATCTGGACGGTCATCCCGTCCATCGTGCTGGCGGTGATCATCATCTATGGCCTCCGCACGTGGAATGCCATGACGGGTGACGCCTCTGCCGATGCCCTTCGCATCGAGGTCTACTCCAAGCAGTTTGACTGGACGGCCCGCTACCCCGGAACGGATGGAGAGTTCGGCCAGTCCAACTACAACCTGATCACGCCGATGAACCCGCTGGGCATCCTGACGCCGGAAGGGGTGGAGGACGCCATCGTGGACATCGAGAAGCAGATTGGTGATCTCGAGCATGATCTGTCCATGGAGAAGGGACTGCTGATTGCTGAGCGGGAGCGCCTGATGGCGAGCCTCGCCACGGACGATCACGGTGATCATGGTCACGGCGACCATGGTCACGACGGCCACGGTGATCACGGTCACGACGACCACGCTGACCATGGCGATCACGCTGACCATGGCGACCACGGCCATGGTTGGAAAGAGGTGGCCGAGGCGCGCATTGCCGAAATCGACCACGTGTTGGCCCATGAAGCCGACCGTCTCCTCATCCTCACGGACGCTCAAATCGAGGCCAAGGAGGACAAGCTGAAGCGCCTGAAGCGTCACCGCCAGCGCATCATGGAGATCGAGAGCTTCACGTTTGAGAACGGCATGAGCAGCTTCGACACCGGTCGAGACGACCAGGTGGTCAAGGGCGAGTTCCACCTGCCGGTCGGCCAGGAGGTCGAGTTCGTCTTCCGCAGCCGTGACGTGATCCACTCCGCGTTCATGCCGCACTTCCGTGCGCAGATGAACACGGTGCCGGGCGTTCCGACTCGGTTCAAGATGACCCCGACCATCACGACCGACAGCATGCGGGTCATCCTCGACGACCCCGATTTCAACTATGTGCTCCTGTGCAACAAGGTCTGCGGCGCGGCCCACTTCAACATGAAGATGGACGTCATCGTGGAGTCACAGGAGGAGTACGACGCATGGCTCGAGCAGCAGGATGTCTTCCTCGTGGACGAGGATGCACCGTCCACGCCGGACAGCGAACCCACCCCGACGGCCGATGTTGAGTCGTCCGAAGGCGGTGAAATGGCCATGATCCACTGAACCCCTGAACGAATCTGATACCATGGGCGCACACGCACACCACAAGGAGAGCTTCATCTCCAAGTACGTCTTCAGCCAGGATCACAAGATGATCTCGAAGCAGTTCCTGATCACGGCTGTCTTCATGGGGATCCTCGCTGTCGCACTCTCCATTTTCTTCCGCCTCCAGCTCGGTTGGCCGGGGCAGCCGTTCGGCATCCTCGAGACCTTCCTCGGCAAGTGGGCACCGGGCGGCATCCTCGACCGCAACGCTTACCTCGCCTTGGTCACCATCCACGGCACCATCATGGTCTTCTTCGTGTTGACCGGAGGGTTGAGCGGCACGTTCTCCAACCTGCTCATCCCGCTCCAGATCGGAGCCCGGGACATGGCGTCCGGTTTCCTGAACATGCTGAGCTACTGGTTCTTCCTCGTGTCAAGCCTCGTGATGGTGTTCTCCCTCTTCGTGGAGGGCGGTGCTGCTTCAGGCGGATGGACCGTCTACCCGCCGTTGAGCGCGCTGCCTCAGGCCATGCCGGGCAGTGGAACGGGCATGACCCTCTGGCTGATGTCCATGGTCCTGTTCGTGGTCAGCTCCCTGCTGGGTGGATTGAATTACATCGTCACCGTGATCAACCTGCGGACCAAGGGCATGAAGATGCTCCGCCTTCCGCTGACCATCTGGGCCTTCCTCATCACCGCCATCCTCGGCGTGTTGAGCTTCCCGGTCCTGGTGTCCGCGGTGGTGTTGCTCCTCATGGACCGCTCCATGGGCACGGCCTTCTACCTCAGCGACATCTTCATCGGAGGGGAGGCACTCGACGTGACGGGTGGATCCCCGATCCTGTACCAGCACCTGTTCTGGTTCCTCGGTCACCCGGAGGTGTACATCGTGTTGCTGCCCGCCCTGGGCATCAGCTCCGAGGTCATCGCCACCAACGCCCGGAAGCCCATCTTCGGCTACCGCGCCATGATTGGTTCCATCCTCGCGATCGGCTTCCTGAGCTTCATCGTGTGGGGTCACCACATGTTCGTGACGGGCATGAACCCGTTCATCGGTTCCGTCTTCGTCTTCACAACGTTGCTGATTGCCATCCCGTCCGCGGTCAAGGCGTTCAACTACATCACCACCCTGTGGAAGGGCAACCTGCGCTTCACGCCGGCGATGCTCTTCTCCATCGGTTTGGTGAGCACGTTCGTCACGGGTGGATTGACCGGCATCATCCTCGCTGATTCCGCGCTCGACGTGTCCGTGCACGACACCTACTTCGTGGTGGCGCACTTCCACATCGTGATGGGCATGTCGGCCATCTTCGGCATGCTCGCCGGGGTGTACCACTGGTTCCCGAAGATGTTCGGCCGGATGATGAATTCGAAGCTGGGCTTCGCGCACTTCTGGATGACCATCGTCTGCGGATACGGCGTGTTCTTCCCGATGCACTTCGTGGGCATGGCCGGTGCGCCGCGCCGCTACTACGAGTACAGTGCCTTCGAATTCCTGAACGCCACGGCCGACCTGAATCCGGTGATCTCCGTCTTCGCCATCATCGGTGCCCTGTCCCAGCTGTTGTTCCTGTTCAACTTCTTCTACAGCATCTTCCGCGGTCAGGAAGCCACCGAGAACCCGTGGGCATCCAACACCCTCGAGTGGACCACGCCGGTCGAGCACGTGCACGGCAACTGGCCGGGTGCCCTGCCGGAAGTGCACCGTTGGGCGTACGACTACAGCAATCCTGCCTTTGAGGAGGACTTCGTGCCGCAGACCGTCCCGCTGGGTGACGGCGAGGAGGCGCACTGATCGTCTCAGAACCGCATTCGAAACGGGCCTTTCCCACCGGGGAAGGCCCGTTTTGTGTACAAGGAGGTTCGTGGCCGGGGGCGGATTGTGGAGGCGGTGCGCGAACTTGGTCTCATGGAGGACTTCGATTTGCGGGGCGCCGCGGAAGGCGCGAGCGAGGGCGAGGTGGAGCGCGTGCTCCGGCCGTCGGGCTTCCATGAATTCGCCGGGCAGCGAGAGGCGCTGGAGAACCTCGAGATCTTCGTCAAGGCGGCGGAGAGGCGGGGAGAGTCCCTCGACCATGTCCTGTTTCACGGTCCTCCGGGATTGGGCAAGACCACGTTGGCCAACATCGTGGCGAGCGAGTTGGGCGTGGCCATCAAGACGACCAGTGGTCCTGTGCTGGACAAGCCGGGTGACCTCGCTGGTTTGCTCACCGGGCTGGAGCCGCGCGACGTGTTGTTCATCGACGAGATCCACCGCCTGAGCCCCATTGTGGAGGAGTACCTCTACAGTGCGATGGAGGACTTCCGCATCGACCTGGTGATCGACACCGGTCCCAATGCGCGGACGGTCCAGATTGACTTGCACCCGTTCACCCTGGTGGGTGCGACCACCCGGAGTGGACTGTTGACGGCGCCACTGCGCGCCCGGTTCGGCATCAACCTCCGCCTCCATTACTACGACGCCGAGACGCTGACGGCCATTGTGGAGCGGAGCGCGGGCCTTCTGGGCATCCCCATTGACCATGAGGCCGCCTACGAGATAGCCGGCCGCAGCCGGGGTACGCCGCGGATTGCCAATGCGCTCCTGCGCCGCGTCCGGGACTTTGCCGAGATCAAGGGGGACGGGACGATTGAGCCGAACATCACCCGGTATGCGCTGGATGCGCTCAATGTGGACCGCAAGGGCCTCGATGAGATGGACAACCGCATCCTGGGGACCATCATCGACAAATTCAAGGGAGGCCCTGTGGGCATCACCACCATCGCCACCGCGGTGGGTGAGAATGCCGGGACCTTGGAGGAGGTCTACGAGCCGTTCCTCATCCAGGAGGGCTTCCTTGTGCGCACGCCACGCGGCCGCCAGGCCACGGAGGCGGCCTACAAGCACCTGGGGAAGGTGCCGTCTGCGGGAGGGGGCCTGTTTGACGCAGGCTGAACGCCATGGGCCGGACCGCGCACATCGGGGAGGAGCGGGCAGCACAGATCCGCCGTTGGGCCGAGGAACTCGGCTTTTCCGGCGTCGGGTTCTCCAAAGCGGAACGGCTGGAGACGGAGGAGCCGCGGCTGGCCGCTTGGCTGGCCGAAGGGCGGCATGGCCAGATGGGCTACCTCGAAAAGAACTTCGACAAGCGGCTTGATCCGCGCCTGCTCCTGCCGGGCACGAAGACGGTCATCAGCCTGCTGTACAACCACTACACGGACGCTCAGCAGGAGGACCCTGAGGCGCCCAAGATCTCCTCGTACGCCTTCGGGGAGGACTACCACTTCGTCGTGAAGTGGAAGCTCAAGGAGCTGCTCAAATGGATGCGCCGGGATTGGGGCGACATCGGGGGCAGGGTGTTTGTCGATTCGGCGCCGATTCTCGAGCGCGCCTGGGCGGCCAAGTCCGGCCTCGGATGGATCGGCAAGCACGGTCTGATGCTCAACAAGGCCGGGGGCAGCCACTTCTTCCTCGGCGAGATCCTGGTGGACCTTGAGCTGCCGCCGGACGCTCCCGTCACCGACCACTGCGGGGACTGCACGCGGTGCATCGACGTGTGCCCCACCGAGGCCATCATCCGCCCGCAGGTGGTGGACGGCAGCAAGTGCATCAGCTACTTCACGATCGAATTGCGCGACGCCCTGCCCGAGCCGATGGCCGGGAAGTTCGACAACTGGATGTTCGGCTGTGACCTCTGTCAGGAGGTGTGCCCGTGGAACCGGCACGCCAAGCCGCACGCCGAGCCCGCCTTTGCCCCGAAACCCGAATTGCTGCGGATGACCCGCCGCGAGTGGGTGGACCTCAAGGAGGAGACGTTCAATGCGCTGTTCAAGAAGAGTCCCGTGCAGCGCACCGGATACGCCGGTCTGAAGCGCAACATCGACTTCCTCGAGCGCGGCCGGGGGGACATGCCCGGTGGGCAGGATTGAGGGTGAGAGATCAGTCCTCGGCCTGACGGGCGGAGTCCGGTTGCCGCAAGGTGCGGTGTTGGGGCCTGACGCCGGCGCGGCGGGCCTTCTGTTCCTCTTCGGGCAGGGCCAGGAAGTCCTGGCAGTCGCTGCTGCAGGTGCCCGCCATGGACTCGGCGCAATCCGGGCATTGCACCATGAGCACGTTGCAGGCGGGGTTGGTGCAATTCACCATCGTGTCGCACGCCGTCCGGCAATGGTGGCATTCGGCCACGACGTCGTCGGAGACCCGCTCGGCCATCCGCTCGTCGAAGACGAAGTTGACGCCGCGGAAGCGGTTGTCGAGGCCTTGTTCCTTGACCTGTCGCACGTACTGGATGATGCCCCCCTCCAATTGGTGGACATTGGGGAATCCCTTGTGCTTGAGGTAGGCGCTGGCCTTCTCGCACCGGATGCCCCCCGTGCAGTAGAGCACGATGTTCTGGTCCTTGCGGTCGGCGAGCAGGTCCTCGACTTCGCGGATTTCGTCCCGGAAGGTTTCGGCGGCGGGCAGGATGGCGCCCTTGAAATGGCCGACTTCGCTCTCGTAGTGGTTGCGCATGTCAACGACCACGGTGTCGGGTTGCTCGGCGAGGGTGTTGAACTCGTCCGCGGAGACGTGCTTCCCGCAATCGGTGACGTCGAAGCTGTCGTCGTCGAGGCCATCTGCGACGATTTTGTCCCGGACCTTGATGATCAGCTTCAGGAAGCTTTTGTCGTCGCCGTCGATGGCGATGTTGAGGCGGACACCGCGCAGCCAGTCGATGGCATCGAGGCTGCTCTGGAACGCGTCCATTGCCTCGGTGGGCAAGCTGAGCTGGGCGTTGATGCCCTCGCTGCTCACATAGATGCGGCCCAGTACGCCGAGGGGTTGCCAGGCGGTGAAGAGGTGGTCCCGGAAGAATTCGGGATTCTCTACTTGGGCATAGCGGTACAGACTGAGGGTGGTCCGTGCCCGTCCATCCCGGTCGAGTCGGTTGACCAGGGAGGCCCGGTCCAATCGGTTGTGCAACGGCTTGTCCACGACGGCAAAAATAACCCTTGCGCCTGCGCAGGAATCTTCCGGGATACGATTCGGCCCGTGTTGTCGTTTGCACCTTGGCCCCGAATCGGATAATTTCACCGGGTACCGCCTTTCGCAAACGTGATTCACCATTCAATGAAAATGTTGGAATACTGCCAGCGCATTCTGGCCAAGGTCAGTTTTGACCGCCACCTGTTCGCCAAGGAGCTCGCCAAGAGCATCAAGCGCCTCGAGACGGCTGACGTCTCCAAGTTGAGGAGCTGGTGCATGGAGCAATTCGGACAGCGCTATCAGGACATCATCCTGAACACGTTCCCTGCCCAGATCGTCATCTGACGGGAACCTTCACCTCAACACCAACCTCGACCCGGTGGCCGTCTCGGTCCCGGGTCGCTTCATGTTTAGCCGGTTGGGCTGAGCCCGGATCAAAGGGGGTGTTCCTCGGCGCCCTCGAGGATGTAGTTCATCTGGTAGACGTCGTCGGCATTGAGCCGGACGTTGCCGTGGAAGGTCAGGCGCTCATCGGTCTGGTAGGTCCGGTGCTCGCTGTCGGCGAAGCGCAGGTCGATCACGCTTTCCGGGCCGGCGCCCCCGCAGAAGAAGCAGTTGGCGAAGGGATAACGGGAGAGGACATAGAAATCCTCGTCGAGGTCCACGGGGATGACGTAGCCGGTGATGTAGACGTCTTCGCCTTCCGCAGCCAGCACCTGTGGTCCGAATTCCGGCTTCCAGTAGTAGCTGTCCAGCTCCTCGAGGTAGACGTCCTTGAAATCCACATCGGCCAGCTCTGCCCAGGTCAACTCGCGGTACTCTTCCAGGGCAACAGCGTCGGGAACCGGGGCCTCGTCCATCACGCGGATGTCAGGTTCGGCGGCTTTGGCGGCACCAATGAGGGCCATGTCCGGGGAAGCGGGGTCGGGGTGGCAATACGAGCTCAGGTCCAGGGCGGCGAGACCGAGGAGGCCGAGGGCGGCATACAGGGTGCGATGCAGGGACCGGGACATGGCGTGAAGGTACAGCCTCCGTTGGGCTTGCGTCAACGTCCCTGACCCAACGTATTCGAAATGTCGAGGGCCAAGGCTGAGCGGGCCGGAAGGGCGGCGGCGAGGATGCCCACACCCAATGCGGCGGCGACCAGCACCCATTCGCCGGCCACGGGAGCGAGCTGGGCGACGTCGTAGTGGAACCGGTCGGCCAGGGCGCCGGCAAGGACCACCACGCCCAGCCGGCTGAGCAGCAGGCCGATGACGATGCCGGCGACGGTCATCCAGAGGCCCTCGTACAGCACGAGGGTGAACAGACGACGAGGCGGAGCGCCCATGGTGCGCATGAGGGCGAGCTCGTAGCGCCGGTCCCGCAGGCTGGCGAAGAGGGCGATGAACACGCTGACAAACGACAGGCCCATGATGAGCAAGGCCACGGCGCGCAGGGTGCTGAGGCCGATGCCGAATTGCTGGGTGAGCCGGTTCATCTCGATGGCGGGCAGCGCGACCTGCATGGGGGTGTCGCGGAGGAGGTTGGGCAAGGTGAGGATGGCGAGCGGGTTTTTCTTCTTGAGCAACACGGCCGTGATTTCCTGATCGGCGCCTTCGATGTCGGCGTGCACGCCCCAGACCGATTCGATGGAGGTGAGCAGAAGCTGGTCGATGACCGACCCCGTGGCGCCGAAGACGCCGACCACGGTGTACACCTTGTCGCGGTGGACGTCGGTGCCATCCTTGAGGCCGTGGGCGCTGAAGAAGGTGTCTCCGATGCCGAGCCCCGTGGCGGCAGCAGCTTCTGCTCCGACCGTGACCTCGAAGGGCGCATCGAACAGCCGGCCTTCTGCCACTTCGGCGCCGTAGTGTTCGGCATAGCTGGCCTCCGTGCCGACGATGCGGAAGAGTTCGTAGTTGTCGCCGTAGGCCAGCGGAATGGACGATTCGATGTACGGGTGGCGCATCACCTTCTTCGCGTCGGCGAGGGGAATGTTGCCGGTGGGCACGTCGACGTGGTAGACGTTGGCCAGGATGGACTGCAGCGGGCTTCCCTTGGCGGCGAGCACCAGGTCGATGTCCTTGATGTTGCGGTCGAGGTCTTCGGTCAGGCTGCGCTGCATGAGCAGCATCAGGCTGATGATGCCGACCCCGAAGGCGAGGAGCAACACGCTCAGGCCGCTTTCGAGCGGCCGGTCCATCACGTTGCGGCGGGCAAGGCGGGCGGACCTCATGCGGCGGTGGGGTTCGGGGTCAATTCCACCCGGTCGGCCATCCGGTCCTTCAGCCTTTGGTCGTGGGTGACGATCAGCAAGGCGGCACCCGCTTCCGACGCCTGGGTGCGCAACAGGTCGAGCACGGCGTCGGTGTTGACGTCGTCGAGGGCGCTCGTGGGCTCGTCGGCGAGGATGATGCCCGGACCGTGCACCACCGCGCGGGCGATGGAGACCCGTTGTTGCTCTCCGACGGAGAGAGCGTCCACGCGGGCGTTGAGCTTGTGGGAAAGGCCCAGGCCAGCGAGCAGCTCGGCGATGCGGTCGGGGTCAGGATCGAGTCCGGCGAGGGTCCGGGCGAGCGCCAGGTTTTCCGAGACGGTCAGGCTGCGGACGAAATGGGCGGTCTGGAACACGATGCCCATGTGCCGTCCGCGGGCGAGGTCCCGGTCCGAGGTGGACAGCGTGCTGAAGGCGTCGCCATTCAGGGTGACTTCGCCGGCGTCGGGCGTTCGCATGCCGGCGATGAGGTGGAGCAGGGTCGTCTTGCCCGTGCCGGAGGCGCCGAGAAGGAGCAGCTCCTGTCCGCGGTCCACATTGAGGTCCGGGAAGGCCATTTCCGGCCCGCCATCGGCATAGCGGTATCTCAATCCCTGCGTTCTGAGCATGGCCGCTGAAGTTACGATGCCGGGACGCCCATCTTTGCACCATGACCTTCACCCAACGGTTGTGGCGCTACATGGTGGGCCTGTTCATCGGAACCCTGCTGGCCCTGTTCTTTTTCGGTACCCGATCCTGCACGTCCTGGCTGCCCAATGAGCAGGTACGGAAGTTCCTCGGTGAGCCCGGCCTGATGGGCGACGAGCGGACCCGGTGCCTCATGCAATGTGGGGCCGTGACCATGGCCGACCTGCGGTCTCTGCTCGAGGAGGGCAGCATCCGGTACGGGGCGAGCGATGTCCGCAATGAGCAAGGCACCGGCAAATTCTACCGCATCGAAGGCGAAACGCGGTCGGCTGAGTTCGTGGTGACCGATTCGACGACGACCGTCCGCAGCCTCGATTTGGGTGTGGCGGTGGAGTGCGCCTGCGACTGAACGCGAACGCAGGCTGGCCAGCGTGCCGAGGGGTCAGCGCTTCCGACGGGCGAGTTCCGTGCGGATGAGGCTCAGCTCCCGGGAGGTCTGTCCCCCCACCGACGTGTTTTCCTCGGCCCTGCGGATGAGGTAGGGAATGGCCTCGCGCAAGGGGCCGTAGGGCACATACTTCGCCGCGGTGTATCCCCGGTGCGCCAGGTTGAAGCTGAGGTTGTCGCTCATCCCGAGGAGCTGTGCAAAGGACACGCGGTCATCGTCCGGGGACAGCCCCCGGGCCACCATGCCGTCCGCGAGGCGGGCCGTGCTGGCTTCGTTGTGCGTGCCACAGACGATGTGGAGGTGGTCCAATCGATCGAGCGCCAGGTCGATGGCGGCGTCGAAGTCGCGGTCCGTGGCGGCCTTGTCGGGTTGGATGGGGGAGGGACGGCCTTCTTCTGCGGCCCGCTCCCGCTCCTTTTCCATGTAGGCCCCCCGCACGAGTTTGACCCCGGCGACCCATCCTTCGGTCCGCGCCTGGGATTCCAGCGACCGGACGTAATCGAGGCGATCGTGGCGGTAGAGTTGGGCGGTGGTGAAGACGACGCAACGGTCGGTGTTGTGCCGGCGCATCATGGATTCGGCCAGCCCGTCAATGGCGTCCTGCAGCCAGGTCTCCTCGGCGTCGATCATGATCCGGACACCCCGGGTGGCGGCTTCTGCGCAGAGTCCGGCAACCCGGTCCTCGACGCGTTGCCAGGCGGCTTGTCGTTCGGCCGTCATGGCGCCGCCCTTTCCGCGCTCTTCGAGCAGGTCGTTGTCCGAGAGGGCGCTCACCTTGAAGACGGCAAAGGCGAACCGCGCATCGCCTTCCGCGGCTCGGATCGTGGCGAGAATCTCGTCGCGGGCGGCATCCAGAGCCGGTTCACCCGTCTGGCCTTCGGCGCTGAAATCGAGGATGGTCTTCACCCCATAGCGGTGAAGTTGTTCGGAGGTGGACAGGCTGTCCTGGATGTCTTCCCCGCCGCAGAAATAATCGAAGACGGGGCCGACGGCCCAGCGGATGGGCAGGCGAAGGGAGACGGCGAGCCGCAGCACACGCGACCCCAGCCGGACCAGTGAGGGGGCCCCGATCAAGCCGAACATCCAACGGGCCCGCCGCAGTTCCGCATCGGAACGGTGGGCGAACGCCACGGCAGTGTCGTCGAACTGCATGGGTTCCATCGTGGGGTGTTCGGGCCGGGAATGCATTGTCCTCTCCAAAGCGGCGGAAAGATACCGCGGCCATTTCATCGGTGCAGGGGGCGGGGACGGAAAGGTGGTGGTTGACGAAAGTCACCCTGCCAGCCTACAGGGGTCAGTTCGCAGGGCCCATGGCGCCGGCATGTTTGCTCTGTCAACGAACAACAACCACCCCCAAATCCCCAACGTCATGAACCAGTTTGCCTCCTCCCTCCTCGCTGCCGTCTTCACCCTCGCCGCCAGCACGTCCTACGCCGCGACCACCACCAAGACAGCCGACACGAACGCATTGAATCAGACCGTCCTCGTCCAGGACGTGACCACCGAAGGCATCGTGGTGATGCGCGCCGAGGTCACCCTGCCGGATGGCACCAAGTCCAACATGAAGAAGGCCGCGGCCAACATGGCGCAGGCCCTTGTCGCCTACCAGAATTTCATCCGGACGCTTCCGCACGGTGCCACCTTGGACCGCGTCACGTTCACTGACGGCTACGGCAACGTCCTCTTCTCAGCCCAGGGCTGACGGCTTGATGCCCACTTGAAGCCGGCGGGGCGGGATCCAACACGGGTCCCGCCCCGCTCTTTTTTTGGGGCACCGGGGGATTGACCGGAGGCGGTGTGGGTGCGACCTTGCAGGCATGACCGCACAGGATTTCCTCTCCGCCAACAAGGACCGCTTCCTCGACGAGCTGTTCGACCTGCTTCGCATTCCGTCCATCAGTGCCGACCCGGACTACAAGGACGACGTCATTCGCTGTGCGGAGTCTGTGGCGGACCACCTCCGCAAGGCGGGTGCGGACCGCGTGGAGGTCATGCAGACCCCGGGCTATCCGGTGGTGTACGGAGAGCGGTTGGTTGATCCGGTCCTGCCGACGGTGCTCGTCTACGGACACTACGACGTCCAGCCGCCGGATCCGCTTGACCTGTGGACCTCCCCGGCGTTCGAGCCGGTCATCCGCAAGACGGAGCTGCATCCCGAGGGCGCCATCTTCGCCCGCGGCGCGTGCGACGACAAGGGCCAGATGTTCATGCACGTCAAGGCCCTCGAGGCCATGGTGCAGGCAGGCGACCAGCCGGTCAACCTCAAGTTCATCATCGAGGGGGAGGAAGAAGTCGGCAGCGACCACCTCGAGGAATTCCTGATCCAGAACAAGGAGCTGCTCGCCGCAGACGTGGTGCTCATCAGCGACACCGGCATCATCGCCAACGACGTGCCGAGCATCACCACGGGCCTGCGCGGTCTCTGCTACACGGAAGTCAAGATCACCGGCCCCAACCGCGACCTGCACAGCGGTCTCTACGGGGGTGCGGCTCCGAACCCGATCAACATCCTCTGTGAGATGGTCGCTTCCCTGAAGGACGACCAGCAGCGGATCACGGTGCCGGGTTTCTACGACAAGGTCATCGAACTGTCTGCCGAGGAGCGCGAAGCCATGGCGGAAGCGCCCTTCAGCGAGGAGGACTACAAGGCCAGCATCGGCATCGGAGACACCGAGGGGGAGAAGGACTACAGCGCGCCGGAGCGGATGTCCATCCGACCGACCCTCGACGTCAATGGCATCTGGGGCGGCTATATGGGCGAGGGCGCCAAGACCGTCATCGCCTCCGAGGCCAGCGCCAAGATTTCCATGCGCCTCGTGCCGGACCAGGACCCGGACGAGATCACCGACCTGTTCAAGGCCCATTTCGAGTCGCTGTGCCCGAAGAGCTGCACGGTGGACGTCACCATCATGCAGGGCGGATACCCGGCCGTGACGCCGATCGACCACCCCGGATACCGCGCTGCAGCCGCGGCCATGGAGGCCACGTTTGGCCGGAAGCCCGTCCCTTGCCGGGGCGGTGGAAGCATTCCGATCGTGACGCATTTCGAAACCGTGCTGGGCTTGAAGACGGTGCTGATGGGCTTCGGCCTCGACAGCGACGCCATCCACTCGCCGGACGAGCACTACGGCGTCTTCAACTACTTCAAGGGCATCGAGACCATTCCGCTCTTCCACGCGCGATTCGCGGAGTTCAGCCGCGGATGATCCCTTCCACGACCAAAGGGTCCGCCCACGGTGCGCTGGTTGCATGGCTGGCGCTCGGCCTGCTGTGTGCCACAGGCTGCCGGACCATCGAGGACTTCACCGTGGATTCCTTTGCGATGAAGGAGGTGCGGCAGGAGGCCGGGGATTGGGTGCTGGACATTCGGCTCAACCTCGACAACCCGAACCGGTTTCCCGTGGCCCTGGACCCGGCGAGCCTGACCTTGAAGCTGGAGGGGGATTCCATTGGACATCTGGATTTCGGAGAGGGGCTCCGGTTGCAGGGCCACGGTGTGACCGGGCTCGATCTGGAGGCCAGGCTCAACGCCCGGCGGACCCAGGATGCGGCGCTCAGCAATCCGATGGCCCTGTTCCAAGGGGGCTATCGACTCGGGGTGCTGGGGGAGGTGTCCGGTTCTTCCTGGGGTGTGCACCGCACGGTCGCCATCCGGCATGAGCAGGCCTTGGACCTCAACCTGTTGAGATGAGCCGACACGAAAAAGGGCCACCCAAGCGGGCGGCCCTTTTCGATGGGGGTGCGCAGACCGGAGTCAGCCTTGCGCAGCGAAGACCGTCTGGCCGAGTTCATTGGTGAATTCGACGCGGATCAAGCGTGCACCGTAGGGGAGGGAGGTGACGAACTTGACGTATCCATCGACGGCTTCTTGCATCGTGCGGAACGTCTTCGTCTTGCGGGAGCGGCTGCCGTCGGTCAGCTGGACCACGGCATCCATGGTGATGGACTCCTGCGTGACGTCATCGGTCAGTTCGACGGAGACCGTGTTCAGGTTGGCATCGGAGGAGACGGTGGCGGCGCTGGCGGTGGCGAAGAAGGCCATGAAGGCGAAAGCGGCGGAGAGGGAGGTGAACTTGTTCATGATGGAGGGGGATTTGGGGTGGTTGTTGTCCGTTGACAGAGCAAACATGGGGGGGCACTTCGGCCGTGGAATTGACGTCCGAGGGCAGTGGACATGACAATCGTCATTCCATTGGGCACAGTCGCGCCCCGGACCTCGCGGACCGCCCTTGCCACGCGGTATCTTGCCCGGGATGACCCAGCTGAACGCCCTCCGGACTCCGCTCCTGTTTTTCATTCTGTCCCTCTTCTTCGGCCTGGATGTCCACGGCCAAAGCGTGTTTGAGGACCATCCCGTCCGGCACATCGGGCCCGGCACCATGAGCGGCCGGGTGACGGCCCTGACGGTGGACCCGACCGACCGCGACATCATGTATGCGGGCACGGCCAGCGGTGGACTTTGGCGCAGCACCTCCAGCGGCACGACGTGGGAACCGCTTTTCGATGAGCAGGACATCCTCAGCATCGGATCCGTGGCGGTGGCCCCGTCCAACCCCGACGTCATCTGGGCGGGCACGGGAGAGGGCAACCCGCGCAACAGCCACACCTCCGGCCGCGGCATCTACCGCTCGCTCGATGGGGGTGCCTCCTGGTCCATGATGGGCCTCGAGGACACGCGGACCATCCACCGCATCCGCATCCACCCGACGGACCCGAAGACGGTGTACGTGGCCGCGATGGGATCGGCCTGGGGCCCGAACCCCGAGCGCGGCGTGTTCCGCACCCGCGATGGCGGGGCCACGTGGGACCACGTGCTGTCCATTGACGACACCACGGGGTGCGCGGAGATGATCATGGATCCGAGCAACCCCGACAAGCTGTTCGCGGCGATGTGGTCCTTCCACCGGGAGCCCTGGTTCTTCACCTCCGGTGGAGAAGGCAGCGGCCTGTACGTCACGCACGACGGCGGCGACAACTGGGATCAACTCGGCGAGGACGAGGGCTTGCCGGGCGGCGAGCTCGGCCGCATGGGCCTGACGATGAGCCCCGCGGACCCGGACATTGTCTACGCGCTCATCGAGTCCAAGAAGACCGGTCTGTACAAGTCCACCGACGGGGGCCTGAATTGGGACCTTGTCTCCACCGAGAACATCGGCAACCGGCCCTTCTATTATGCCGAGATCCATGCCGATCCGCAGGACCCGGACCGCCTGTTCAACCTCTACAGCATGGTGAGCGAGAGCACCGATGGGGGACGGACCTTCGAGGTGATCCTGCCCTACAGCGGGGCGCACCCGGACCACCACGCGTGGTACCAGGACCCGAACGATTCGGATTTCATCCTCAACGGCAACGACGGCGGGATCAACATCAGCCGGGACGGCGGCGAGACGTGGAGCTTCGTCCACAACCTGCCGGTCGGCCAGTTCTACCACATCAACGTCGACAACGACATTCCCTACAATGTCTACGGCGGCTTGCAGGACAACGGGTCGTGGAAGGCGCCGGCCTACGTGTGGCATGGCGACGGGATCCGCAACGAGGATTGGCAGGAGATCAGCTTCGGCGACGGATTCGATGTTGTGCCGATGCCGGGCGACCCCGACATGGCCTATTCGATGTCGCAGGGGGGCAACGTCTACCGCCTGCACATTCCGACGGGCGCCATGGCCTACATCCAGCCCAACCACCCCGACACGGTGGAGCTCCGGTACAACTGGAACGCGGCCATCGCCGTGGATCCCCATGACCCGAACGGCGTCTACTTCGGCAGCCAGTTCGTCCACTACAGTGCGGACCGCGGCCAGTCGTGGACGATCCTTTCGCCGGATTTGACGACCAACGATCCGGAGAAGCAGAAGCAGGCGGAGAGCGGCGGCCTCACGACCGATGCGACCAACGCGGAGAACCACACGACGCTGCTCTGCATCACGCCCCACCCGGAGCGGAAGCAGGAGATCTGGGCGTCCTCGGACGACGGCCAGCTGCACCGGACCGTCAATGGCGGGGAGACGTGGGAGTCGCTGGCCGGGCGGCTCAAGGGCCTGCCGGAGGGCAGCTGGATTCCGCAGGTGCGGATTTCGCCCCACAACCCCGATGAGGTCTACGTGGCGGCCAACAACTACCGCCGCAACGATTGGACGCCCTACCTCTATCGCACCCGCGATGGGGGCGCCAAATGGGAGCGCATCGTCGATGGAGATGACGTATTGGGCCATGTCCAATGCGTGCTGCAGGACCCGGAGGTGGCCGACCTCATCTGGTGCGGTACCGAGCAGGGATTGTGGTGGAGCCACGACGGTGGCGCGGAATGGCAGCGCTGGAAGGAGGGCGTGCCCGCCGTTCCGGTTCGGGACATCGTCCTGCAGGAGCGGGAGTCGGATCTGGTGCTCGGCACGTTCGGCCGGGGCGTGTACATCATGGATGGCCTTGAAGTGGTCCGCGCTTGGGTGACCGGTGGAGGAGACGACGACTTCGGGGGTGCTGCGTGCACGATGTTCGCCCCCGACGCGGGCATCATGGCCGAGTGGCGCCGGCCGGCTGGGGAGCGCTTTCCGGCGGACGGCTATTGGTCTGGGGACAACAAGGGGCGGGGAGCCCGGGTGCGCTGCCATTTCAATGGCGACAGCCTGGAGGCCCTCGGCAAGGACGGACTGCTGCTGCACGTGCTGAATGCGGCAGGAGATACGGTGCGTACGATGGACGCCGAGCCCGAGGAGGGCGGAATGGACATGATGTACTGGGACATGCGCGGAACGGGATCGTTCTGGCCCTCCCGGCGCAAGCGCGACAAGGATGCCCGACCCGGCGGCGGATTCCCGGTGGACCCCGGGACCTACCGCATGGTGCTGGAGGTCAAGGGCGATTCTGCGTCCCGCATCTGGGCGGAGACCGACATCGAGGTGATGGCGGACCCCCGGCGCGCCCCGTCGACCGACATCCTTGCTGCCCAGCGGGCCCACATGGACCGGATCTATGCTGTGTCCGGCCGGGCGGACGACGTTTACGAGTCGCTCAAGCGCATGCGCCGCGCGGAGGACGCTGTCTCGGATCGGATGCGCCACGCCAAGCGCAGCATGGACAAGGGCGACACGACCTACAAGGCGGTCAAGGCCCTCACCGATTCGCTCGAGGCCGAGTGGACCGAGCTGGACGAGCGGTATTTCACGCCCGAGGACTTCAATGGCTACGATGCGGTCGTCCGCATTTCGGACCGCCTTTGGCACGCCATGAGTTACGCCGACGGGGGACTCGCCGCGCCGGGTTCCAATGCGGACGACGCCCTGAAGGCGCTCGACCGTGCGGTCACCGCTGCCGAAGAACACCTCGACCGGATCCGCGAGGTCTTCGCGGCCTGGCGCACCGAGGTCGAGGCCGTGGATTGGCCGCTCTTCGGCGAATTCGAGGAATGAGATGGAGGGCGCCGCCCCCCGACCGTCAGGCCGAGGGGCAGCCCACCGTCATTCGCACTCGGAGGCAAACTCTCCGAGCACCATCAGCAAGTCGGCCACATTGGTGGTGCCATCCTCGTTGATGTCCGTTGGGCACGCGTTCGGATTGCCCGGATTTCCGCCGCCGTCGCAGGCCCCCTGGGTCCAGCTGACCAGTCCACCGAAGTAGACTGCATAGCAGGCGTTGGCGTAGGTCATGCCATCGCAACCGCAGACCGGATCATACTCTTCCGTGCAGGGGTAGTAGGGGTTGATGAGCGTCGGCAGCACGCAGGTGTCCCACAGGCAGGAGCCATCGTCCACCGTCGCGTCGGGATTGAAGTTGACCGCATCGGGGTTCGTACACCCCTCGATCTGTTCCTCGAATTCATCGCAAATGCCGTTGCCGTTGACGTCGTTCAGGCAGTTGCCGTCACAGTCGTACCCATCCAATGGGAATGCGCACGTGCCGTCGTTCTCGGTGGCATCCGGGTTGAAGTTGCAGGCATCGTCCGCGGTGCAGCCGAGGATGGGTCCTCCCGTTCCGCAGGGGCCATAGGTCCAGGATTGGATCCCGTGGATGTGGAAGGCATAGCACGCGTTGGGATAGGTGTTGCCGTCACAGCCGCAGACCGGTTCGTATTCCTCGGTGCACGGGTAGTTCGGGTCGGCCGGCCCAAAGCAGGATTCATCGTACTCGCAGGAGCCGTCGTCCACCGTAGCGTTCGGATCGTAGTTCAGGGCCGCCGGGTCGGTGCAGCCGAAGATGTCCTCGCTGCAGGACGGCAAGTCAAAGCACCACGGCAGGTGGCAGCATTCCACCAGATCACCCGATGCGCCCTCCTCGTAGAACACGAGGTCGATGCAGAAGGGGCTTTCCTCGAGCAGGTTCGGATCGAGGGTCACGTTCAGGATGTCGGACGTCATGGGCAGGATGCTCATGCCCGTGACCCATTGGACAATGGTCCCCGATTGGCCCTGATAGCTCATCTGGAGCTGGCCGAAGGTGTATCCCGTGTGGTTGGAGACACTGAGCTCGAGGTGGACCCCATCCTCATCGCAGAAGGAACTGTCGAAGAGGGAGAGGGTCGCGCAATCCGAGTCGCACGGAGGTACCTCCACGCAATGCTCCAGGAAGCAGCAGGCCGCATCAGGCTGGGTGGCAGGGTCGGCTTCGTGGGTGGAGATCATGAAACAGACTGCCGGATTGCTGCCCACGCCGGTGAGCGTGACGGAGAAGTCTCCGCAGTCTCCCGGGGCAATCGGTGTCCCGCTCAGGTCAAACGTGCTCGGGTTCACCTGCACACCGCCCGGCAGGATGGCCGACAGTGTGAAATGGCCGATGTCAAAGGGCGTGGAGGCCCCGTTGCACAGGGTGAAGCCGTAGGTCAGGGTGCCATCGTCCTCGCACACGATGAAGTCCTCGAGGATGCTGACACACGTGCTGTCGGTTGTGGTTGTGGTGTCGGAAGGGCATTCCACGGTGAATTCGCCACCGCACCCGTCGTTGGCATCGGGATTGGTCCAATTCCACCCGATGATGTGCGGATTGGCTTGGGGGTCGAGGAAACAGATGTCCACGGCGTCCTGGATGATGCCGGTCGGGGGTACGCCGCCGGTGTACTCCAATTGGATGTCGGCAGGGCCCGATCCAACGAGCGTAAACTCGGCAGAGGGGGTGAATGTGGCCGGCTCACCGTGGGTGTGGACATCCAGGGCGTAGAAGCACCCCGTGCTGTTGTTGTCGAAGGACAGGGTGACGCAGCAATCGTCGTCCACTTCGATGAGGGGCTCGAAATCGCAGGAGCAGTCGAGGAGGGTGAAATCCAGGATCTCCGAGGTGGAGGTGCATCCGTTCAGGCCGGTGACCTCGACCCAGAACAGGCCCGTGGCGTTGACGAGGAAGCAAGGGTCCGTCGCACCGGAAATGGGGTTGCCGTCCTGGTACCACTGGTAGGCGAGATGGCCTTCCGGGGCACAGACCAGTTGGGCGTAGCAGTCCTCATGGCAGCCTGAAGGCACTTCGCACAGGTCCGGCGGCGGGAGCACCTCGAAGGCCGCGGTGTGGACGCAGCCGTTTGCGTTGACGCCAGTGGCCGTATAGAGGCCGGCGTTCTGGGCGACGATGCTCGTTCCGGTGGCTCCGGTGTTCCACGTGTAGTCGACGTTGGGGTCAGCGGGTGTGACCTCGATGAGCACGCCTGTTCCCGCGCAAGGCGGGGTGTTCGGAGAGGTCAGGCTGAATTGGACATCGTCCACCCATTCCACGTCCAGCGTGGCCGTGTGGATGCAGTTGTCGGCATCCGTGACCACGAGTTCGATGGTGCGCGTCTGGCCGGGCGTGCCCGACACGTTGTTGAGGGAGAGCGCATTGGAACTCTGCACGCCGTCGACGAACCAGGTGTAGGAATAGAATCCGGCGAGCGTGCTGAAGTTGGCGAGGTCCGAGCCGCAGAGGACCGACGGTCCGAGGATGGCTGGAGACAAATCCGGAAGCACCTGCACGGTGACGGGGCCGCTGGTCCGGGGACAACCGTTGGCATCGGTGACCGTGACGAAGTATTCGCCTGCGCCCGCTCCGGAGAGAACATTCGACGTCGCGGAGGGGATGGGGCCGTTGGCGTCGGACCAGGCGTAGCTCGAGAAGCCGGGGTCCGCCTGGATGTCGGCCGTGCCGGGATCGAAGCACACGATTTCATCGAGGGTGGCGGCGAACGGATCGCTCGGCTCGGGATGGACCGTGATGGTGGCCGTGGCCTCCTGTTCACAGCCTTGGCTGTCCACCGCGGTCACCGTGACGGTGTTGGTGGCGGGGATGGAGGTGAAGGTGTGCTGGAAGGGAGACCCTTCAAAGGCGGATCCGTCCGGGAAACTCCAGATGAGGTTCACGGCATTGGTGGCCGAGGCGGTGTGCGTGTGGGGAACACCGACGCACACGGGAGAGTCCAAGGTGATGGTGGGAGCCCCCACGGACCCGATGGTGACGATGGCGGTTGCGGTGGCCTGGCAACCATTTTGGGACGTGACGGTCAAAGTCACCGTGTAGGAGGCCCCTCCCCCGGTATAGGTGTGGTTGCCGGGGTTCTGCCCTGTGGCATCCACGACGCCGTCGCCGTCGAAGTCCCATTCCCATTGGGTGATCTCGTGCCCCGGACTGGTGGCGATGTAGCTGGAGTTGTCCGTGAACTCGACCTCATTGCACTGGATGATCTCAAACGAGAAGTCGGCGGCGAGGGGCACGCAGACCTCCACGTCATCGCCAATTGGGCAGCTGGCGGGAGGGGGCGTGAGGTTGGGCGCGCTCGTGGTGACCACCACGTTGTAGCATCCGGCCTGCGAATAGCTGTGGGTGTTGGTCGTGCTGCTGGTTCCGTCCCCCCATTGGTATTGGACCGGGGAGAGGTGCAACGGAGGCAGGTCATCGAGGACGGTGGCTTGGTTGCAAACGGCACTGGCGCTGGCCGTGATGCCGTACAGCGGTGTGCAATTCCCGTTGGGGCAGTTGTCTTCCGTGATGGAATAGATGGCCGATGTGGCGCTGCACCCGGTGGCGTCGATGGAGGTGGTGACCGTGTAGAAGGTGGTGCCCGGGGTGCCGGTGGGGGTGTACGTGGTGATCGAGCTGGCCGGTGAAGGGCCCGATGTACCGTCCGACCAGACGTGACTCCAGCCGGTTTGGGTCGGGGTCACGAGGGTGACTGCATTCGGGTAGGGGATGCAGAGCACATCGGGCTGGGGGGAGGTGATGTAGGCGGCCGGAACGGGGCTGTCCTCCACGGTGAAATAGGCGGTTCCCTGACAACCGTTGGCGTCGGTGACCGTCACACTGTGTTCGCCTGCGACCGCGACGGTGAAATTGGTGGCGCTCGAGCCGCCAGTGGGCCCCGTCCATGCGTAGGCGTCGTAGCCTGACGCGGTGCTCAATTGCGCTGGCACTGTGGCGTCGGGGCAGAGGTGTCCCGTCTGGCTGATCACCGGTTCCGGCTGGGGATGGATGGTCAGCGGGAAGTCATTCACCTCGTGCAGTCCACAGAGGGAGGAGGTCACCTTGACGGTGACCCCGGACGTCGTGGTCTGGTCGTTCCACTGGATGTCGACCGCGGTGGTGCCTTGACCGCCGACGACGCTGCCCGCGGTGGTGGGGTCAATGGTCCAGGTGAAGGTCTCCCCGTCGGGGGTTCCGGATGTCGTGAGGGTGTAACTGGCGACCTGGTTTTCGCAGGTGCCAGCGCCGCTGAGGCTCACCGGTGCGACCGGCAAATCCGGCTCGAAGTCCAAGGTGGTTGTGGCCGAGCAGAACGGGGCCGTGGCCCGGTAGGCATAGACCGTGAGGGTGTGTGCCGAAGCGGAGCTGGACCAGTTGACGGTTGTGCTCGTTCCAAACGTGCTCGACAGGGTGCCTTGGCCGGCTCCCACGTTCCACGAGTAATTCACGGCAGGTTCGATGGGGTCGATGACATAGAGAAGCGCTTCCCCCGTGCACCCGTCTTCAGGGCCGGAAATGACGGGGTTGGGCGGGGCGACCACGGTCACGGTGGTGGTGATCTCGGGGTTGCAGTACGCGCCATTCGGGTCGGAAGCGGTCACGGTGTACGTTCCGGCTGCGGGGAATTGGACAGCGAAGAAGCTGCCTGTGGTCGTTCCCGAGGCCGGGGCGGTCACGCTCCAGTCGAGTCCGGTGCCGTTGGTGGCGAAGGTCAGGGTGCTGCCCACGCAAGCTTGCGTGGGATTGGCGGTAAACTGGAGCTTGGGCAGGACCTCCACGGGGAGATGGCCCTCTCCGGAACAGTCCGGCGCATCGTGCTCCTTGAGCCCGAGCAGGAAGGGGCTTTCATAGGTCACGTCCACCGTGCCCGCACCTTCTGCCCCCCAGAGTATGCTCACCTGGTTGCCGTTGGTGCTGACGATGGTGCCCCCCGTGACGGTCCAGTCGTACACCACGTCCATCCATTTCGGCACGGTGTACACGGCAACGTCACCGACGCAGACGATCTCGGGTCCGGTGACGAGGGCGGAAGAGGAGATGATGGGGATCTGGACGGTGGTGGCCTGGTCGCAGACGCCAGGACAACCGGTCACGGCGAGGCTCACCTCTCCGAAGGGCCCCTGGTCCCACTGCAGGCAGATCTCCGCCGTTCCCTGTCCGTCAAAGGACACGGCATTGCCGTTGGCATCGTTCACCGTCCAGGTGAATGTCGCGCCGCTCGGGCAGTCGGCTGGATCGATGTCGGTCCAATAGCACGCGCTGTCTCCTTCGCAGAGCGTGGTGATGCACTCGATGGTGGGCCCTTCCTCATCCAGCACCTCGATGTCGAGGGCATAGGTGTCCTGACAGCAACAGACCGTGTCTCCTTCGGCGTTGAGGAGGGGCGTGGTGACCGTCAGGACGACTTCATGCGGACCGGGATTCAGGAAGCTGTGGCTGGGGTTGACCTGATTGGAAGTTTCCCCGTCCCCGAAGTCCCAGAAGTGGGAGGCGCCGAGGGTCGAGAGGCTCTGGAACTGAACGGGTGTGTTCAGGCAAACCGGCGAGGGAGCCGTGAATTCGGCATGGGGCGCTTCTCCGATTTCCACGCACTGCTGGATGACCTGCACGCCTCCCGGGCCGGTGATGGTCACACTGATGTTGCCTTGCCCTGGACTGTTCCATTGGACTTCAACCGACGCCGGATCCTGGAGTGGACCGATCAGCGTTCCGCCGGTGATGACCCAGTCGTAGGTGTTCTGGTCGGAGTAGGGGGCGAGGAGGGTGGTGATCCCGTTTTCGCAGACAGGAACGCAGGGCAAATCCACATTGGGCTGGTCGGGATCCCCCACCGTGCCGTCTCCGTTTCCATCTCCTCCGCCCGGCTGCAATTCAATGACGCTGCAATCGCTCTTGGGCGTGCCGCATTCCACGATGATGCGCACCGTGCCCGTGCAGGCGAGGTCTCCGCTGTACAGGGTGTAGGTGAAGGTGAAGGTGCCGCAGCAATCGCCTCCGTTGGGACCGGGCCCGACGTAGATGATTTTGCCGGTGCCTTCAATGGATTGGGCAAAGCACGGGGGGACGTCCATGCTGATGTTGTATTCGACATTGATGACGTCGTTGTTGGTGACGTTTTCCTCGAACGACGTGAGGTCGGCTTCGTCGACGTAATAGGTGTCATCGAAGGTTTGCAACTGGTCGGGGTCACAATCCGGGTTGGTTTGTGATCCAACAGAGAGAGGGGCCCAGAGCAGGGCGAAAAAGAGGTTGAGGATAAGGCGCATCCTCTTAAATTATTGAAAATGAGCGCCCTGTAAATGACGAATGTCAGTGAATGGACTGACGATGGCCATTGCCTCCGTCGTGTGGGGAAGCTCAATCAGGGATTGGACCCCGCTTATCCGGGGGTCATCCGTTCCCGCGGAGGCTCCAGCCGATGCCGAAGTGGAGGGACACATTGCGGACGCGGGGTCCGAATGGGGTGCCGCCGAGCGCCGGCCCGTCTTTCTTGAGGCTCAGCGCGCTGCCCGAGATGCGGGCTTGGAAGAAGGCGGACTCACCAATGGGGGTGCGGACGTAGGCCTGTCCGCCCAGATCCCAGGTGTTGAGGTCATCCTCGAGGCTGCTGACCGTGTCGGAGACGCGTTGCCATTTCTCCGCCTTGATCATCCGACCGAGGTAGGGCCCGAACCCGACTTGGTAGTCACCGAGGTTGACGTCGAGCAGGATCGGAATGTCGATGTAGTTCATCCGCAGCTCGATGGTGGTCGTGCCCACCTCCGGATCGCCGCCGCGGCGGCTTCCCTTCTCGGCGTAGTGCATCTCGAGCCGCACCCCCCAGTAGTTCTCGGGATTGCGGATGTCGATGAAGGCCCCCCCTGACAGGCCGAGCTTGTTGAATCCGGTGTAGTCGTCGCCTTGGACCTGCGACGCATTGATGCCGGCCACGGGCCCGCCGTCGAAGCGCAACGCCTGGGCTGCAAGCGGCGTCGCCAGAACGCTCAGCCCTATGGCTACCAGGGCGGAAATGGCGAGGCGGCAGGTCATGGGGTGAAGGGGAGGTCGAGGCAGTTCAGGACTTCGCCGTTGGCATTGGTGAGGACGGCCAGGACATGGCTGTTGTCCAACACCCACTCGTCATTCCACACGAGGGTGTAGTCGAGTTGGACGGTGCTTCCCGCTGCAGGATTGGAAGCCACGACCAGTCCGTCGGCCCCACTCAGGCTGCCGCGAAGCAGGTGGTTGTGCTCGAAGTCCTCGATGACCTGCGGGTCGCTCTGGTAGTCCAGTTGGGCGGCGATGAGGTGGTTCTCGTTGATGAGCAGCGCGAGCCGGACGTCGCCGGCCACGGCGTTGGCGAAGGTGATGTGGGTGTGCAGGTGGACATCGCCCGACACGGTGGGGTCGGGGATCACGGCGCCCTGCAGATGGGCGTCCGGGGTCAGGGCCAATTCCGCCTCCACCAGGGCAGGCCAATTGTTGGGGGACGCAATCTCCTCAGGCCCTCCGCGGCGGTTGATGCGGCCGATGGGGTTGACCTGTGCGGCGAGCTGGTCCCAGTAGGCGTTGGCCTCGGTGTTGGTCCAATCCGTGTCGAAGGGGGCGCTGCTGACTGCGGCGAGCGGTCCGGCATGGATGGCGAGGAGGTGAACGCGCCCGTCGTTGTCCTCGGCGATCTGCTCGGCGAGGGCGCCGGCAGGCGGACAGTTGCCGCATTGGTGGGCGGTGAAGTCCTCCAGCAGCACGTGCTGGGGGCCGGTGGACATCGCATCGAACGACGGGGGTGCTGCGTCACCGCGGTAGTTGATGGTCAACGGGATGACCGGATCGTCGAGGACGTCGCATCCGCCCAGCAGAAGGGCGCCGATGGCGGCGAGGCCGAAAAGGTGGCGGGGGAAGGAACGCTGCGTCATCAGAAGCTGCTCGTGAAGGTGATTTCGAATCCGTTGGAGGCCGGAACCGCGCGACAGACGCCGCCGATGCAGAAGATGCCCTCGCGGCGCTTGCCGTATCCGATGGAGAGGCGGTGTGCCCCTTCGATGCGGCCGACGGTTCCGTACACGTAGTGAACGCGCTGATCGGGGTCGGGGTTGCCGAAGTTGTATTGGTCGAGGACGGAGAAGAACCAATGGGGGCTGACGGAGTACTCGGCGAGGACCGTGGCCCAATCGCCCTTGTCCTGTTTGTCTCCCGTCTTTTCGTCGATGCCGGTGAACAGGGCCTGCAGCTCGGTGCGCAGGCTGTGGCCTTTCTTGATCCGGACCTGCGTTTCGAGGACGTGGACGTTGGCGTTGACGATGCCCTTGAAATCCGTGGTCACCGGCGTGGCCAATGTGTTGAAGTCGAAGTGGAAGAAGGCGTACTTGGCCTTGAAGCCCTTCGAGAATTTGCGGCTGATGTCAAAGTTGATGTCGCGGATGTACAGCTCGCTGCCCGCCCGCCAGCTGTTGCGGACATAGCCGTCGACCTGGCCCTCCACGCCGGCGAGGTTGGTCGTGTCGAGGCTGCTCGCGGTGGCGTACTGGAAGCTGATCTTGGTGCCGTACTTCCCGCCGAGCTTGCTCTTGCGGGGAATGGTGTAGAATACCTCGGCCGACCAGCCGACCTCACCCTGCACGACCGTGGCATAGGGGTAGAGCGTGGCGGCGAGGTTGTAGGTGTGCTGTTTGGTGATGGCGGGGATGTAGTTGACGGGCACGTCGAAGAGCTGCAGGTTCCGGTCCGAGCGGAACTGCATGTTGTCGACCCCCTTGAAGCCGACGTTGATGCCCAACCCTTTCGTGGACCACCCGGCGTTGACGAGGATGCCCTCTCCGCCCTTGTAGATGTACCCGTTGTCCGCGTTGGGGTCGTTGATCTTGCGGACGTATTCGCCCATGAGCTGGAATCCGCCGCGCTGGAGCTGTGCCCGGTAGCCCCACGACCCGACGTTGTTGGGGAGCTGAAGGACGAGGGTGTCCTTGGAGAGGGTGCTGCCCGGTTGGAACCGGCTGACGAAGCTGCCGCCCAACGTGATCCGGGTGCTGGAGGTGGCGAGCTTGTCGATGGCGTCGTTGAGGTTGACCTCGGCGTCGATGGCGCGGATGGTGCCGGGGCCGTTGATCAGGCCGGAGTCGAAATCGAGGCGCTGCTTGCCGACGAGCCCCTTGAGGGTGAGGCCGTCGGTGGGGCGCAGGATGAGCCGGAAGCCGTCGAGGGCATTGTCGATGCCCAGCTGGCGCTCTTCATAGGCGCGCAGCAACAGGCCCGATCCGAATTGCTCGTAGAAGTTGCCGAGGGTGACTTCGAAATTCTCCTTGGCGTAGTTCGCGTAGCGGTAGCCGACCCCTGATCCCCGGAAGCGGCCCGGGTAACCGAGGATGGGGTCGAGGTAGCTCTCGTACCGCATGCCGGCGGAGAAGTCACCGCGGGTGTAGATGAGGTTGCCGAAGGCGTTGAATCCGGTCTTGCTCGGCGGGACCTGCGCGCCGATCAGGGAATCTTCCTGGTAGGTCTGGAACAGGAGCTGGACGTTTCCGGTGATCTGGCCGGCGTCCACTCCGTCTTCCTGTGCCAACGCCGGGGTGCCCAGCAAGGCGGCCACGGCGGCCGCGAGGGTGAGGTGGCGCTTCATTCGGCCAGCTTCAACAGCTCCTCATAGAGCTCCTCCTCATCGCCGTCGGCGTAGTTGTTGTGCTGCCAGACGACCTCGCCTTCGGCATTGACAAGGAAGGTGTGGGGCACGTTGTTGACCTGCATGGCCCTGGCGAAGGCCTTGTTGGGGTCAAGCAGGACGGTGTAGTCCCAGCTGACGCTGTTGACGTAGGGCTTGACCCGCATCATGCTCCGCGGATCGTCAATGGAGACGGCGACGAGTTCGACTCCGGTCTCGTCCTGCCAATCGGGATAGAGGTCGGCGTAGTTGTTGAGTTCCCGCTTGCAGGGGCTGCACCAGGTGGCCCAGAAACAGAAGAGCACCGGGCCTTCCGCTTCTTCGACGAAGGCCCGGGTGTCGACGGTCATGTCGGCGAGGTCCTTGAGTTCGATGGAAGGGATGTCCTGGGCGCGGAAGCCGGCAGACCAGCCGATCAGGAGGAGAAGGGGAAGTAGTCGAATCATGTGTCGCAATCGATGCAGGTTCCGCAAGAAAAGAAAGACCGATGAGGCAGGGCCCCATCGGTCTTCCAAAAACTGTGTGCGAAGGATTACTTCTTGGTCACGCGCAGGGTGGAGATGGTGTCTCCGGCGGTGAGCGTCACCAGGTAGATGCCGGACTCGAGACCCGTGAGGTCAAGCGGCATGCGGGTCTGGCCAGCGCTCAGCGTGCCCAGGTCCTGCGTGACGACCTTCTGGCCGATCAGGTTGACGACGTCGAGGCGCACCTCTTCGTTGCCGGCGAGGCTGAGGTCGACCCACGCCACGTCTTCCACCGGGTTGGGGTAGACGTTGAAGGTCGTGGCAGCGGCTTCCTCCTCGAGGCCGACGACGGTCTGCACGTCGGCAGCGCGGGTCTCGGAAGAGAAGTTGTAGGAGCCGTTGTAGCCGTAGATCTGGCTGAATTGGTTGAGGTCGTTGTCGACGGTGTACACGTAGCACTCACCGTCGGTGTTGCCCCACTGGCTGCCGAAGAGGCCGTCTCCGTACTCGTCGGTCAGGGTGAAGGTGTAGCAACCGGTGCTCGGCACGCCCACGTAGGTCTCGTACTGGGTGGCGTTGCCGTAGGTGCCCGGGGCCACGCTCTCGATGACGTTGCCGTCGCCGTCGGCGATCTCCCAACCGGTCTCCGCGCCCCAACCGTCGGTCAGGATGTAGACGAAGAAGAGGGTGGTGCCTTCCGTGGCGCCGTCGACGCTGGCGTAGGTGATGTCGTTTTCGGCGTTCTCGTCACCGCTGGTCACGCGGATGCTGAAGTTGGTGCTGCCGTCGAACTGGTAGCTGCCCATCTGGACGTCCTCGATGCCGTAGGTGTCGAGGTTGCCGGTCCAGTTGTAGCTGAGCACGCTGGCGCCGTTGATGTAGAGCTCGAGGGTGGCGCTGGTCAGGTTGTCGAGGCCGAGGTTCATGAGCTGGGCGCTGATGGCGGACGGGCTGCCGCTGCAGGAGATGGTCTCTCCGGTGTAGCTCAGCACGGCGGCGTCGTTGGCCTGCGTGGCGGCTGCGCAGTCGGCACCGAACAGGATGTCGGCGTGGGCAGCGGCGTCAATCTGGCCGCTCTCGCGCAGCTGGCGGTTCGGGCAGATCGTGTAGATGGTGGGGTAGTAAGCTCCGGCGTAGTCGTCGAAGATGGAACCACCGTCGTCGATGATTGGGTAACCCGTGCCTTCGATCCAGTTGCCGGTCGTGGCCGTGCCCGTGCCTTCGAGGTCAGCCAGGGTGGTCGAGTCGTCGCCTTCGATGAAGAACACGTAGGCTTCGTCGGTTCCGTCAGGACCGTAGGTCTCCCAGATTTCTTCGAGAGCGCCGGTGTTGTGGTAGTTCCAGCAGGGACCGCACCACGTGGCGGAGAAGTCGATGATGACCTTCTTGCCCTGGTCAAGCAGGTCGTAGAGGTTGTGCTCGACGCCGTTGATGTCGGTGGCCGTGAAGTCGGGGGCGATGCTTCCATCGGGCAGCTGGGCGGCTGCAGAGAAGCTGATGAGGAGCGCCATGAGCGCAGTGTAAAGGTGCTTCATTGAGCTTGAATTGTGTTATCGATTTCAGTCCGTAGAGGGCTAAGATACGGCGCAGGACAATTTATCCACTTTGCCCGCGTTCAAGCGCATTTCGTGAGTGTTCCGTAGGCGGTGGTGGCTTGGTTAAATTTGTGGCATGAACAAGCAGATCAAGAA
>JBMYZR010000003.1:0-12309 GCA_049610565.1 Flavobacteriales bacterium | reverse complement strand
ACCGCCGCTCAAGCGCAGGGCCCCACGCTCATCGACCCTGTCATGGTGGTGGAAAGTGACAATCTGGACAGCGTCATGGTGGCCGAGTGGTTGGTGACCAATGCCACCGAAAGTGCGATGACCCTGTCCGTGCAGCGGAACATCATCCAGACGGTCGACCCCTTCAATCTGCCCTATGACATTGGAGCGGAGGGAGCCTACGAGCGCTTCTGTTGGGGCGGCACCTGCTACCCTTACGGCACCGGCTCCAGCGTGGCCGCGTTGTCGTTGACCTTGGCCCCCGGCGACACGACAGGACTGAATGCCTTCGGCTCTCCGGACTGGCTGGTTTCGGACTACTATCCCAACGGCGTGGCAGGCGCCACTGCCCTGGAGTACTGCTTCGAGGCGGCTGAGCAAGGTGTGCCGCAAGTGTGCCACACCGTGCTGTTCTGCGCGGGCACGGAGCCGGGTGAGTGCGTGCTGTCCGTCGAAGAATCGGTCGGCTTGCAGTTGGGCTCCCTCTCGCCGAATCCGGTGGTGGGCATTTCCGCATTGACCTACACTGCGCCCGCTGGAGGGGCCATGCACATCCTCGACCTGACGGGACGCACATTGAAGTCCGTGGTGCTTTCGCCTGGAAGCGGAAGCGTCTGGATTGACGGCACCGAGTTCGCCCCCGGCACCTACCTCTACGCCCTCGAGACGGCAGGCCACATCAGCCACACCCGCAAATTCAGCGTCTCCCGCTGATTCTCCAGTGAACCGGACGGCTTGTCCGGCTTGCCGGTATGGCCATCTTCGCACCGAAGGACGACACCACTTCCATGAGCAGCATCCGCAGGAAAGAGGCGCTGGATTACCACAGCCGCGGCCGACGAGGCAAGGTGGAGGTCATCCCTTCCAAGCCATACAGCTCCCAACGTGACCTGAGCCTCGCCTACTCCCCTGGGGTGGCGGAACCCTGTCTCGACATCGCCAAGAACCGGGATGATGTCTACCGGTACACCGCCAAGGGCAACCTTGTGGCCGTGATCTCCAACGGCACTGCCGTGTTGGGCCTGGGGGACATCGGTCCCGAGGCGAGCAAGCCCGTCATGGAGGGCAAGGGCGTGCTGTTCAAGGTCTTCGCGGACCTCGATTGTTTCGACATCGAAGTCGATGCGTCGGATGTGGACACCTTCGTCCAGACCGTCAAGGCCATCGCCCCGACGTTCGGGGGCATCAACCTCGAGGACATCAAGGCGCCGGAAGCCTTCGAGATTGAGCGCCGGCTCAAGGAGGAGCTCGACATCCCGGTCATGCACGATGACCAGCACGGGACGGCCATCATCAGTGGCGCCGCCCTCCTCAACGCGCTGGAGCTCGCGGGCAAGAAAGCGGAGGACGTCAAACTCGTGGTCAGTGGCGCTGGAGCATCGGCCATGGCCTGCCTCGATCTGTACATGCAGCTCGGGGTTCGGTTGGAGAACATCGCCGTCTTTGACAGCAAGGGCCACATCCACGCCGGGCGTGAAGGGCTCGGTCCTCGGAAGCAGGCCCTCGCCCACGCCACCACGCCGCTGGCCGACTTGTCCGAGGCGCTGAAGGGCGCCGATGTGTTCCTGGGCCTCAGCCGCGGTGGCCTGGTGCAGGGCCACATGATCGAGGCGATGGCGGAGAACCCCATCGTGTTTGCCCTGGCCAACCCCGATCCGGAGATTCCCTACGCGGAGGCCAAGGCCGTGCGGCCGGACATCATCATGGCCACGGGCCGCAGCGATCACCCCAATCAGGTCAACAATGTCCTCGGTTTCCCCTTCATCTTCCGGGGGGCGATGGACGTTCGGGCCACGGCGATCAACGACGCGATGAAGATGGCCGCGGTGCGCGCCATCGCCGCCCTCGCCAAGGAGAATGTGCCCGATGAGGTCAACGAGGCCTATGACGAGCGCGGCCTCGGCTTCGGCGTGGATTTCATCATTCCCAAGCCGATGGACCCCCGCCTCATCACGACGGTGGCACCGGCCGTGGCGCAGGCCGCGATGGACAGCGGTGTGGCCCGGGAGCCGATCCGCGACTGGGACGACTACAAGCGGGTGCTCGCCGGTCGATTGGGGCAGGACAACACGCTCATCCGCAACCTGAGTTTGCGCGCCCGGCGTCAGCCCCAGCGCGTGGTGTTTGCCGAGGCCGATCACTACAAAGTCCTCAAGGCCGCGGAGACGGCCCGCGATGAGGGCATCGTCAACCCCATTCTGCTCGGCCCGCGCGACCGCATCCTCGAGATGATCGAGGAGCACCGCATCGAGCTGCCGGATGTGGAGATCATCAATCCGATGGATCCCGACCAGCGGCAGAGGGTGGAGGACTTCGCCGGGCACCTGCTGGCCAAGCGCCAGCGCAAGGGCCTGACCCGCGAGGAGGCCATCGGCCACATGCGTCGCCGGAGTTATTTCGGCTCCATGCTCGTGGAGACGGGCGAGGCCGACGCGGTCATCAGCGGACTGACCCGCAACTATCGCGAGAGCCTGTTGCCGCCGTTGCACATCCTCGGATTGGCAGAGGGCGTCAAGAAGGTGGCCGGGATGTACATCGTGCAAACGAAGAGCGGGCCGATGTTCTTCGCCGACACCACGGTGAACCGCAATCCGACGGCCCGGGAGCTGGTCGACATCACGCTGTTGACCGCCGAGGCGGTCCGCGGGATGCGCATCGTGCCCCGCATCGCCATGTTGAGCTACAGCAACTTCGGCTCCGCCAATGGGGAGGATGCCGAAAAGGTGAGGGAGGCGGTGGCCATTCTTCACGCGGAGCATCCCGACCTTATCGTGGACGGGGAAATGCAGGCCAACGTGGCCCTCAACAGCGAACTGTCCGAGGAGCTGTTTCCCTTCAGCAACCTGCGTGGCCGCAAGGTGAACACCCTCATCTTCCCCAACCTCGCCGCAGGCAACATCGCCTACAAGCTCATCCAGGAGATGGGCGGCTTCGAGGTGGTGGGGCCCGTCCTGCTCGGTTTGCGCAAGCCGTTCCACATCCTGCAGATGGGGTCGAGCGTCCGTGAAATCGTCAACATGGTCCGCATTGCGGCCGTCGATGCCCAAACCAACCGATGATCCACCACCTCTCCGGGAGCCTCGTTGAATTGACCCCCACCCATGCGGTGGTGGAATGCGGGGGTGTCGGCTATTTCGTCCACCTCAGCCTGCACACTTCATCGGCCCTGGCGGGCAAGACGGAGGCCAAGGTCCTCATTCATGCGGTGTACCGCGAGGACGCCCAGCTGTTGTTCGGGTTTGCCGAGGACACTGAGCGCAGACTCTTCGTGATGCTGACCAGCGTGAGCGGTGTTGGCGCCCAGACGGCCAGGATGATCCTGAGTGGCCTTGGACCGGTGGAGCTGGTCGAGGTGATCACGCGAGGGGATGTGGCCGCGCTCAAGGCGGTGAAGGGCATTGGCGCCAAGACGGCACAACGCATTCTCGTCGACCTGCAGGACAAGATGGGCAAGGACCCCTCCTTCAGTGCGGCTCCTGCTGCTGGTGGCCTGGCCTCCGGTGGAGGGCACGAATTTGTGGGCGCAGGCAATACGCACCGTTCTGACGCGTTGGCCGCCCTGTGCAACCTCGGTTTCGATCGTCGCCGTGTGGAATCCGTCCTCGACCAATTGATGGGAGAGGGGATGTCCCACGTGGAGGAACTTGTCCGGGCTGCCTTGAAACGACTTTGACCGAGCATCACTGACCATGCGCTCCCTGATGGACATTTTCTCCTTTCCGTTCCGCATCCTGCGGTCAGGTTCGGTCCTGCTTGTGGCCCTGTGCCTGACGCTGCCTGCGGCGGTGTTTGCCCAGGACGAGGTGGCGGATACGGTGGACGTCGACCTGCCGCTGCCCCACGGGGCGGATGTGCCCAACCCGACGGAAGCACCGGGTGGAGTCAGCCTCGGTTTCCCCGACGTCATCGAGTACGGTGTCGACTACGACGAGACGACTGGACAGTATGTCGTGCGCCAACGGTTGGGAGACACGCTCGACTTCCGGAACCCGACCCATTTGACCCTCGATGAGTTCCTCGAGTACAACATCGACGAAAACCTCAGTGAATTCTGGGACGAGATGCAGGATGAGCTCGACGAGGAGGAGCGGGGCTTTGCGCCCAAGCTGACTGTCGATTCCGAAATCTTCGAGACCATCTTCGGATCCAACGAGATTGAAATCCGCCCCCAGGGATCGGCGGAGCTCAACTTCGGCCTGCGCTACAGCAAGACCGAAAATCCCCGTCTCGCCGAGCGGGACCGGGCCATCACCACCTTCGACTTCGACCAGCGGATCCAGTTGTCCATCGACGGCAGCATTGGGGAGAAGATCAACCTCGGAACGAACTACAACACCGAGGCGACGTTCGACTTCGAGAACCAGATGAACATCGGGTTCCAGGGCGAAGAGGACGACATCCTGAAGAACATCGAGGCGGGCAACATCAGCATGCCCTTGCAGAGCACGCTCATCCAAGGCAGCCAGTCCCTGTTTGGACTCAAACTCGAGACCCAATGGGGCAAGGTGTACAACACCACGGTCTTCAGCCAGCAGAAGGGAGAGCGCAAGGAAATCGAGGTGCAGGGGGGCGCCCAGACGCAGGAGTTCGACATCCGCGCCGACGACTACGAGGCCAACCGCCACTACTTCTTGTCCGGGTATTTCCGGGACCAATACGACAACGCCATGCGCAGCCTTCCGGTGGTCAATTCCGGGGCCCGCATCACCCGGATCGAGGTGTATGTGGTCAACACGCAGGCCAACACGCAGGACGTCCGGAACATCCTGGCCTTCACCGACATCGGAGAGCACCCGGACTACATGTCGAGTGACCTTCCGATTCCGGACCTCACCAACGACCCCAACATCGGCATCAACCCGAACCGGGCGCCGAGCAACTTCAACAACGACCTCTTCCTCGACCTGACGGGGGACCCGGAGGTGATGGGCTTCAGCGGAGCGGGTGCGGCCATTGGCGCGTACACCAATGCCGACGGCTCGCCGTATTACGCCCCGGGCATCCACTACGAGCGCGTGGGCAATGCGCGCCGCCTGGCCCAGACCGAGTTCACCTACAACGACCGGCTCGGCTTCATCAGCCTCCGGCAATCGCTGAACAACGCGGAGGTGCTGGCCGTCGCCTACGAGTACACGTTGGAGGGGGAGACCTATCAGGTCGGTACGCTCAGCCAGGACGGATATGCCGCTCCCGGCGCCCTGCTGCTGAAGATGCTCAAGAGCTCGGTGACCCGCGTCGAGCTGGAGAACGGAGAGCCCGCACCGCTGTGGGACCTGATGATGAAGAACGTCTACTCCCTGCAGGCGTTCGGACTCAGCTCGGAGGACTTCCGGATCGGGGTGTGGTACAATGACCCCTCCACCGGTGTGGACCTCAACTACATCCCCCGCGAGCCGCTGGAGGGAGAGTTGCTCATCCAGGTCCTCGGCATGGACCGCATCGACATCAACGGACAACCGCAACCGGATGGCGTCTACGACTTCGTGGACAATGCGGCCACACAGGGCGGCACGATGAACAGCCAGAACGGCCGGGTCTTCCTGCCGTCCGTGGAGCCGTTCGGCAAGACGCTCCGGGATCAGATCCTCGACCGGGTCACGGACCCCGACCAGGCCGAGTCGCTCATCCAGACCATTGTCTTCCAGCCGCTGTATGACTCCACGAAGACGGCCGCCCAGCAGATTCCCTCGCTGAACCGCTTCCGCATCAAGGGACAGTACCAGAGCCAGATCAGCTCGGAGATCATGCTCAATGCGCTCAACATTCCCGAGGGGTCCGTCACGGTCACCTCCGGCGGGGCGCGGCTGATCGAGAACCAGGACTACACCGTGGACTACAACCTGGGCCGCGTGCGGATCATCAATGATGGCCTGCTTGAGAGCGGACAGCCCATCCGGGTCTCGTTGGAGAGCAACAGCCTGTTCAACATCCAGACGAAGACGCTCCTCGGAACCCGCTTCGACTATGCCCCGAGCGAGGACCTCGCCCTGGGTGCGACGTTCCTGAACCTCCGGGAGCGGCCCCTGACGCAGAAGGTGAACATCGGCGATGAGCCGGTCAACAACACCATCATGGGGGCGGACTTCACGTACTCGCGGTCCAGCGAGTTCATCACCAACATGCTCGACAAGCTGCCCTTCCTGAAGGCGTCGGCTCCGTCCAGCATCAACGTCAGTGCCGAGGCGGCCTACCTGATTCCAGGCCATAGCCGTGCAGTGGGCAAGGAGGGCAACGCGTACATCGACGACTTTGAGGGGTCGCAGAGTGCCATCGACATCCGGTCCTGGACGCAGTGGAGCTTGGCGAGCACACCGAAGCTCCAGCCGGACCTCTTCCCGGAGGGCGATGTGGAGGACAGCCTGCTGTTCAACTTCAACCGCGCCCGCCTGAATTGGTATACGATTGACCCGAGTTTCTTCGGGGGCGGACTGCCCGATGGCCAGGTGGATGTCGACGTCCGGTCCAACCACCTGATGCGCCTCGTGGAGAACAAGGAGGTCTTCCCCAACCGGCAGTTGCCCCTCGGCACGCCGGAAAACCTGCCCACATTCGACCTCACGTTCGATCCCACCGTGCGTGGGCCCTACAACTACCTCCCTGCCGAGGGCATCGGGCCCATCCCCGGCCTCAACCCCGACGGCACGTTGCAGGCGCCCGAGGAGCGTTGGGGCGGCATCCAGCGGGCCCTTCTCACCACCGACTTCGAGCTGTCCAACGTCGAGTACATCCAGTTCTGGGTGATGGACCCGTTCAACGAGGACAGTGACAACGACACCGGGGGTGACCTGTATCTCAACCTCGGCTCCATCAGCGAGGACCTCCTCAACGATGGCCAATTGGCTTTTGAGAACGGCTTGCCCTCCGCTAACCAGCCTGCGCCGGTCCAGGAGTCCACCTGGGGACAGGTGGCCGATCCGTCCACGTTCAACGTGGTCAATGCGTTTGACAACTCCACCGGCGACTACAGCCTGCAGGACGTGGGTCTCGATGGCCTGAACTCGCAGGAGGAGCAGGAGTTCTTCGGGGATTGGTTGAGCGGCCTCGAAGGCCAGCTCGAGCCGGACGCCTACGACGCCTACCGCGCAGACCCCTCTGCTGACGATTTCCGCTACTTCCGGGATCCGGTGGCGCAGGCCAACGAGGAGGATGTCCTCGAGCGGTACCGCTTCTTCAACGGTTATGAAGGCAACTCCAGCACGGCGCAGCCCGAGGGCTACCCGATTGCCTCCACGACCCTGCCCAACACGGAGGACCTCAACGAGGACCTCACGCTGAGCCCCATCGAGAGCTATTTCCAGTATCGCATTCCGCTGCGGCCAGGCGACCTGACGGAGGCCAACATCGGCCGCAACTACCTGTCGGACGTGCTGGTGGCCAGCAAGACCATGCCCAACGGGGAGACCAAGGAGGTCAAGTGGCTGCAGTTCAAGGTGCCGATCCGGGATTTCCAGCAGCGCGTGGGCGGCATCAGCGATTTCCGGAGCATCCGCTTCATGCGGGTCTTCATGAAGGGGTGGCGCCAGCCGGTCACGCTCCGCTTCGCCCGACTCGAGCTGATCCGCGGTGAGTGGCGGAAGTTCGAGGAGAGCCTGGCCGGTCCGCAGGAGATCGAGCCCGACGACCCGTCCGACACGCAGTTCGCCATTTCCGCGGTCAACGTGGAGGAGAACGGTTACCGCCAGCCCATCAACTACGTTGTGCCGCCCGGCATCATCCGGGAGATCAACGTGGCCACGGCCAACCAGGCCCAGCTCAACGAGCAGTCCCTCCAGCTGGAGGTGTGCGGTCTGGAGGATGGCGACGCCCGCGCCGCGTACCGGAACATCAACTTCGACATGCGGATGTACAAGCGGCTCCGCATGTTCGTCCACGGTGAGGCCTTCCGTTCGGACGAGCCTCTCGAGACCGGGGACCTGTCGGTGTTCGTGAGGCTCGGCTCTGACTTCGTCGACAACTACTACGAATACGAGATTCCGCTCACGGTGACGCCGTGGGGGGTGACCGAGGAAACCGAGATCTGGCCGGCGGCCAACGAGGTGGACCTGCGGTTCCAGGACCTGCAGAACCTCAAGATCAGCCGTCCCGTGGGCTATCCGCTCTTCCAGGAGTGGACCAACTTCGTGGACGGAGCGCGACTCTCCGTCCGCGGAAATCCGAACCTGGCCAACGTGGTGACCGTGATGATCGGCATCCGGAACCCGGACAAGGACACCAACCCGTTTGCCACCGACGATGACGGCCTGGAGAAGTGCGCCATCGTGTGGGCCAACGAGCTTCGCCTGTCCGAGTTCAACGAGGAGGGCGGATGGGCCGCCACGGCGCAGATGCAGGCGACGCTGAGCGACCTGGGCAACCTCAATGTGGCCGCCAACATGTCGACCCCGGGATGGGGTGGACTCGAGCAACGGGTGCAGGAGCGCCAGCGGGAGACCATTCAGGGAGTCGACGCCAACACGACCCTGCAGCTCGGCAAGTTCCTGCCGGACTTCCTCGGGGTGCAGTTGCCGCTCTACCTCGGATACAGCGAGACGGTGTCCACCCCGCAGTTTGACCCCCTTTCTCCGGACGTGGAGATTGCCGATGCCGGCCTGAGCCGCGAGCGGGAGAAGAAATCACAGCAGATCAACCGCATCCGGAGCATCAACTTCTCCAACATCAAGATTGACCCGCAACTGGGCGGCAAGGGGAAAGGCAAGAAGGACAAGAAGGGCGGCAAGTCCCAGAAGGAGAAGGACGAGGAAACGGCCCGACGACTGCAGGGCGCCGACGACGTCACCAAGGAGCGCGAATTGGCGGCCCAACGCGGTGCCTCCGGCCGGCCGGCTGCAGGGGGCGGCGGGAACAGCAGCGGCTTCCTCGGGTTCCTCGACCCCGGCAACCTCAGCGCCAACTTCGCCTACACGGAGAACTACCAGCGGGACATCAACACGGAGTTCAACATCCGCCGCAACTACCGCGGAGGCCTTCGGTACGACTTCACGAACCGGCCCAAGGAGATCAAGCCCTTTGCGTGGATCGGGCGGTCCAAGGCCCTCAAGTGGCTCAGCGAGTTCAATTTCTACCCCGGCCTGAAGCAGGTCTCGGTCAACATGGGCATGGACCGGACCTATGAGGCGAGCCGCGTGCGCAACAACACGGCGGAATTGCTCGGCATCGAGACCGGCGTCCTGGTCAGCACGCAGGTGCTGAAGCAGTGGAACTGGAACCGGGATTACGTGGTCAAATATGACGTGACGAAGAGCCTGAAGCTGGACTATGCAGGCCGGGCCACCGCGCTCATTGGAGAGCCTGCCGGCGTCATCGACCGCAACGATGCCGAATCGTATGCCCAGTACCGCGACACGGTCCGGGCCAACATCGAGAATTTCGGAGAGGTCACCAGCTACGACCACCAGATTTCGGCGACCTACCGCTTGCCGCTGGACAAGTTCCCGTTGATCAACTTCACCACGGCGGACATCCGGTACCAGAGCACGTACCGCTGGGACCGCGCGCCATTTGCGCAGGACAGCCTCGGCCACACCATCCAGAACAGCCGGAACATTACCCTGACCGCCGGTGCGCAGTTCAAGAAGCTGTACGACAAGGTGCCGCTGCTCAAGGACATCAGCTCGGGCAAGCGCAAGCGCGAATGGCAGAAGGAGCAGGACAAGAAAAAGAAGGAGGTCGAGAACGAGGACCGCGATGGTTTCGGCAACTACGAGGACGACGAGAAGCCGCCGCTGTACATCGACCCGGTGTCGTTCGTGCTCAAGGCCATGATGGCGGTGAAGAGCGTCAATGTCAGCTACTCCCGCAATGAGGGCCTGTTGCTGCCGGGTATGGCCACGGACCGCAAGGCGCGCTATGCCGGTTTCGACAGTGCGCTCGAGGCGCCGGGTCTGCCGTTCCTGTTGGGCCAGCAGAACACCGATCTCCAGGGCAACCGCACGGGTGACTTCGCCTTGGATGCTGCCAGCCGCGGGTGGTTGAGCAACAACCCCTACCAGAACCAGACCTATCAGGAGAACTACAGCGCCAACCTCAATGTCCGCGCCCAGCTGGAGCCGATCGACGACCTGAAGATCGATCTGGAGGCCACGCGCAACGAGAGCCGGAACCAACAGAGCTTCTTCCGCTTCGATGAGGCGCTCGGAGACTGGCAGTTCGAGTCGCCCCAGGACGGAGGCAACTTCACGACCACCGTCTTCACCTGGCCCACGGCCTTCGTCCGGGACGACGACGACTTCGACAGCGAGACGTGGCGCGAATTCAAGCTCACCCGCCTCGACATGAGCGAGCGGCTCAACGACCAGAACTACAACCTGCCGGAGAGCGAGCCCAACGGGTACTACAGCGGATGGGGACCGACCAGTCCAGCGGTGACCATTCCTTCGTTCATCGCCGCCTACACGGCACAGCGCCCTGACCAGGTTTCCCTCGACCCGTTCAAGACGCGCCTGGCTCCGAACTGGCGGGTCAGCTACGACGGATTGTCGAAGGGCAACCTGTTCAAGAACCGGGTCAAGCGGTTCAGCCTGAACCACGCCTACCGGTCCACGATGACCACCAGCTATGTGACCAACCTGAGTTACGAGGCCGATGACCTCGGTCGTCCGACGGCCTTTGACCAGAGCCAATTCGGCAACTTCATCAATGAGCGCCAATACAACCAGGTGACCATTTCCGAGCAGATGTCCCCGCTCATCGGCGTGGACGTGACGCTCAAGGCCAGTGGCAAGAACGAGCCCCAGATCAAGGTGGAGATGCGCCGCGACCGGACCATCAACTTCGGCTTGACCAACAACCAGATCACCGAGACCAAGAGCAGCGCGCTCGTGATCGGAACGGGATACCGGATCGCCAACGTCCCCAACCCCTTCCTCCGCACCCGGGGCAAGCTGCCCATCCAGATGCTGAAGGAAACGGATGTCGTCCTGCGCCTGGACATCACCGTCCGCGACAACAGCACCATCATCCGCAAACTCGATCCGTTGAGCGGGGTGCCGCAGCCGGGTCAAGGCGACGACTTCAACCGCGAGAACCAGGTGACGGCCGGTCAGAAGGTGGCCAGCATCAAGTTCAGCGCGGACCTCGAGGTCTCCCGAAAGCTGATTCTGCAGGCCTTCTTCGACGAGCAGATCACCCGACCGAAGGTGTCGACGAGCTTCGCGACGACCAACGTCAAGAGCGGCATTGCGCTCCGGTTCAACCTCACGCAATAAGGTGGGCGCGGCATCGTGCGCTGCGCTAATTTGCGCGCCATGAACATCCCGCAGGACCTCCTCTACTCCAAGGACCACGAATGGGTGCGCGTCGAAGGTGACGTGGCCACCGTGGGCATCACCGACTTCGCACAATCCGAGCTGGGCGACATCGTGTTCGTCGAGGTGGAAACGGTGGACGAGGCGCTCGATGGGGAAGAGGTGTTCGGCACGATCGAAGCCGTCAAGACGGTGAGCGACCTGTTCATGCCGGTGGCCGGAACAGTGGCCGAGCTCAACGAGGGACTGGAGGACAACCCCGCCCTCATCAACGAGGATCCCTACGGCGAAGGCTGGATCATCAAGGTCAAGCTGGGGGAGGGAGCGGACCTCTCGGGCCTGCTCAACGCCGAGGCGTATGCCGCGGAGGTCGGCTGAGTCCGCCTCGTCGATCACGCTGCGGGTGGCCCTCCCGTGGGCTGCGATGACCGCGGTTCTGGTGGCCTTGCATGCGTTGCCGGGCCATCAATTGACGGGTCAGGACTGGTGGATGGAGTGGCGGCTGGATTGGCTGCTGCATGCGTTCCTGTTCGGGACTTGGGCGATGACCGGGCTGGTGGCCCTGCGCAAGGCCGGCCGCGGGACCCGGATGTGCAGACAGGCGTGGCCGATTGTCCTCGTGTTGGGCGTGGTGCTGGCCGTGGTGCTCGAGTCGGCCCAGTCGGCCGTGTTCGAGGGCCGGGGCCGGGATGTGGGGGATGGAATCGCCGATGTTGTGGGCCTGATTTCGGCCGGATTCGCATTTCGGGCACTGTATTTGGAGTGGCCTGTGGGTAAGCGCATCCTTTAGATTAATTTGGCCGCCGATTCGCACGGCCCCGCAATTCGCCATCCATGCAGCCACGCAAGACACCCAAAGCCGACCTCGAGAACAAGCGGGGAGCCTGGAGATCCGTTGGATTCACCTCCGTATTGGCTCTCCTCCTCGCTGCCCTCGCCTGGACCAGCTACGACGTGAACATCGTTCGCGCCCTCGATTTCGAGGTGGACCTCCTCGAGGATGAGGTCATCCCCGTCAACGTCATTCCCCCGCCTCCGCCTCCGCCGC
>JBMYZR010000002.1:103921-134882 GCA_049610565.1 Flavobacteriales bacterium | reverse complement strand
ATTGAAGACGGTATTGTCCAAGCTGGAATTCATCAGTTGGGCGTCCTGCAGATTGGCGTAACTGAAGTCCACGCGACTTACGTCAAAGTCGACCATGCTGACACCGCTGAGTTGGGTGCTTCGAAGGTTGCGCAGCCAAGTCATAGAGATGACGCTGTCCTGCGTCAGCTGATTATTCTGAAGGTCCACAACCTGCTCCTGTAGGGCAGCAACCTGCTCAGTCAGGGCAATGAGGGTGGACAGGACGTCTTCTCCTTCGATTTCGATGGCAGGGGGCAGGAAGTCATACCCGAAAAAGGCGAGGAAATCGATGAGGTCGGCGGACCCGATGGCGCTGTCCTGATTGGAATCGGGATTGTAAGGCGCAATGAATTGCCCTTGCGCTTCGCCCAGAAGCACCATCAGCATGAGCAGTAGACCGAACCTCATGACCTCAAGGTAAATCACAGTCATCCCGTAGGATGCATCCTACTCGATTCGTGTGCCTGTGGTTTTGTTTTCGTGCCTCAGATGCACTTGAAGTGGTCGAACGGCTCAGCGCAAGCCCGGCACCGGTAGTGGGCCTTGCAGGCTGTGGAGCCAAAGAGGCTGACCAATTCGGTGTCCAGGCTTTTGCACTTGGGGCAACGCACCTTGGGAGCATCGCCGCTCAGGGCGCGCTTGTCCGTGGTCTTGCCCGGTGGGGCGATCCCGTAGGCTTCGAGCTTGGCCTTGGCGGTGTCGTCGAGCCAATCGGTGGTCCAGGCTGGGGCGTACACGAGCTCCACAGCGAGGCTCAGCGATTCCGCTTCGGCGAGGGGAGACAGGGTGGAGCGGATGTCGTCGGCGATCGCGTCCATGGCCGGACACCCCATGTAGGTGGGGGTGATGCGGATGGTTAGCGCCTTTTCGGTGCAGTCGACACCGCGAACGATGCCCATTTCCACGACGTTGAGGACGGGGATTTCCGGATCGGGAACGGTTTCCAGGATGGCCAGCCAGTCGTTCGGACTGCGCATCACCATTGGGCGTCGGGGTAAGTCCGGGGCAGGACTTGCATCTCGGCGAGCAGGTAGGAGAGTTGCTCGGTGTGGCGCCCTTCACGTCCGCCGACCTGCTCGGGAACGGGGTCAGGGCGGGTCAGTCCGCTCTCGGCGAGCATGTCCTCCAACCGGGTGTTCCAGGCTTGCCTCAGTCCGGCGGGATCGACGCCCCAGCCTTCCGAGGCGGCGGCCTGCGTGACGGAGTCAGAATGGAACAGGTCGCCGACGTAGGGGAGGAGGTCGTTCAGGCTTTGCTGGACCTTGGCGCGGCTCTCTTCCGTGCCGTCGCCGAGCCGCACCATCCACGCCCGGCTGTGCCGCAGGTGGTAGGCACTTTCCTTGGCGCTCTTGCGGGCGATGGCCGCAATGTCGTCGTCGGTGGAGCGGCAGAGTCCTTCGTGGAGGCCCACGGCATAGGCGTCAAACAGGAACTGGCGGACGATGGTGTCCCCGAAATGGCCGTTGGGCCGCTCGCACAGCAGGGCGTTGCGGAATTCGGCTTGGTCGCGGAAGTAGGCGAGCTTGTCTTCGTCCCTGCCGGCGTTCTCGGCGCGGCCGGCGAGGGTCAGCCATGCCCGGGCTTGGCCGATCTGGTCCAACCCGATGTTGGTCAGGGCGATGTCTTCCTCGAGGACGGGGCCATGGCCGGTCCACAGGCCGAGTTGCTGGCCGAGGATCAGGGCATCATCGCCGAGGCGAAGGAGGTAGTCAAAGCGGGCGTCCATCCGCGTCACATGTGCTTGACCTCGTCGGGGAGGTCGTAGAAGGTGGGGTGGCGGTACACCTTGTCGTCGGCCGGATCGAACAGCAGGTCCTTCTCGTCCGGCGAGGAGGCGGTGATGGCGCTGGCGGGCACCACCCAGATGCTGGCGCCTTCCTGGCGGCGGGTATAGACGTCCCGGGCGTTCTCGACGGCCATCTCCGCATCGGCCGCGTGCAGGCTGCCCACGTGACGGTGGGACAGGCCTTGGCGGCTGCGGATGAAGATTTCCCAGAGGGGCCAGTTCGTCTTGTCCATCGCGGGCGATTAGGCGGCGGCGGTGTCAGCGGCAGCCCGGCGGGCGGCGCGTTTCTCGGAGTGGGCCACGGCGGCCTCGCGGACCCAGGCGCCGTCGTCCCACGCTTTGCGGCGGGCATCGAGGCGCTCCTTGTTGCAGGGGCCGTGGCCGGCGATGACCCGCTTGAATTCGGACCAGTCGATCTCGCCGATGTCATAGTGGCCGGTCTCCTCGTTCCACGTCAAGTCGGGGTCGGGGATGGTCAGGCCAATCAGTTCGGCTTGCGGCACCGTGAGGTCCACGAACTTCTGGCGGAGCTCGTCGTTGGAGAAACGCTTGATGTTCCACGCCATGGACTGGGCGCTGTTGGGGCTGTCGTCGTCCGGCGGACCGAACATCATCAGGGACGGCCACCACCAGCGGTTGAGCGCGTCCTGCGCCATGGCCTTCTGGTCTTCGGTGCCCCCGGCCATGTTCATCATGATCTGGAATCCCTGGCGCTGGTGAAAGCTTTCCTCTTTGCAGACGCGAACCATGGCCCGGGCGTACGGACCGTAGCTGCACTTGCACAGCGGCACCTGGTTCATGATGGCTGCACCGTCCACCAGCCAACCGACGGCGCCGATGTCGGCCCAGTTGAGGGTGGGGTAGTTGAAGATGCTGCTGTACTTGGCCTTGCCGCTGTGCAGGTCGGCGAGGGTGTCGTCGCGTTGGACGCCGAGGGTCTCGCAGGCGCTGTAGAGGTAGAGTCCGTGGCCGGCCTCGTCCTGCACCTTGGCCATCAGGATGGCCTTGCGTTTCAGGCTCGGGGCCCGGCTGATCCAATTGCCCTCCGGCAGCATGCCGACGATCTCCGAGTGGGCGTGCTGGCTGATCTGGCGGATGAGCGTTTTCCGATAGGCATCGGGCATCCAATCCTTCGGTTCAATCTTCTTGTCCGAAGCGATGTACGCTTCGAATCGTTGCAACAGGTCCATTTCCATGCTCCCCAAAAATACGACGGTGTGGACGGAGAGAACCCACAAGGTGCCCAAGGGGTTCTCCACCCAAGCCCATTCATTCCGAGATTCGCACCCCATGTCTGACCGATTCCATGACCTGCAAGTGGCCGAAGTGCGCCGCGAGACTGCCGACTGTGTGTCCATTGTCCTCGATGTTCCCGCCGATTTGGCTGACACCTTTGCCTTCAAGCAGGGCCAGTACCTGACGTTCGATCAGGAGATTCAGGGGGAATCCGTGCGCCGCAGCTACAGCATCTGTGCGGGCGTTGGCGAAGAACTGCGCGTGGCGGTGAAGCGGGTGCCAGATGGCCGCTTCAGCACGTGGGCCAATGCGGACCTCAAGGCCGGTGACTCCCTGCGCACCATGCCGCCCAACGGTCGGTTCTACACAGAACTCGACGCGGCCCAAAGCAAACACTACGTGGCGTTTGCGGCGGGCTCCGGCATCACGCCGATCCTTTCGCACATCAAGACGGTGTTGGCCACGGAGCCGCAGAGCCGGTTCACGCTCCTGTACACCAACAAGGACCAGTCGAGCGTCATCTTCAAGGCGGAGCTGGACGATCTCAAGGACCGCTTCCTCGACCGGCTTCGGGTCTTCCACTTCTTCACGCGGGAGCCGGTGGACACGCCGCTGTATGGCGGCCGAATGGACGCCGACAAGGTGGATGCGGTGGTGAATTCGCTCCTCGGCGGAGCGGCCATCGACGAAGTGTTTGCCTGTGGTCCGGAACCAATGATCCACGCCGTGCGCGAGCGCATGGAGGTGGCCGGGGTGGCGGCCGCCAACATCCACTTCGAGCTGTTCACGTCCCCCACGGCCAAGCCGGCTGTGGCGGAAGGGGCCGCGGCTTCAGCTCCGGCGGCGGAAGTCTCCGGTGACCAGGAGGTCTTCGTCGTGATCGACGGATCCACCCACAAACTCGACTACGACGGCACCAAAAGCGTGTTGGATGCCGGCTTGGACGCCGGACTCGATCTGCCGTACAGCTGCTGTGGCGGCGTGTGCTGCACCTGCCGCGCCTTGGTGACGGAAGGCGGAGCCGACATGGACGTCAACTACGCCCTCGAACCCGGAGAGGTGGAGCAGGGATTCGTGCTGACCTGTCAGGCCAAGCCGAAGCCGGGCACGGCCCGTTTCGTGGTGGATTTCGATCAACAGTGATGCCGGTGGCGGGCTCAGGCCCGCTCGTCGAGCTCGATCCAGCGCTCGGTCTTGGCTTCGATGTCCGCGGTGACCTCGCCGAGTTCGGTGGCCAGGCGCGTCATGTCCTCGTGGCCCAGCTCCGGGTTGGAGAGGGCGGTCTCCAGCGCTGACTTTTGGTCTTCCAGGCCGGCTATGACGTCTTCGAGCCCTTCGTACTCGCGTTTTTCGTTGTAGCTCAGCCGTTGGCTGTAGTCGCCCTTCGGCGCCTGCGCGGCGGTTCCCTCTGCCTTGGCCGCCTCGGCGTCCGCCTTCGCCTGAGCCGCCCGCTGTGCCGCGGCGGCGCGGTCCTCGGCGTCCGCAGCGGTCCGGTATTGGGTGTAGTTGCCCGGAAAGTCCCGGACCCCGCCCGCGCCGTCGAGGACGAACACGTGGTCGACCAGCTTGTCCATGAAATACCGGTCGTGGCTGACCAGCAGCAGACAGCCCGTGAAGTCGAGCAGGAATTCCTCGAGGATGCCGAGGGTGAAGACGTCGAGGTCGTTGGTGGGCTCGTCGAAGACGAGGAAGTTGGGGTTGGCCATCAGCACCCGCAGGAGGTGCAGGCGTTTGCGCTCGCCGCCGCTGAGCTTGTGGATGAAGTCGTGGTGGCGGTGACGGGGAAACAGGAACCGCTCGAGCAGCTGCGCGGCCGAGAGCTTCTTGCCCTTTTTGAGCGGCATGAATTCGGCGATTTCGTAGAGCGCCTCGATGACCTTCATGCCCTCGTCGAACCGCGGCGGTTCCTGGCTGAAGTGGCCAAACACGACGGTGTCCCCGATGACCACCTTGCCGCCGTCCGGCTCGTCTTCGCCGGTGATGAGGCGGATCAGGGTGCTCTTTCCCGCGCCATTGTCCCCAACCAGCCCGATGCGTTCCCCCGGCTTGAAATGGTAGGTCCAGCCATCGAGGATGACCTTGTCTCCGTAAGCCTTCCGCACCCGGTGCAGCTCGAGGATTTTGCCGCCGAGGCGAGCGGGGTCGAGTTCAAGCCGCACCTCGTCTTCCTCCAGCCGCACATTGGCACGGGATTTCAAATCCTTGAAGGCGTCGAGTCGAGACTTGCTCTTGCCCGTCCGGGCTTGTGGGGTGGCCCGCACCCATTCCAGTTCGCGCCGCATGATGGAGCGTGCCCGGTCGCGCTGGGCGTGCTCATTGGCCGACCGCTCGGATTTCATCTCGAGGAAATCGCTCCAGTTGCCCGGGTATTTGTGCAACCCGAAGCTGTCCAGTTCGAAAATCGTGTCGCACACCACCTCGAGGAAGAAGCGGTCGTGCGTGATCATCAGCAGTGTGGTCTTGGTCCGGGCGAGGAAGCCCTCGAGCCACTCGATCATGCCGAGGTCGAGGTGGTTGGTGGGCTCGTCGAGGAGAAGCAGGTCGGGCTGCTCGATGAGGCACTTGGCCAAGGCGACCCGGCGCTTTTCCCCGCCGCTGAGGTCGTCCACGAAGCGGTCGGTGTCGTGGAGGCCGAGTTTTCCGAGGATTTCCTTGGCCTGCGCCTCGTAGCTCCAGGCGTCGGCTCGATCCATGGCGTCGTAGGCGGCCTGAAGGGCTTCGGCGTCCTCTCCCTGGGTGGCCTCCTCGTATTGGCGGATGGCGCGCATGGCGTCGTTGTCCGCTTCGAACAGGTTGGCGAGAATCGTCCGGTCGAGGTCGAGCCCGTGGTCCTGGGCGAGGTGCGCAATGCGGGCCTGCCCGTTGAAGGTCACGGTGCCGGCGTCGGCGCCCTCGATGTCGAGCAACACCTTCATGAGGGTGCTCTTGCCCGTGCCGTTCCGGGCGACCAGCGCTGCCTTCTGGCCCTGGTCCAGTCCGAAATGGAGGTCCTCGAAAATGAGCCGTTCGCCAAACCGCTTGGTCAGCCCCTCCACCGAAAGCACATTTCCGCCTGCCATGTGGCAAAAGTAGCCGCGGCGGGGCGCTAATTTGCCCGCATGATGGATGCGGTTGGCGATGACATCACCTGGCACTGCAAGGCCTGGTCCGAATTGGGTCGGGAGGAGCTGTATGCCCTGCTTCGGCTTCGGGCCGAGGTGTTCGTGGTGGAACAGGATTGCCCCTATCAGGACCTGGACGACAAGGACCGAAACGGGCTTCACCTCTGGGCGGAGCGCACCGACTCGCCGGCGTCGGAGGGGGGCGCCGTCCTTGCGCTCACGCGGTTGCTGCCGGCCAGCGTGTCCTACGAAACCGAAGTCAGCATCGGCCGTGTGGTCACGTCCGGGACCGTTCGCCGCTCGGGCATGGGCAAAGCCCTGATGGTCCGAAGCCTCGAGGCGCTTCACGCGCATTGGCCGGGCCAACCCATTCGCCTGTCTGCCCAACAGTACTTGGAGCGGTTCTACCGGGAATTCGGGTTTGAGTCGGTGGGGGAGCCTTACCTCGAGGATGGCATCCCGCACATTGCGATGGTGCGCCCTGCCGGACAGCCCTGAACCTATCTTCGCGGCCATGTCTGAACCGCCCTGTGCCTCGGTGGTCATCCCCTGTCTGAACGAGTCCCGCTTCATCGGGCCCTGTCTTGACGCGTTGGGCGCTCAGGAAGGCGTGCCCGGCGCGCTCGAGGTTCTCGTGGTCGACGGAGGAAGCGACGACGGCACGCGGGAGCGTCTGGAGGGCTATGCGCCGAATGGCTTTCTCCTGCGCGTTTTGGACAATCCGCAGCGGATCACGCCCGTGGCCATGAACCTTGGCATACGGGAGGCGCGGTCTGCGGTGGTCATCATCCTCGGCGCGCATGCTGAGGTGGCGCCCGATTTCGTCCGGCGCAACCTCGACGCGCTCAAGGCGCACCCGGAGTCGGGCTGTGTGGGCGGCGTCGTGGAACAGGTCCACGGAGACCAGTGCACCCGCCGCATCGGACTGGCCATGTCGTCGCCTTTCGGTGTGGGCGATGCCCGTTTTCGGACCGGCGGCGTGGCGGGCCATGTGGACACGGTGGCCTTTGGGGCCTATCGCAAGGCCGTGCTCGAGGAAGTTGGTGGGCTGGACGAAGCCCTCGTCCGCAACCAGGATGACGAACTGAATTACCGCCTCACCGAGGCGGGGTGGCGGATTTGGTTCGATCCCCGGATCCGCTCCGCCTACCACGCCCGGTCGAGCTTTCGAAAGCTCTTCAGTCAATACCGCCAATACGGGTATTGGAAGGTCTTTGTCAACCGCAAGCACCGGGCCATGACGACCTGGCGTCAAGTGGTGCCCGCCGCATTCCTGGGTGTGCTCCTGGTCCTGGCCGTGGCCTCCGCCTGGACGTGGTGGTGGCCCAAGGAGGACGGTTGGTTGTCCCTGGCTCAGCCCGCGCTGTTGACGGTGCTCGGATTCTGGTTGCTCGGTGCACTGGGTTCGGTGATGCTGTCCGGGGTGCCGGCCCGCGACATTCCCGGGGTCATCCGGTCATTCCTGGTCCTTCATGTGGCCTACGGTTGGGGCTATTGGCAAGGCATCTGGCGTTTCCTCCTGCTTCGCCGGTCCCCGGAAGCGGCATTCAAGACGCTCACGCGATGACAGCGAGGGCACTCGATGCGGCAGAGCAGTGGGCCTGGCGTTTGCTGATGCCGGCCCTGCTGTATGGCGGCGTGGCGGCGGCTTGGGTGCTGTTGACGGCGGCGATCCTCAGGTTGGCGCATTGGCGCCTTCATCAGAGCGATGCCCGCTGGCGCCTGCCCGAAGGAGGCTGGCTGTGGCTCGGTTACTATGGCTTGCAGTTGGCGGGCGGAATGTGGAGTGCCAATTCCGATGCCTGGGCTTTCAGCCTCGAAGTCAAGGCGTCCATGGTCTTCCTGCCCTTGGTGGCCGGCATGCCGGGAACGTCGATTCGAAAGGCCTTCTTGTGGTCTGTGGTGTGGAGCGTGGTGGCCTACCTCGCTGGACGACTCGCATTGGCGGGTTGGCATCATGGGGTCGAAGGCGACCCAGGGCATTGGCGGTACACGGGCCTCGCCGGAGATGTGCATCCGACGTACCTGAGCCTGCATGCCGCCGTGGCGTGGTTGGGCCTTGGTCAGACTTCTCAATCTCCCCGTGTGAGGTGGGCGTTGACGGGAATGCTCGCCCTGTCCATCGGGCTCTTGGGATCCAAGGCGGGCATCCTCGCCGCTGTGGGTGTGTCAGCAGCAGGGATTCTGCTGCGCTGGATGCGCGGACCGAAAGCGGGAAGTGGTGAGATGCAGGTCGGGTTGTCCTCGGCCTTCCTGGCCATCCTGCTCATGACGGCCGGATTGACGGCCAGCGGGCGTTTCCAAGAAATGCGGACGGCCGCCGCCGTGGTGGAGTCGGAGTCCGCACCTGTGTCGAGCAGCAGTGCAGGCCGGGTGGCTGTGTGGCGCTCCTCCTGGGAGTTGCTGGCCGAACATCCGTTCGGTGTGGGAACGGGAGACGTGACGGATGAGCTCCAGACGATCTACGAGCGCGATGGCATCGTGTACGCGCAGGACCGCAGGCTCAATCCCCACAATCAATGGCTCCAAGCCGGTGTGGCGTTCGGTTGGCCGGGCGTGCTGATGGTGACCCTCATTGTCTTGTCTTGGCTCCGCCGAAGCTGGCGCAGGGGGCAGGATGTGATGCTTCTGTGCGGTCTGCTCATCGGTGCGCACGCCATGGTCGAGTCGGTGCTGGAAGTTCAACGCGGTGTGGTCTTCATCCTGTGGATGTGGGCCGCTTTGGAACAACCCGACGACAGCGCGTCCCCATCCACATTGGAAACCCCATGAGCATCCACCAGGCACAGGGCAAGCCAATCGGTTCAGAGGGCATCCAATCAGACGAAGTATTTGACTTTGCAAATCCTCTTGTTTCGAGGACTATACGAGACTTGTGTCGAAGTGATGATTTAGGAGATAATCTGGCGAGTTGGTACTGCTTCGTGCGGGACTCGATCCGGTACGATCCTTATGCCATCGAGCTCGAGGCCCGGGCGTTGTCTGCCTCCCGCACCCTCAATCGGGGCAGTGGCCACTGCATCCACAAGAGCGTGCTCTTCGTAGCGGGATTGCGTGCTCTGGGCGTTCCAGCCCGCCTGGGTCTGGCGCGTGTGCGCAATCACTTGGCGACGGAGAAGCTGGAGCGGCGTCTCGGAACGGATGTGCTCGTGCCACACGGGTACGCGGCCCATTGGAATGGGAAGCGCTGGGTCAAGTCGACGCCGGTATTCAATCGGGAATTGTGCGAGCGACTCGGGACCCAGCCTTTGGCGTGGTCTGCAGAGGAGGACCGGTTGTTTCAGCCCACTGATGCCAACGGGTCGCAATTCATGGAATACCTCGAGGACTACGGACTCTTTGCCGAGGTGCCCTTGGATTTTCTCAAGGTGCGGTTGCAGGCGGAATATCCGCACTGCTTCACGGCTTCCGGCCAATGGAGCCTTCCGCCGGAGGGATGATCAAGCTGTGGCTGACTTGTCACTGGCCTTCTGGGCGGGCTTGCCGGAGCGCTTGGCAGTGTGCGCTGCCTCAATGAAGGCTTCGAAGAGGGGGTGGGGCGTCACCACCGTGCTCTTGTATTCGGGGTGGAACTGGGCGCCAACAAACCACGGATGATCAGGGATTTCCACAATTTCAACGAGCCCTGATTCCGGGTGGGTGCCGGCGGGAATCATGCCGTGCTCGATGAACCGGTCGCGGTAGGCGTCATTGAACTCATACCGGTGGCGGTGGCGCTCCTCAATGTCGGTTTGTCCGTAGGCTGCAGCGGAGAGGGACCCCTCTTCCAGGCGGCAGGGGTATGCGCCCAAGCGCATGGTGCCTCCCATGTCCGCCAATCCTTTCTGGGCCTCCATCAGGTCGATGACCGGGTCGGGGGTGTAGTCCTTGATTTCGGTGCTGTGGGCCTCGGGCAGGCCAATCACATTGCGCGCGAATTCAATCACGGCGCATTGCATGCCGAGACAAATGCCGAAGAAGGGAATGCGGTGTTCGCGGGCGTGGCGAATGGCTTCGATTTTGCCGTCAATGCCGCGGGATCCGAATCCCGGTGCCACAAGGATGCCGTCAACATCCGCGAAGACCTCTTCTGCATTCTCTGCGTGGATCTGCTCGCTGTGAATCCAATGGAGTTTCACCTCCAAGCCATTGGCGGCGCCGGCGTGGGTGAAGGACTCGGCGATGCTCTTGTAGCTGTCTTTGAGTTCCACGTATTTGCCGACGAGGGCGATGTCCACACGGCCTTCCGGGTTCTTGTGCTTTTGGAGAAAGTTGAGCCAGGGGTTGAGGTTGATGGCTCCTCTCGCATCAATGCCCAACTTGCTCAAAACCACTTCATCAAGACGCTCATCTTGCATCAACAGTGGAACATCGTAAATCGTGTCGGCGTCGATGGATTGGATGACGGCTTCCACGTTGACATTGCAGAATCGGGCGAGCTTGTTGCGGATGGACTTGGACAACTGGTGTTCGGTCCGGCAGACGAGCACGTCGGGCTGTACACCGAATTCGAGCAGCTGCTTCACGCTGTGCTGGGTCGGCTTCGTCTTGAGCTCTCCGGCAGCGGAGAGGTAGGGGACGAGCGTCAAGTGGATGACCAAAGTGTCGTCGGGCTTTTCCCAACGCATTTGGCGCACAGCCTCGATGTAGGGCAGGGATTCGATGTCGCCGACGGTGCCTCCGATCTCGGTGATCACGAAGTCATACCGGTCGCCTTCGCCGAGGATTTGGACGCAGCGCTTGATTTCGTCGGTGATGTGGGGGATGACCTGCACGGTGCGCCCGAGGTATTCTCCGCGGCGCTCCTTGTCGATGACGCTCTGGTAGATGCGGCCGGTGGTGATGTTGTTGGCCTGGGAGGTGCGGACGTCGAGGAAACGCTCGTAGTGCCCGAGGTCCAGATCGGTTTCGGCTCCGTCATCGGTCACGAAGCACTCCCCGTGTTCGTAGGGGTTGAGGGTGCCCGGATCGATGTTGATGTAAGGATCCAGTTTCTGGATGGTCACCTTCATGCCCCGCGCCTGGAGCAATTTGGCCAAGGAAGCACCGATGATGCCTTTTCCGAGGCTGGAGGAAACGCCTCCCGTGACAAAGATGTATTTGGTGGCTTTCGCCTGTCCCGTAGTGCCGTGCATACGGGGTAGCAAGGTACAGCGATTGCGTGGGATGTCGGGAGGAAATTTCCCGGTTCTGTCCACAGGCGGTGGAAGCGGCGTTCAGAGGTCCTCCGTGAGCGACCGCACCACCTTGAATCCCCCCAGGAATTCCTTGGCCACCACCCGGAGCAGCGAATACGCTGGAATGGCCAGCATCATCCCGGTGATGCCCGCGAGGCTGCCTGCAATGGAGATCAGCAAGAAGATTTCGAGGGGGTGCGCCTTGACGCTTCCGGCGAAAATGACGGGTTGGGTGAACAGGTTGTCCACGACTTGGGCGAGGAAGAAGACCAGCCCCGCCTTGCCCAGGAGTCCTCCCAGATCGGGGGCTTGCAGGTGGGTGGTGAGGATGATGACCAGTCCGATGCCCGCCCCGATGAGGGGCCCGACATAGGGAATGAGGTTGAGCAATCCGGCGAGGAACCCGATGAGGAAGGCATTTGGCACACCGAGAATGAGCAGTCCGCTTGTGATGACGGTCGTGATGATGGCCACTTGGGCGGCCAGCCCAACGAAGTAGCGGGTGAGGAGTTCCGTGGAATTCTCCACGACGCTCTGCATGCGGGCCATGTGGCGGTCCGGCGTGAGCGCCTCGAGGATGGCGGGGAACAGGTGGCGGTCCTTGAGGAAGAAGAACGTCATGAAGGCTACGCTGAACAGGGCGACGACGAGGCTGCCCGCGGCGGAAAACAGGCCGGACAGGGCGCCCCCAAGGCCGTCGGGACCGAGGGTGGAGGACAAGGCGGTTCCGAGCTGGGCGGTGTCGATCCAGGCCGTGGGGTTGACGCCCTGGGCTTCGAGCACGGGCACCCAATCGGCGAGGAGGGATTCGAGTTGTCGGGCGGTGCCTTCGAAGTCCAGTCCGGCGAGGGCGCCGGCTTCGGCGGAAATCAGCGGGGCAAACAGGCTGACCAGCAGCCCCAATGCGGCGAACAGGAGGGTCAGGGTGAGTACGGCGCCAACCGTGGGCCCCACGGACCGGCTTCCAATCCGGAGGCGGTCGCAGAGGCGCATGAGCGGCCGACCGATGAAGCTCAACGCGATGGAGACGATGAGATAGGCGGTCAGATCGGAAAACCGGATGAGGCCTCCGATGAGGAGGATGACCCCGAGCAGGCCGGCGATGCGACGAACGGTCCAGAACCGGGCTTCCAACGGGGTTTGGGCCATCAGGTCATCGGGGTCGGATGCGGGAGCAGCGTTGGACATGGGCGGGAAGTTAAGCGCCGCGTCCGGTGCGGTGACGCAGGACCGATCCGCATCCCGGCCGGATGTCGGACCACTGGTCGATGGCCAGGTCGATCGTCACGATGTCGGCGGTGGTCATGCCGATGTAGTCGCCCGTCAATTCCGTGACCAGCGCGCTGATGCCCGGGTTGTGGCCGATGATCCACAGTCGCTTCGGGGTGGTCTCCATCGCCATCAGGTCGAGCCATTGGCTGGCGGTGGCCAGGTAGCCCCGTGGGGTGTCCCGCCTCTCTGGAAGGTCCGCTTCCCCGAGGTCGGACCAGGCACTGAACAAGGTGTCAGCAGTCTGGCGGGTTCGCAGGGCGTCGCTCACGATCATGCCATCCCCGGCTGCGGGGCGGAACTCCCGCGCTTGGTCTGCGGCATTGAGCACCCCCCGTGTGGCGAGTGCACGGTCGTGGTCGCGCTGGCCCATTTGGCCGTTTTCCGCCTTGCCATGGCGCATCAACACGAGTTGCATAAGACTAAAATGTGACTGTTTGCTTGGCTCAAAAGAAAATCAAAAGAGTCAAATGAAAAGTTTAGTCATGGCTAAAAATGAGATTGAACCTGTCTAATTTTGTCCCATGCCGACCGTGTCCGTCGAGAATTACCTGAAGGCCATCCTCTATCTCCATGAGGAGGGGGTGGAGCAGGTGAGCACCACGGAATTGGCGGCCCGGGTCAAGGCCACGCCGGCGAGCACCTCGGCGATGCTCAAGCGGCTCGGTGAGCGCCAGTGGGTGGAGCACAAGCGCTACCACGGGGTCCGGCTGACGGACGAGGGGAAGCGCATTGCCATGGACATTCTGCGCCGTCACAGGCTCTGGGAATGCTTCCTCGTCGATCACCTCGGTTTTGATTGGGACGAGGTGCACGAGATCGCCGAAGAGCTGGAACACATCAACAGCCGAGACCTGACCAACCGGCTGGATGCCTTTCTCGGATTTCCCAAGCTCGACCCCCACGGTGACGCCATTCCCGGGCCCAATGGGCGATTCCGGTCCGTCGCGGCGCGCACGTTGCTCTCTGAAGCCCCGAAAGGACTGGAGCTCGTCGTGGTGGGGGTGGTGGACGGACGTGACGCCTTTTTGCGCCATTTGGGTGTGCTCGGCATCGCCCTCGGTACCCGGATGACCCTTCAGGCCCGCCATGCGTTTGATGGCAGTGCAGAGGTGCAATTCTCCAGCACGGGAGACGTCCAGACCCTCTCGCCTTCGGTGGCTTCCCGGCTGTGGGTCGACCAGAGCAACCCCGAGCCGGTCATTGTGTTCCCCGACCCTGACGACCCTGCATAACCTGACGACAACGTGAACGGAATCGAACGCTTTCTCCTGGATTCAGGGCCTGTGCTGGCCGCTCTGATCGCCACCTTGTTCACCTGGCTGATGACGGCAGCTGGGGCTTCCCTGGTCTTCTTCTTCAAGGAGCTTCACCGCCGTCTGTTGGACGGCATGCTGGGCTTCACCGGCGGGGTGATGGTGGCCGCAAGCTGTTTCGGCCTGTTGATTCCGGCGATCGACATGGCGGGGGGCGAGGGCATGGCCAGTGTGATGCCGGCGGCCATCGGATTCATTGTCGGGGCGCTGTTTCTCTTCGCGTTGGACAAGCTGACGCCCCACCTCCACATCAACTTCGACGAGAAGGAGGCGGAAGGGCCCAAGACCGATTGGCACCGCACCACACTGCTCGTCATGGCCATCACGCTGCACAACATTCCCGAGGGGCTGGCTGTGGGGGTGCTGTTCGGCGGGGCTGCAGCTGGCCTCGAAGGGGCGACCATCGGTGGAGCGATTGCGCTGGCGCTCGGCATTGGCATCCAGAATTTCCCGGAGGGCATCGCCGTGAGCATGCCCCTGCGCCGTCAGGGGGTGTCCCGGAAGCGCTCCTTCTGGTTCGGCCAGCTGAGCGCCATCGTGGAGCCGGTGGCCGGTGTGGTGGGGGCGGTGGCCGTGTTGACCATCGAGCCGATGCTGCCCTATGCGTTGGCCTTTGCCGCCGGTGCGATGATCTATGTGGTCGTGGAGGAGGTGATCCCGGAAACCCAGCGGGACCGGTACACCGATGTGGCCACCCTCGGCTTCATCCTCGGCTTCGTGCTGATGATGGTGCTCGACGTGGTGTTGGGGTGACCCTCAGGAGGCCGCCAAGGCCGTTTCGATGGTGCCGGTGAGGTCGAGTCCACCGAAGCGTCCGGAGCTCATCAGAAGGAACACAGTGCCCGCCCCAGCGGTGCCTCGCACCGCATCCGTCAGGGCCGTGTGGTCATCGACCACGTGAAGGTCCTCCCGCTGAAAGGCCGCGCGCACCGTGTCCACGTCGAGTGGCGGCAGGCGCTTGTGTTCCAACACCGACGGCGAATAGCAGACCCAGCCTTCGTCCGCGGCGTCCAAGGCCCCCGCGTAGGTCGGCAGGAAGTCCGGGTTGAGGCTCGAAAAGGTGTGCAGCTCCAGCACGGCCACGAGTTTGCGGTCTCCGAACTGGTCCCGGACGGACCGGGTGGTCGCCATGACCTTGGAGGGGGCGTGGGCGAAATCCCGGAAGACCGTGCAGCGCCGGGCAGGGTCGTCGAGAACGCGTTCCAGGCGCCCGGCCGCGCCCTTGAAGTCCTGGACGGCGTCGAGGAAATCCGCAGGGGCCACGCCCCACGCTTCGGCGAGTTTCAGGGCGCCGGCGAGGTTCAGCGCATTGTGCGTTCCCACCAGCTGCAGCGGGGTGCTCCGGCCTTCCATGTGAATCTCGAGGGTCCCGTCGGCCATGGTGAAGTCCGGCGTGCCGTAGGGCACCCAGTGGATGTCGGGCCGCTCGGGCGCCACGGCGTCCACGGCCCGCTTGAGCTCCTCGTCTTCCGCGCACCAGACCACGGTTCCGTCGGGCTCGACCCGGCGCAGGTATTCGCAGAATTGTTCGCGGTAGATGTCCGGGTCCGGGAACACGTTGATGTGGTCCCAGGCGACGCCCGTGAGGATGGTCAAATGGGGCCGATACCAATGGAACTTTGGGGTCCGGTCAACCGGGGAGCTGAGGTATTCGTCCCCTTCGAGCAGCATGTCCGGCGCGTCGGTGAGGCTCACCATGCGATCGAAGCCGGTGAGCTGGGCGCCCACCATGAAGTCGGGTGTCCGGCCCAGGCGATGCAGGACGTGAAGCAGCATGGCGGTGATGGAGGTCTTGCCGTGGCTGCCTCCAACGACCACGCGTTGCTTGTCCTGGGCGGCGTAGTAGAGGTATTCCGGGTAGCTGACGACGTTCAGCCCGAGCTCGAGGGCGCGGGCGAGCTCAGGGTTGTCCGGGTGGGCGTGCATGCCCAGGATGACGGTGTCGATGTCGGCGTGCAGACGCTCTGGGTGCCACCCCATCTCCTCGGGGAGGAGTCCAGCGGCGGCCAGGCGGCTTCGGCTCGGGTCGTGAATGGCGTCGTCCGACCCTGTGACGGTGTGGCCCTGGTGGTGCAGGGCGAGGGCGAGGTTGTGCATGGCAGCACCCCCGATGGCGATGAAGTGGACGTTCATGAGGCAGAATGGGTCAAACGGGCGGCCGCGGTGGTGCAGGGCATGGGGCCGAGGAAGGCGGCGAGGAACACCCCGACGAAGGGAACGGCGAGGAGGGCGGAGAACACGGCGCCAATGCCGAGGAGCCGGGCGCGCTCAGACCAGCCGCGCCGGATGGAGGTGCGCCAATCGAGGCCGTCCTGCTCGTAGACCGCGTCAAAGACGGCCGCTCCGTAGAAGTAGGCGCCGACCATCCAACTGCCCACCAGCAGGGCCGGGGAGAGCAGGATGGCGAGCGGGGCAGCGAACACGGTCAACAGGAGGCCGGAGAGGGCGAGCGAGAGGGACAGGCCCAGTTCGGCGAGCAACAGGACCGACGAGGTTCGGACGCCACGGAGGACATCGCGGAGCAGTTGGCCAGCGCTGAAGGGCGGTGCCGATCCGATTTCCCGCTTCCGCACGGAGCCGGCAAGGGCGCTCATGACCGGGGCCATCAGGGTCAGCAGCAGGTATTTGGTCAGCTTGACCTTGAGCCACAGCACGAGCAGGGCCACGCCCCATTCGAGCATCCAGTCGAGTTGGGAAGCACCCCAGAGGTAGGCGTCGGTCCACCACGCGTCGGGAGAGGCGCCGAGGTCACCGGGGTTCAATCCGATCGCGTCCAACCCCAGGAGAAGGACCTCCTTGATTCGCTCGGAGAGCATGCCCGTCAGGCCGACACCGGCCAGGCTGATGGCGGCGATGGCCACGGGGCCGGCGAGGTGGTAGACATTCAGCCCTTGGCGGCGCATGTAGCCGAAGGCCCCGAACCAGGCGCGGATGGCACCGAGGAATTGGGTCAATGGGGTCAGGGCGGAGGTGCGGAGGGAAGCCATGCCGAAGGGACGCCCCAAGTTCGGTTCGGGAGGGTCAGGCTCGACCGAAGGTGGCACCAACTTCCGACAGGTCGTCGAAGAAAGCCGGGTAGCTCTTCTCCACGGCTTCAATGCCCTCGATTTCGATGGGCGCTCCTGCGAGCCCCAGCACTGCGGCAGCCATGACCATCCGGTGGTCGCCCCGGCCATCGAGCGTGGCGGACTGGACCGGTCCTGGGTGGATGACCATGCTGTCCTCTTCGGGGTTCAGTTCGACCCGGATGCCGGCCTTGCCGAATTCCGTGGCAATCGCTTCGCCCCGGTCGCTTTCCTTGTGTTGCAGGCGGTTCAGCCCGGTGAGGGTCGTCGGCCCCTTGCAGAAGGCCGCATAGGCCGCGAGCGGGGGGAAGAGGTCGGGACAATGGGTGGCGTCGAAGCGGAACCCTTTCCGGCGCCCGCGGTCCACCCGGATGCCCGTCTCCGTCCTCATCAGCTTGGCGCCGCTCAAGAGCAACGCGCCGGTCACGGCCTGATCGGCCTGCGTGGGCGTGTTGCCCAGTCCGTCGACCTCGACGAAGGGGTCGCCGGTCAACGCGGCGATCACCAGCTGGAAGGCGCCTGCACTCCAATCCCCGGCCACCGTCTGGTCAAACGGCACATAGGCCTGTCCTCCCGGCACGTGGAACTGTGCGTACTCCTCGTGGCGCAGGCTGATCCCGGCGCTTTGCATGACGTCCATGGTCATGTCCACGTAGGGGCGGCTCTTCAAGTCTTTGACATGGACCACGCTGTCTCCCTCGGCGGCGGGCAAGGCCATCAGGAGGCCGGTCAGGAATTGGCTCGAGAGGCCGCCATCGAGGTGGAATTCACCTCCGCGCAGCGGACCCTTCAAGGTGACGGGGGCATGGCCGTCGACGAGTTGGATGTCCACCCCGGCTGGGGTGAGCGCGTCTGACACCATGTGCATCGGTCGCTCACGCAGCGTTCCGTCCGCGACGAGGGTCAGGGGGGCATCGTGGAGGGCGGCGATCGAGGAGAACATGCGGATGCCGAGGCCACTTTCTCCAATCTCGAGGGCGTCGGTGCGGGGGCGCAGACCGCCTTCGATGCGGATGGCATCGGATCCCACCTCGATGTCGGCGCCCAGTCCAGCGGCCACCGAGAGGGCGGCCCAGCAGTCTGCCGCATCGGACGGGTTGCGGATCCAGCTTTCCCCTGGGGCGAGCAGCGCAGCCGCCACGAGCCGTTGCATGTGGCTTTTGGAAGGGGGCGCGGTCAGCCGGCCGGAGAGGGCGGAGGGGTGGACGACGAGGTTCATGCCTTGTCCACCACGTAGAGCGTGGCAATGCCACCGGTCAGCGGATGAAGGTCGCAGCCGCTGAAGCCGCAATCGAGCAGAATGCGCTTCAGGCCCTCACCTTCGGGGAAGATCTTGACGGATTCCGGCAGGTAGGTGTAGGCTGAGGCGTCCTTGGAGAACCACTTCCCGAGCGTGGGCATGATGTAGCGGAAATACAGCCAGAACAGCTGTTTCATCGGGAACATCCGGGGCTTGGAGAATTCCAGGATGTAGCCCTTTCCACCGGCCTTCAGCGTGCGCTGCATTTCGCGCAGACCGGCGGTGAGGTTTTCGAAGTTGCGGACCCCGAAGGCCACGGTGAAGGCGTCAAACCGGTTGTCCTCGAAGGGCAGGGATTCGCCATCTCCCAGGACGAGCTCCACACGTCCGTCCTGTCCCGCGCGGCTGACTTTCTTCCGGCCGATGTCGAGCATGCCCGCGGAAATGTCCACGCCCACGACGTTGAGGGAGGGTGCCTTGCGGGCCGCTTCGATGGCGAAATCCGCCGTCCCCGTGGCCACGTCGAGCACCTCATTCGGCTTCTCGGACAACATCATGCGGACGGCCTTCCGCCGCCACAACTTGTCGATGCCGAGGCTGAAGAAGTGGTTCAGGAAATCATAGCGGTGCGCGATGTTGTCGAACATCTGCGCGACCTGCGCCTTCTTGGCGTCACCGCTGTCATACGGGGTGATCGGGGTTCCCATGGGTGCAAGGTCGGCATCAGCCCACCATTGTGTGGCCTTCGGGGTATTTGTAGTTCCGGCTCACGACCGAGCGGGCAAAGGCGAAGGCGACCGTCAGGGTGCCGACCCGGCCAATGATCATGCTGGCAATCAGGATTCCCCGGCCGATGGGGCTGATCTGGGCGGTGATGCCGGTGCTCAATCCCACCGTTCCAAGTGCGCTGACCTGCTCGAACAGCAGGTTCATGAATCCGCGGTCCTGGTTCACGAGATGCGGCTCGGTCACCGTCAGGGCGAAGGTGCCGATGAGGTTGAACAAGAGGAAGAACATCAGGATGCCCCAGGCACGGCTGCGGAGGGTCTTGCCAATGGTCCGCTTGAACAGGTGGGGGTGCTGGAGGCCGCGGATGGTGCCGATGAGGTCGGCGAAGACCACGGCGAACGTGCTCGTCTTGATGCCGCCTCCCGTGGAAGAGCTCGAGGCCCCGATGAACATCAGGACGGTCAGCAGGAAGAGCATGGGCGTGCCGATGGCCCCGATGTCGACCGTATTGAATCCACTCGTGCGGGTCGCACTCTGGAAGAACGCCGTGGTGATGCGCCCGGTCCAGCCCATGCCGTCCAGTGTGCCGCCAGCGCCCGACTCGAGCAGGAGGTAGGCCACGGCGCCGAAGCCGACGAGGCCGAGGGAGCAGTACAGGGCAATCTTGGTCGGAAAGCGGATCTGGCGCCAAGGGTTGCGCATGCGCTCCCGCAAGGCGTCCCGGGAGAACAGGTCGAAGATGGCCACCATGCCCAGCGCGCCAAAGAAGACGAGCAGCGTGACGGCCCAATGGACCAGCCACGCCTCGGCCACCCTCGGGTCGGCCAGGCCGCCGCTGAAGAGCGAGATGCCGGCGTTGTTGAAGGCGCTGATGGACAGGAACACGCTGTTGAACAGCCGGTCGCCCGTCGTGTCGAACAGCCCGCCCGGCCACAGCAGGAAAAGGGCGATGGCCCCGAGGACTTCGATGCCGATGCTCCACAGGATGACCCGGCCCAGGGTGCCGCGGCTGCCGAGGATGCTGCCCCTGTTGACGAAGTCCTCGATGACGTCGTGCTGGCGGACACCGACCCCAAAGCGGGCGAGGAGGGCCAACAGCGACCCGAAGGCGATGATGTTCAGGCCGCCGAGCTTGATCAGGACCATCAGCACCACATGGCCCTTGTGGGTGAAGAACGTCTCGGCATCCTCGATCATGAGACCGGTCACACAGGTGGCGCTTGTCGAGGTGAACAATGCGTCAAGAAAGTCCATGCCGCCGCTCTTCGCCGTCATTTCGGGCAGCATCAGCAAACCGGTTCCGCCGAGGATGAGGAAAAGGAAGCTGCTGATGAAGAGGGTGGCGGGGTGGAACCGGAAGCGTGGCAGGGTGCGCGCCCGTTCGGAGAGTTCCATGATCACGACGACGAGGAAGTAGGCCTGCACCAGCCAGACCGTCCAGTCCTCCACGGATTCAATGCCGAGGGGGTCCAGTGCCCGCCCGAGGAACACCTTGCCGGTCAGCACGTCGCTGATGCCCTCGATGACCAGCAGGCCCATCAGTCCGGCTTCAAACGCATTGCGCCGCAGGAACTGCAGGGGGTGGAAGTCGAAGAACCACCGGATCAGGAAATGCAGGACATAAAACCCGAAGCTGGTCTTGATGACGCTGATGAGCCGGTGCGCGGTGTCGGATTCCAGGGGGAATCCGTAGTACGCCACGAGACAGCCGAACGCGGACAGGGAAACCAGGACATTGACCGCCTTCAGGGTCGAGAGGACCCGGTCCCGGTGGGGGTGCAGGAAGACGTTGATGCGTTCTCGAAACTCCGAAAGCGTCATGCGTGGAGGGGCAGGTGTTCGATTTCCCTCACGAGATCGGCAGGGTGAATGGGCACCACGCCGGGTTTCTCGCAGACCAGTCCGCCGGCCAGGTTGGCGGCAGCGGCGAGGTCAGAAGGGGATACGCCTTGGGCGAGCAGCACCGTGGCCACGGCGATGACGGTGTCCCCGGCACCTGACACGTCGAGGATTTCACGGGGATGGGCCGGGTGATGGTCGTCTTGGCCCTTGTGTCGAATGCGCACGCCGTCCTCGCTGAGGGTCAGAAGGATGGCGTCAGGCCGGAGCGTGGTTTCCAGTTGGTTCAATCCGTTGGCAATGCCTTGCGCACGGGCTTTCCGGTCGCCGGGTTCCCATTGGAGGCCGAGTCCCTCCTTGAGTTCCTTGAGGTTGGGCTTGAACAGGGCCACACCGCGATAGAGGTCGAAGTGGCGGAACTTGGGGTCAACGGTGACCGGGATGTTCCGCTCGCCTGCTTCGGCCAGGACGCCTTCGATGACCGCAGGGGAGAGGGCCCCTTTGTCATAGTCCTCGATGAGGATGGCATGGACCGTCTCGGCGTCGAGGCATTGACGGATGCCCTCGAGCATGCGGGCAGATTCGGCTGCCCCGAGGTCGGCATCCACCTCCTCGTCGACGCGCATCAAGTGCTGCCCGCCACTCATGATGCGGGTTTTGACCGTGGTGGGGCGGGTGTCCGAGGTCAGGATGCCCCGCGTGTCCATGCCTTCCATTCCAAGCTGGGCGATGAGGTGTCGCCCGTGGTCATCCTCTCCGACGAGTCCGGCGAGGCTGACGTCGCACCCAAGGGCGCGCAGGTTCAAGGCGACGTTGGCCGCGCCACCCGGGCGGCGGTCCCGCTCGCTCGCATTGAGCACGGGCACAGGGGCCTCCGGGCTGATGCGGTCCACCTTGCCCAGCAGATACTGGTCCACCATCAGGTCGCCCAGCACGAGGATGCGCAGGGCAGAGGCGCCGGCGAGTCCGTCGAGAACCGATTGGCGCGAGGCGGCCGTCCAGATGGTGTGGGTCTGGCTCATGCGCTCAATTCTCCCACGGCCCGCTCGATGCGGCGCAGGGCTTCGGCGAGTTGCTCGTCCGATGCGGCATAGCTCAGTCGGATGCAATTCGGGGAGCCGAAGGCGTCGCCCCCCACCGTCGCCACGTCAGCGGCTTCGAGGAGGTACATCGCCAAGTCGTGCCCGCTGGACAGGGTGCCGCCGGCGTGCTTCCGGCCGAACAGGGCGGACACATCCGGGAAGATGTAGAAGGCGCCTTGGGGAACGTTGACTTCGAATCCGTCAATGGCTTTGAGTCCGCTGACCATGAAGTCCCGGCGCTTCAGGAAGGCGGCCTTCATGTCGGCCGCGAGGGCGCCGCCTCCGTTCATGGCGTGCTCGGTGGCTTTCTGGGAGATGCCGCTCGCACCGCTGGTGAACTGGCCCTGCAACTTGGTGCAGGCGGCCGCGATCCATTGCGGTGCTGCGATGTACCCGATGCGCCACCCCGTCATGGCAAAGCCTTTGGAGACGCCGTTGACCGTGACCGTCCGCTCCATCATGCCGGGTTGGGCGGCCAGGCTGGCGTGGGCCTCGGTGAAGTTGATGTATTCGTAGATCTCGTCGCTGATGGCGATGGCCCGGGGGTGCTCCCGCAACACGGCGGCGAGGGCCGCCATTTCCTCCTCGGTGTAGACGCTGCCGGACGGATTGTTGGGGGAGTTCACCATGACAATGCGCGTGCGCTCCGTCAACGCCTCCCGGAGCTGGTCAGCGGTCATCTTGAAGTCCTGCTCGATGCCCGTGTGGACGGTGACCACCTTGCCGCCGGCGAGGTTGGTCATGTCCGCATAGCTGACCCAATAAGGGGCCGGCAGGATGACCTCGTCTCCATCATCCACGAGGCTCAGCACCACGTTCATCAGGCTGTGCTTGGCCCCGGTGGAAATGACAATCTGATCGGGTCCGTATTCGAGGCCATTGTCCCGCTTCAGCTTGTCGCAGATGGCCTGGCGGACTTCGCCGTAGCCGGGCACGGGCGGGTAGTGGGTGAAATTGTCCTCGATGGCCTGGATCCCGGCAGCCTTGACGGGCTCGGGCGTGTCGAAGTCGGGCTCTCCGAGGGAGAGGCTGATGATGTCCCTGCCGGCGGCCTTGAGTTCACGGGCCTTGCGGCTCATGGCAATCGTGGCGGATTCGCTGAGGCGACCGAGCAGTTGGGACGTGCGGATTTCCATGGAAATGGGGTTGAGGGGCAAAATTACGCCGCGCCCCCTCGGTTTCCCGCAAGGAAGGCGGCCAAGGTTGCACCGGCCCATGTCAGGAATCCGTTCACGGGCAGCAGGGCAAACCCGAAGCTGAATCCGTGGGCGGAGGTCCATTGTTCCAATCCCCATCCCGCCAACGGAGCCAGCACGGACACCCACGGGATGAACCGGTCGCCACCGGTCGGGCCACTGCGCCGGTGGAGCAAGGCAAATGCGAAGAGGCCCAGAAGGGGGCCATAGGTGTAGCTCGCCACCTTGAACAGGGCGGCGATGACCGAAGTGTCGTTGACGGCGTGAAAGACGAGGATGAGCACCCCGATGCCGGCGGAGACGACGAAGTGAACCGTTTGCCGGCGACGGGCACCCGAGTCGCTGTCAGGGGTCATGCCGAGGAAGTCGACACAGACGGAGGTGGTGAGGGCGGTCAGTGCGGAGTCGGCGCTGGACAAGGCCGCGGCGACGAGGCCGAGCAGGAACAGGATGGGAAGCCAGGTGCCGAGATTGCCGTCGAGGGCCACAGTGGCAAAGAGCAGGTCTGCCCGTTCGACGGTGATGCCGGCGGCTTCCGTGTGCAGGAGCAGCAAGGCGCCGAGTCCGAGAAAGAGCAGGTTGACCACGACGAGCACGGAGGAGAAGCTGGCCATGTTGATCTGGGCGTCGCGGAGGGACCGGCAGCTCAGGTTCTTCTGCATCATGTCCTGGTCCAGACCGGTCATGCAGAGTGCGATGAAGGCGCCGGCCACGAACTGCTTGACGCCATGGTTGGCTGCGCCCCAGTCGTTGAGGAACCACCACCGGGCGTGCCCAGAATGGGCCACGGCGCCGGGAATCTCCAGAGGAGACAGGCCCAGTTCGCGGCCGAGAAGGACGACGGCAGCACCTGCAGCGAGGAGCATGCACGCGGTCTGCAGGGTGTCCGTCCAGACGACGGTGGCGATGCCGCCCTTGCGGGTGTACGCCCAAATCAACAGCAGGATGCCGGCGATGAGGAGGGTGAACCGGATCCACGCCCAACTTCCCGACGCTGTGGGGAGGACGGTTTCCTGAATGACCAGGGCGACGAGGTACAACCGGAAGGCGGCGCCGATGCTGCGGGAGATCAGAAAGAACACCGAGCCCGTGGTGTGGGCCCTCGGACCGATCCGGTCGCCGAGGAACCGGTAGATGCTGGTGAGTTGCAGCCGGTAATACAGGGGCAGAAGGATGCCGATGATGGCGCCGTAGCCTACCAGATATCCCAGCACCATTTGCATGTAGCCGAATTGCTGGTCACCGACCCAGCCCGGCACCGACAGGAAGGTCACGCCGCTCAGGCTGGTTCCGATCATGCCGAATGCAACCGCCCACCAGGGGCTGCGGTGGCCGCCCAGCGCGAAGTCCGCCATGTCACCGCGCACGGCGGAGCGGTTGCCCATCCACAGCAGCAGGGCGAGGTAGGCAGCCACAGCCAATCCAGCCAGCACGGTCACGTCCATGGCGGCAAGCTACACCGCGTACCTTCGTTTCGTGGAATTGCCCTCCCGCCTCATCGACCGCGCCGTGGACCAGATTGCCGGATTGCCGGGAGTCGGACGGCGCACGGCCCTGCGCCTCGCGCTGCACATGCTGGCGCGCAACGAGGAGGATGTCCGGCGTTTCACCGATGCCATCATGGAGATGAAGGAGGGCGTCAAGGCCTGTCGGGTCTGCGGCAATCTGGGAGAGGATGATGTCTGCGGGATATGCCGCGACGAGCGCAGGGACAGCAGCCGCATCGCGGTGGTGGAGGACCTTCGGGACCTCCTGGCCATCGAGGCCACGGGCCATTTCCGGGGGCGCTACCATGTCCTCGGCGGGGTCATCAGTCCCATGGATGGGGTGGGGCCTGCCGACCTGCGGGTGGAGTCCCTGGTGTCCCGGGCCGGAGAGGAGACTTGCAAGGAGATCATCTTCGCCCTGCCCACCACAATGGAAGGGGACACCACGTCCTTCTACCTCGACAAGCGGCTCCGCGACTGTGGGGTGGAGGTCACGACCCTCGCCCGGGGCGTGGCCGTCGGCGACGAGTTGCAGTATGCCGACGAGTTGACCCTGATCCGCTCCCTCCAGCAGCGTCTGCCATACGCCTCGTCCACGGGCGACGTTAGCTCCCCGTCATGACCCTTTCCGTCATCGTCGTCAGCTACAACGTCAAGGGCTACTTGTCCCTGTGTTTGGACTCGGCCCTCGCGGCCATTGAGCGATTGCCGTCCGGCACAGCCGAAGTCTTTGTGTTTGACAATGCAAGTTCTGATGGGTCAGCCGATTGGGTGTCTTCGCATTACCCTTCGGTTCATCTGATCCGGTCCGAGGAGAACCTCGGTTTCAGCGCAGGAAACAATGCGGCCATTCGCCAGTCAAAAGGGGAGTGGGTGCTGCTGTTGAACCCGGACACCGTGGTGCCGGAGGACACGTTCGAGAAGGTCCTGGCCCATGCCGAGGCCCATCCGGAGGTCGGGGCCATCGGAGTGCCGATGTATGATGGGGCCGGCTCTTGGCTTCCGGAAAGCAAGCGGGGACTCCCCACCCCGTGGGCGTCCTTCTGCCGACTCAGCGGGCTCTGGCGCCTCGCGCCGTCCAGTCCCTCGCTGAATCGGTATTACTGGGGACACACGGGAAAGGACGAGACTGCAGCCGTGGAAGTGCTCAGTGGGGCGTTCATGTGGATGCGCCGGGAAGCGCTCGATCAGGCAGGGCTCCTCGATGAGGACTTCTTCATGTATGGTGAGGACATTGACCTGAGCATCAGGATACAAGATGCGGGATGGGTTAACCATTACTTCAGTGATGCGCCCATTGTCCACTTCAAGGGGGAGAGCACCAAAAAGGGCAGCCTGGCCTATGTCCGGGTCTTCCACGACGCCATGCGCATCTTCTCCGCCAAGCACTTTGCTGGCAGACAGGCAGTTGCGATGCAGTTGATGATCGAGGTCGGCATCCGGGTCCGGGCGGTCACGGCATTTCTTCAGGGGAGGGTCCGCCGCCATGCATTGCCGCTGTTGGACCTCAGCTTGGCCGCCACAGTCGCTGTGTGCGTCATCAGGGGCCATGCCATCACCAGTGGCATCGACCATCCTTGGATCCCCTCCCTGTCCCTTGCGGGGCTTGCTGTCGGGGTGTCCGGTTTCTCCGGCACATGGTTCGGTGTTTGGGATCGCCCATTTGTGCGGTTGCGGGTGTTGATGGCGGGTCTTGCCGCCGGACTGTTGTTGGTTCTGGCCTACTCCTTGCTTCCGGAGGTGCTCCGCGTCAGTCGCATGGCCATGGGCCTCCTTGCCTTGGTTCTGGTGCTGCTCCCGCTGGGGGTAAGGGCCTTGTTGGTCACGTTGATGCCGAAGCGGTTTGCCTGGCGCAGGACACGGTCCAGTGTGGGTTTCATCGGGTCGGAGGAGCGGCGGTCAGCCATGAAGAATTGGATTGAGTCTTCTTATGGCAGTTCTCTGTATGTGAGTGACTTGTCGTTGTCTTACGGAAGTGAGATTCAGGTGCTGAGCCCGGAGAACGAGTTGGTTCTGTGCGATGCTTCCTGGGGAGGGCGGCGCGTCCTGGACACTGTCCGGGCTGGGCATGCCCACGGGGTGGATGTGCGCATTGTGCCGGCCGGACTGTGGTTGGCGTTGGGTGGAGCCCGAAAAAAGAGCGGACCCAAGGACAGGCTGTTGTGGGGAGAGGATGGGCTGTGTCGGCCAGAGCGGATGCGGTCCAAGAGGCGATTGGACATCGCGTGGTCGTTGTGGATTCTCTTGGTGGGGTCCGGGAACGGCGCGAATGCAGCCGGCTTCACGAGGGGGCAGGCGTGGTCGGTGTTGCGGTCGCGGCGGACGTGGGTCGGCTTCCACGGATCATGGGACGGGGCAGACCGTTTGCCGGCCCTGGAGACGGGCATTTTCAGGGTGGGAAGTGGTGTGCAATCGGTTTCATCCGATGAGGCCAAACGGCTGGACCTCAGGTATGCATACGATTACAGCTGGATGCGCGACTTTGAATTGTTGATGACCTTGCGCATGGATTGATGAACGGTGCCCGGATTCGGTCCACCCACGCCGTAAATTTGTGGGTCTAAAACACCCTCCGGGCAATACATCCATGGAGATCCTGCTACCGAAAATGGGCGAAAGCGTGGCCGAGGCGACCATCATTCGATGGGTTGTCGAAGAAGGCCAGAGTGTATCCGCCGACGAGCCCATCATTGAAATCGCCACGGACAAAGTGGATTCCGAGGTGCCTGCCCCGGAGGATGGTGTGCTCGTGAAGCATCTCGTGGCAGAAGGGGACGTTGTTCAGGTTGGCCAACCCATTGCGGAATTCGCCGTGAATGGAGAGACGGTCACCGCATCAGCACCGGCCCCTGCGCCAGCTCAACCTGCTCAGACGCTTGCTCCCCAAGAACAGCCTGAGGAGACTGTAGTGGCGGAGTTGACTGCCCCGCTGGTGTCCACCAACGGAATGGATCCGGGGCCAAAGCCATCCCGGGAAAGTGCAGGCCGGTTCTACAGCCCGCTCGTGAGAAGCATTGCCTCCAAAGAAGGCATTGGACAGGCTGAGTTGGATGCCATTCCTGGTTCCGGTAAGGAAGGTCGAGTGACCAAGAAGGACATGATGGCTTACCTGGCCAACCGGGGACAGGCTCCGTCGGCTCCGGCTCCTGCGGCAGCCCCGATGCCCACTCCGGCGCAGCCCTCCGCCCCGGCGCCATCTGCTGCTGCACCAGCCCCCAAGGCTGCGGCTGCAGCGCCGGCCGTGTCCATGGATGGTGAGGATGAGATTGTAGAGATGGACCGGATGCGCAAGCTGATTGCGGACCACATGGTGCGCAGTGTGCAGACCAGTCCGCACGTGACCTCTTTCGTCGAAGCCGATGTCACACGGATCGTGGATTGGCGGAACCGCAACAAGGGGGCGTTCCAGTCTCAGACGGGCCAGAAGCTCACCTTCACGCCCTTCTTCATCGAGGCGGTCGCCAAGGCGTTGCGCGAGTTCCCGGGGGTCAATGCCAGTGTGGACGGTGACCGCATCATCCTCAAGAAGGGCATTCACATCGGCATGGCGGCGGCCACTCCGGAGGGCAACCTCATTGTGCCGGTGATTCGCCACGCGGACCGCTACAACCTCAACGGGCTGGCGACCATTGTCAATGACCTGGCTGCCCGGGCACGGCAAGGTGCGCTGAAGCCCGACGAAATCAGTGGGGGGACATACACCGTGTCCAACGTGGGCACGTTCGGCAACGTGTTCGGTACGCCCATCATCAATCAGCCTCAGGTGGGCATCCTTGCCCTTGGGGCCATCCGAAAGAAGCCGGCGGTGGTGGAAACCCCTGACGGAGACGTGATTGCAGTCCGTCACATGATGTTCCTGTCGCACAGCTACGATCACCGTGTCGTGGATGGTCAGCTCGGTGGCAGCTTCGTTCGGCGGGTGGCGGACCACCTCGAGTCGTTTGACCCGAACCGCCCTGTGGTCTGAAGTGGTCCACAAGGGCTGTTGACAGGTAGGAGGGGCCCCACGTGATTTTGGGGCTCTGGTTGACGTTTTCCGGACCAATGTGCCCCTATTTTTCGCGCCCTCATGGCTCGTTACGTCACGTTGGTCCTCCTGATTCTGGCGCACTTTTCTGGTGTGGCGCAGATGGCGTTCGGTGCCAAATGGCCCACTCCGGCTGAGTTGGCGGACGGTGCCGACCGCTTTGCCGAGGTCGCCGTCGATGAGGAGTTGAGTGCCTTCGAAGCGTATACGGAAGCGAACCGGCTGATCATCGAAGAGAACTGGAGCGAGGCGGAAGCCATTCTCGCGACCATGATGGTGCAGGCGCCCGACAACCGGAACTTTGCTTACAAGCGGGCCCTTTGCCTGCGTGCCATCAAGGGGCGCATTGCGGAGGCGGTCCCCCTCGCCATGCTCGCCATCCACGGGGAGTTTGAAAAGCGATACAACCCGTTCGATGTGACGATGGCCCTGCCGCCGGACATGGCCTTGGACCTCGCTCTGGAGGTGTTGCAGTTCACGGGACATTTTGCCCAGGCGCAAGGCGTCGCCAAGACCATGACGGAACGGTACCCCGAACGGGACTACCTCCACCAGAAGGCCAAGCAGGCCATGGCCGACTGTGCCTTTGCCATGCTGTGCGTGGCCGATCCGCAGCGAATGGACATTCGGGCTGAATCCACGTTGAACAGTGTGGCGTCGGACTATGCACCGGTCCTGTCCCCGGATGGTCAATCCCTGTATTTCACATCCTACCGGAGTCAGGCCGTGAAGGCCTCCAAACGTCGGGGACGAATTTTCCGCTCCCTGCGCACGGACTCCGGTTGGTCCAGTCCCATTGAATTGGACATGGGGATGCCGGGCCGGGACATGACCACGGTGAGCGTCGTCGGCGATGAAGAGGCCCTTCTGGTCTACCAGAGCTATCGCAACGAAGGGGCCATCTGGAAGGTCATGAAGGACGAGGTTGGAGGATGGTCCCGCGCCGAAAAGGTGGGCTTCCCTGTCGACTCACGCCATTGGGAAACCTCCATGACCGAGCGTTTCGACGGCCGGGAGCGCGTCTTCGTGTCAAACCGCCCTGGCGGTGAGGGTGGCCGGGACTTGTACCGAACGGTGCTGTTGCCGGATGGGACGTGGTCGGAGCCGCTGAACCTCGGACGACGGATCAACACCCCGGGAGAAGAGGAGAGCCCCGTGTTGAGTGCTGATGGCCGGTTCCTCGTGTTCTCGTCCAATGGCCACCAGGGCATGGGAGGGTTCGACTTGTTCCGCTGTGTCCGGTTGGACAATGGAAGCTGGAGCGAGCCGAAGCACCTCGGTTCCCCCTTGAATACGCCCGGTGATGAAGCGATGGTTTCGCTCGATGCATCTGGACAATCGGGTTTTCTCTCCAGCAAGCGGGATGGCGGGCTCGACCTCGACATCTATCGGGTGGACATCCTGGGCGAGCCGGCCGAGGCCCTGGCCGTCTATCTCGGCAAGGTGAACAGCTGGAAGGAGGGAGACGTGGTGGAGGTCAAATCCACCGATGATGGACCTGCCATTTTCCGGGTGTTCCGGGCTCGGGTCACGTCGGGTGATTTCGTGGCGGCCCTTCCCCCGTGTCGCCAGTACGAAATGTCCTGGGTCCGCCGGGGCGAAGTGCTCGAGTCCCGAACCGAGGTCATTCCGTGTGATGCGGCCTACGGACGTGACCGGGCGATTGGAAGGTTGGCGCCGTTCGGGAAGGTGTCCGAGACGAAGGTGATCCCGAGGGAATGGGTGGGCAAGGAGCCCCGATCCAAGGATGAAATCCCGTCGGACAAGGTGCCCGCGGTGAATCCGGTCGAACAGGGAGCCGAGGTCAGTCCGGTGGACCGACCGAGCCACAGTTTTGACCGGGGCGCAGACGGAGAGGTCGCATCGGCGGGAGCTGCAGAGGAAGGGCGGGATGCGTCCGGTGTTCCTTCCGAGGCGCCAACGGCCATCGGGTTCGTTGAATTCGATGCAGTGAGCGCGACGGTGGAGTTCGGGTATGGACGCTACCTCACCAACAGCGAATCGGTCGAGGTGGAGCAGATGGTGGCGGAAATCCTGGCGAGGAATGCCTTGGGAGAAGTGCCTGTTCTGGAGATTGAGGGCAGTGCCTCCTTTGTCCCGGTCAAAAACAAGCGCGCTTACGAATCCAACGAGCAATTGGCGAAAATGCGGGCGCAGAAGGCGCGGGATGCCGTCATCACCGCGCTCTCGGCCAAAGGCCTGGAGGTGGGGGTTGACTTCCAGATTGTCCTCGACTGGCGGGTGGCCGGACCTGAGTTCAAGGGAGACGCCATTTCCGGAAAGGCCACCTACCGGAACTACCAATATGCCAAGTTCTCCCTCGCGCGTCAGCTCGTGGAGAAACGACGGTGATTGGACGCATCTTCGCGCCATGGACCGGATTGACCTGAACCTGCCGCTCGAGCGGCCCC
>JBMYZR010000002.1:0-103911 GCA_049610565.1 Flavobacteriales bacterium | reverse complement strand
AATAGGTAGAATTAGTTGCTGTGCTTCATGGGTCATGAATTCCTTGCAGGGGAGGCTGTATTGGCTTTTGACCTTGAGACCACCGGAACGGATGTGGCCAAGGACCGCATCGTGGAAATGGCTTTCGTGAAGGTCATGCCGGATGGCCAATGGCACGTGAGGCCGGACAAGGACAACGGTCAGGGGCGGATGCTCATCAACCCCGAAATGCCGATTCCGGCTGAATCCGCAGCGGTGCACGGCATCACGGATGAGCTGGTGAAGGACGCGCCTACGTTTGCTTCCCTGGCCAACCGGCTCTACCGGTGGCTCGATGGGTGTGACCTGGCCGGGTTCAATTCCAACCGGTTCGATGTGCCCCTGCTCGCGGAGGAGTTCCTGCGTTGCAACATCGCCTTCCGGGTGGACGACCGGCATCTCGTCGACGTCCAGAACATCTTCCACAAGATGGAGCAGCGGACCCTTCGGGCGGCGCTCAAATTCTACTGTGACGAAGCCCTCGACGACGCCCACGAAGCGCTGCCTGACATCCTGGCGACCATCAAGGTGTTCGCGAGCCAATTGACCCGCTACAAGGACAAGACCATCCTCGATTCCCGGGGTGAGACGGTCGGCCCTCTGCCACAGGATGTGCCGGGCATTGCGGAGTTCGGTCGCCGCAACCGCAATGTGGACCTCGCCGGTCGTTTCGTTTACAACGACGATGACGAGCCCGTCATCAATTTCGGCAAGCACCGGGGCCGCCTCCTCAAGGACATCCTGCGGAACGACAGTGGGTACTTCCGGTGGATGATGGATGCCGATTTTCCGCGCAACACCAAGTGGGTCCTTCAGGAAATCCACGATGACCTGAAAGCGGGATGACGACCGGCAGGCGCATCGCCGTCCTCGTCTCCAACGACCTGACCTTCGACCAGAGGGTGAGGAAGACGTGCGACACCTTGCGCCGGGCGGGCCACGAGCCCGTGTTGATCGGCCGGAGGATGAGGCGGGGCGATGCCGCGTCCATCGACCGGCCCTATCCGACGCGGCGGTTGTGGCTCGGTGTGAACCGCGGCCCTCTGTTCTATGGGATTCTGCAGTTCCGGTTGTGGGGGGCGCTTCGGCGGCTGCACCGTGAGGGTGGGGTCGAGGCCGTTTGGGCCAATGACCTCGATACCCTCGGGCCGGCGGTGTGGGCAGCGCGGCGCTTTGGTTGGGCGATCGCCTACGACAGCCACGAGTGGTTCACCGAAGCGGAAGGCCTGAAGGGGAAGCGCATCAAGAAGGCCGTGTGGCGGGCGTGGGAGCGCCGGTGCTTTCGCGGCATCGACCGCATGCTCACGGTCAATGGCGCCATTGCTGAAGCCTATGGCCGCGACGGCCTGACGGTGGAGGTGGTGCCCAATGTGCCGGAGCGGCTCGAGCCGGCTGAGCCCATGCCGAGGCAGGATCTGGGGTGGCCCGAGGACAAGGTGGTCCTGTTGATGCAGGGGGCGTTCATGGACCGCGACCGGGGAGCGCTGGATGCGGTGCGCGCGATGGTCCACCTGCCCGACGCGCACCTGGCCCTCATCGGGGCGGGCCCTGAACATGCCGAGGCCGGACCGTTGGCCGCCCGCATCGGAGTGGCCGACCGGGTGCACGTCCACGAACGGATGGAGTACGCGGCACTTCGGCGGTGCACGGCGGCAGCCAACATCGGGTTGTCCCTCGATCGACCGACCGTCGACAATTTCCGGTTCAGCCTGCCCAACAAGCTCTTCGATTTCCTGCATGCCGGGTTGCCGGTGGTCTGTTCCGACCTGCCGGTGGCGGGCCGGTTCGTGCAGGAGAACGGAACCGGTGAAGTGGCGGCGGTGGCGCAGGGGGACGAGGCGATTGCCCGCTCCGTGGCCGAGGCCGTGTTGGCCGTGCTGGCCGCGCCCCCCTCGACAGCGCACCTGGCGGCTGTGGCCGACCGGCACCATTGGGGCGCCCATGAAGCCACGGTGCTGGCTGCGCTTCACCGCCCGGACTGACGGCTTCGCTTCCAGCGGGACTTCAAGGCAATCCACAGGGGTTGGATCCAGCGGGCTGGACCCGGTTGCAGCACCTCGCGTTTCATACGCCGTTCCTCGGCGTACAGTGAGGGCGTGAATTGCCGGGACACCCCGCCGGATTGAACCGATACCCAATCTTCGCCATCGGTCCATGCTGCTTGGATGCCGGCTTGCCACAGCATGAGGTTCATGGCGTAGTCGCCCAGCACGGCGAGGTCCTTTCGGAAGCCCCCGGCTTCGAGGAGGTGCGTCCGTGGACAGGCCATGCCTTGGTGGTGCGTGGTGTTCCGCCAGCGCAGGGAGGCGTCCCACCGGGCGGGGTAATGGTCGGGGACACCCGGTTCGGCGTCCGGCAACCGCACCCCTCCGAGTTGGATGAGGTCCGGCGCCACGCTTTGGCTTGACCACCGGTCGACAGCCGCAGCCAGTCCGGGAAGGACGACATCTCCCGCGCCGACATACAGAATGCGGTCGGACGTCGCCCGGTGGAGCAGGGTGTTCATGGCGGCGTAGATGCCGCTGTCCGGTTGGAAGGACCAAGCCGGTGAGCAGGGGTGGTCGAGCAGGTCAGGGGGGAAGGCGCCGCGGTCGCTCTGGCCAACCTGGATCAAGACCTCAGTCGACGCAACAAATCCGGCGGCCACAATCGAGTCAAGCGTCCGGGCGAGGGCGTCCGACTCCCTGGCGTCGAGGAGGGGGATGGCAAGACACAAGGAAGGCCGGCCGGCGTCCATCATGCGAGGACGGGCGGGGCCTGGAGTTCCGTCAATTTGCCTTTGTCGCATTGCAGGATGCGACCCGGCCTGCGGCGCAGGATGTCGTGGTTGTGGGTGGCCATGAGGACACAACGTCCTTGGGAGGCCAAATCGTGCAGGAGCTGCAGGATGCCCTCGGCGGTCTGCGGATCGAGGTTGCCGGTGGGCTCGTCGGCGAGGATGAGGTCGGGCGCATTGAGCAGGGCCCGGGCGATGGCGAGTCGCTGACGCTCTCCACCGCTCAATTCATGGGGCCGCTTGTAGCCTTTGTTTTCGAGGCCGACGGCCTGCATGACCTCAGCGATGCGCCGCTCCCGGTCGCCCGCATCCTTCCAGTCGGTCACCTTGAGGACGAACTGCAGGTTTTCGTTGGCGGTCCGGTCCGTCAGGAGTTCGAAATCCTGGAACACGATGCCCAGCTTGCGCCGGAGGAGGTGGACCTGTTTGCGGTGGAGCGTGGTGAGGTCCACACCACAGACGGATCCGCTTCCGACGGTCAGCGGGAGCTCGCCGTACAGGGTCTTGAGCAGGCTGCTCTTGCCCGATCCGGTTCGGCCGATGAGGTAAATGAACTCGCCGGCGCGGGCCTCGAGGTCCACACCGCTCAGGACGATGTGTTCCTCCTGGTGGAGGTCCGCGCCGGCGAGCGCAATCAACGGGGCGGCCGCGTCACTCACTCGACGGAGTAGTCGGCGGCGTCCAGTTTCGGGTTGACCTTGACGTCGGTCATGGTCATCTTCATTTCCTGTCCACCGGTCTTCATGGTCACCTCGCCTTCGAACTTGAGGCCCTTGGCTTCCACCATGGTGCCGTAGTCGAGGGTGATGGTCATGTCGCCTCGCGGCGTGCTCTCGGTCCGGACGGTCCGGGCGCGAAGGCCCGTGGCGACGTCGAACCAGTGGGATTCGACCACGGATCCGTCCTTCCGGATGTCGATCAGGTAATGGGGCACTTCGTTGATCGGGTCAACGCCGAGCAATTCCGCACTCATGCCATAGTCGGCAAGGTGAAGGAACTCGAGTAGGTCGTGGTTCCGCTTGGTGTCCATGATCTTGGCCTCGTCCATCGCGGAGACCTGACCCATGGCCGACTCGCTGCCTTTTTTGCCATCGAAGCGGGTCTCCTGCATCACGCTGCCTCCGGCGGAGATGCGCGTGTAGCCGGCGCCTCCATTCTCGTGGGCTTGCACCATCTCCAATGACATGGGGCCTGCTGCCATTTCGCCGGTCATCATCACGCCCTTGAGCTTGGCGAGTTTGTCGGCACCGCCGCGTGCGGCGTAGTAGGCGTTGAACACGTCCTCCGCGGTCATGCCCTCGGGGGCAGGGTCGAGTTCCTTCAGCGGCTCGCCGAAGGCATCGAAGAACTCTACTTGGCCGCTGGAAGCGAATTGCGCCAGTCCGTCGGCGACATCCCGGTTGCCGGCGATGGTGATGTTCATGTTGTCGGGGCGCAGGTAGGTGCGGGCCACGCGCTGCACGTCCTCCACCGTGACGGCGTCGAGGCGGCCCAGGTAGGTGGAGTAGTAGTCGGCGGGGAATCCGTAGCGCTCGATGTTGAGGGCGAAGCGGGCGATGGTCTCCGGACGCTCCAGCGACAGGGCGAAGCTGCCGTTGAGGTAGTTCTTGACGAACTGCAGCGTGCTGTCGGGGGCCGGCGTTTCGACCATTTTCCGGATTTCGGACAGGAATTCAACGAGGGAGCTGTCGGTCACCTCATTGCGGACGCTGGCTCGGGCGCTGAATCGGCCGACCAGTTCGTCGGGTCCGATGGAGCTGCGGGCGCCGTAGGTGTAGCCCTTGTCTTCGCGGAGGTTCTGGTTGAGGCGGCTGCCGAAGAACCCGCCGAGCATGGTGTTCATCACGCTCACCGCCACCACGTCTGGATGACCGGGCTTGAGGTAGACCGGGAAGGTGATGTCAATCACGCTTTGGACGGCACCGGGAACCGGGGCGAAGCAGACGCGGTTGCCCTTGGGCGGAACCGGGCGGGCAAAGCGATCGGACTTGACCTCATTCGGGCGCCACTCGCCGAAGTACTTTTCGGCCTGGTCGCGTGCCGTCTCGGGGGTGATGTCGCCCACGACGACGAGGTAGGCGACGTTTGGCTTCCAGATGGAGGCGTAGTGGGCCATCAGGTCCTCGCGGGTGATGGCCTCCACGGTCTTCTCGTTGGAGCTCTCGCCGTAGGGGTGCTTCAGGCCGTAGGTCATGGCCCGGGACAGGCGTCCGGAAATCTGGTTGGCGTCGGTGGCGCTGCTGGCGAATCCGCTCAGCGTCTGCTTCCGCTCCTTTTCCATCTCTTCCTCGGGGAAGGTGGGGTTCATCAGGATGTCGGACATGAGCTCGAGCAGGGTCGCGCTGTGCTGGACGAGGCAACGGCCGTTCATGCCGAAGCCGGAGGTGCCGAGGCTGGCGCCGATCCGGTCGACGGCCTCGTCGATTTCGGCCTTGGACCGGGTGGTGGTGCCCTTGCGCATCATCGATCCGGCCATGCTGGTGTATCCGGCCTTGGCCCCTTCGAAGATGGGGTCGACGTCCAGCGTCAGGCGGTAGCTGACGCGGGGGAGCTTGTGGTTTTCGACCACGATGAGGGTCAGGCCGTTCTCGAGGGTCTCGACGGTGTAGTCGCCGAGGACGATTTCGGGTGCCGGGGCCGGAGCCGGGGCTTGGGAGCGGTCGACCTGGGCGAGGACCGCGGCGGGCATCAAGACCGCCAGGGTCAGAAGGAGGGAGGCAATGCGGTTCATTGTGCGTTCTCGTTCATGAAGTACAGGACGACGCGGCGGTCGTGGTTGTAGTAATCGTTGGCGGCCTTCTGGATGTCCTCGGCCGTCACCGCCATGTAGCGGTCGATCTCGTTGTTGATGAGGTTGGCGTCCCCGAAGTACATGTGGTAGTTGGCGAGGGATTCTGCGATGCCGCGCATGGTGCCATTGGACTGGACAAATCCGCTTTCCACCTGGTTCTTGAGCTTGTCGAGCTCGGCGGGCGTGATGCCTTCGGACTTGACGCGGTCGATTTCAGCGACCATCGCGTTCTCGACCTCGGCGGGGTCCGTGCCGATGTTGGCCACCGCGTAAGCGATGGTCTGACCGGGATCCTCCAGGCCGAAGCTGAAGGCGCCGCAGAAGACGGCGAGCTCCTGGTCATCGACCACTGCGCGGTTCAGGCGGCTCGATTGGCCTCCGCTCAGGGCGGTGTTGAGCAGGTCGACGGCGTAGTAGTCCGGCGTTCCCTCGGCGGGAATCGGGTAGGCCATGAGGACCAGCGGCAGTTGGTCATCGCCCCAGATGGTGTCCCGCACCTCCGTCACCTTATAGGGCTCTTCGATGGTCGGGCGGGGGATGTCCTTGGTGCCGCGCGGGACAGGACCGAAGTAGCCTTCGATCATCTTCTTCAGGTCCTTGCGGTTGAAGTCGCCGGCGATGGAGAGCACGGCGTTGTTGGGCACGTAGAAGGTCTCGTAGAAGTCGGTGAACTCTTGGTCTTCAGCCGCGTTGAGGTGGGCCATGGACCCGATGACGGGCCAACGGTAGGGGTGCTCGAGGTAGGCGCGCTTCATGGTCTCCTCGATGAGGTTGCCGTAGGGCTGGTTGTCCACACGCTGGCGGCGCTCCTCCTTCACGACCTCACGCTGGGTCTCGATGCCGATGCGCTCGACGCGGGCGTGGAGCATCCGCTCGCTCTCCAGCCACAGGCCGAGCTCGAGCTGGTTCGACGGGAGCACTTCGTAATAGAATGTGCGGTCGTTGGAGGTGTTGGCGTTGTTCTGGCCGCCGGCGTTCTGGATGTACTTGAAAAATTCGCCGCGCCCGATGTTCTCGGAGCCTTCGAAGAGCAGATGCTCGAAGAAGTGGGCCATGCCGGTGCGCTCCGGGTTCTCATTCTTGGAGCCGACGTGGTACATCACGGAGACGGCCACGATGGGGGCGCTGTGGTCTTCGTGCAGGATGACGTGAAGCCCGTTCTTGAGGTCATATTCCTCGAATTCGATGGGGGCCCGCTGGGCGGAAAGGGCCCCGAAGACTGCCAGGAGGCAGAGGGTCAATGGGAATCGCATGGTCCGGTTTTCGGATTGGAAGGGCAAGATAGCGGGAGACCCGGGTAAATTCGCGACAACCATGGACCAGAGCCTTCACCCCGGCCAGCTGAGCTGGACCCAGCTGCAATCCCTGTACGCGGCAGACCGCATTGTTCTCTCTGACGATGCCCGCCACAACGTCCAACGCGCCCACGATTTCCTGTTGGAGGTCGTCGCTTCCGGCCGCACGGTGTACGGAGTCAACACGGGCTTCGGTCAATTGGCCCATGTCCGCGTGGGGGAGGACGCGTTGCATCAGCTTCAGGACAACATCCTGCGCAGCCATGCCGCCGGCCTCGGCGCGCCGCTGCCGCCTGAGATTGTCCGTTGGATGCTCCTCTTCAAGGTCTGCGGCCTCATCCGCGGTCACAGTGGGGTGCAGCCGGAGACGGTGGACCGGTTGGTGGCCTTCTTCAATGAGGGGCTGATGCCGGTGGTGCCCCGTCAAGGGTCGTTGGGTGCCAGTGGAGACTTGGCTCCACTGAGCCACATGTGCCTGCCGCTCCTCGGCGAAGGCGAACTCATGGAGCGCGGAGCAGATGGTGAGTGGACCACGCGTCCCGCTGCAGAGGTGCTCGCAGAAAAAGGGTGGAGTCCGATTTCTCTCGGCCCGAAGGAGGGGTTGGCCCTCATCAACGGCACCCAGATGATGTCGGCCCTGCTCGCCCATGCCCTCCACCAGTTGGAGGTCCTTTGGCAACAGGCGCACGGGATTTCGAGCCTGAGTCTGGCTGCCTTCGAAGGGCTGGACGCCCCGTTCCATCCGGCTGTGCATGCCCTCCGTCAACATGCCGGCCAACAGGCGAGCGCGGCGGCCATGCGTGAATGGCTCGAGGGGGCGGAATTTCTCCGGGAAACCCATGAGTGGGTGCAGGACCCGTACAGCTTCCGGTGCATTCCGCAGGTGTACGGTGCCGTGCGCAAGGCCATCGACCTGGGTGTCGCGACGCTGGAAGGCGAGGGGACGGCGGTGACCGACAACCCCATCTTGTTGCCGGATTCCGGCGAGGTCATCAGCGCAGGCAATTTCCACGGAGAGCCCCTCGCTGTGATTCTGGATCACCTGAAGGTGGCGGCGAGTGAGCTTGGTACCATGTCCGAACGTCGCATCTTCAAGCTCCTCAGCGGAACACGCGGCCTGCCGCCGTTCCTGGCCACCGACCCCGGTCTGGACAGCGGGCTCATGATTGTGCAATACACCGCCGCGAGCATCGTGGCCCGCAACAAGATGCGTGCCATGCCCGCCAGCGTGGACACCATCGACAGCAGCAACGGCCAGGAGGACCATGTGAGCATGGGCGCCAACGCTGGCCTGCAGTTGCTCGCGGTCGTCGAGGGCACCCGCGAGATTCTCGCCTCCGAGCTCCTCACCGCCAGCCAGGCGCTTCATTTCAGAGCAAACCCCGGATTGTCCGGCCGGCAGCAGGCGTTCCTCGGGCGTTTCCGGGATGAGGTGCCGCCCCAGGAGGGAGATGTGGAGCAATCGTCCCGAATGACGGCTGCGGTGGATTTCTTGAAGGCGTGAGGCCTTCGCCCACAAAACGGGGACTCCTTTTCTCGTCCGCTGTGGTGATGAATCGGTATTTTTCAGGAGAGTCGGTGACCGCACTGGCTGTTGAACCAAACCCATTTGTCCATGCGTACGCTCACGCTCTTGTTTGTTTTTGCGCTGTTCTCTTCAGGGAGTCTCGTGGCGTCAATTCCCACTCCCCCTGTTCCGGATTGCACCCCCTTGGTTGAGTTTCTGGAGGATGAGTTGATGGCCCTCACCCACACGGCCAGTTTCGGTTCGTCCTGTGTGACGATCGAAACCCTCGTTCACTTCGGGGAAGACGGCTTGGCTGAGGAGTTGGCACCTGACGGCACCGTCATCGGAAGCTTCGCGTACTCGGTGATGGAGGTGGACGGCCAATGTGCCCTCGCCTCGACGACTTCGGATTGCGAGGTTCAGTTGCTTTCCTTCAATGAGGACGAGTCGGCCATGATCATGTCCCTCCATGGAGCGGAGGCCACATTGACCCCGTTGCCCTGTGTGTTTGCGCCGGAGCTGGGGGAGGTCAGCGTGGCTTCGGTTCCCTCATCCTTGGCCTCTGGGGACGGTGCCTTGGATGTGGAAGTGGCGTCCGGTGCTCCGACCTCGGTTGCCCTCGCGGGCATCAACGGCAGTCAGGACTACGACTTTCCGTACCCTGGTGATGTGGACGGCATTCTTCCAGGATCCTACACGGTGACGGCATCGGATGCCGATGACTGCGCGAGCGCAGGGGTGATGGTCATCGTGCCGTTTGATTTGTGCTGCGACTGCGGCGTGAGCGATACGGATTCCGATGGCCTCTGCGATGACGAGGACAACTGTACGGACAAGACGGCCCCGAATTATGCCGATCCCGCCAACACACCCTGTGATTCCGAATGAGATTCGGCGTGTTGTGAACGATGAAAAAGGCCCGCACGCGCGGGCCTTTTTCGTGGTCGCTGAGGCCGATGGTCGGTCCGTACCTTCGCGGCATGCTCGCGTTGCGTGGAATTGAGAAGGCGTACCCCCTCGCAGGAGGGACATTGCCCGTCCTGAAGGGCATCGACCTCAACATCGAGCAGGGCGAGATGGTCGCCATCATGGGGTCTTCGGGCTCTGGCAAGTCCACGCTCCTCAATGTGCTCGGTCTGCTCGACGGATTTGACGCCGGGGGGTATGACCTCGATGGGGTGGACATGTCCGGGCTGTCCGAAAAGCAGGCTGCCCGATACCGCAGTCAATTCCTCGGGTTCGTGTTCCAGTCCTTCAATCTGATTGCCTTCAAGACGGCGGTGGAGAATGTCGCCTTGCCCTTGTTCTATCAGAAAGTCCCGCGGCGGGAACGGCAGAAGCGGGCGATGGAGATGCTGGCCAAAATGGGCATGGACGATCGCGCGGACCATTTGCCGTCCGAGCTGTCCGGCGGTCAGAAGCAGCGCGTGGCCATTGCCCGCGCCCTGATCACGGAGCCCAGGGTCATCCTGGCGGACGAGCCGACTGGCGCCCTCGACAGCACGACCTCTCACGAAGTCATGGAAGTGCTGCGCGAGGTCAATGCGTCCGGCATCACCGTCATCATCGTGACCCACGAGGCGGACATTGCGGCCAAATGCGACCGGACCATTCGCCTGCACGACGGGGTCATCATCGAAGATGGCCGAAGCGGGGAAGTGGTCGAACCCACGGCCAATGGCGCCGGTTCTACTGATTGATGTTCAACCGCGAGACCTGGATCGAAATCGCCCACACGGTGACCGCCAACCCCCTGAGGACGGCGTTGACCGGGCTGTCGGTGGGTTTGGGCATCTTCATCCTTGTGGTCATGCAGGGGCTGGGATTCGGCCTCCAGAATGGGGTGGAACAGGACTTTGGCGATGAGGCCAAGAACACCATATGGGTGCGGACAGGCACCACGACATTGGCTTACAGAGGCCGCCAACCCAACCGTTACATCGAACTCCACAACGAGGACGAGCAACGGGTCACCGAGCAGGTGGTGGAGACCCCGGCGGTGTCGGGCAGACTGAGCATGTGGGGCTCGACAGTCCAGTACAAGGGCGAACAAGGCAACTACCCTGTGGTCGGTGTGGAGCCGGATTTCGATGACCTGGATCTGATTCCGCTGACCGGAGGGCGCTGGTTGCACGCTGACGACCTGGCCGATGAAGCGAAAGTCTGTGTGATCGGGGAGAACTTGATCAACGAGCTGTTCAAGAAGCGGTCTCCCATCGGGGAGTACATCAACCTTCGCGGCATCACGTTCCGTGTGGTGGGCCATTTCACCAAGAATGGGCGGTGGGGCAACAGCATGGTCTACATTCCGATGACCACCATGCAGCGCCTCTTCCAAGGTGATGATGTCATCGGATCCATGGTCCTCTCCACGGGCGACCGGGACCTCGCGGGGTCCACGGCCATGGTCGACGCCATCGACGGCGACTTGCGCCTGAGGCACTCCGTGCACCCCGAGGACCAGCGGGCCGTTCGGGTCCGCGACAACCAGGAGGACTACGCGATGTTCGACCGGATCTTCAAGGGCATTCGGCTCTTCATCTGGGTCATCGGCGGCTTCACCTTGCTCGCGGGTGCCATCGGGGTGGCCAACATCATGGCCATCGTGGTCAAGGAGCGCACCGTGGAGATCGGGGTACGCAAGGCCCTCGGCGCCACATCCGGCAGCATCCTGTCGCTCATCGTCATCGAGGCAGTGTCACTGACCCTCGTCTCCGGTTCGCTGGGGTTGATGGCGGGGGTGGCCACGCTGAATTTTGCCGCTCCCTACGCCCAACACGACTACTTCACCAATCCGGAGGTCAACCTCCGCGTGACGGTCACCGCCCTGATCGTGTTGGTGGTGGCCGGCGCACTGAGCGGCCTCGTCCCCGCACTGCGGGCCGTGCGCATTCGTCCCATTGAAGCCCTTCGCTACGAATGATGGGACTGGACCGCGACCGATTGATTGAACTCGTCCAGGTGGTCGTGCGCAATCCTTTGCGCGCCTTCCTGTCTGCGCTCGGCGTCGGGTGGGGGCTCTTCATGATCATCATCACGGTGGGGGCCGCCCGGGGGTTGGAAAACGGGGTCAAGGCGGACATGGGCAGCGATGTGTCCAACAGCATGTTCGCCTGGACCATGAGCACCAGCATTCCCTACAAGGGATACCAACGGGGACGCTGGCTCGAACTCGACATCGACGACGTGAAATGGCTCGAGGCCAACACCCAGCACCTCGATCTGGTCTGTCCGGAAATCCAGCTCGGCGGGTGGCAGGGGACCAACAATGTCATCCGCGGCAAGGAGAGTGGGGCCTTCGATGTGAGCGGCGCCATCGCGCGCTACCAGGAGGTGAAGCCGATGAACATCACCAATGGCCGCTTCCTGAACCAGGCGGACTTGGACAATGAGCGGAAGGTCTGCGTCATCGGCAGCCGCGTCCAGGACATCCTCTTCGAATTCGGGGAGGAGCCCATTGGCGAGACCGTCCAGATTCAAGGTGTGCTCTTCCGTGTGGTCGGGGTCTACACCCCCAAGGGCAATGACGAGGATGCCCAGAACGAGGCGGAGAGCATTTACATCCCGTTCTCCACGTTTGGCAAGGCGTTCAATACCCGTGACAGGGTGGGGTGGCTGTCCATGCTCATCAAGGACGGGGTGGACGCTGAAGAAGCTCAAGAGGCGACCAAGCAGCTGATCAAGGCGCGGCTCAGTGTGCACCCGGACGATCCGCGGGCCATCGGGAGCTGGTCCATGGCCGAGGAGTTCCAGAAGGCGGAACTGCTGTTTTCCGGCATGCGGCTCATTTCGCTGCTCTTCGGCTCCCTTGCGCTGTTGGCCGGCGTCATCGGCATCACCAACATCATGCTCATCTCCATCAAGGAGCGCACCAAGGAACTCGGCATTCGGCGGAGTCTCGGTGCCACGCCGATCCGCATCCTGCGTCAGATCATCGGGGAGACCCTGTTCCTGACGCTTCTCGCGGGACTCTGCGGCCTGATCCTCGGTGTCGGCCTGCTGGAGGCGGTCGACGGATACCTCGAAAGCGGCGGCGATGCGGGGGTTTTCCGCCATCCTGAAATCGATTTCGGAACTGTCCTCACCGTGTTGTGCATCCTTCTGGGGATGGCCATCTTCGCGGGCGTCCTGCCCGCCATGCGGGCACTGGCCATCAAGCCGGTGGAAGCCTTGCGCTCGGAGGGATGATTGAATCTGCACCATGAAGAAAGGCCGCGTTACGCTCCTGCTCCTCTTCGTCCTCCTGGTCATCGCCGGGGCGGCTTACACGTTGAACGACCTCTACCAGAAGGAACAGGCCCCCGAGGCCCGGTTCGGTGTGGAGACCCCGCGCATCGCCGACATCATCAAGAAGTCGGTGAGTTCCGGCACCATCGGGCCGCGCAAGGAGATCCTCATCAAGCCGCAGATTAGCGGCATCGTGGACGAGCTGTTCGTTGAAGCGGGTGACACCGTCGCGGCGGGTGCCGTCCTCGCCCGGGTGCGGGTGGTGCCCGATATGGCGGCCCTCGCGGCGGCCCAGAGCCGGGTGGAGCGCAGCCGCATTTCCATGGAGAACAGTCGGCGTGACTTCGAGCGTCAGGAGTCCCTGCTGGCTTCCGGGGTGGTCTCCGAGCAGGACTTCCAGCAAAGCGAGACGGCCTATTTGCAATCCAAGGAGGAGATGCTCGCTGCCGAGGACAACCTCCGCATCGTCAAGGAGGGCGCAGCCAGCCGGGCGGGAGAGGCCTCCAACACGATGATCACCAGCACCGTCGACGGCATGGTCCTCGATGTGCCGGTCGAGGTGGGCAACCAGGTCATCCAGGCCAACACCTTCAACGAAGGCACCACCATCGCCAGCGTGGCGGACATGACGGACCTGATTTTCCGCGGTCAGATCGACGAAAGTGAAATCGAGAACCTCCGGGTGGGCATTCCCTTGATCCTGAGCATCGGCGCGATGCCGGGCAAGCGGTTCGACGCGGTTCTCGAATACATTTCGCCCAAGGGGGTTCCGCAGAACGGAGCCGTCCAATTCGAGATCCGGGCGGCGGTCACGTTGGAAGAAGGCGACTTCATCCGGGCGGGATTCAGTGCCAATGCGGATGTCGTGCTGGACAAGCGGGAGCAGGTGCTCGCCCTGAGCGAGGCGCTGGTGCAGTATGAAGGGCCCAACCCGTTCATCGAAGTGCAGGTAGCGCCCCAGCAATTCGAGCGACGCGATGTGGAACTCGGTCTCTCCGATGGTTTGACGGTGGAGGTCCTGTCCGGCGTGGCCGAAGGGGACTCGGTCAAGCGTTGGAACCAGCCCATCTTCGACTGATGGCGCTGATTGAGGAAATGGACCGGTCGGGCAACTGGCTCTTCCGGTGGCGAAGCTTCCTGCCGTTGTTTCTCTTTTTTGGGGCCGTTCCGGTGGTGCTGTTGGCTGATGTGTCGTGGACGCCGATGTCCGAAGGCTTCGACCGAACCTGGTGGTGGCCGCTGATCTGTTTGGACATCGCGATGGCCGGTCAGGTCATCCGCGCCCTGTGCGTGGGCTACACCCCGCGGGGCACCTCGGGCCGCAACACCAAGGAAGGCCAGGTCGCCGAGTCGTTGAACACCCTCGGGATGTACAGCATCTGTCGGCACCCTTTGTACCTGGGCAACCTGCTGATGTGGCTCGGCATCGTCCTGTACATCGGCCACATCTGGTTCGCCGTGGTGTTCCTCCTGCTCTATGCCCTGTACTATGAGCGCATCATGTTTGCGGAGGAGCAGTTCCTGCGGGGCAAATTCGGACAGGCCTACCTCGACTGGTCGGCTTCCGTGCCGGCGTTTTGGCCCGCCCTGGGCCGTTGGAAGGAGCCGGAAGTGGGCTTTTCGATGCGCAACGTGCTGAAGCGGGAATACAATGGTTTCTTCGCCGTGTTCGTCAGTTTCGCCTGGGTGGACATGCTGCACGGTTACCGTGCCTCGGGGATGACCTCGGATTTCTTCGCCTCGCCCGCCTGCATTTTCCAGGATTTCTGGGCGTATGCGTTGGCCGCCTCCTTCCTCGTCTTCCTGGTGTTGCGGACGCTCAAGAAGACGACCAACGTCCTCGACGTCGCCGGCCGCGAATACGTGTAAGGCGGTCGCTCGGCGTCAGGTGACTGAGGCACGGCGTGCGATGCGCCGAAGGAGATTCGGAGCAAACCGGGCGAGCCAGTATCCCAGCACTTCTTTTTTGCCAGGCGTGACCAGTGCGCGGTTGCGGTCGATGCCGCGGAGAATCACGTGGGCGCAGCGCTCGGGGGTGATGCCGTTGTCCGTGGCGTTGTCCATGGTGCCTTGCGGCGTGCCATCCCCAGTCAGGGCATTCAACGAAATCGCGGTGCGGACATATCCGGGGGACACCATCGTGACGCGGATGCCGTCGTCATGGTGTTCGGCTCGGAGCGCTTCGAACCATCCGTGCATGGCGTGCTTGGCGCCGGCATAGCCTGAGCGCAAGGGGGCCGAGAAAAGCCCCATGACGCTGGTGACCACAGCGAAGTGGCCGCCCCCGGTCGCGATCATGTGGGGAAGGAGGGCCCGGGTGAAGGCGAGGGTGCCGAAGTAATTGACCTCCATCATCGTCCGGTCGACCGATTCATCCGTGTCGATGATGAGGCTGCGTTGGCTGATGCCGCCGCAGTGGATGACGACGTCCACACCGCCCGCTGCGTTCCACGTTTGATTGACTTGTTCGGACAGGCCCTCGGTATGGGCGAGGTCGAAGGGGACGATGAGCGCGTCGTCGGTGCCGAGGTCATCACACAAGGCGTTGAGGACCTCGCTGCGGCGGGCGGAGAGGATGAGGCGGTCACCGCGGTGGAAACAAGCCCGCGCCACGGCCTGTCCAATGCCCGAGGAGGCACCGGTGATCCAGACCGTTCGGCGCGCAGGGGTCACGCGTCGATGTTGGCGTATTTGGCGTTGGCCTCGATGAACTCGCGGCGGGGCGGCACGTCATCCCCCATGAGCATGGAGAAGATGTTGTCGCTCTCGGCGGCGTTCTCGATGGTCACCTGGCGCAGCGTGCGGTTCTCGGGATTCATGGTGGTGTCCCAGAGTTGCTCTGCGTTCATCTCACCGAGACCCTTGTAGCGCTGTACGCCCACGGCGGCGTCGCTCTTGCCACGGTATTCGGCGATGAGCCGGTCGCGTTGGTCGTCGTCCCACGCATAGCCTTGCTTGGAGCCCCGCTTCACGAGGTACAACGGAGGCGTCGCGATGTACACGTAGCCGTTTTCGATCAACTCCTTCATGTGGCGGAAGAAGAAGGTGAGGATGAGCGTCTCAATGTGGCTGCCGTCTACGTCGGCGTCACACATGATCACGACCTTGTGGTAACGGAGCTTGGACATGTTGAGCGCGCGCTCGTCCTCTTCCGTGCCCACGGTCACGCCGAGGGCCGTGTAGATGTTCTTGATTTCCTCGTTCTCGAAGATCTTGTGGTGCATGGCCTTCTCCACGTTGAGGATCTTGCCTCGCAGGGGAAGGATGGCCTGGAAAATCCGGTCGCGGCCCTGCTTGGCGGTTCCTCCAGCGGAGTCACCCTCAACCAGGAAAACCTCGCACATGGCCGGATCCTTTTCGGAACAGTCCGCCAGTTTGCCGGGCAGTCCGGATCCGCCCATGACGGTCTTGCGCTGGACCATCTCGCGGGCCTTGCGCGCGGCGTGTCGGGCCTGGGCGGCGAGGATGACCTTTTGGACGATGGTCTTGGCGTCGTTGGGGTTTTCCTCGAGGTAGTCGCGGAGCATGGTGCTCACCGCCTGGGACACTGGGGCGGTGACTTCCTTGTTGCCGAGTTTGGTCTTGGTCTGGCCCTCGAACTGGGGCTCCATCACCTTGACGCTCACGATGGCGGTCAGGCCTTCGCGGAAGTCGTCACCGCTGATGTCGAACTTGAGCTTGTCCAGCATGCCGGACTCCTCGGCGTACTTCTTCAGCGTGTTGGTCAATCCCCGACGGAAACCGCTCAGGTGCGTTCCGCCTTCGTGGGTGTTGATGTTGTTGACGTAGCTGTGCAGGCTCTCGTTGAAGGAGGTGTTGTACACCATGGCCACTTCGACGGGAATGTCGTTGACCTCGCCCTCCATGTGGATGACGTCCTTGATGAGCTGCTCCCGGTTCTGGTCGATGTAGGTGCAGAACTCCTGCAGACCGGTCTCACTGTGGAACCGTTCGCGGATGGGGTTGCCCTCCTCGTCGTGGTTGCGCTCGTCGGTGAGGGTCAGGGTGATGCCCTTGTTGAGGAAGCTCAATTCCCGCAGGCGGCGGGCCAGTGTGTCGTAGCTGTACTCCAGCGTGTCGTTGAAGATCTCCGGGTCAGGCTGGAAGGTGACAGAAGTTCCCGTGCGGTCGGTGGTGCCGATCTCACGGGTGGGGTAGGTCGCCTTGCCCCGGCTGTATTCCTGCTCCCAGACTTTGCCATCCCTGTGGACCTCAGCGCGGAGGTGGGTAGAGAGGGCGTTGACGCAGCTGACACCGACGCCGTGGAGACCACCGGAGACCTTGTAGCTGTCCTTGTCGAATTTTCCGCCGGCACCAATCTTGGTCATGACGACCTCCAGGGCGCTGACGCCTTCCTTGCTGTGGATGGCCACCGGGATGCCCCGGCCGTTGTCGTGCACGGTGATCCCGTTGGACTCGGTGATGGCCACGTCAATGGTGTCACAGTGTCCGGCCAGCGCCTCGTCGATGGAGTTGTCGACCACCTCGTAGACGAGGTGGTGCAGACCCCGAACACCGACATCGCCGATGTACATCGAGGGACGCTTGCGGACGTGCTCCATCCCTTCGAGGGCCTGGATGCTGTCCGCGCCGTAGTTGTGCTTCTTCTCTTCGCTCATGCTCCGCGCTTTTTGGCGTCTGGCGAAGATAACCCGTGGAGTCCCGGCGGCCCGATTTCAGGGGTGCTGAAACGCCTGTGTTTTCAACACTTTTGTGCGGTTTGCCCACCGTTTTGTGGACGGCGACTCAGAAGCGATATCCCGCCCACATCATGACCTGGAACCGCTGGGCGTTGTACCCGTTGAAAATCTGGGTCTTCCCGAGCGGGCCGGATGCGTCCAAACCCAAGGCCAGCCGGGCGTTGTAGCGGTATTCCACGCCGATGTCCAGGGCTGTGTAGGCCGGCAATTTCCGCGCGTAGACCGGATCGGTCCCTCCGAACACGGGGGCGGTCAGCAATTCTCCGGCGGTCTGTGCGTCCTCCTGATCTCCAGCAACGGCGGCAAAGGGTGTCCGGGAGGGGGCGTAGCGAGCGCCGACAATGTCAATGCCCGCTTCGAGAAAGAGCAGCTCGTCGAGGTTCCACCGGGCGGAGCCGGAAATGCGGGTGCGCGGTTGGTACCAGGCATGAGGTTGGGTGCCCGTTCCATAGGTGTGGAATTCGGCGCGGGCTTCCAGTTCCAGGGGGCCGCGGCCCCGGTAGGCCGCTTCGCCGATGACACTGGCGACGGTGAGGGTGTCGAAGGCCAAGCTGAAGCGCTGGCCGGTGCTGTCCAGTCCCGGCTCGTTGACCCAGTACCCAAAGTCCCGGTAGGTGACGGTGCGGGCTTGGGCGTTGAAGGCCAGGTCCCGGGTGAATTTGCCACGGAGTCCGCCATAGACCTCCAGCGCGCGGTTGGTGTTCTGCAGGGTGCCCCGGAGTGCATCGGCCCCGGCGTTGAAGCGGGCGTCAAACCACGGGTTCTCCTGGACGAGGTCGTGAAGGGCGTTCCGCTGCATGCCGCCATCGACGCCACCGTAGGGCACGAACACGTCATCGAGCAGGCGGAACCGGACCTCGGCCGTCGGGTAGAAGTGGAAGGCCTGGCGGCCCCGAGCGTCCACCCAGAGCCCGGCGCCGACGCGCACCTTATAGGCGCCGCGCTCTTTGGTGATGGTGGGCACGGCGCCGACGAGGGCCGAATTGCGAGTCAAGGGGGCAGCGGTCGAATCGCCTTGGGCGTCGATCTGGGAGCCGATGAGGTGGCCTTCGAGGCTGAGGCTCAACAGTGCGTCATCCCGCCAGGTCTGGAACGCGCCTGTGGCCGTGACCAGGTTCTCCCGACCGGGGCTGAGCAGGATCTCGGGCATGGCTGCGTTGGCCGGAACCGGGCTGAGGCCGAGGGTGAGCCTGGATGTGGTGAGCTGCAGGTCCCGTTGGACCTTGGTGCTGTCCCGCTGGTGGTTCTGAAGGCGCGCCGTGGTGTAGACACGGGAATAGGTCTGTCGGCTGTCAGGTGCTGAAAATGTGATGGGGTCGACCATCGACAGGTCCAGGCCGTGAATGCCCCATGCGTCCCGTTGGACGCCACCTTCGAAGGTGAGGCTGCTTCGGTCGATGAACCGCTTGTAGTGCCCCTGAAGAACGTTGTGGGACCATCCTTCATCGAGCCCGAGGCTGTCCACTTGACCGGTGGACCCTGCGGAACTTCGGTGCACCAGATTGACACCCCAGCTGCCTTTCCGGCTCTGTGTTTCCCCGTAGTGGATGTCGGCAAACGGGGAGGTGTAGAGGCCGAATCCGCCCTTGGCGTAGCCGGCATACAGTCGGGGAAGCGGCGCGTCCATGCGCACGGCAAACGGCTCGATGGTCCGGACTTGGGTGACCGGTGCGATGGACTTGGCGATCGGGGCGTAGTTGATGGTCGGTTTCGCCATGCCGAGGTCCACACGGGTGGGGCTCGATGCGGGCTTGACCACATCGCGCACTTCGAGTTCCCGGTCGCCGACGAAGGTGACCTGCAGGCTGTCTTGTCCCCAGACCGAACCGAGGGGAAGGGCGATGGCGAGGAGTCCGGCGACGGCCTTCGCGCAGAAGGGGTGTGGATGGCGCTTCATTCGTTGTCGGGTTGGGGGGTGATCTCCACGTCGGTGGTGTCGACCGGAGCCGGCGGGTTTTCGAGCTGGGCAATCCGGTCGAGCAGGTCCAGGCAAGCGTCCTGCACCCATGGCTCGGAGATGTTGGCCTGCAGTTGTTCGACGGTGGTGCGGGCCTGGAAGTAGTCTTCCTGGACGATGTAGGATTCGGCGAGCAGGAGGAAGCTGCGGTTGGCCCAATCGCTGCCGCCACCGAAGCGGTTGAGTTGGGCAAACACGGCCGCTTGACAGGCTTCGGCGTCGCCGGCGTCGAGGGTCAGGGCCACAAGGTGGTGGGTGGCTTCTTCGGCGTGCGGCCCATCGGCCGCCAACCATTCGAGGTCCGGGCGGGCGTCTTCCGGGGTGCGATCGAGAAGCAGCAGGGCGCGGTTGTATCGGGCGGCCAGCACGATGTCGTCCGGGGTTTCCGGGTCATCGAGGATGGGCCCGACGTAGTCCAGCACCGTGTCGGCATCTCCCAGTTCGCGGCTGCAGCGCATGATGCCGATGCGGGCTTCGAGCACGTGGCGCTTCAGGGTCGCCACGGTTTCCAGACGTTGGTAATGGCCCAGCGCTTCGGTCCATTCTTCGCGGTTGAACCGCAGGGTGGCCGCGAGGACGAGGGCGGATTCGTGATAATCGCTCAGCGGACCCTCGATGACGGATTCCAGGGTGAGGAGGGCTTCGTCGAACTGCTCCGCCTCGAATTGACATTGGCCGAGGTGGTAACGGGCAGCGGTCACACGCACACTCTCCGGGTGCTTGTCGAGGAAGGCCTGCAGCTTGGGCATGGCCGCTTCGCATTGGCCCGACAAGGCCAAATCTTGCGCAGCGGCGAAGGTCTTCTCGGCGATGTCATCGTCCGACAGCCCCACGATGTCCGGCAAGGCATCGAGTTGACCGCGGTCGACCAGCAAGGGCTCCACCAACAGGAAGGCGTCCTTGGTGACGTCGTCATCCGGATAGGTCGTGGAAATGGTCTGCCAGAGGGAGAGGGCGTCCTCCTCGCGGCCCTGCTTGATGGCGATGAGGGCGAGGTCGACGAGGGCGTTCTTGGCATAGGCGCTGCCGGGGAGTTCGGTCCGGATCCGGTCGAAGGCGGCCTTGGCGGCGGCCATCCGGTCCCGTTCGATCTCAGCCTTGCCGATGGCGGTGAGGGCGTCTCCCTTGAAGGTGGTTTCCGGGAAGGCGCCGAGCAGACCGTTCATTCCGGCCACGGAAGCATCCAGTTGACCGTCGAGGCCGAGGCAACGGGCGCGCTGGTAGCCGGCATACTGCTGTTGGGTCGTGTTGGCCTCGAGCGCGCGATCGTACGCTTCGATGGCGCGGTCGTAGTCCTTGTCGATGTAGAAGCAGTCTCCAATGCGGAGGAAGGCGTCCGCGCGGTGACCGCCCGTTTCCGAGCCGGCCGTGGCATCCACATACTTGCGGAAGCCCACCTGCGCATCCCGGTATTTCTGCTGTCGGAACAGGGCGTAGGCCGCCCCGTATTCCCCCTCGTCATACTGCTCCGACCCAAAGGCGCCGGGTGCATTGAGGAAGGCCCGGTAATGGCTCAGGGCCACGGCGTCCCGCCCGGCCTTCATCGCGATTTCTCCCTGCCAGAAGTGGCTTTCGGCGGCCAGGGTGTTGTCTTCGGGGAAGGTGCGGCTCCGGGAGAAATACGCGTCGGCCTCGGCGGGCTTTCCCGAACGGTAGAGGTCCACGCCGTGGTTGTAGGCCAGGCCTTGATAGGCTTGCTTCTCCCGCGGTGACTTCCGCTGGATGCGGTCGAGCGCATCGAGGGCCCGTTCGTGGTTGCGGGTGGTCAGGTAGACATCCAGGAGGAAGCCGTACGCTTCGTCCCGCCGGGGGCTGTCCGGGTATTCCTCGAGGTATTGCTCGAAGGCGGCGATGGCGTCGTTGAAGGGGTTGAAGTCCGTTTCGAAGGCCAGTTTGGCGTGGTTGAAGAGGGCGTCCTCCCGGACTTCGAGGTCGTGGTCAAAGGTGGCGGCCCGGGCAAAGGCGGTCTGGGCCTTCGGTTTTTCGCCGTTGGCCAGATAGGCCCGGCCCATGGCGTGGGTGGCGTATTGCTCGAGCCGGTCTCCTTCGCCGGTGGCGCGCATCAGGGCGAGGATGGCCTCCTGGGGATGACCGTTGTTCAGGCGACAGGACCCGACGATGTAGCTGAACCCCGGCGACTTGTCCCGGGTGTCCATGCCATTCCACGCCGCTTCGAGGTGCGCCTCGGCTTCCGGACAGCGGCCAAGGTGGAACAGCGCGGTACCGAGAAGTCGCTCGAGCTCGATGCGGTCCGCTTCCCGCAGGTCGGCCTCGCCCCCCAGCCATCCCGGAATCCGGTCGGCCAGGTCTTCATGCCGGTCCAGTTTGTGGAGGATCTGCGCGATGTAGACGGGGACGGCATCGCGGAAGGCGTCCACGGAGGCGAGTGCCTCGAATTCGCTCAGCGCGGTGGTGAGCCGGTCCTCGGCATAGGCGATGTGGGCGAGGTAATAGCGGGCGGCCTCGAGGAACTCGGGGCGCGCATCCGATCCGCCGGTGACCTTGAGCAGGTCGCCTCGGGCGGCTTCAAGTTGGCCGTGTTCGAACCGGGCGTGACCGCGCTTGAAATGGAATTCCACCCGCTGGACCTTGCCGAGGTTGCGCGGGTTGAGCCGGTCGAAGGCTTCGAGGGCCTTGCCCCATTTCTTGCGCCGGTATTGGTAATTGCCCAGCTCCCAGTGAAGTTTCGGGACCCAGGTGGATTCGGGATGGCGGGCGATGAAGCGGTCGATGCGCCAAACGGCATCCTTGTGGAAGAGGTAGATGGCGCACAAGGAAGCGCGGTATTCGGCTTCGACGCGCTGGAGGCGTTCGACGTCCCCATGAGACTGGTCGCCCCGGAGCGGGCTGTTCACGAACCGGTCGAACCCTTCGAGGGCGGCGGTGTATTGGGCGTGCTCGAAATGGTGCAAGGCCCGGTCGTACAAGCCGGGGTCTTCACGGTCCGTGGCGGACACCGTGGTGCCTCCGTTGAGGTCGGTGGTCTGGGCGCCGATGGGGAGGGAGAGGCTCGCGGCGAGGAGCATCAGGGCCATCGGAATGGGGCGCGGTGCTGGAATCATGGGGTGGCGCATGGACAACGTGAAAATCGGGCCCTTGCGCACCTGGCCGAGGCCACTTTTTGCGAATTATCCACGCCGGACGGCGGGTGCCGCCGATCAGTCCGTCAGGATGCGGAATTCCGTGCGCCGGTTCTTGGCCCGGCCGGCTTCGGATCTATTGTCTGCCCGAGGGCGCGACTCCCCATAACCGCGGGCTGTCAGGCCGGCATCCGGGACGCCGGCGGAGACCAGGTGGTCCCGAACGGCATCCGCCCGCCTTTGGCTCAACGCGAGGTTGTCGGTGTCGAGGCCGACATCGTCGGTGTGTCCGCCGATTTCCACGGAAAGCCCGGTGTCCATGAGGTATTCAGCAAAGAGGTCCAGCATCAGCCGACTCGTCCGGTCGATGACCGCAGAACCGGTGGCGTAGTGGATGTCCTCGATTTCAAAGGCGGCGTCCCGCTCGCTCACGGACCGGATGGTCAGGTCGGCGTTGACGAGGGCGGGTGAGGGGTCTTCCCGGTCGACAACGAGTCCTGCCGTGAAGGCTGCGCCATCGGCCTTGGCCACCAGCAGCACATCCTCCTCGGCAGCGAGGTCCACAATGGCGGCATAGGCTCCGTCGTCTCCGAGGTCGATGGCCTGTGCGCGTCGGCTTTGCGCGTACCGCAACTCGAGCGCAATGGGGGTGTCTTGGAGGTCGTCGCTGATGTCGAGTTGGCCGCGGACCACGACGGAGGCACGGGGCCTCAGCGATTCCGGCAGGGACCAGGTCATGATGTCGAGGCCTTGGGTTCCCGGTCGCCGGCTGGAGAAGTAGGCGGTGGCGCCATCGGCTGAAATGACGAGTCCGTGTTCGTCCCCCTCGGTGTTGAGCGGGGTGCCGAGGTTGACGGGCGCAGACCAGGCGCCCGCGTCGAAGGGCGAGCTCAGGCTGTCAAGTTTGGACATCCAGATGTCGTATCCGCCACCGCCGGGATCCCGGTTGGAGGCGAAGTAGAGGGTGCGGCCGTCCGGATGCAGGAAGGGGGCCTTGTCGCTGTAGGGGCCGTTGATGGGCGCCGGCAGGACGACCGCTTCCGTCCATTGGGTCCCGTTCCAATGGGAGGCGAGAACGTCGATGGTGGGGTTGCCGTGCTCGTCCGGCGTGGTGCCCGGCCGGATCGCGGCGAAATACAACGTCTGGCCATCCGGGCTGATGGCGGGTTGGCTCTCCCAGCCGTCGGGCGTGTTGAGCGCGGAAAGGGGCTCGGGGTCGGTCCACAGGTAGACCTGTTCGTCGCCGGTGTCCTCCATCAGGCTGTAGCGGGTGCTGTAGAGGTCCACGTTTTCCGGATTGCCTGGCGCAGGGGATTTGATGGCGAGATACAGGGACCGGTTGTCCACGGAAATGGAGGCGCCGCCATAGCCGCCCGAGCGGTTGAACGGGTCTTCCAATCGCACCCCGGAGTCGAATGGAGTCGCAGGGCCAGTCCGGCGGGCCCAGGTGAATTCCTCAAACGGCTTGCTGACGAGGTCGCCCTTGGCCTTGCGTTCGCCGGCCCTGGTGAAGAACAGCAGGGTGCCATCCGCGGACAGGGCGGGCAGATATTCCGCATCGCGGGAGGCGACCTCGGCCAGGACCCGGGGAGGCGCCGCGTCAGCGTGTGCGTTGAACTCGAGGAGAAACTGGAGCTCCGGCAGGACCTCGTTCACTTGCTCGATCCGTTTGCGGTTCCGGGGGGCAATGGGTTGGCCGGTTCGGGATTCCCATTGGAGGAACCGGTCGAACCAGTCGAGGGCGTCCTGGTGCCGGCCCTCCGCGTAAGCGATGGCCCCCAAGGTGTAGGGCACTTCTTCATTGTATCGGCTGCACGCCTCGTGAACCGACAGGAGGAGGGACCGCGCTTCGGACAGGTTGCCTCCATGTCGCCTCGCCTCGGTGTGGGCGAGCAGGCCGAGGGCAAAAGCGGCCTCGAGCGCCGTGTCATCCTCTTCGAGGGCGTCCTCCAGGTAGCCCCGGCGCTTGTCGGCGTCGTACTTCCGTTTGTCGGTGCCCTTCTCAATGAGCTTGGCCGCTTTGGTGGAAGGCATCGCCTCGCAGGGGTCCGTGTCCTGCGCCAGCATGCCGGAGCAGAGGGTCAGGGCACAGAGCGCAACCCCGTATGAACGAAGGACGGCGCGCATCGTCAGGCTTCCGGGACGTCGAGTTCGCCTTCGCTGTTGGCGATCAGGGTGGACACGGCGCCGTCTCCAGTCACATTGACCACGGTCCGGCACATGTCGAGGATGCGGTCCACCGGGAAGATCAGGGCAATCCACGCAGGATTCAGCCCCACGCTTTCGAGGACGATGATCATCAGCACCAATCCCGCGCTGGGCACGGCCGCGGCACCAATGGAGGCCAGCGTGGCGGTGAGCACGATCACGGCCTGTTGCGCCAGGCTCAGGTCGACCATGTGGAATTGGGCGAGCGACACGACCGCAACGGCTTGATACAGAGAGGTTCCGTCCATGTTGACGGTGGCGCCGATGGGCAGCACGAAGCTGGTGGTCCGCTCCGAGACGCCGATGCGGTTGCGCACGCAATCCATGGTGACCGGCAGGGTGGCCACGGAGCTCGACGTGGAGAAGGCCGTGATCTGGGCGTCCCGCATGCCGGACATGAACCGGCGGTAGCCGAGTTTCCGCACCATCAGGGCCACCAGGGACGGGTAGAAGAGGAAGACCATGAAGGCCAAGCCGATCACCACCACGATGCTGTATTGCAGCAGGTATTCGAGCAACTGCCGGAACATCTCCGGATCGCTGCCGGCCGCATTCACGATTTGTCCGGCCATGAGGGCGAAGACGAAAAGGGGCATGGCCTTCATCACAATCCAGACCATTTGCACGAACACCTCATTCAGCGCGTCCACGGCGCGGATCAACGGCGAGGCGGTCTCCTTGGGCATGCCGACGAGCACGACGCCGAAGAACACGGCGAAGAAGATGATCTGCAGCATGGACATGTCCGCGAGGGCGCGGAAGATGTTGGTGGGCACCACGTCCACGAGCGGTTGAAGCGGTCCGCTGGCCTTGGTCCGTTCGGCCTTGGTCAATTTGTCCATGACCCAGTCGTTCATCTGGACCTGTTCGCCGGTGATGTCCTCGACCTTGTTCTGCAGTCGGGGCTCGTTCAGCAGGTTGATGTCATCGAGCACCTCGATGCCGTTGGCGTCCCGCCAGAGTTCGTAGCGAATCCGGTTCGACTCGAGGAGGTCATCGGACACGCGGGCGCCGGGCTGGAACAAATTGACCAGGAGCAGGCCCACCATCACGGCGGTCATGGTCGTCAGCAGGTAGGTGACGACCGTCTTGACCCCCAGTCGGCCCAATTTGGCCGGGTCGCCCAGACTCGATACGCCTGAAATGATGCTGAAGAGGACGAGGGGTACTGCAATGAGCTTCAGGACATTGATGAAGATGTCGCCGAAGGGTTTGATGTAGTCGATCGTGAAGTCGTTCCACCCGAAGGTGATGGACATCCAGGCGTACAGGACGCCGATCGCGAGGCCGATCAGGACTTGCCAATGGAGGGCGAGGCGCATGGGGGTGTTCGATTCAGACGGTGAATTGCAGGGCGCAATCTACCCATTCAAATCCGGGCGCCGCGTTGGCGCAAGGCGTGGTCGGCCAACACGATCAGGACCATGGCTTCGACCATGGGGACGGCCCGGGGCAGGACGCAGGGATCATGGCGCCCCTTGCCCTGGACGGTCACGGGAATGCCGTCCTGGTTGACGGTGCTCTGTTCCTGGACGATGGTGGCCACGGGCTTGAAGCCGATGCGGAGGGTGATGTCTTCCCCGTTGCTGATGCCGCCTTGGATGCCGCCGCTGTGGTTGGTGGCGGTGCCGACACCGCCTTCCTTGGCGACGAAGGCGTCGTTGTGCTGGGAGCCACGCATGAGGGTGCCGCTGAATCCGCTGCCGAGCTCGAGTCCCTTGACGGCAGGCAAGCTCCAGAGGGCCTTGGCGAGGTCGGCGTGCAGCTTGTCGAACACGGGCTCACCCCAGCCGGCGGGGATGCCGCGGGCCACGACGGCCACGGCGCCGCCGACCGTGTCGCCTGCCTTGCGGATGGCTTCGATGCGCTGGATCATGCGCTCGGCCGTGTCCGGATGTGGGCAGCGCACCGGGGTCGCGTCGACAACGTCATGGGGGTAGAAGGCCGGCGCATCGGGCATGCCGATGTCCTGCACGCGCTCGACATAGGCGGACACTTCCGGGTGGGCATCCGGGTGCATTTGCTCGAGTACCTGGCGCGCCACGGCGCCGCCGATCACCCGGGCGACCGTTTCCCGCGCGCTGGCGCGGCCACCGCCGCGAACGTCCCGGAATCCGTATTTGGCGTCGTAGGTGAAGTCCGCATGGCTGGGCCGGTAGCGGTCCTGAAGGTGGTCGTAGTCTCCTCCGCGCGCATCGTCATTGGGCACCGTGAACCCGATGGGGGTGCCCGTCGTGCAGCCGTCGAGCAGGCCGGACAGGAAGGTGGCGGTGTCTCTTTCCTTGCGTTGGGTGGTGAGCTTGGATTGCCCGGGCCTTCTGCGGTCGAGCTCGGCCTGGATGCGGTCGATGTCCAGCAGGACACCGGCGGGAACGCCATCGATGACCCCACCCAATGCGGGGCCGTGGGATTCGCCGAATGTGGTGAGCCGAAAGGCCGAACCGATGGAGTTGCCGGGCATGGTGCAAAGGTACGCCGGGAGGTCGCGCCGGTTTGTCCGACCTTGTGGGCATGGAAACCGGATTTGCGACAGGGCGCCTGCTCATCAAGGACATCGGTCACCTTGTGGGGTTTGGAACGGAACCCAGCGGTCGATTGGAAGGTGGAGAGATGCGCAAGATTCCCGTCATGGAGGACGCCTGGCTGGCCATTGAGGATGGGCGCATCCTGGATGGGGGAACGATGGCCGATTTCCCGGGCATCACGGATTGGAACGGACTGGAGGTCATCGAAGCGGATGGACGGGTGGTCCTGCCCGCCTGGGTGGACAGCCACACCCACCTCGTTCATGCCGCCTCGCGGGAAGGGGAATTCGTGGACCGCATTCGTGGACTGAGTTATCAGGAAATCGCAGAGCGTGGCGGGGGCATCCTCAACAGTGCCAAAGCGCTGAGGAGCATGAGCGAGGATGACCTGTACGCTGTGTCGCTTGAGCGGATGGAGCGCCTGATGCGCATGGGCACGGGGGCCATCGAGATCAAGTCCGGGTATGGCCTGGACATGGAGTCGGAATTGAAGATGCTCCGCGTGGCGCGGCGTCTGGGTGAGTTGGACCGCATTCCCGTCAAGACCACCTTTCTCGGCTGTCACGCAGTGCCGGAGGGCTGGGCCGACGCCATGGCCTACACCCGACACATGGTGGACAAGGTCTTGCCGGCCGTGATGGCCGAAAGGTTGGCCGACCACGTCGACATTTTCTGCGAGGACGGCTATTTCGGGCTGGCGGAGACCCGGTTGCTTCTCGAGCAGGCCCGGCTGCGGGGGCTGCCCGCCAAGGTCCATGTCAACCAGTTCACCGCTGGCGGTGGGGTGGCGCTCTGCGCGGAATTCGACGCGCTGAGTGTGGACCACCTCGAGGTCCTGGACACCGAGGATGTGGCGGAATTGTCCGCATCGAACACCATCCCTGTCGCGCTGCCCCTCTGTTCGCTGTTCCTCGACCTGCCCTACACGCCGGGCAGGACCCTCGTGGATGCCGGGTGCCCTTTGGCCATCGCCACCGACTTCAATCCGGGGTCGGCGCCGTCCGGCAACATGCACCTTGCGGCATCGCTGGGGTGCATCCGAATGGGGCTTGAACCCCGGGAAGCGCTGGCTGCCGCGACCGTCAATGGTGCGGCCGCACTGGGATTGGACAGCGAGGTCGGCGGATTGGCCATCGGGCAGGAGGCGAGCCTCATCGTGACGCGGCCCTTGCGGTCGGTGGAGGAAGCGCTCTATGCCTTTGGCGATCCGCTTGCGGACCGGGTCCTGCTTCGCGGGCATTGGGTCTCCTGAACCCGTCCGTATATTGAGTCTTCACCTAGGAGACCGCCAATGATGCGGCCAAAACCGATGGAGAGACTGAACCGATTGCTGTTGACCGTGAGCGCGTGTGGCCTGTTCGGCTGGTGCGCTGCGCAAACGTCTTTTTTCGTGGATCACAGTGTTCAGGCCGGGTTGGCCGGGGACTACCTCAATCACACGGCGTCGGTGGCCGACTATGACCTCGATGGCGACCTCGACGTCTACATCGGGAGTCGGTTGGCGCCCAACACCCTTTACCGGAATGAGGGCAACGCAGAATTCGTGGCCGTGCCGGCCGGGGTGGAGGACGACGGGTTCACCATGGCGTCCCTCTTCTTTGATTACGACAACGACGGTGACCCCGATCTGTTCAGCTGCAACACGGGCGATGCCAACCGGTTCTGGCGGAACGACGGTGGCGCCTTCACGGACATCACCAGTGATTTGGGGCTGGGCAGCGAAGGCCAATGCCGCAGTGTCCACGCGGCAGACGTGAACCTCGATGGCTGGCTGGACCTGTACGTGGTCAACATGAATGAGGCCAATGAATTCTGGATGTCGGACGGAGAGGGCGGATTCACCGACGGATACCTCGCTTCCGGGGCCACGGACAACCTGATCGGCATGGGGGCATTGTTCCTCGACATTGAAAACGACGGAGACCTGGACCTCTACCTGACCCACGATGGCAACCAGGCCAACAAGCTCTACATCAACGACGGCACGGGATCCTTCACGAACCAGGCTGGGGCATGGGGGCTCAACCTGGCCGCGCAGGGCATGGGGGTGGACGCGACCGACCTCAACCACGACGGGTACCTCGATCTGTACATCTCCAACAACCTGCCCAACGACCTCTTCATCAACCCCGGTCCTCAGGGGGATGGGCCCATCGTGCCCTTTGAGAACATCACCGAAACCGCGGGGGTCGGCGACTGGGGCATGGGCTGGGGAACGGCCTTCATCGACCACGACCACGACGGGGAGCGGGACCTGTATGTGGCCAATGAATACTTTTTCAGTCCCTATCCGAATCTCCTGTACCACAACAACGGCGACCTGACCTTCACGGACATCGCGGAAGGGCACCCCATTGAGAGCCAATACAGTGGGTATGCCACGGTCGTGGCGGATTTTGACGAGAACGGCACCGAGGATTTGCTGGTGGTCAACACGCTGGTCAGCACCAACCCGGGGTGTCAACTGTTCCTCAATGAAGACCTGGAACACCACTGGATCGGGTTCGAGCTTGAAGGGGTGGTGTCGCCGCGGGATGCAGCCGGTGCCCGTGTTGTGGTGCATGCGGCGCCGGACTTCGTGCGCACGGACCAGAGTTTCATCGGATACAGCTACAGTTCCTGCGGCCCCTTGACGTTCAACTTCGGTCTGGCGGACCATGCCTCGGTCGACAGCGTGGAGTTCTTCTGGCCCAGCGGACTGCGCACCGTCATGCTCGACCCGCAAGTCGACGCCTACCACACGGTGTTGGAAACGCCCTGCCTGGGCTTGTCCCCGGAATTGGATTGGCCGGAAACGGTTCAACTCTGTCCGGGCGATTCCGCCGTGTTCGCCATCCCGGATGGGTGGGCGGCGTCCTCGTGGACAGGCGGTGAGGATGGCGCCGGTGGCCGGGTCTTTTCCGAGCCCGGCATCGCGCAGGCGCTGTTGTCCTCCGGCAACGGATGTTCGGTCCTGTCACCCGCCGTGCCGGTTTCCGTGGTCGCGGCCGAACCTCCGGTCATCGAATTGGACGGGCCCAGCAAGTACTGTTCGGGCACCATCCGGAGGCTCACCGTGCAGGGTCAGCATTTGGATGTCCTGTGGTCCAATGGCATTGGCACGGACACCCTGTACCAGGCCATGTCCGATACGCTGACGGTGCAAACGACCAACCTCTGCGGCCATGTTGACATCTCGGAGCCGGTCATGCTGGCCGTCTTCGATGCGCCGCTGGAGCCCATCATCCCCACCGCGGTCGTGCCGACCGGGACGGCCTACACCTTCGAGCCCACCGTGCTCGACGATGCCGTTCTCCATTGGCATGCGCCATGGGGCCCCAATGCATGGCAGGACCTGTTGGCCGGGACGACGGAGACGGTCGGCCCGTTCATTTCGTCAGGTCCCACCTTCACGACGGCACCCCTGGGTGGCAGCACGGGGTGGTGGGTCCAGGCCCATGCGCAGCGTGACATCCGCGAAGGCTCCGGGGGCAAATTGACCAGTTCGTCCGGTGGCTTCATCGACTCCGACACGTATGGATTGCGGTTCGATGTCCATGAGCCGATCGTGATCGAGACGGTGCGGATGCGGGCGGGATCCGCAGGCCAGCGGGTCATCCACGTCACCCAGCCCCAGCTGGGGACCATCCTCAGCAAGACGGTGTCGCTGGAGGCCGGGTGGAACACGGTCAACCTCGGGTTCGCCTTGGAGGCCGGGGAAGACTACGGCTTGATGGCCGAGGCGGAAGCGCTGGACCTGTGGCGGGACAATGCGGCCGGCGAATTGGCCTACCCGTATGACCTCGAGGGCATGGCCACCATCACCTCGAGCACCATCCCCAATGCGGCGGGTCTCGGCTACTACTATTTCTTCTACGATTGGTCCATCCGCAGTCAGGGGTTGACGTGCAAGAGCGATCCCGTGGTGGCCTTCGTGGAGGTGGTCGACGGCCTGTCGGGCTGCACGTACGCCTTCGCCGTCAACTACAACCCCCTGGCCACGCTGGACGATGGAAGTTGCTACCTCGCGGGATGCCTCGATCCGAATGCGGTCAACTACAATCCCGACGCGGCGGTGGACGACGGAAGTTGCGCCGTGGAATGCGCCGAGGATGTCGATGGGGATGGCCAAGTGGGGACCTCGGACCTGTTGACATTGTTGTCTGCGTGGGGCGCCATCTGTGATTGACTCGGGTGTAGTTTGGCGGTCGCAAAACCGACGACATGACCACCCGCCTCATCGAATGCGTGCCCAACATCAGCGAGGGCCGTGACCGTGCCAAGATCGACGCCATTGCTGCCGTTGTGGAAACCGTGGACGGGGTTCGACTCCTCGATGTCGACCCCGGCAGCTCGACCCACCGGACGGTCATCACGTTTGTCGGTCCGCCCGAGACGATTGTGGAGGCGGCCTTCCGCCTGATCCAGAAGGCGGGGGAGTTGATTGACATGTCCAAGCACCAAGGGGAGCATCCGCGGATGGGGGCCACGGACGTCTGTCCGTTCGTTCCCGTGGCCGGCGTCACGATGGAAGACTGCAAGGCCGCGGCCCACGAGCTCGGTCGCCGAATTGGTGAGGAATTGGGCATCCCGGGTTACTTCTACGAGGAGGCAGCCACATTGCCCGAGCGCCGGAACCTGGCCCATTGTCGCAAAGGCGAGTACGAGGGGTTGGAAAAGCTGTCCGAGCCCGGATGGGCGCCGGATTTCGGTCCCGCGGAATTCAATGCGCGTGCCCGGTCCACCGGAGCCACGGCCGTGGGTGCCCGGGATTTTCTCGTGGCGTACAACATCAACCTGAACACCACCTCGACCCGCCGTGCGAATGCCGTGGCCTTTGACCTCCGGGAAAATGGCCGCGTGAAGCGGGAAGGCGGTCTGACCGGCCCTGTCGTGAACGATGCCGAGGGCAACCCGATGCGCGAGCCAGGGTTGCTGAAGTGCGTCAAGGGGATCGGGTGGTACATCGAGGAATACGGGATCGCCCAGTTGTCCCTGAACCTCACCAACATCTCGGTGACCACAGTGCATGAGGCTTTCGATGCCGCGTGCGAGCGCTCCATCGCCCGGGGCATGCGGGTGACCGGTAGCGAAATCGTGGGTCTGATTCCGAAGCGAGTGCTCATCGATGCGGCGCACCATTATCTGCGCAAGCAGAACCGGAGCCTTGGCATCAGCGAGTTGGAAAAGGTCAAGGTCGCCGTGAAGTCCTTGGGCCTCGACGACCTGGCTCCGTTCGATGCGCGGAAGCGGGTCATCGAGTACCTGTTGGAGGATGCTGGCGGAAACACGGCGCCATTGGCTTCGATGACGTTGACCGGCTTTGCCGATGAAACGGCGAGCGAGAGCCCGGCACCCGGTGGCGGCTCGATTTCCGCCTATGTAGGGGCGCTCGGTGTGTCCCTCGGGACGATGGTGGCCAACCTCAGCGCGCACAAGCGCGGTTGGGACGACAAGTGGTCGTCCTTCAGCGACGTGGCGGAGCGGGGCATGGCCATCCAGACACGGCTGTTGCAGCTGGTGGATGAGGACACGGCGGCCTTCGATGCCATCATGGCGGCTTTCGGACTGCCCAAGGGCAACGAGGCCCAGAAGGCAGAGCGTGCAGCGGCCATTCAGGCGGCCACGCTGGGCGCGATGGAAACGCCGCTTGAGGTGGCGGAGCTCTCACTGGCTTCCATGGCGGTGATGGCCGAGATGGCCGAGCGGGGCAACCCAAACTCGGTGACGGATGCCGGTGTGGGGGCGCTGTGTGCCCGGACCGCGGTGCTGGGCGCCGTGATGAACGTCCGGGTCAATGCCGCGGACCTCAAGGACCGTGTCAAGGCGGAGGAGATGCTCGCCCGGTGCGCTGAACTTGAGAAGGAGGCCGAGGCCAAGGAGGCTGCGGTTCGCCAGCGCGTGGCGGACGTGTTGGCTGGCTGATCGGTGGTCAGGCGTCTTCGCCCAGGGCCTCGTCGAGGTCCTCGTTGGCGATGGCCTTTTGGATGGCCTTGGCCATGCTGCTGACCCGCTTGGCATCCACGGGGTACAGTTCGCCTTCGAACCATCGCCCCTCGTGGGCGACGCCGGCACTGTGGCGGGCGGAGGCGCGGAAGCAGGACAACCCGGCATTCCACATGCGGGCAGCACCATGCGGCAGGACCGCCCCTGAGGCGTAGACATCAAAGTCCACGCGGGACTGCCAGTCGATGAGGTCCTCGTGGCCCTTGATGGCGTTGCCTTTTCCGGCACTCGAGGCCAAGCCTCCGATGGGCAGTTCGGCCAACCGTTCGAAATCGCGGTGGGGCTTTTTGGCGCTGTCGAGTGCCCGGCTGGCCATGAGCCGGTTTCCCCCAAAGCGCTGGATGGCCGTCTCCAGCAAGTCGAAATCCAATTCGAGGTGGGCGTTGAGCCCGCCGATGAGGACCTGGTGTGCGCCTTGTTCGAGGCACCATTCGGCATCCTTCAGGATGATCTCCTTTTCCGACGCGCTGTAAACGAGGTGACCTTCCCGGGGGCGCAACGCCACGATGACCGGCAGGGCGGTGGCGGCCATGCAACTGAGGATGGTGCCGGGAGAGGGGGTGACACCTCCCGTGGTGTAGCATCCGGCCAGTTCGATGCGCGTAGCACCGCCGCGCTCGGCCCGGGATACGTCGCCGGGCGTGCTGCAGATGATCTGGATCTCGTAAGGGGTCTCCATGGAGGGTCGCCAAGATAGGCAGTGAATGGCCTGAACGCAGAGAAGCCGGGTGGTAACCCGGCTTCTCTGCGTTGGGGGTGGCGATTTACTTCGCCTTGGAGAAGGAGCGCTTCTCCTTGATGCGGGCGCTCTTGCCCGTGAGGCCACGCAGGTAGTAAATGCGGGCGCGGCGAACCTTACCGACCTTCATCACTTCGATGCCTTCGAGGAAGGGGCTTCCGAAGGGGAAGACCCGCTCCACGCCGACGCCGGAGGCCATCTTGCGGACGGTGAACGTCTCGGTGGCACCTTCTCCACGGCGCTGAATCACAGTGCCTTGGAACACCTGGGTACGCTCCTTGGAGCCCTCCTTGATCTTGTAGCTCACCTTGATGGTGTCGCCGGCCTTGAAGTCGGGCCAGTCCTGCACGTTGTTGAGCTGCTGGGAGATTTGACGAAGACGATCCATGACGATGGGATTGTGGGTGTCCGATTTAACGGGGTGCAATATTACGAAACTTCAAGCCTCGTCCAACAGGTCAGGACGAAGTCGTTGTGTCCGCTCCATGGCCTGCTCCATCCGCCATTGATCAATCTCGGCGTGATGGCCACCCAGCAGGACCTCCGGCACGGCGTGTCCGTTCCATTCTGCGGGCCGGGTGTAGACGGGGGGAGCGAGGAGTCCATCCTGAAAGCTGTCCGTCAACGCACTTTCGCCATCGCCGATCGCCCCGGGCACAAGGCGGACAATGGCGTCGGCAAGAACGGCAGCGGCGAGTTCGCCTCCACTCAGCACGTAGTCTCCGATGCTCAGCTCGAGGGTGATCACGTGGTCGCGGATGCGCTGGTCGATGCCCTTGTAGTGGCCGCAGAGCATCAGCAGGTTGCCGGACAGGCTCAATTGGTTCACCCGGGATTGGCCCAGGCGCTCTCCGTCCGGCGTCAGGTAGATGACCTCGTCGTAGTCGCGCTGGGACTTCAGGTCGGCGATGGCGTCCACGATGGGCTGGATGGCCATGACCATGCCGGCGCCTCCGCCGAATGGGGTGTCGTCGATTTTGCCGTGCTTGTCGGTGGTCCACTTGCGGATGTCGTGGACTTCGACCTCCACGACCCCGGCCTTGCGGGCACGCCCCACGATGCTCTCGCTGAAGGGGCCCTTCAACAGGTCGGGAACGGCGGACAGGATGTCGATGCGCATCGGATCAGTATTCAGGGTGGGCAGGCGCGTTGTCGAGGATCTCGTCGATGCGGGCCATGACGTTCTCGGTCAGGAGGGGGACCACAGCGGGTGCGCCCAGGTTCTCCTCGAGTTGTTCCGGCTTCGACGCCCCGAGGAGGACCGTCGAGACGTCCGGATTCTTGAGGCACCACGCCAGCGCGAGCTTGGGCAGGGTCGTGCCGAGGTCTCCGGCGAGATCGCCGAGGCGCTCCACCTTGGCGAGGTTCTTTTCATTGAGGACAATGTCTGCCAGCCAGCTCAGTTCGTCGCGCTTGAGGCGGACATCAGCACTGGCGCCTCGGTTGTATTTGCCGGTCAAAAGGCCGGAGGCCAGGGGGCTCCAGATGGTGGTGCCCAGGCCCACCGTGCGGTAGACGTCCTGGTACTCCACCTCCACCTTGCGGCGCACGAACATGTTGTATTGAGGCTGCTCCATGACCGGGCCGATGAGGTGGTGCCGCTCGGCGATCCGGTGGGCGTCCATGATTTCTGCTGCACTCCATTCGCTCGTTCCCCAGTAGAGGATTTTGCCTTGTTGAATCAGCTGGTGCATGGTCCACACCGTTTCCTCCATGGGGGTCTGCTTGTCCGGGCGGTGGCAGAAGAAGAGGTCGAGGTAATCGACCCGCAACCGCTTCAGGGCGTCATGGCAGGCCTCGACGACGTGCTTGCGGTGCAGCCCGCGCTGGGTGGGCAATTGGCCACCGGCCCCGAAGAACACCTTGGAGGACACACACCACGTGTCGCGCGGCCAGTCGCGTTGGGCGAGGAGCCGGCCCATGACTTCCTCGGAGGCTCCGTGGGCGTATACCTCCGCATTGTCAAAGAAATTGATGCCGGCGTCGTAGGCCATGTCCAGCAGCCGGCCACTCGTGCCGTCCTCGATCTGGTTGCCGAAGGTGATCCAGCTTCCGAACGAGAGTTCGGACAATTGAAGGCCGCTGCGCCCCAGTCTGCGGTATTCCATGCCGCGAAGTTAGCGGGCGGGGCAAGGAACCGAACCGGGGAGGGGGCTGCGTTGTAATTTTGGAGAAGCCGGCAATGCTCCGGATTCAACGCAATCCTGTACTCCATGGAGCATTCGACCTACGCGTCCGCTGTGGCGCGCCCCTTTGAAGTCTACAACAGCATCTTCCTGACTTTGCCGCTCGACGGCATCCGGGGAACGGGACTCCGCGTGCCGCTGTTCGCGGAAGCCTGTCGGGAAGGACTCGCGGACGGGCGGTCGCCCATGGACCTCCTCGCGGAACACCTGGAAGAGGTTCACCTGCCGGAGGAGGAGCGCATTGGCCTGCTGTTCCGGTATGTCCAGTACATCGAGCGCCAGGTCGTTTTGGTGGATGCCCTCGAGGATGCCCGCTATGACCGGCTCAATGATCTCGAAGGCGCGGAGTCCCTCGCCGGCATCCTGCCCCGGATTGCCCGCCGCGGGCTGGAAGAGGCCTTGGCCGATGCCTTGGAGGGCCAACATGTGCGGGTTGTGTTGACGGCCCACCCCACGCAGTTCTATCCGGGAACGGCCCTGGGCATCATCACCGATTTGACGGCGAGGATCGAGGCGGGAGACCTGGAGAGTGCCCACAACCTGCTCCACCAGCTGGGCTTGACGCCGTTCTTCCAGACCAAGAAGCCGACGCCGTATGAGGAGGCGGTCCGCCAGAGCTGGTACCTCGAGCATGTGTTCTTCGAGGCCTTGCCCAAATTGGCCCTCCGGGTGGCGGCGTCCACCGGAGTGTCCCTCGACACGGCAGCCGGTTTGTTCTCCGTGGGGTTCTGGCCGGGCGGTGACCGGGACGGCAACCCGTACGTGGATGCCGGCACGACCCTGCGGGTGGCCCGTCGACTCCGCCTCACCCTGCTGCGGTGTTACCGCCGGTCCTTCCGCCAGTTGCGTCGCCGCATTACCTTCAAGGGACTCGACATCGAGTTGGATGCCCTCCAGTCGCGGGTGGAGGAGGCCATCCTCGACATCGACTCCCAGGTGTTCGATGACGAGGGGGTACTCGAGGGGCTCGAAGCCATCGAGGAGCGCGTCCGCCAGGATTTCGGCGGATTGCACGCTGAGGACATTGCGCGGTTGCGTGTGGCCATCCTGATGTTCGGCCGGCATTTCGCGGCCATCGACATCCGGCAGGACAGCCGGGTGTTGCGCCGGTCCGCCGACGCCTTGGGGCTGCCGGAGGGCATCCCCGCGTTGCTCGCCAGTGACACGGCCAGCGTCATGCCGGAGGACACCGACGAGGTGGTTCGGGATGCCTGGGAGGTCATGGGCTCAATCCGGGAGATCCAGCAATTGAATGGTTCCCGGGGGTGCCACCGGTTCATCATCAGCAACTGTCGGGGCGCGGAAGACGTGATCCGGCTGTACACCATGGCGCGGCATGCCCACGCCGGTGACGCGATGGCGCTGGATTTCGTGCCGCTCTTCGAGACGGTGGATGACCTGGCCGGTGCGCCTGACCAGATGCGCCTCCTGTTTGACACGGCCGAGTACCGGGAGCATGTGGCCCAGCGCCAGAATGTCCAGCACGTCATGCTCGGCTTCAGCGATGGAACCAAGGACGGCGGATACCTGAGGGCCAACTGGTCCATCCACCAGGCCAAGGAACGGCTGTCTGCCGTGTGCCGCGAGAGCGGCGTGGAGGTGGTCTTTTTCGATGGCCGTGGCGGCCCGCCAGCCCGCGGCGGTGGCAACACGCACCGGTTCTACGCCAGCCTCGGCCCCGACGTCGACACCCGGGAGGTCCAGACGACCATCCAGGGGCAATCCATCAGCTCCAACTTCGGCACCCCACGCAGCGCGTCCTACAACCTGGAGCTGCTGCTCACGGCGGGCATCCAGCACCGGTTGATCGATCCGGAAAAGTCCCGGTGGACCACCGACCAGCGCGCGTTGATGGACCAACTCGCCGAACGCAGCTATGCCGAGTACAACGCGCTCAAGGCCCACCCCGTGTTCATGGAGTACCTCTCCACCTACGGCACGCTCAAGCATTACGGAGCGACCAACATCGCGAGCCGCCCGACCAGCCGCAAGAAGGATGGACCGCTGACGCTGGATGATTTGCGGGCGATTCCGTTTGTGGGGTCGTGGAGCCAACTCAAGCAGAACGTGCCTGGATTCTTCGGCATCGGCACCGCGCTGGCGGAATTGAAGAAGGAGGGAAGACTCGAGGAGGCTGCGGCGTTGTATCGTGATCAGCCCCTGTTCGCCGCCCTGCTGGAGAACAGCATGCAGAGCATGCGCAAGTGCAACTTCGCCCTCACGGCTCACCTCGAGCAGGACGAGCGGTTTGGCGACCTGTGGTGCAAGGTCCGCGAGGAGTTCGAATTGTCGCGCAAATTGATCCTCCGCATCGCCGGACAAACGGAATTGATGGAGCGGGCCCCGGCCATCGCCGAATCCATCGACCTGCGCGAAGGCATCATCCTGCCGCTGCTCGTCATCCAACAGGCGGCCCTGCAGTGGCTCGACGATCAGGGTGATGCGCCAGCTGACCGCAGTGTGCTCGAGAAGCTCATTGTGCGGACGATGTTCGGCATCATCAATGCCGGCCGCAACGCCGTCTGAATCTCTGACGTCTGAGAATGCAAAAAGCCCCGCCAAATCGGCGGGGCTTTTCGTTGGGTGGTGGTGACGGTCGATCAGCGGCCTTCCTCCACGGCCGGTGCAGCCTCTTCGGCAGCGGGCATCGGCTTGGGGGTGGTCACGAAGTCGATCTCGTCAATCAGGTTCTGGGCACCGGCCATCTTGTCGATGACCCACATGACGTAGCGGATGTCCACGCTGATGGTACGCTGGAGCTCGGGTTCGAAGGCGATGTCGCCGCTCATGGCTTCCCAGTTGCCGTCAAAGGCGAGACCGATGAGGTCACCGTCTCCGTTCAGCACGGGGCTGCCGGAGTTTCCGCCGGTGATGTCGTTGCCGGAAATGAAGCAGAGCACGAGGTCGCCGTTCTCGTCGGCGTAGCGGCCGTAGTCCTCGTTGCGGATCAACGTCTCGAGCGTCGGGTCCACGACGAACTCGGGATTGCTGTTGTCCTTTTTCTGGAGGATGCCGTTGGCGGTGGTGACGAAGTCGTAATGGACGGCGTCTGCGGGATCATAGTCGCCGACCTGGCCGTAGCTGAGGCGCATGGTGGAGTTGGCGTCCGGGTACCACATCTTCTCCGGCTGCATCTCGCGGAGACCGGCGGTCAGCAGGCGGTAGCCCTTGTCGAACTTGCTCTGCTCCGGGGAGGCGAAGTAGCCGCGGTAGGTGTCGATCAGGCTCATGGCTGCGGCCACGGCGAGGTCCTTGTCCAGCGCCTTCTGGTCGGGGTCTGCGAGAAACGCCTGGAACCGCACCGGGTCGGTGAGGAAGCTCTTGGGGTACATCTTGTCGGCGTACCGGGCGAAGTCTCCCTTGTACTTGTCCCGCACGGTGGCAAAGAAGGCCGGCTGCTGGTCCTCTGCGATGTCGGTCATGTACTTGGTCATGAGCTGGATGAAAAGGTCGCGGTCGGTGGACTGGTCGTAATCCTTGAAGAAGCCATCAGCCCGGTCCTGCAGGGAGGCAGCAGCAGCGGCGGCGCGGTCGGCGTCCTCGCTGAAGAGGCCCTGTGCGCCCATGCCCACGCGGAAGGCGAAGAGCATCAGGTCGCACCCGATGAGGCCGGCCTCGAGGGAGTAGACCTGCCCCTTGACGGTGGCGTCGGTGTTGGCGTAGTACTCGTCGAGGATGGAGAGGGTTTCTCCGTAGAGGGCTTCGCGGTCGGCATTGCCGGACATCCACGCGGTGAACTCATCCTCGAGGGCCTTCTTCTTGCCATAGACGTCGAGCGCCTTCAGTCCCTTGGACTGGCCGATGTAGTACTTCCAGTAGTTGGCGGTCTGGGCATACTTGGCGGCGTACTGGATGCGGACGGCCGGATCGGCGTCCATGTGCGTCTTCATGGTCTTGAGCTTCAGGTCGCGAACGTCGACCACACTCGGGTTGTAGAGGTCGAGGGCCTGCTGGATGCCCCGGCTGCTCAGGAAGCGGTCGGTGCTGCCCGGGTAGCCCATGATCATCGTGAAGTCGCCGTTCTGGACGCCGTCGAGGCTGACCTTGAGGTGGCGCTTCGGCTGGTAGGGGACGTTGGTCTCGCTGTAGTCGGCCGGGTTGTTGTCGGCGTCGGCGTAGATGCGAAGGAGGGAGAAGTCGCCCGTGTGGCGGGGCCACATCCAGTTGTCGGTGTCGCCACCGAATTTGCCGATGCTCTCCGGCGGGTTGCCGACGAGGCGGATGTCGGTGTAGTCGCGGTACACGAAGAGGTAGAACTCGTTGGCGTGGTAGAAGGACTTGACCTGCGGACGGAAGTCGGGGCTGATGCCGCGCTCCTCCTCCTCGATCTGACCGATGGCGGCCTGGATCGTCTGCTGGCGGGTGCCCTCGTCCATGTCGGCGGTGACGTCGGCAAGCACGCGCTCGGTGACGTCCTCAATGCGCTGGAGGAAGGTGACGCTGAAGTCCGGAATCGGCTTCTCCTCTTCGAGGCTCATGGCCCAGAATCCGTTGGTCAGGATGTCGTCCTCCACCGTGCTGAAGCCCTGGATTGCACCGTAGGCACAGTGGTGGTTGGTGAGCACGAGTCCCTGGCTGGAAATGAGCTCAGCCGTGCAGCTTCCGCCGTTGAGGGTGATGACGGCGTCCTTGAGGCAAGCCTGGTTGAGGGAGTAAATGTCTTCAGCGGAGAGGTTGAGACCCATCTGCTGCATTTCGGCCTCGTTGATGCGCTGGAGCATGTGCAGGAGCCACATGCCTTCGTCGGCCTTGGCCGGCATTGAGGCGAGTTGGAATGCTGCGAAGAGCAGCAGGAAAATGCGGTGCTTCATGAATTTGAATCGTTCGGCACGGGCGATTTCAGGCTCCCGTGCGCGCGGCGAAAATAGGGCAGGGGCTCATTGCCCCGTGGCCGCCCAATCCGTGACGGAAATCAGGCTGTCGAGGACGCTGTACAGACCGTCCATCGGCGGCGCGTCAATCCGGTCGACGAAGACGTGTCCGCCAAGCAGAATGCGTTTGGTGGGCAGGTCGGTCACGAGGGGATTGTCGTACACGCCGGCGTTCCGTTTCAGGTCGGCTTGATGGGCGGCTTCGGCCACGGTGCGGAGCGTTTGCTCGTCCCACTGGCCGCGGTAGGTGCCCTCGAATTTCACATTCCGGCGGCCGTTGTACCGGGCTTCACCATCGGAGTCTACCTCCAGGATGAAGGCGGGGCAGGGACCGAAACAGGGCGTGCGCTCGTAGCGCAACCAGGGCTCCTCGGCGGTCTTGAGGTAGGCGGCAGGACCGCTGCATCCCGCCACCAAGAGCAGGACCGGGAGGAGCATCAGGATCCGGTTCACTTCTTGCGTTTCTGGTTGCGGGCCTTGCGGGCCTGGTCGCGCTGGAGCTTCATCTCCTCGGCCTTCTTCTGTTGCTCCTTCTGCATGGCCTCGAGGCGCTCGGCAAAGCTGCTTTTCTTCTTCGTCTCGTCCTTGGGCTCGGCCTGCTTGGCCTTGATTTTCTCGCGGATCTTGTCCTCGTCGATGAAGAACTTCTTGACCGTCGTGACCTGCCCGATGGTGATCAGGTTGGCGATGAAGTAGTACAGGCTGAGGCCGCTGGCGAACTTGTTGAAGAAGAACAACATGAAGAACGGCATGATGCGGCCGATGACGCGCATGTCGGGCATGCCGGGCTGCGTGGGCGCGGCCTGTTGAGCCATGGTCTGGTTCATGTACACGAACATGGAGCCGGCCATGAGGACGGTGAAGCCCGAGACGTGCGCCCCGTAGAACGGGATCTCGAAGGGCAGGTCGAGGATGCTGTCGAAGGCGCCGAGGTCATCCGCCCACAGGAAGCTCTTGCCGCGGAGCTCGATGTTGGCCGGGAAGAACCGGAACATGGCGTAAAGCAGCGGCATCTGGATGAGCTGCGGAATGCAGCCCGCCAATGGATTCACTCCGCTGTCCCGGTACAGCTTCATCGTCTCCTGCTGCCGTTCCATCGCGTCGTCCTGGTCGGGATACTTGGCGTGAATGGCCTCCATGTCCGGCTTCAGGACCCGCATCTTCGCCGAGCTGACGTAGTTCTTCCATGTGATGGGGAAGAGCACGGATTTGATGAGGAGGGTCAGCACGAGAATGATCAGACCGGCCGACCCGATGAATCCTGCGAGGAACGCGTAGATGGGGAAGATGACGTTGCGGTTGATCCACCCGAAAATCCACCATCCGAAGTCGATGACCCGGCCAATCTCATCCCAGCCGGTGGTCTTGAGTTTCGAGACGTCGTTGGGACCGAAGTAGAAGCGGAGTTCAGCGACCTCGCGACCATCCACGGTCTGGGTGGGGAGCGTGACGTCCATGCCATACCGCATGGTGAAGCTGGTGTCCGCGGCATCCACTGGCGGCAAGCTGCGCAGTCTGCCGGAATTGAACCCCACGTCCGTCCCGACGATGGCCGAGAAGTAGTTCTGCTTGAAGGCGACCCATTCGACCGGGTCCTCGATGTCGGTGGACTTGTCGGTTCCCTCGCTCAGGTAATCGCGGCCGCGGCCCTGCTCCCGGTAGTAGATGCTGCTTTTCTGGCGTTCCACGTCGATGCCCTTTTCGTTGTGGGCACCGTCGGCCTGCCATTGGAAACCCATTTGCCCGCGGGCGTCGGAGAATTCGGCCTCCACATCGAGGAGGTAGCCGTCGATGGTGTAAGTGAGCGTCCGCAATGGGCCGTCGCCCCGGTTGGCCAAGACCACCTTGCCGGCGTCTTCGGAAACCACGTCGAACCGCTGGTCGTACGAGCCTTCACCGCGCGCAATGAAGTTCATGTCGGAGCCGCCTTCGGTCCAGAGTTGGATGGGGGCCTGGTTCCAGTAATCCAGATAGCCGTCCTTCAGTGTGGCCCGCTGCGGCGCACCCCCGTCGGTGGTGAGCACGACCTCGAGCACATCCGAACGCAGGGTGGCGGTGCGGGACACGTAGGTGCTGTCCACGATGCCATCGATGCTGGATTCAGGAAAACGGGAAACCGGAGAGGGGGTCTCCGGCGTGGAAACGGCCTGGGATTGGCCTTCAGGAAGCACTTCGGGGGCGGGCACGAAGTACAGCTGATACACGATGACCATCGCGAAAATCAGCAAGAACCCTGTGATCGTATTGCGGTCCATTCGGCGGCAAACTTACGCGTTCACCACGCGTGGGCGAGGTCATTCATCCACATCCCCTTCACTTTCATGGCTTGCTCCAGAATGTCACGAACGCATCCTTCGCCACCACGAACCCGGCTCACGTAGTCACAGACCGCACGCACCTCGGGGACCGCGTCTTGGGGACAGCAGGACAGGCCGACCGCTTTGAGGACCGGAATGTCCGGGATGTCGTCGCCCATGTAGCAGACTTGGTCGAGCGCAAGCCCCCAGCGTGTGCAGAGGGCCTCCATCTCGCCAAGCTTCACGGCCGCACCCGTGATGACCTCGGTCACGCCGAGTCCATTCATCCGGCGAATCACTTCGTCGCTGTATCCTCCCGTGATCATGGCCATCTTCAGCCCGCATTTGGCGGCATGCTGAACGGCGTAGCCATCGCGCGTGCTCGCGGTGCGGACTTGTTCTCCGCCGGGCATGAGATAGACCGTGCCGTTGGTGAAGACGCCGTCGTTGTCGAAGACAAAGGCTTCAATTCCGGCGAGCCTCTGCTTGAAGTGGAGGGAGGGGGTCGTGTCCATGGTGGGTCAGAATGCGGTTGGTCAGGATGCGGTGGATGGCAGCCAGGTCCCCCACGGAGTCGTGGGCGCCCAGCAGGTCGGTTTGTTGGAGCAACGTGGCCCTGTCATTGCGGGCGGCGGGTCCCGTGACGGTGTCGAGCGCGATACTGTCGAGGGCTTTCTGAACGCTGGCGGCCACCAGGGGGGACAGGGCCTTGGCGTCCAAGCCCCGGAGGCGCAGGTGCTCTTGGACTGCACCGATCCAGCCCGCGGTGAGGTTGCCGAGCAGGACGGCGGCCAGGTGGAGCTCTTTCCGTTGGTCGCCACGGACATCCGTGCAGTTCGGGGTCAATGTGCGCGCCCAGCTGCGAATGGGGGCATGTTCGGTGTCGACCACAAGGGGCAGGGAGGACCAGTCCGGGGCGCTCGACTGCTGGAAGGTCATGGGCGGCCACAAGACTGCAGTCTGGCAACCTGCCGCATTCAGCACATCGCGGGACACCGATCCCGCATGGTGGATGAGCCAGATGTCCGGTTTGAGGTGACCGGAAAGCGAGGCGGCCAAGGGAGCCAGTGCATCGTCGGACACGGTGAGAAAGACGGCGTCGGGATGGTCGTCGGGCGTCCACTCCGACAAATCGCGTGCGCCGTCCACCGGCGTTCGGTTCCACCGGGTAACGGCGATGTCCAATGCCTCAAGCCGCTGCGCGAGATGCGTGCCCAGACGGCCCATGCCGATGACGTGCGCTCGGGTCATGCCGCCTTCGGTTTGCGGCGGTTTTCCGTTTTGCGCCGCTGCCGAACGGCCATGAGGGCGCCAGCGGTCATGATCAGACAGCCGAGCCACAGCAAGTTGATCTGCGGAAAGACAATGGCCTGCATGACAATGAAGTCGCGGCGGATGGAGAGGTTTTCCCAGACGACGGTTTCGAAGGTGGCCTCCGCAGGGCGGAACCCGTCAATGCGGACCTTGACGCCGCGGTCCTCGAGGGTCACCATGTCGGGGATGAGCAGGCTGTCCCGCACGATGTAGAGGGCGGTGAAATTGGTGTCCGGACCGTTTCCGGTCAGGCGGAAATGAGCGGCCACGGCGAGGTCCTTGTCGAGCAGGCCGTATGCCGGCTTCTGGTCGAGGGTCACGGCGGAGATGGAGTCGAGGGCGAGCATGGACCGGCCGATGACGAGGCTGTCGCGGCGCATGAGGTCGTGCTTGCGGCCGTCCATCCAGCCGTCCCCGTCGGCTTCCGGGTCGGAGACCCGTCCCCATTTGATGTGGGTGTAGAGGTCCCGGTTCCAGTACCGCTTCGTGTCGGGCTCCGGCGCATTGCCCATTTGCTCGTTCAGCTGGATGCGCGGGTCCAGGGTGAACACATACGGGCCGGGGCGTCCGGCAGACCAGGGCCGGGCCTCGTTTTGCTGCCGCTCGTTGGGCAGTGGGATGAACGTCCACTTCGATTCGAGGTCGGACGGGAAATCAGGGCTGGCCGTGTGGCCTTCGATGCATTGGAACAGGAATCCGTCCCGGGCGACGACCTCCCCGGCCGAGTAGGTCTCGGGCACGGTCTCGAAGTAGTCCACTGCAAACTTGGCGTGAATGCCTTCCTGCCTGCGCTCCCTGTAGCACACGTAGTACGGGCCCATCGCGATGGTGTCGCCCTGGAGGAGCAGCAAGTCTTCCTCGTTGGACAGGGCCTCGTTGAGCATGGCGAGGTCGCCGAACCGGTTGGCGCTGATGATGTCCTTCTTGGCGGTGGACAACACGGCGCCGAAAATGACCAAGGCAAAGCCGATGTGCGAGAGGCTGGCGCCGGCAAAGTCCCATTTGCCCTTCAGGACCTGAACGATGTAGTCGGCATTGGCCGCGGCGGACCAGAGGCAGGCCAGCAGGAGGGCGACGCGCGGGGCTTCCCATGAATCGAAGTCATAGGCGAGGAGGAACGCCCCGGTCAGGACGATGGCGGCCAGCAGGCTGCGCAGCAGTTTCATGAACAACCCCTTGCCGCTGTCGACCCGGTAGCGCAGGAATTGCGTGAAGGCGGTGATGCCGATGAAGAGGAAGGCCAACGGCACCTGAACTGCATGGTACGTCGCGTCGAAGTCCGTGCCGGGCGCGAGGTCGTGTGCAGCGAGCTTCCGGGCGAGCGGCCAGCCGGTGGATTGGAAGAGCCTGTCGAACAGACCGCTGAACGGCTCGAGGAAGTGGTTCAGGACGGGCAGGCTGGTCTGGAACGTGATGTGCACGGCCGAGGCAAACATGAGCATCCCGCCGACAAACATCCAGAATTCACGGGTCCACAACGGGCTTTCCTTGTCGGTCCGGGGCAGGTGGGCGAGGTGCCCGCGCAGAACGGCAAGGCCCATCAAGACCAGCATGGTGAGGGTGCACAAAGCGGGTTGCCCAGCCGCCACCCCCACGGCCAACAGAAGCTGGAGTCCGCCGAAGATCCACCGCTCCCGGCCCGCCGGCAGCAGCAGGGTGCAGAAGAGGACGGCGCATCCGAGCAGGAAGGCGAGCAGCTGGGGCAGGATGCCGCTGTCGACGAAGCTGTGGACGGAGGTGTCCCCGAGGATGCCGCTCTTGGTGAGGAAGGTCGAATACACCACCAGCAGGAACGACAGGCCCACCATCAGGTAGGTCGCGGTGACCGCGGTGCCCGGCTTGTTGCGGTTGATCAGGAGCAGGTGGGCGCCCGCCACCAGGACCAGCCAGGGCACGAGCGAGCTGTTCTCCACGGGGTCCCATGCCCAGAAGCCCCCGAAGCTGAGCGCCTCATAAGCCCAGGCGCCGCCCATCAGGATGCCGGCGCCGAGGATGGCCACGCCGAAGAAGGCCCAGGTGATGGCCTTGCGCATCCACGTTTTGTGGTCGCCGAGCCACAAGCCGGCCATGGCCATGGCAAAGGGCATGAGGGTGCTGGCAAACCCGAGGAAGAGCGTGGGGGGATGGATGACCATCCAGTAGTTCTGCAGCAGTGGATTGAGGCCCTGTCCGTCGGCGAACTGCGGAATCAGCGCGAGGTAATCCGGGTTGAAGGTCCAGGGCAATCCGGCGTTCTGTGGGGCTTCGCGCAACAGCAGGAAGGGGTCGAGTCCGAATTGGAACTCCCCGAAATACAAGCCGAGCAGCATGGAGCTCAGTCCGGTCAGGACGCCACCATGGACCGCCATCACCGGCGCTTCGAGGCGTCCGGGATTCCGGCGGAGGAACACCATGGCCAGCACCAGCATCCACGACATCCAGACGAGGAACCCGCCCTCCTGACCACCCCAGAAGCTGGACAGCATGAAGCCGAACGGCATGGCGTCGTTGAGGTGCTTCCAGACGTACTCAAACTCGTACCGGTGGCTGAAGATGAGCAGGTAGAGCAAGGCGCTCGTCCCGAAAATGCCGGCGGCATGCAGACGGAATCCCCACCGGCCCAGGTTCAGCCAGCGTTGTTCAGGCTTCCGGACGGCGAGGGCATACCCCACGGTGGAGGCGAGCCCTGCGCCAAAGGCGAGGGCCAAGAAAAGGCGGCCGAGGGAGGCCGCCCAGGTCCATTCTCCGATGTAGGTGATGTCCACGGGCTCGGGGTCAGGGCGCGTCCTGGGCCTCGGCGAGGCTGTGGGACTGCTCGTTGTATTTGCTCGGGCACTTCATCAGCATGTCGCCGGCGATGAAGGTGCTGTCGACGACGCGGCCATAGAGGTCGATGGATTCGGACTGCTCCAGGCCCGTGGGCTTGGCCTTGTTCAGGATGACCTCCCGGACCTCTCCGTCCTTGTCGCGCATGTGGAACCGCGTCTCGGCCACGGCCACTTCCGGATCGTAGAGGACGGGGTGGTCGGTGTCGAGGGTTCCGGACACTTTGAATTCGATGCCGGGCTCGGCGAAGGCGCGGGCAAAGACCACGGATTCGCTGTTGGTGGTGAAGACGCTGAGCAGGGCGCCCATCAGCACGGCCACCAGCAGGATGACGACGATGTTGGTGCGGCTCATGGAATCAGGAAGGGGAGTCGTTGACGTCGCGCTCGAGTCCGGTCAGCCGGCGGTCCATCCGCCACAGGGACCAGGCGATGCCGGCAAGGATGATCAAGGCGACGCCGGTGACGACGTGGGCTTTTCCGCTGCCGAAAAAGAAGCCTTGAAGGACGTTCAGAATCAGGGTGGGCATCATGGCGGTGTTCATTTCGTCAACAGGCGGTGTTCGATGCGGTTCATGCGAAGGCGCAGGGTGTACATCCAATAGCACAGGGCGCCCCAGCCGATCACGGCCGGATAGAAGACGGCCCGGAGGCTGTTGTCAAGGTCATAGCTGTTGAAGCCGGGGTTTCCGTCCTTGCCTGGGTGTAGGCTTTCGGTGTACCGCGGAAGCACCATCAGCAGGATGACGAGCATCACGAAGGCAAACACATTGTACACGGCGGCCAATCGGCCGACCCGCTCATCGTCGCCCATGGCGGCGCGAAGGATGAGATAGCCCGTGTACAGGAGGACGGTGACGAGCGCACCATTGAGCTGCGGATCGGATACCCACCACGCGCCCCAGGTCCACCGGGCCCACAGGGAACCCGTGGCCAATCCGAGCAATCCAAACAGCAACCCCGTGCGGACCGCGGCTTCGGCGCGGTGGTCCCAGCGCACATCTCCGGTGCGGAGTTGCCCGAGGGAGGCGACGAAGCCGATGCCCATCACGAAGAACATGGCGAACCACATCGGCACATGCCACAGCAGGTTGCGGATGCTTTCGATGATGTTGGGCTGGTAGGGGAAACTGAAGCCGAGTTGGGGTGCGATGTCCTCGGGTGCGATTGTGGCAAAGGACTCCGGCACGGGCCCGACACTGGCGCCCTCCACGAAGAAGGCGTTGCCCAGGAAGAGGGTGCCCGATTCGGGAGTGAACAGGAAGGCGTCGAGCGCGGGCGAGGGGACCTGGTCCGGAATGAGGGCCGCAGCCGACACGCCATGGGGACCCACGGCCGTCAATTGCGTGGCGATGAGGTCTTGGCCGGACCGGAGCACGAGCGAGAACCCTTCCGGCGTGGCGCCTTCCTGCGCAAAAGGTTGGCCGACCGCCGTCAATTCCATCGTCGCATGACCGGGTGCAAGCCGGTTGGGAGAGGCTTCCACGAGGCCCGGCTGAAGGGGCGTTCCGAACCCCCGGACGATCACGTAGGCGAGAAGGAGAATCCCTCCGAATTTCCAGAGGACGTTCCAGTTGCTCATGCGCGCCAAATGTACGGGAAGAGGATGCACGCGATGACGCTGGTCCCTGCGCTGAGCGCTGTGAGGAACAGGGGGATTTCCGAGAGCATGGGCCACGGTGTTCCCTGCAGGGCGCCGGCGGTCATTCGGGTCGCGAGGATCAGTTGGGGAAGGAGAAGCGGCAGGCCGAGGATGGCCCCGAGCGTGTTGCCGCCGGTCTGGATTTGGGAGGCGACCGCCGTGACAAAGACCAGGGTGGTGGTCATGGACAACCCGCCCAGCCAGGCGGCGAGGATCACATGGGCCACGTTGTGTCCGCCCGACCCCGGCCATCCGAGGAAGAGCAGGAAACCACAGAGGACAATGGCGCTCAATGCGGTGGTCGTGAGGATGGCGTGGACCAGTTTGCCCAGCATCAGCCCCAACGGATGGGCGGTCCATTGCAAATAGCGGCGGGTGCTCGAGCGCTCGCGGTCAAAGAGGCGCCCCACGGCGGTGAACCCGCTGAAGAGGTAGACGAGCCAGAGCATGGCAGTCCAAGCGCCCGGCGAGACGTCCCGGTTGGCGGCCTGGAAGGCGACGTAGACCGAGGAGAGCGCAAACAACCCGACGGAAGCCAATTGGTGTCCCTGCCTCCACTCCAGCCGCCACTCGAGGGCGGCGACGGTCTTGGCCGTGCGGATGGCGTTGTGGAATCCTCCTTGCATCACTGCAGGTCCAGACTCGGAATCCGGCGGGCCACCTTGCAGAACAGTTCGGCCATGTTGCGGGCGTCGTCAATGGCCCTGTGCTCGGTGCCGGACCAGGAAATCTCCTCGGTCTCGAGGGCATTCTTGAGTCCGATCTGGTTCTTGGATTCCTTCCATTTCCCGTAATGCTTCTGGAAGCATACGTGGGCCTCGAGCCACCCGAGTTGGATGTCGTGGAGGTGGGCGTCGGTGTTCAGTTGGCGCTTGTCGAATTCGCCCCAGCTCATGGGAATGACATCGTGGGTGCCCACGCCCATCCAATCTTCGTATTCCTCCATGACCTCGTCGAAGAGCGGGGCCCGGTCGACGTCGGACTGGCGGATGGAGGTGAGGGAGGTGCAGAACTTGCTGATGACCGGATGCATCAGGGGCCGGACGAACGCGCAGAACTCGGAGACGATCTCGAGGTTTTCGTTGACCTTGACCGCGCCAACTTCGATGATTTCCACCCGTTTGGGTCGACTCGTCCGCCAGCAGGTGGCTTCGAGGTCATACAGGATGAAGGCCTTCTCCATGCGGGGCAAAGATACAGGCCGGAATCGCCACGGCAGGTGTGGAGGGAATGGGAGTCAATCGGCACCAAGGACGCCCGCGGTGGCCCCGGGTGGTGCGTGGACCAGGCCGTGCGCATGGAGGATGTGCTCAATGGCGGCATCCTCGCCCTCGGCGTCGTATTCGCTCTTGAGGTCGTGCCCGAAGAGGCGGGCGAGGCCTTGCCACATGAAGGCGCTCAGCCGGCCTTTCAATTCCTGGACCACGCCGAAGGTGGTTCGCTGGGCTTCCCGGTCGATGAGCCGGATCAGGATGACGCCCTCGCGAACGGTCAGCCGCCGCAATTCTCCTTCAAAGCGGGATTTGAGTTCGGCCTCCTTGAGGTCGATCAGGGACCGCCGGTCGCGTTTGGATTCGATGTGGGCCATTTCCACCTCCAGGCTGTCCATGGCCTCTCCCGCGAATTGGGCATAGGGCCAGACTTTCAGGACGCGGCGTTCAAGGCGGCTGTAGCGCCTGGATCCCGGCTGGCACCGGTGGTCGGCGGGAATGGTCGGGCCCGGTGCCACTTCGGCTTCGGGCAAATGGACCAGCGGCGGCAGGCTGTCAGGAACGGCCGTTTGTGCAGACGCGGACATCCCGATCGCCAGCAAGCCGGCCATCAGCAGAATGGAGGTGCCCGAAGTTGGAGTCCGCCGTGTCATCGCGGTTGTGGAACGAAAACCGTGCCGAAAAGTTGCCCTTTCCGGCGGGTTGTCAATCGGAAAATCGGCGCGACCAGCCGCTGGGTGCGCCAGTGCTTTCTGCTCCTGCGGACGCAGGATGCCCCTCCGATTCCGATTCGAGGGCGGCGGTCACGGCCCGCCAGTCGCCTCCTCCTCGGCGTCGGGCGAGGTGGTCGGCAAAGCGCTCCGCATCGAAGTGGGCGCCCACGAAGCCAGTGTCGAACTCGCCGGAGATGAACGCCTCATGGTCCAGCACATACCGTCCGAATTCGAGGGTGGTGTCGAGGCCCTGGATGAGGTATTCGTCGATGGCCCGCCGCAGGCGTTCGATGGCCTGCTCTCGGTTCATGCCGTGGGCGCACAGCTTGGAGATCATCGGATCGTAGTAGATCGAGATGGCATCGCCTTCTTCGACGCCGGCATCGACCCGGATGCCCGGGCCTTCGGGAATGACGTGGGTCGCGAGCACCCCCGTGGACGGCAGGAAGCCGGCGGGGACATCCTCAGCGTAGACCCGCAGTTCGATGGCGTGGCCCTGGATGCGGAGTTGGTCCTGTGTGATGCGGAGCCGCTCGCCCCGGGCGATGCGAACCTGCTCTTCCACGAGATCGACGCCGGTGATCATCTCCGTCACGGGATGCTCCACCTGGAGGCGGGTGTTCATCTCCAGGAAGTAGAAATTCCGCTGGGCATCCACCAGGAACTCCACGGTTCCGGCGCCCACGTACCCGCAGCTTCGCGCGCAATCGAGGGCGCAAGCGCCCATGCGTTCACGGAGCCCGTCGTCGAGCAAGGCGGAGGGGGCCTCCTCGACCACCTTCTGGTGCCGGCGCTGGATGCTGCACTCTCGTTCAAAGAGGTGGACGCCCTGTCCATGGCGGTCGCACAGGACCTGGATTTCAATGTGTCGGGGTTCGGTCACGAACCGTTCGAGGAACACGGCCCCGTTGCCGAAGGCGCTGGTGGCCTCGCTCATGGCACGCTCGGTCTCTCCGCGCAGTGCTGCGGGGTCGTGCACCACCCGCATGCCCTTTCCGCCGCCGCCGGCGCTGGCCTTGACCATCACCGGAAAACCGATCTCGGCCGCCAGCCGCTCGGCCTCATCAAGGTCGGTGACCTCGCCATCCGAACCGGGCACCAGGGGCACATTCTGCTCGGCCACGGCTTCCTTGGCAGAGAGTTTGTCGCCCATGGTCCGGATGCTGTCCGGGTTGGGGCCGATGAAGGTGAGTCCCGCCTTTTCCACAGCCTCAGCGAAGTCGGCATTCTCGCTGAGAAAGCCGTAGCCGGGGTGGATGGCGTCGGCTCCGGTCGCCCGGGCGGCGTCGAGGATGCGGTCGAAGACCAGGTAGCTCTCGGACGCCGTGGCTGGCCCGATGTGGACCGCCTCGTCGGCGTACCGGGCAAAGGGCATGTTGCCGTCGACATCCGAGTGTACGGCCACGCTGGCGATGCCCATGGACCGCAACGTGCGCATGATGCGAAGGGCGATTTCGCCGCGGTTGGCGACGAGGACCTTGGTGATGGGGCGGGCGTGGACCGGGTCTTGGCTCATGCCGCCAAAGTTGGGGCAGGGGAGGCGGACTCCCGAATCAGAGGGGGTAGCGCCTGGCGATGAGCCGCTCGAACAGCCGGGCGGGCAGGATGCGCTTCAACCGGATGGCGAGCCGCTGGAGGGGCGGAGCCACCGTGACGTAGAGCGGAGGGCGGGCTTGTCCGAGCAATTTGAGGACGGCCTTGCCCATGTCTTCCGGCTCGCGGGCGTGGGCGACTTCTGCATTGACGGCTTCGCAGACCTCCTCGAATCCCGGATAGGTGTCGCCATCCGGAGAGGCGACCCGGAGGCGGTTGTTGTTGATGGCCGTTCTGAAATCGCCGGGGCGAAGCACGGTCACCCGAACGCCGTGCCGGGCGAGTTCCATGCTCTGGGCCTCTGCAATGAGTTCCACGGCGGCTTTGGACGAGCAGTACACGCCCCGGAAGGGCAGTCCGACGACACCGGCCACGCTGCCGACATGCATCAGATGTCCGCGAGAGGCGATCAGGTGGGGAAAGGCGGCGCGGCTGACAGTGTGCAGCCCGACCACATTGGTCCGGTACACCGACAACAGCTCGTCCTCGGTGGTGTCGCCCATGGCGCCCATCATGCCGATGCCGGCATTGTTGACGACCGCATCGAGTCCGTGGCCCTGGTCGACGACCGAGCGGATGGCCTCCTCGACGGAGGCGGGATCGGTGACGTCGAGGCGAACGGTGCCGGCCTGACCCAATGTGGGAGGAGAGAACTCGACCCGCCGTCCGGTGCCCCAGACGCGATGACCGGCCTGGGCCAAGACGGTGGCGATGGCGTGGCCGATGCCGGTGGTGGCGCCGGTCACCAGCACGGTCTTGGCGTGTGCGGGGAAGGGGGTGGACATGGGGAAAAAGAGAGGGCAAGCGATTCCCATCGCACCGCTACGACCACCTACCCTTGCTGCCTTCCGGCCCTGGGGGATTGAGTGGGAGCTGGCCGTGGGAGACTTGCCCTCCGGGGCAAAGGTAGGACAGGAAACGCCCGGGTGTATTTTCGCCTCAATCGGTTGTCTTCCACCATGTCTTCGCCCACTCTCCGTTCTCGTCGAGACCTTCCCCCGTCGCTCTTCCTGCACGCCGGGTTGGGCGCTGTCCTCGTCATGGTCGGGTATTTCATGGCGGTCCTGGTGCACTTTGAATGGCTTCTCGGTTCCTGGTCCACACCGTTTGTGCTGATGGTCGTGGTGTCGGTCATGGTGATGGTGTTGCTCACGGTGCGCCAAGAGGAGGGCGGACTTCAGTATGGACGGGCCTTTGGGTTGTCCCTTCTGGCTGGGTGGTTGGCGCGGCTCGGCTACAACATGTTCAACCTCCTGTATTTCGGTCTGCTCCACCCCGATCACGCTGAGGACTATGCCAACATGCTGGCGGACAAGTCCACGGAGGCGTTGGCCGTGTTCGGAATCGGCTTGGATGCGGAGGCGCAGGACAGCACCACCATGGCGGAGATGTTTCGGGAGCAGGCCCTGTGGTCGTTGACCCCCGCCGGACAAGCCGTCGACGCCATGACCGCGTTGCTCTGGGTTTCCCTCGTGGCCGCCATCGTGTCGGCCATCTTGCGCCGAACGCCCGATGGGCAGGAGACCTTGGGCGCCTGACCGTATTTTGCGGCCAACGACGACGCCCCACCCAGAACACCGAACCGACGTGGACACCCGCAGCCTCACCGCACCCCTTCGTCCTGAATTGGACTTGAGCATCGTGGTTCCCCTGTTCAATGAGGAGGAGAGCTTGCCGGAGTTGATGGCGTGGATCGACCGCGTGCTTCAGGGCCGAGCCTATGAAGTCGTCTTTGTAGACGATGGGTCGACCGACCGTTCATGGGACGTCGTGAAGCAGCTCAAATCTGAATTCGGCGACCGGGTCGTGGGGCTGAGTTTCGCGCGCAACCAGGGAAAGAGTGCCGCCCTCCACACCGGATTTCGGGTGGTCCGCGGCAAGGTGGTCATCACCATGGATGCCGACCTGCAGGACAGTCCCGATGAAGTGCCCGAGTTGGAACGGCGCGTGCTGGAGGACGGGTTCGACCTGGTGAGCGGCTGGAAGAAGAAGCGCTATGACCCGATCACCAAAACGGTGCCGACCAAGCTGTACAATTGGGCCACGCGACAGGTCAGCGGCATCCACCTCCACGATTTCAACTGCGGACTCAAGGCCTACCGCAGGGAGGTCGTCCGGGCCGTTGAGGTCAATGGGGAAATGCACAGGTACATCCCCGTGCTGGCCAAACAGGCGGGCTTCGGCCGCATCGGCGAGCAAGTGGTCCAGCACAGGGCCCGCAAATACGGGGTCACCAAATTCGGACTGGAGCGCTTCGTGAATGGGTTCCTCGATCTGTTGACCATTGCGTTCATCGGCCGGTTTGGCCACAAGCCGATGCACCTCTTCGGGGTGTTGGGGACGCTCATGTTCCTCGGCGGCTTTGGTCTGTTCGGTGCGATTGGCGGATACAAACTGTGGGCCATCAGCCAGGGCATGGAGGCCAAGAACATCGCGGAGATCAGTGCGTTCTACGTCGCCTTGGCCTTCATGGTCATGGGCCTTCAGCTCTTCCTCGCCGGGTTCCTCGGAGAGCTCGTGACGCGCAATGCGCCCGACCGCAACCACTACTTGTTGAAGGACCAGGCCTGAGGCCGGTTCACCCACACGGGGGGGTCAGGCGATGACCCCGCTGCCGAGGACCTCCTCGCCGGTCTCGGCGTCGTGCCAAGCAGCAAATTGCCCGGCGGCGATGCCCGATTGGGGCTCATCGAAAACCAGCGTGGCCAGGTCCTGTCCGTGAACGGTCAGGGTGGCCGGCTGCAGGGGTTGCCTGTATCGGAACCGGGCGAGCACGCGCAGGGGCAGGTGGTCGTCCGGTTGGAGGTCCGGCCGGATCCAGTGTACATCAGCCGCCGCCATGGACAGGCCCCGTCGGTGAAGGCCTGGATGGCGCTCGGATTCACCCACGAAAAGTGCATTGCGCGACATGTCCTTGCCGATCACGAACAGCGGTTCAGCGTGCCCACCGACGTTGAGTCCGCGGCGCTGACCGATGGTGAAGAAATGGGCGCCCGGGTGGGTCCCCACCTCTGCGCATTGACCGAGGTCCCAGTGCGGCTCGGTCCAGGCGGATTCACCCGGAATCACCGCCGCAGGCGGCACCTCGAGGATGGGGCCGTGCTGGACCTCGAGCTGCTGCTGGAGGAATTCGGGCAGCTTGACCTTGCCCACGAAGCAGAGGCCCTGGCTGTCTTTCTTGCCCGCTGTCGGCAGTCCCAGCTCCTCTGCGATGCGCCGAACCTCTGGCTTTTCGAGCTCGCCCACGGGGAACAGGGCGTCTGACAGCTGGTCCTGGTCCACCTGGCAGAGGAAGTAGCTCTGGTCCTTGTTGCCGTCGATGCCGGCGAGCAGGCGGTGGTGTCCATCCGGGGTGGTGTCCCGGCGGCAATAGTGCCCCGTGGCCACGGCGTCGGCGCCGAGTTGCCTGGCCGCCTGTCGGAAGAGGTCGAACTTGATTTCCCGGTTGCAGAGCACGTCCGGGTTGGGGGTCCGACCGGCGGCGTATTCGGCGAACATGTGGTTCACGATGCGCTCCTTGTACGCATCGGACAGGTCGATGACCTGAAAGGGAATGCCCAGGTGCTGGGCGACGAGCAAGGCGTCGTTGGCATCGTCCACCCAGGGACAGGCATTGTCGAGGGTGACGGAATCGTCCACCCAATTGCGCATGAAGATGCCGATGACCTCATGGCCCTCCTGTTGGAGAAGGGCGGCGGCGACACTGCTGTCCACTCCCCCTGAAAGTCCGACGACGACACGCATGGTGCGAAACTAACGCCCGAAGGAGGGAGGGGGCTTCCTTTCTCTTTCGATATTGTCGCTGCCCAGATGTCCACACAGGGATTTTTGTGAATGATGTCTTCTTACGGGGCAACCAAAAGTGAATCGATTCGTCAACCCCTCGAAAGCGCCACCCGGGCCGGACCAATTGAGAGATTGGATCCTGTCCGCGCAAGCCGGTGAGCAGCGGGGACAACAGCACATTTACGAGGCCTTCGCGCCCAACATGATGCTGGCCATCCGCCGATACATCTCCGGGGAGCAGGAAGCGCTGGACGTATTGCAGGATGGGTTCATCAAGGTGTTCGGCAACATCGGCGGATACACCTTCAAGGGGTCCTTCGAAGGTTGGGTCCGCAGGATCATGGTCCACATGGCCATCGATGCGCTGAGGGCCAACAAGCAACTGCAATGGGTGGGGGAGAACGAGGAGATGCTCGACGTCCTGTCCGAACGGCAACGTGAGGACGTGGGAGACGGCCCGGAATGGGCCGGTCTCGATTACCGGGACGTCCTCGATGCGATGGAAGAGCTGTCGCCCATGTACCGGGCGGTGTTCAACCTCTACGCCATCGAGGATTACGGCCACCGGGAAATCGCAGCACGGCTGGAGATTTCCGAGGGGACGTCGAAGTCCAATTACGCCAAGGCCCGGCGCAATCTGCGCGAGGTGTTGAGGCGGAAACTGAAAGAGAAGTGAGCGAAGAACGAAACGAAGACGAGAAGAAGCGGGCCGCGGGGGGCAGCTTCGAGCAGGGCGTCAAGTCGGCGATCGAGAAGGCGCCAGGCATGGTGGTGCCCTCTTGGGCCACGATGCAGACGGCCATGGCCGGCGGGGCGGCTGGCGGTGCAGCCGCGGCCTCCTGGCGCTGGATCATCGGCCCGACGGCTGCGGCTGCCTTGCTCGGCGGTGCCTTCCTGTTCGTGGACCCGGATGAGTCCGAGGTTTTGCCCGAAGCCGAGGAGGTCGTGTCGATTGAGGTCGGTTCTCCGGAGACCATGAACGCGGACAACGTTGCGGATTTCGAGGCAGAGTCGGCGGCCAGTGATGCTGCGGCTTCCGCGCTGGCGGATTCGGAGTCTGCTGGCGCAACCGATGTCCCCTTGAGCGAGAGCGGAGCTTCGGCTACCATTGAAGGGCAGGGGGCTGCCCCTGCTCGTGCCGCATCGACTGACGCGGCATCCTCTAACCCGCCCCATTCAACCGCCAAACCCATTGAGGTTCCAGAAGACTGGGCGGAGCTCCCGGCTGAAAAGGCGGCCGCGTTCGGCGTGGACATCGACAAGGCGTGCGTGGGCACTGAAATCGGATTCCGGATGGCCCGGCTGTTGAAGGACGTGCGGGTGTTGTGGAACTTCGGTGATGGACAATTCAGCAGTGAGTCCGAGCCGCATCACACATTCAATGCCCCGGGCACTTACGACATCACCTTGAGTGTGACCCGCATCAGCGACGGCCTCATCCGGACCCGGACCATCGAAAATCTGGTGACGATCCACCCCAACCCTGAAGCGGACTTCACGTGGGATGTGCCCAACACGGCTTCCCTGGACCCCACGGTCGCCCTGAGGGACCGAAGCCGGGACGCAGCCTCCGTTCTGTGGGTCATGGACGGAGAGCGGACGCTGGAAGGCGGTTCTGTTGACTTCAATTTCCCCCGCGTCGGCGAGCACCGCGTCCAGCTGGTGGCCAGCTCGCCCAATGGGTGCCAGTCCGTGGCAGACCACGTTCTGGAAGTGGGAGGTCGCTTCGGCTTGGGAGGCTCCGCGCGATTCAGCCCCGACGGGGACGGGCGGTATGACACCTTCCTGCCGAGAAAGCTCCTGACGGAAGAGCGTCCGTTCGTCTTCAGGATCGAGGACGGAACAGGCCACATTGTGTTCGAGACGACCGTTCCCAAGGCGTGGGACGGCTCCCTGCCTGGAGAGGATCGCGCCCGACCCGGCCAGACCTTTGCGTGGACTGCCGTCATTCAGGGAGACGTCGGTCCATCTTACTTCTCCGATGAGGTGGTCGTCGAGTGACGGGACCGCGATTCATCACACCACACAGCGTGGAGGAAAAATGCAGGATGCAACGATTCCAATGCCCCTGAAGTTCCACCTTTGCAGCTTAGCATGAGCATGAACCAGAACCTGATTCGCGCTGTCCTGATCCTGGTGGTCGGCATGGCCTCCATGTCCGATGCCTTCGCCCAGGGCTTTTTCATCATGGGCGATGAGACTGTCGAGACCTGTGGTGGCACCTTCATGGATGCGGGAAATGACCCGACCAACGGCACGGGCAATCCCTACCCGGACGAGAATTACACGTACACCATTTGCCCGGACAATCCGGACGATGCCGTGTCCGTGAGCTTTGTGGCGTTTGGCCTCCAGACCAACCCCAACCCGAACAACAGCGACTACCTGTTCATCTACGACGGACCGGATGCGGGGTCGCCATCCATGGGCAACTACACGGGCAACACCCTTCAGGGACTGCCGGTGACCGCCACGGTCAACAACCCGACCGGGTGCCTGACCTTCGTATTCCAGGACAACGGGCCGGCCAACGAGTTTGCCCCGGGTTGGGAGGCCGAAATCACCTGCACCACGCCCTGCGCGACGCCTACGTCGGCCAGCAGCATCGTGGACCCTCCGCTCCCGAACCCGGACTCCCTGTCCATCGGGGTTTGCCTCGAGGCAGAGGTCACCTTCGGGGATGCCGGGTCCATTGCGGAGCCCGGATTCTCCTTGGAGAGTTGGATTTGGAATTTCGATGACGGCACGATCGACACGTTGACCTCCTCGGCCAACGTGGTGCACAGCTTCGACGAGCCCGGCGAATACATCGTGAACCTGTCCGTGGTGGACGACAACGGATGTGTGTCCCTCAATCTCCAGCCGCTGCAGGTGCTGGTCAGCACGATTCCCTTGTTCAACAGTGTTCAGAGCACCCCGGTGTGTGCCGGCAGTCCGGCCTTCGTGGATGGCAACCCCGTGCAAAGCGTGACGTGGACGGCCCTTCCGCCCCAGGTGGTGGCCGGGGAGACCTACCTCGCCGACGGTGCCGGTTTCAGCTACACGAGTGAATTGAACTTCGACTTCTTCGAGGATGGGGCCACGCTCGACGATTGTGACGACCTCCTGGCCGTCACGGTCAACATGGAACACAGCTACCTCGGTGACCTCGACCTGAGCATCAGCTGTCCGGATGGGACGACGGTCTCGCTGATGAGCTACCCCAATGGTGGGGGCGGCACCTTCCTCGGGGAGGCGGTGGACTTCGGCAGCGGCTCCAATGTGGCCGGCGTGGGATATGACTATGGTTGGTCGCCCAACCCGGAGTTCGACACCAACATCGACGACAACGGCAATTCCACCTCGACCACCTTCACCAACAACGAAGGCGTGGAGGGCACGGCCAACATCGTCAATCCGGGCATCTACACGCCGGAGGGCGACCTGTGCGACTTCGTGGGGTGTCCGTTGAACGGAACCTGGACCTTCTCGGTCATCGACAACCTGGCCATCGACAACGGCTACATCTTCGAGTGGGGTTTGGACTTGAACCCGGCCTTGATTCCCGGGGTGACCACGTTCACCCCGACCATTGGCCTCAACGCGGACAGCTCCTATTGGACCGGTCCCGGCATCATCGATCAGGACTTTGATGCCAACTACTGCGACATCGTGCTCGACGAACCGGGCTTCTACGACTACACGTTCACGGTCACCAACAACTTCAGCTGCACGTTCGACACGACCCTGACCATCGAGGTGGTGGAAGGCCCCGAGAACAGCATCACCGCCGGCCCGGATCAGGTGTTTTGTGGGGATCCGGTCGACCTTCAAGGTGCCTTCGTCGGCGGCGGACCTTCCCCTTGTGCAGGAAGTCAGGGCACCGTGACCTACTGCTACGGCAACAACGAGAACACCGAGTGGACGTACTGTCCGGACAACCCCGGGGACGGCACGATGATGACCATCCTGTTCTACGATGGGCAGATCGAGGGCTTCTTCGATCACATCCAGGTGTTCGATGGCGACAACACCGGCGCCACACAGCTGGCCGACCTGACGGGAGACTATCCCGAGACCGCCGTGATGGCGACCAACCCGGACGGGTGCCTGACGGTTCTGTTCACTTCGGATGGCAGCGTGAGCTGCGACGCGAGCACCTTCTATGAGGAGGTGAGCTGGTGCATCGGGTGTGGGGCAGAGAATGCCTGTGGCTTCACCTGGAATTGGGAGCCGGCTGACAACCTGACCAACCCCAACAGTGCCCAGCCGACGGTCAACTCCTTCGATGGAACGCCGACGGAATACGTGGCCTTCGTGGAGCCGATTGGCCTCGAAAACTGTGCGACGACGGACACGGTCCTCGTCGTTCCCGGCTTCGAGTACACCACGGACTACACTGACCCCACCTGCCTCATCACCGATGGCACCATCACCCTGAACATCTCCGAGCCTGCTTCAGAGGGGCCGTGGGATGCACAGCTGAGCACGGCTGCCGGTGTGATTGACCAGCAGAACTACGGAGGAGGCCTTTTGGTCTTTGACAACCTCGAGGCGGGCAGCTACACCTTGGAGGTGTCGGACCAGACGGGGTGCGCCTACACCAGCGAATATGACCTGGCCGATCCCGAACCACCCGGCATCACGGTCAGTGAGGATGCCCTCATCTGCATCGGCGGGACGGCGGTCCTGACGGCTGAAGCGGAGAGCGGTGGACCCTACGGCTTTACCTGGACGGCCAATGGCGATCCGGTCGGCCAAGGTGCCTCCATCCTCGTCAGCCCCACGGGGACCACGACCTACGAGGTTCAGGGGGTGGACGGTGCCGGTTGCGTCACCCAACCCGGTTCGGTTACGGTGGGCATCTATGATGCATTCACCGTTGACATCACAGCGGATGACTTGATTTGTCTCGGCGACGAGGTTCTCCTGTCGGCGGTCAATGTGACCGGCGGTGAAGGCAACGGATACAGCTTTGACTTTGCCTACGACGGGGTCACGTTTGCCGCCGGCGACGAGGACGAAGTGGGCTTCGTCCCGCCCTTGACCGGTGAGTTCTGCGTGACCGTGTCCGAGGCCTGCACGACCCCGCCGGTCACGGCGTGCATGGAGGTCGAGGTCGAGCAGCCGTATGACCTTTCTCTGACGGCCGACACGACCCGCGGTTGTGTGCCCGAAGCGATTCCGTTCACCCACACCATCCCGGATGCCTTCGTGCAAACCCAGGCGTGGGACTTCGGAGATGGTGGACAGAGTGCCGAGGCCGTTCCAGTCCACATTTTCGACGAGCCCGGCGTCTACGACATCAGCCTGTCCGTGATCACGACCACGGGGTGCGTCAACACGACCATTGCCGACAACTACATCCAGATCTACACGCCGCCCAGCGTCGGATTCGATGCCGGTCCCCAGCCGACCACGGCACCGGACACCCGGATCGAGTTCGAAAGCAGTGTGTCCCCCAACGTGGTGGAGTGGAACTGGACCTTCATTTTCGGGGTTCCCGAGGCGGTCAGCTTCGAGCCCGACCCGACGTACACCTTCCCGATGGGCCAGGGCGGCATTTACCCGGTGACCCTCGCGGTGGTGGACACCAACGGGTGCGAAAGCCAGGTGACGCGCAACGTCGAGATTTTCGATTTCTTCAACGTGTTCATCCCGAACGCCTTCACGCCCAACAACGACGGCTTCAACGACCTCTGGGCCGTCTACGGGACGGACATCGATCCGGACCGCTTCGAGATGGCGGTGTTCAACCGTTGGGGCGAGGAGGTCTTCCAGACCACGGACGTGGATGAGGGTTGGGTCGGACAATCCGACGACGACAAGTTGGATCCCTCCACGTGGTACTATTCGCTGGACGGCGTCTACGCGTACCGCATTGTGCTCTACTCCGAGTCCACCAACGAGAAGCGGGAAATCAAAGGGTTCATCAACTTGACCCGCTGAATTCGATGGAGCCCGGACCGAGGTCCGTCCACGAAAAAGGCCGCCCGGAAAGGCGGCCTTTTTTCATGTTGGCTCGGCGGTGAATCAGCCCTCGGAGGCCGGCCAATCGAGCAGGGCGTCCATCGTGCCGGTGGCCACGCTGTGGTAACCGGGTCGGGCCTTGCCGTAGATGTCCAGGGCCATGTCCATTTGGTCGGTCTCCTTCATCGCGCGGTACAGCGGTGTCAGGAACTTGCGGCGTCCCACCTCGATGAGGAAGGCCTCGAGCCGGTCGTAGGTCGGTTCGTAGCGGCTGCGGATGGCCTGCTCCATCCAGGCGAACAGCACCTCGTTGTTGCCGGTGCTGCCGATGCCCCAGACGGCGTCGAGGTCGGCCATGCGCTCCGGTGTGGTGTCGTCTGCGAGGTTGGAGAGGAACCGGTAGCGCTCCTGATAGACCCACTCGTTCCACGGCAGATCTGCCGTGGCGATGTCGCCGGCTTCCCAACCGGCGAGTGTGGCGTCCACGCGCTCGATGCGGGCGCTCGAGACCTGGGGGCAGTTGTCGGGAAGGCCAGGTCCGTAGATCCACTCGTCGAGGCGGACGGCGGCCAGGTCGGCTTCGTCCGCCAGCAGGGTTTCCTTGAGGTAGACCACGAAGCGCTCGGTGTCCATGCCCTTGAAGGCGTACTCCTCGAAGTAGTTGGACAGCCACGCATCGAAGCGCTCACGGCCGACCGTGTTCTCCATGAGGCGCAGGAAGAAGTAGCCCTTGTCATAGGCGATGGCGGTCATGCCGTCGTCCGGGTCACGGCCCTGCAGGTGGAGCTTCAGGTGGGTGTCGTCCGGGTTGAGGTCGCTGATGGCGTCCACCTCGTCGACGAGTCCCTGGTAGCTCAGTGTGGCGAGCATTTCACTCACGTCCCGTCCGTAGACGGCCTCCATGATGCGCTGCTCGAAATAAACCGTGAAGCCTTCGTTGAGCCAGAAATCGTCCCACGTGGCGTTGGTCACGAGGTTGCCGCTCCAGGAGTGGGCGAGCTCGTGCGCGACGAGGGAAACGAGGGAACGGTCTCCGGCGATGATCGTCGGGGTGGCAAACGTCAGGCGCGGATTCTCCATGCCGCCGAACGGGAAGGCCGCAGGCAGGATGAGCAGGTCATAGCGTTCCCACGCATAGGGACCGTAGAGGTCTTCCGCGGCGAGGAGGAGCTGCTCCATTTCCGCGAATTCGTACGCCGCCTTGTCGATCAGGTCCGGGGTAGCATAGACGGCGCACCGGTCTCCGACCGAGCGGTATTCGACCTGTCCCACGGCGAGGGCCAGCAAGTAGGCGGGAATGGGCTGGCTCATCCGGAAGGTGTACCGCCCGTCGGCGGACATCTCGGTTGGGTTTTCCGCGCTCATCATGGCCATCAGGCCCTGCGGAACCTGCACCGTGGCGTCGTAGGAAAAGCGCACGCCCGGCGAATCCTGAACGGGCACCCACGTGCGGGCCAGAATGGCCTGGCTCTGGGTGAACAGGAAGGGCGCGCGGTCGCCCTGGGCCTCGACCCAGAGGAGCGCGTTCGCGCCAGGGCTGGAGGTGTAGTCAATGGCGACCTGCTTGGCGCCGGGGGTCAAAGGGATGGTGAGGGCGCTCCCGATGAACGGCTGCGCGTCCCCAAGGGTGAACTCGACAGATTGCCCGTCGACCGAGACGCCGTGGATGGTCAGGTCGTGTGTGTCGAAGACGATGCGCTGGGCGTCCTCAGCGGTTTCGATGTCGTAGGTCGCCACGCCTTGGATGGTCCGGGAATCGAAATCCACGGAGGCATTCCAGTTGAGGTGGGTGATCTTGGCCTCGGCCGGCCGGGCGTAGCTGTGGTGGTCGGTGACTTGGTTCATGGCGAGGACGCGTTGGGCCTTGGCGCTGCTGGCGCCGGCATCGTTGGAGTCGGAGGGGGAGGAGCCGTCCTGGTTCCCTGCGCATCCTGCGAGCAGGAGGGCAACGGTCAAGGCGGAACTCCACCGCAGTCTTGCAGTGTGCAGGTTCATGCGGGCAAATTAAGCCCTCTCCGCAGTGGCCCGCATGACCATCACCGAGAGGAGGAGCCCGATGGCCGATTTGAGCAATGCCGGTTTGTACAGCGTTTCAAGCAGGGCCAGAACATCGAGGGACGGATCATATTTCCGTTGCCATGGTATGCCGAGCGCGAGGATGACGACGTGACCAATCAGCATGCCGAGTGCGATGCGGATGTAGCGCTGGCGGTCGGTGTCCTCCATCGGGGAGGAAGTGGCCATGGTGCCGAGCACGAGAGCGGCCACGGGCATGCCCATCAGATAGCCGCCCGTCGGGCCGGCCAGGACGTCGAGTCCCGCGCGGTACCCGGCAAAAACCGGCAACCCCAGGCACCCTGCGAGGATGTAAGCGAGCACGCCGGCAACGCCCGCCCGCCAACCGAACATCAGGGGCAGCCAGCAGACCAACAGCGATTGCAAGCTCAAGGGCAGCCCCTGTTCGAGGTCGATGACGATGGGCCCCAGCAGGGTCAGCATCAGGGCCATGCCCAATGCCGTGGCATACCACTTGATTCCGAGGGCGTCGAGTCTGTGCTCCAGCATGGGGTGGCGTGGCGATCAGCGGTTCAAGGCGGGACTGCGCCACTCCTGCAGCAGCCCGGATTCGAATGTGACGGTGTTGTTCTTCCGGTCGGCGTCGGCTGTCCAGCCCTCAGCGTCGATTTCGAAGGTGCTGCCCGGCATGGACCCGGCCAACGCCACCGTGTAGGTCGGGTGCGTCCAGGGCCAGGCGGGAAGGAGCGCCTCGCCTTCGGCCAAGGGGCGGTGACCTTGCGTCACCACCTGCGGGATGTGGTGGTCCATGACCTGACCGCCCGCGGTGGTGATGCGCAGGTCGACCGGGAGGGGCAGCTTGCCGATGCGCTCGAGATCGATGAAGGTGCTGTCCTCGGTGATGCGGACAGCGGTGATGGCCACGTCCACGTGGTGGGTGGAGTTGAGCATGTACTGGAAGTACGTGTCGAGCTCCAGGCCGCTTTCGCGCTCCATGACCCGCTTGAAGTCCACGGGGCCAGGGTGGCTGAAGGCCCACTCGTCGAAGTACCGCTTGATGCCGGCATCCCGCGCTTCTCGGCCGATGACGGCGGCGAGCTGGTTCATCAGCACTTCGCCCTTGCTGTAGGCACCGGTTCCGTAAGCCCGGTTGGTGACATAGTGATCGGCGTGGGTGGACAGGGGCTCCTCGCCGCCATCCCGCACGAGATTGAGGTAGCCGCCGTACGCCCAGTAGTGCGGTCGGTCACGGGACTCGTTGAACTCCTCGGCGAGGAACTCGGACTCGATCCAGGAGGTGAACCCCTCGTCCATCCATTCGTGGAGGCTTTCGTTGGTGGCGAGCAGGCCTTGGAACCAGGCGTGGGCCATCTCGTGGGCGGTGACGCCGACGAGGCTGCGCAGGTTGCGGTTGCCGCGGACGAGCGTGCACATCGGGTATTCCATGCCGCCATCCCCGCCTTCGATGACGGTGTACTGCGGCCAGGGGTAGGTGCCGACGTGGTCCGAGTAGTACTGCATGGCACGGGCGGCGATTTCGGGGAGTTCCTCCCATGCGCCGTAGCTCGTGTCCGCCTGGTGGATGAAATGCAACATCGGGCCGTCCTCCATTTGCAGGGTCTTGTGGACGAAATCGGGGTCGGCTGCCCAGGCGAAGTCGATGACGTCCTCGGCCACGAAATGCCAATCGATCATGCCCTCGCTCGGTGTCGGGGCGTCACTGTATCCGTGGCCGCAGTCCTCGGGGTTCTGCAGCACGCCGGTCCCCCCGACCATATACGCGGCCGGCATGTGGATGGTCACGTCGAAATCGCCCCAGACCTGGTGGAATTCCCGGCCGATGTACGGGTTGGTGTGCCAGCCGTGGTGATCGTACTCGCACACCCGCGGGTACCATTGGGTCATGCTGTATTCCACGCCTTGCGCATTCATCCATCCGGACCGGCGAACCTGTCGCGGCACCTGGGCGTCCCACTCGAGCTGGATGCGGACCTTCTTTCCCGGGGCGAGGGCCTTGGGGAGGGTGAGCCATCCGATGGTGCCGACGGTGTTGAATTCAGCCTGGGCCTTGCCAACGCGGGCCTCGGTGATCTTGATCCATCCCCATTCCTCTTCGGGGAGGTTGACGATGCGGTCTCCAACACGGCGATCGGGGTCGGCGATGTTGCGGCTGCGTACGTCCATCATGCTTTCCGGTTGGAAGGCGTTGAAGAACAAGTGAAATGGAATGCGGTCGAGGGCATCCGGGCTGTGGTTGATGTAGGTCAACTCCATCACGCCGGCATACTGGTGCACGTCGACGTCCATGGTGATGTCCATGGTGCAGTCCATTTCCTGCTGCCACCCGGGGTATTGGGCGCTGGTGGAGAAGACGGTCAACAGGGTGAGGGCCGCTGCGAGGAGCGGAGAGGTGCGGTGCTGGTTCATCGGTGGGGAAAGGTAGCCATCAACCCGCCCTCAGGCCGTCCCGGAGGAAGGAGCGGAGGGGCGCGGCGGCCTCGAAGTGGGCCATGACGATGTCGAGAAGGTCGTCCCGGAGGAGGGTGTCGGCCGACAATTCGGCCATGTAGTAGAACTGCTTGTTGAGGATGTGGGGGCACACCTCGGCAGCCGACTGGAACGCCTTCGGCAGGCGCACGTTGCGCTCGCCGAGCACAGTGCCGTAATGCGAAACAAAGGCGGGGTCAGCGATCAAGTCGTTGAATGCTTGCGGGTTGTTGGCGATGCGTTCGCGCAACACATAGAGGTCGTCCTTGTCCACCCAGTAGGCGCCGCCCCCAATGCGGACGGAATGGGCATCGGCATGGACGTAGAGGCCCGGGTCTCCGGATTTCTTGCCGCCAGCGGCGATGTTGGCCGAGCAATGGGTCTTGTACGGCGTTTTGTCCTTCGAGAAGCGGGTGTCCCGGTGAATGCGGAAAACGCAGTGCTTCGCCTCGACCCCGTCGAACTCGGGCTCCCGTGCGGCACAGGCCTCGATGACCTGTGTGACGAAGGCCTTGAAGGGATCCCGGACGTGTTGCTCGTAGTTGCCCTTGTGGTCCGCATACCATTCGCGGTCATTGTGGGCTTCGAGTCCGGCGAAGAAGGCGTGGAAGTCAGCGTTGAAGTGGGCCATGGCAAATGGGGTCAGGGGCAGGGCAATGCGTCGTCCACCGCATACACCATGATGCGCTCGGAGGCATTGAGGGGGTTGAGTCGCTCGAGCCACCGGTCGATGCGGCTGGATTGAATGGTCGTCACGTACCGGATGCCGGGCAGGTCTGCTTTGTAGTCCTGGACGGCTTCGGCCAGATGCTCCCGGCCTTGGAACAGCAGGTATTCCGGCGGATGGGCGCACCAGCGGGCGGCGGTTGCAGCAGGCGGCCCGCCCCGTCCATCCCGGCGGTCGTCGATGTGATGGACGTGCCACCCTCCGCTGTAGAACCGGGGCGGCATCGAGCCGCTGTCCACCTGGATGATGGCAAAATGCTCAGCACCGGCGTCGTGCAGGAACGACATGGCCTGGACCCGGGCGCGTTTGGCCTCATAGGTCACGGTGCCGGCGAGCAGCACGGCGTTCAATGCCCAGAATGCGCCCCACAGGACGTGTTCCAAACGGCGACGTCCAGACCACCAGCGGCTGCGCTGGCGCCACAGGTCCCATCCCACGGCGCCGAGGACGAGAAGGGCCGGGACGGCGGGCAGGATGAAGCGTTCCTGCTTGTTGACGAAAGCGCTGTGGAAGATCAGGAAGACGACCACCGGAACCAGCACCCGCCACCACACGGGCTGGGCGGAGCGCCGGTGGAGGGCGCCCCAGAGGATCATCAGGCTCGCAGGGGGGATGAGCAGTCCGAGCAGGGTGAGGATGTACTGGTACCAGGGACCGCTCGGGTAGTTGCCTGCGTTTTCGGCGTTGTAGTCGATGTAGGCGCGGAGTTGGACCAGGGGTTCGCCCCACACGAAGAGGTCCGCTCCCTGCATCAGGAAAAAGGTGGTCAAGGCGGTGAACCCGATGGCGAGGAGCGCGCGCAGCTGTTTCTGGAACAGGAGAACGGGAACGAGGCCGATGCCGAACAAACCGCATTGGTAGCGCAGTCCCGTGGCGATGCCGATGCCGATGCCCGCGGTGACGATGGCCTTCCACCCGAGGCGCTCCTCCCGACTCAGGGCCCAGAACGCCCACATCAGGGGCGGAATGCAGACCATTTCCACCAGTTGATGGACGGACAGGAGCGGCCAGAACCCGCCAGCGGCCATCCACCATGCAGCCGTGACCGCCACCGAAGTCCTGGCAGGGGCCAGCTGACGGGCCAGCCCATAGGCGAGCACGATGAGCAGACAGGAGTACAGGCCGTGCAGGACGCGGATGACCCACATCTGGTGCTGCGGATTGGAGAGGCCCAGGTGGGGGAGGATGGCAAAGACGAGAAATTGGGTGCCGACGTAGGCGAAGTTGGCGGGATGTGCCTTGGGTTCGCCGCTTTGGTTCCAGGGCAACCAGCGGTTGTAGTCCTCACCGGCGGCCCAGCTGGCGCCGGCTTCAACCACCAGGAAGTGGTCGTCGTGCATCAGGTAGCCCGTGCTGAACGTCGCGGCCACCAGCCGGAGCAGGAGACCGGCCATCAAGGGAAGGAAGAGGGGGTGGAGGTTCTGGAGGCGACTCACAGTCCGATGCCCCATGACGAGCCGGCCTGCAGCGTGCGGCGCAGCTGGAGCATCTCCAAGGCGGCGACCGCCGCTTCGATGCCCTTGTTGCCGTGGACGCCGCCCGAACGGGCTCTGGATTGTTCGATGTTGTCGTCCGTCAGGACGCAGAAGATGGCGGGCCGGTCCGCGTCCATGCCCGCTTGGAGCACGCCAGATGCGGCGGACTGGCAGACGAAGTCAAAGTGGGCGGTTTCGCCCCGGATCACACTGCCGATGGCGATGACGGCATCGCATCCCTTGTGGCGCAGAAGCCACTGACAGCCGAGGGGGAGCTCAAAACTCCCAGGCACCTCGTGTACGGTCACGTCCTGCACACCGGCAGCCTGGAGCACTTCCAGTGCGCCGTCGCGGAGGGCGTGGGTGATTTCGTCATTCCAGGAGGACACGGCAAGGCCAATGCGGAAGTCTCCGCAGTCCTGGAATTGTTCCGCATCGTAGGCGGAGAGGTTGTGTCCTTCGGTGGCCACCGATCAGATGGCGGCTGCGAGCCCTTCGGCCGTGGCCTGCAGGTTGGAGGTCGGGTAGTCCTTCGCGATCCGGCTGAGCTTCGACTTGGCCGCGGAGGCGTTGTCGAGCTCGAGGTCCACGAGGGCAGCCTTGTACAGGGCAATGGGGGCGAGGTAGTCCTCTCCGATGGAGCGGGAAGCCTGCGTGATGGCCTGACCGAACGCGTCCTGGGCAGCGTCGTAGTTGCCGAGCTCCACCTCGCAGTCGCCGATGTTGATGGAGGCGAGGGTGGCGAGGACGTCATCCTTGAGCCCTGCGTTTTCGAAGGCCTCAATCGCGCCGGCGAAATCGCCTTGGCCACGGAGGATGGTGCCGAGCTCATACTGGGCGCGGGCAGCAGCCTTGGTGCCGTCGTGGTCGTCGACGATGTCGTAGAGACCGGGGTAGAGGCCATCGCCGTTGAGGGCGAGGTCCACGCTGTCCATCATGAAGTACTGTTCAGCACGCCAAGCATCTTCGTTGGCCGCCGTCTCCGTCGGCTCGACGATGAACTTGCCGTAGCCGACCACCGCCACGATGATGACCGCCACTGCGGCGATGCCGATGATCAGGTTGCGGCTGTTGTCTTCGATGAACTGTTCGGTCTTGCCGGTCAGTTCCTCGATGTTCGCGCCGTTGGAATTCTCTGCAGCCATGGGAGGGTGTGTCCTGGGTGTTCTGTGTCTTGATAAGCTCCGGGATTCGCGGTGGAAAACCCGGTCGTGGCATCCGCGGGTTCTCGCCCACTTTTGCGGACGGCAAAAATAGCCAAAGTGACCGAGTCCGCATTCCACCCCGTGAGCATGAGGCTGACCCGCCTTCAACTGCTGGATTTCAAGAACCACCGCGAGGTGGAAATGGACCTGTGTGCTCAGGTGAATTGTCTGCTCGGAGACAATGGAACCGGCAAGACCAATGTCCTCGACGCGGTCCATTACCTCGGCAACGCCAAAGGCTATTTCAACCCCATCGATTCCCAGAACATCCGCCACGGGCAAGGGGCGTTCCTGGTGGAAGGCACGTTTGCCGTCGAGGCGCCGGATGGGGATGTGGAACTGGACCGGGTCGCCTGCGCCGTGGCCAAGGGGCAGAAGAAATTGCTCAAGCGCAATGGCAAAGCCTACGGCAAGCTGGCGGACCACGTGGGCCGCTACCCGGTGGTCATGATTGCGCCCTCGGATTCCATGCTCGTGCTGGATGGCAGTGAAGTCCGCCGGAAGTGGATGGACGCGGTGATCAGCCAATACAACCGTCCGTACCTCGACCGGCTCATCCAGTATCACCACCTCGTCCAGCAGCGCAACATCCTGCTCCGCTATTTCGCGGAGAACCGCACATGGGACGAGGCCCAGCTGATGCCGTGGGACGAACAGATGGTGCCCCTCGCCGAATCGATTGCCGAGGAGCGCATCCGCTTCCTGGAGGAGTTCACCCCCGAATTCCAGCGCCTCCATCAGGACTTGAGTGGCGGCCGGGAGCAGGTGGGGCTGACGTTGCACACCAAGGTCTTCGCCGGGCGTTTTTCTGAATCCCTGCAGGCCGCACGGGACGACGACCGCCGGTTGCGCCGCTGCACGGTGGGCATCCACAAGGACGATGTCGACTTCCGGATTGGCGATCACCCCTTGAAGCGGTTCGGCAGCCAGGGTCAGCAGAAGACGTTCCTCCTGGCGTTGCGGCTCGCCCAGGTGGAGCACCTCGCCCGCCGGGTGGGGCGGCGCCCCATTCTCCTGCTCGACGACATCTTCGACAAGATTGATGCCCACCGTGCCGGGGCGCTGATGAAGGCGCTGGGCCAGGCCGATTATGGCCAGGTCTTCATCTCGGACACCGACAATGCCCGGATTCCGGCGTTGTTGTCCGAGGCGGGTGTGGAGCACGCCTGTTGGTGGGTGGATGGTGACGGGATTCAGCCCCTCCCTGCGGAGGACAAGGCCGAGGCGACATGAACGGGAAGCGGGGCAGAAAGGCGTCTTCCCGGTCGCCACGGAAGGCGGAGGCGCTGTCTTTGGGCGATGCGCTTCAGGACTGGTTGCGGCTCAGTGGACACGGCGCCCGGTTGGAAGACGCCCGCGCGGAATTGGCGTGGAAGGAGGTCATGGGCGAGGCGGTGTCCCGGAAGACCCGGTACCTCAAAGTGCGTTCCGGGGTGATGACCGTGGAGCTGGATTCGGCGCCCATGAAGGAGGAGTTCATGATGGCCCGGACCCGCATCCGGACGATGATCAACGAGCACCTCGGCGCGGAAACCATCCGCGAGGTGGTCATCCGCTGAACCGCGAAGGCAGTCCCCTCACGGGGACGCTATCTTTGGCGGCCCATGCGCGCCCTGATTTCCTTCGTGACCCGCTTTGTGCCGCGCCACATCCTCCAACGTGTGGCCCACCTTGGATTGCAGGCCCTGTCACCGCTGTACCGAGGCAGTCGCTTTGAGGACCCCATCAATGGCAAGACCTACCGCAAGCTGTTGTCCTACGGCCGCGGGGACCGCACCCGCCCCAATGCGCTCGCACCGGACACGCTGAGCCTTGAGCGCCACCGCGCCGTGTGGATGTACCTGACGGAGCACAGCGACCTGTTTTCGGGTGGGCCGGGCCGGCGGATGCTGCACCTCGCCCCGGAATACTGTTTTCTCAAGCGGTTCGACCGGGCGGAAGGCCTGGAGGTGGTGCGGGCAGATCTCGTGTCGCCTTGGGCGGATGTCCATTTTGACGTCCATGAGATTCCCTACGCTGACGACCACTTCGACATCATCATGGGCAACCACCTCATGGAGCATGTAGCGGACGACCGCAAGGTGATGGACGAGTACTTCCGGGTGATGAAGCCCGGCGGTTGGGGCATCTTTCAGGTGCCCATGGACCGGAACAATCCGGAGACCATGGAGGACCCCAACGTGACGGATCCCGCCGAGCGGGAGCGCCTCTACTGGCAGAGCGACCACGTCCGGTTGTACGGCATGGACTATGCCGACCGGTACCGCAAGGCGGGCTTCGAGGTGGAGGAGATCGACCTCAAGGCCCTGTTCGGAACGGAGCGCTTCGAGCGTTGCGCCCTGGGTTCAGAAGGGCATCTTCAGATCGTGCGCAAGCCGGCCTGAACTCAGTTCCAGAGGAGCACTTCCTGTCGCCCGTCCGGGGTGGTTGCGCGGAGCAGTCGGATGCCGCTTCCGGTGGGCATCCACCATTGGTTCGGGGCCATCTGCTGTGTGCCGACCCATCGGCCTTGCAGGTCGAACAGGTCGATTCGGCCTGCGGAGCGCAGGAGGACGCCCGGTCCTTGCCGTTCGATGAGTGTCTGGGCGCTGGGCGCATCCTCGATTCCCGTGAATTCGCCGTTGCATTGGGCGGAGAAGAAGTCCCACAGGACCGCAGTGGCGTCCACATCGGGGCTGCCCCAGACGCCGAACCAGTCGTGGCCGCCTCCGTTGACGCGGTAGTGGTGGAATTCCTGGCCGCCCGGTGACCCCGAGTAGCGCAGAAAGTCCACCGACGTGGCATCCACGGCTTCCTGATTGGGGAGTGCGGTTTCCTCCAAGGTGGTGGTGCCCATGAGGCCGGTCCAGTGTCCGATGATGTCGGGGACGCTTGCAGTGCCCCACCCAGGGGAACCAACACCGTTGTCATAGGACACCGTTTCATCCTCCGTGCCATGGAGGTGGACGATGGGCACCACCTCCTGGGGGGTGCACCCGAAGTCTGCGGTGCTCATGCTGCCGGTGACCGAGCCGATGGCGGAGAAGACGTCCGGGTGTTCACAGGCGAGTGAATAGCTCATGAACCCGCCATTGGACATGCCGCAGGCGTAGGTGCATTCCGCACTGAGTCCGTATTCGTTTTGCAGGTACTGGGCCAAGGCCACCAGGAAACCATGGTCGTCCGTGGTGCTCTGGTTGAGGTTGGCGTTCCAGTGCGCGATGTTGAAGATGTCTTCTGTGCCCTGCGGAAAGACGGCGACGAACCCTTCCTCTTCGGCGAGCGGGGAGAATCCGCTGTACGCCCGGATCAGCTGGGCGCTGCTCGTATAGCCGTGAAGAACGAAGACGAGGGGGGCACCTTCCGGAATGGGGTCGGGCCCTTCCATGTAATAGGTCCGGGTGACGCCACCGTGTTCGAATTCGAGTTGGCCGAATGCGGGAGCTCCGGCGGCGAGCAGGAGAAGAAGGGGGAGGAGGCGTTTCATGGACAGGGTCAATTCTCGGATGTCTTGGGTTTTACAAGGTCGATCCCGTGGATGTTCAGCAGGGCCTGTTTCAAGGAGTCGGCTTCTCCGGCGGCAATGGCGATGTCGAGGAGGCACCGGTCGGTGTAGCGTTCGGCGAGGATGTCGGCGCCATTCTGCTGGATGGCCTGCATGACGTGCCGGGTCAGGTCGGGGGTGTACCCGAAGGTCATCGGAAGCTTGAGGATGTTTTCGGAGAGACCGGCGTCGGCAACCGCCTCGCGCCCGGCTTCGCGGTAGGCCTCGATGAGGCCACCCACACCGAGTTTCACGCCGCCGAAATAGCGGACGACGGCGATAAGGCTCCAGTGCAGATCGTGTGCACGGAGCACCCCGTGGATGGGGGCGCCGGCGCTGCCTCCAGGCTCTCCGTCGTCGGCAGCCCGATGGCGGTCCGGGCCGAATTGCCAGGCATAACAGACGTGTCGCGCGGCATGGTGCGCCTTGCGAACGGCCTCGAGGTGACCGTTCACGGCCTCCTCTGCTGCCGCTTCGTCATTGAACGGAAGGGGAAAGGCGTACCCGTGGAATTTGCTGCCCTTGGCCTTGAAGAGCCCTTGCCCTTGCCCGGCGAGGGAAGGAAACGTGTCCCGGGACACTCAGCTGACCGGGTTGAGCGCGACGCTGAACACCTGCACCGTGTGGGGATCTCGTCCTGCGAAGAACTTGTCGAGGGCCATGAGGATGTTGCCAGCGCTGAAGTAGCTGGTGTGCAATTCGGTTTCGCCCGCGACACGCCACTGGATGGTGTAGCTCAATTCCCTGTCCCGGTGGTCCTGCGTGTACTCGAGCAGCGCCTGAAGCGCTTGGATCCGGTTGGATCCGGCGGCGGAATGGAACAGGAAGCGATGCGTGTGCCGTGGGTTGTAGGTGAAGAGCGACACTTCGTGAACGCCGTCCTTTTCCTTCCAGACGAATTCAAGCTGGTCCTCGGCATAGCCGAAATAGCCCCGTAAATCGTCCAGCAGGCGGGCTTCCGTGGGGTGGTCAATGCTCATGGCGTGGTGATTTCCTTGGCGTGTGGGGTGTATTCCGGAATGAAGCGGCGAAAGGCATCGCGCAATTCCGCTTCCGTCCAGGTGCTGGAGGTGTCCGGATGGCGGCTCTCCTTCAGCGTCCTTCGGATGGCGTCCCTGTCCACGTCTGCCCGGGCAGCGCGCAGAATCTTGGGGTGATGGGTGGGGAGCAGGTCTTCCTGCCCGCCCATGAGTTCCTCGTGGAGCTTCTCGCCTGGGCGCAGCCCCACGATGTCGATCCGGATGTCCTGGCCTTCGACAAGCCCGGCGAGGCGGATCATGCGCCGGGCCAGGTCGGCGATGCGAACGCGTTCGCCCATGTCGAAGACGAAAATGTCGTCTCCGGCGCTGGTGGCCGCGGCTTCCATCACGAGTTGGACGGCTTCCGGAATGGTCATGAAGTACCGGGTAACCTCGGGGTGGGTCAGTGTGATGGGCCCGCCGGCTTGGATCTGTCGGCGGAAAAGGGGGATGACGCTGCCGTTGCTGTCGAGCACATTGCCGAACCGCGTGATGACGCATTTCATGTCACCGCCTTCGCCAATGCTGCGGACGACGAGCTCCGCCATGCGCTTCGAAGCGCCCATGACGCTGGAGGGGTTCACGGCCTTGTCGGTGCTCACGAGCACGAAGCTGTGCGTGCCGCAAGACCGGGCGGCCTCGAGGACATTGGCCGTGCCCAGGACGTTGGTGTTCCACGCCTCCATGGGCTGGGACTCCATGACCGGGACGTGCTTGTAGGCTGCAGCATGGTAGACGATGTCCGGTTGGAACTCCGCCAGAAGCTGGCGGGTGGCGTCCGCGTTGCGGACATCCCCGATGCGGGTGTCGAGTGCGGTGGCCCGCTCACCGAGCCGGGTGACGGCCAGGAGGCTGAGGTCGTGAAGCGGCGTCTCGGCGATGTCGAGGGCCATGACCCGCTTTGCGCCGCGTTCGAGCGCTTGAAGAACGAGCTCTGACCCGATGGAGCCGGCGCCTCCGGTGACGAGCACGCGGGCGCCTTGGATCTGCCGCGCAATGGCGGTGGCGTCGAGCTCGATGACGGGGCGTCCGAGAAGGTCCTCGATGCGGGTGTCGCGCAATTGCCCCGCACTCAATTCGCCTTGGATCCAGCGCTGGGCGGGCGGAACGTCCATCACCCGCAGGCCGGCATCCAAAGCCGCGTCGATGACGAACGCCTTGCGCGCCGGGTCGAGGGACTGGATGGAGACGATGAGGCGTTTGGCGTCGAATTCAGCGAAAATCCGGGCGGCGTCATCGGCCGGATGAATGGGGGCGCCATCGATGCGCTTGCCATGCTTGGCAGGATCGTCGTCGAGGAAGGCGATGACGCGCAGGGTGTCCGCACTGGGCCGTTCGACGGCTTGCTTCGTGATGATGCCGGCCTCGCCGGCACCGAAGAGGATGACGGGCGTGGGGCGTTCCGTTTGGAAGCGTTCGTACACCGACCGCACGGCGATGCGGAATCCGATGAGCAGCACCGCGGAGCCGAGCAGCTCGATGGCGACGACGCTCAGGGGCACGGGGTAGGTGGCGCCCATCGACCGCGCCACGAGATTGAGCATGAGGAAGAGGCCGGTTCCCATGGCCAGCGAGAGGAGAACGCGCCGAGCGTCCCGGGTTCCGCTGAACCGGATGATGCCGGCAAACGTCCGGAAGGCCAGCATGCCAAACGCGCGGATGACCAGGTATCCCGGAAGGAACACCCGGGCAGCCTGCAATTCGTGAAGGGGAGGACTGAACTCGAAGCGGATGGCATACGCCAGCCCCAAGGACACCGTGCAGATGGCGAGGTCGATCGTGAAGATCACCCACCGGGGCACCAATTGGGGGCGGGAGCGCAATGTGTGCAACAGGTTGATCATCCGCACGGGCAAGATACCGACGGCGTTCCGTGCGCGTTACTTTTCAGGTCTGAGATGGTGTTGCGATTCACCCTTCCCCTGCTGTTCCTGATCATTCTGGCCATGCCGTGCCGTCCGTTGCTGGCCCAGGACGACTCTGGCGTGGACCTTGTGTCGATCGAGAAAAAGGTGACGGCCCTGTCCAAGGCCGTGGAGCGGTTCGACCGCGACGCGTCCCGTTTTCTGGAAAAGGAACTGTTGCCCGCCCTGCTCACACCGGGGGCCAACCCCGACATCCTGTCCGTCTTTGAGTCCAGGTTGGACAGGATGGAGGCGCTCAACATGGGGCCCTTTCCCGAGCAATTCGGATATGCCCGGAGTGTCCAGGCCGCTTTGTCGGGAGACTCGCTGCGCATTCCCTTTTCCGCGTGGGATGCGGCCGTGGAGCATGCCCTTGAGGGCCGGCGGCCGGCGCGGGACTTCATGCCCCTCCTGGTCCTCGGCAAGGACTTGCTCCTCGACGGGGTGTTTCACCGCACCCAGAGTGTGCTGTGGGAATTCGAGGGGCCGATGGCGATGGTCATCCCCGAAAAGGGCGCACCCCGTCTCGTGCTCGGTCCCAACGGAACCTTGCGGGCGTTGGCCAAGGGAGACACCCTCGAGGTGCAACGCACAGGGGGCGAATACGATGTGGCGTCGGAACGGTTTGAAGGACGGTCAGGCCGCGTGGACTGGGGCCGCTCCGGGTGGGATCCGACCAAGAACTACGCGGATTTCGGTGCGTTCTCGGTGCGCTTGAAGTCCCCGAGCCTGACGGTGGACTCGGCGCGGTTCACCACGGAATTGTTTCCGGACCCGCTGCTGGGACAGCTGACCGACAAGGCCCGGGCCCGGAAGCGCGACGAACGAACGGGAGAAGCCCAGGATGTGGCCCGTTACCCCCGTTTTGATACCTACATCAACCGCCTGTCCATGCCGGACATCGTGCCCGGTGTGGATTTCCGTGGAGGCCTCACGGTTCGCGGTGCGGAATTGCAGGGAAAGGGAACGGAAGAGGAGCCGGCCGCGCTCGATTTCAGACGGGCGGATACGGTGCTGGTTCAGTGTCGGGCGAGTTTGTTCATCCTGCGCGCCGAGCAGTTTGGCGGGCAGGGGGTCGAGGCGGTGGTCCGCCTCGGTCAGGACAGCATCTTCCATCCGGAACTCAACCTGCGTTTCGATCTGGCCAGCCAGAAATTGGCCCTTGTGAGGACGGAGGAAGGCCTCGGTCCCCGTCCGTTTTCGGACTCCTATCACAAGGTGTCCCTCGATTGTGACGTGTTGTCCTGGCGGATGAACGAGAGTCGATTGCGGTTGGAAGGACCTCCCGGTTCAAGCCGCTCCACGGCCATCCTGTTCAGCGAGGACTTTTTCGACCAGGATGTCTTCCGCGACATGCAGGGCATTGACCCCATCCACCCGATCACCCGCATCTACAATCACATCCGGGCCACGGGCGACAGCACGTTCACGAGCCAGCAGCTCGCGTCCTCCATTCGTCTGACCGAGCCGAAGACGCGGTCGATGATGATTGTGCTCGCCCACCAGGGCTACCTCGAGATGAACCTCAGGACCCGCGAGGCCACCGCCACGGACAAGCTGTTCGCCGACCTGGCCAATGCGGCCGGTCGCCGGGATTACGACGTCCTCTTCTTCCGGTCCGAGGCGGGGGGGGCTGCACACGGGGAAATCAGCCTGCTCAACCGGTTGCTGAAGCTGGACGGCGTGTCCCGTGTGGATGTCTCCCGCGACCGCGGTGTGGTGATCGAGCCCAAGGATGGTCGGGTGTTGATCGGGGAGGACCGCGATTTCGATTTTGCGGGAGGCGTCCGGGCTGGAAACCTGCAGTTCAATGGCACGGATTACGCCTTTGATTACGCCTCATTCTCGATTGAACTCAATGCGGTGGAGGAATGCAAGCTCCGGGTCAATGACGAGGAGGAACGGGACGCCCGTGGCCTGCCCAAGAAGAAGCGCGTCCGCAACGAGCTGGAAAACGTGGAGGGGGTGTTGCGCGTGGATGTTCCCATCAACCGGTCTGGCCGATTGAGCGAGCTCTACCCGGAGTATCCGGTGCTCGTGACCGAAGCGCCGAGCTACGTCTACTGGGACGATGAGCGGATTGAGGGCGGAGCCTACGAGCGTGACCGCTTTCGGTTTGTCGTGGAGCCGTTCACCCTGGACAGTCTGGACGCATTGGGACGGCAGGAGCTCGTCTTCGATGGCACGCTGGAGTCGGGAGATTTGCTGCCCCCCTTGACCGAACGGCTGCGTGTGATGGACGACCTGCACCTCGGTTTCAGGACGGAGACCCCGAACGGTGGATACTCGGTCTATGGCGGTGCAGGCACGTTTGATGAAGACCTCACCCTCGATGGGGGTGGACTGCAAGGTGGCGGCAAGCTCGACTTCCGGACGGCCCACGCGGAGAGTGACCGGTTTGTCCTGCTTCCCGACAGCACGAAGGGATTGGCTCAGGTGTTCACCAACCGGGAGTCAACAGGGCCGCCGCCCGTTCCGGAGGCACAGGGTGAAGGGGTTGCCGTCCTGTTCGAGCCGAGGAAGTCGAGCATGACGGTCCGGTCCGAGGACATTCCCATTCGGGTGTTCGAGGGGGAGAGCGAACTGGAAGGAGGGTTGACCCTTGGCGAATCCGGCATGACCGCCGAGGGCACGATGCGGTTTGGAGGGGCCTCGTTGTCTTCCGCGTTGTTTGAGCTCGACAGGCGGCGCATCCAGAGCGACACGGCTGCGTTCCAGCTCGATCAGCGGGTAGAGGGCGCCTTGGCGTTCAAGACGGACAATGTCCATTGCACCATCGATTTCGATGAGCGCGTGGGGGAATTCGCCTCCAACGATGGCGAGACCAAGATTGAGCTCCCGGCCAACCAGTACATCTGCTTCATGGATGAATTCAAGTGGTACATGGACAAGGACGAGATGGAAATGTCGTCTGCCCGTGAGCCGCTGCAGGACTTCGTGATCGACACTGATGACGCGGTGTCGAAGTCGAATTTCTACTCGACGCGGAACGACCAGGACAGCTTGAATTTCCTCGCGCCGACGGCCTTCTATGACATCTCGGAAGCGGTCATCCAATGCGAGGACGTCAAATTCATCCGCACGGCCGATGCGTTCGTGGAACCGGACAGCGGTCGGGTGACGGTGCGCCGCCGGGCCCAGATGGACCGACTGTACCGGGCGGTCATCGTGGCCAATGTCGTCACGCGTCACCACCGCCTGTTCGACGCACAGGTCGACATCCTCGGGCGCTTCGATTACGAGGCGGAGGCGAGCCTGTTCTACGAGGACGAAAATGGCCTCGAACAGTTGATTCGATTCGAGGAGGTCGAAGTGGACACCAGCGGCGAAACCGTGGGCCAGGGTGTGATTCCGATTCAGGATGGCTTCGGATTGAGCCCCTTCTTCGGGTTCTCCGGGGAGGTCCGCTTGGCGGCGGCGAGGCAGCACCTCGAGTTTGACGGGGCCGTGTCCCTCGAAGCGGCCTGTCCGGAAACGGACAAGCAGCAGTTGCTGTTCGAGGCGGTCATCGACCCCAAGGATGTCCGCATTCCGATCGACACGGCCCTGCGGTCGCCCATGATGGACCACCTTGGCATCGGGGCGTATCTGCGTGACGTCGACGAGCCGGGTGGCGGTCCGTATGGGGCCTTTGTGGACGAGATCCGGTCCAACCGGGAGTTCCCCATCCTCGCCGCCAGTGGCGAACTGCGGTATGACAAGCGGGAGAGCAAGTACCAGGCCGGTACGCCCGAAAAGATGATGCAGCCCAACCTGCCGGGCACCCTCATCGAACTGGAGGCGGGCCAGTGTGCTGTGACCGGTTCCGGCCCGGTCGTGTTGCCCGTCGATTACGGCATGGTGACCCAACGCTCGGCCGGGTCCATCAAGGCGTTCCCGACCGGGACGGGCATCGAGGCGTCGTTGACCGCCGGCATTGATTTCCCCTTCGACGATGCAGTCTGGAAACTGCTTGCTGAGCGCATCCAGGCCTGGCCGACGGCGCTTCCGCTGGATGTGACGCAGACCACATTCGAACCCACGCTGCGCGAATGGCTGGGCTTGGAGGGCGCCGACGAGGTGCTGGGCGGGATGACCTTGATGGGGGTGTTCAAGAAAACGCCGGCGTCCATCCAGCACCGGTTGCTGCTGACCGGCCTCGACCTGACGTGGGATGCCAGCGAAGACGCCTTCATCAGCGGAGAAAATGGGATCGGCATTGTCTCGATGGACAAATTGCCGGTCTTCCGTCGGGTGCCGGGCCGCGTGGAATGGAGCCTGGCCGGCACCAACGGTATCCTCCGGATTTATTTCCACCTCGACGAGGAGAATTGGTACTACTTCGAATACCGCAATGGCGTGATGAACATCACCAGCAAGGACCAGCAGTTTATCGATGCCATCACCGAACTGAAGGATGACAAGCGTCGCTTCAAGGAGGACAACCGCCGGTTCATTTATCAGATTCTGCCCTCTCGCGGCCGCAGAAACGAATTCGTGGACCGATTCCCTGAGCTGGACTGATCCCTGTGGTGCCGGTTTCAGTAAATTTCTAAGCCGTGTTTCTCCGTTTGAAACCTTTCTTGAAATCCGCTTGGATTGTGGTGATGCTTTGTGCGGGCTACGGTCAATTCGCGAGTGCCCAATGGACGCTGTTGGATCCGGATCCGGAAATTGTGGCTTACACCAATTTTCTAGGCCAGGGTTTGAGCATGGTGGACTTCAACCTCGATGGTTGGGATGATTTGACCGTCGCCAACGCGTCCGGTGATATTGATTTTTTCGAAGGTGGGCCGGATGGATTCGAGGAGGTGGATTTGGGGATTGCGCCTTCAGTGGGCCGTCCAATTGCCCTCTTTTGGTTGGATATCGATAACGACGGGGATCGGGATTTTCTGTCTACCGCTGGCATGACGATTTCGATGATTTCCGGTGACACGCAGTTGTCGATGAGTCAACTGTGGATCAATGAGGAAGGAAGCTTCATAGACAGGACCGCGGAGTGGGGTTGGGACGTCCTGACCGACCGAAATGCGACAGGCATGGCATTCTGTGATGTCGAGGGTGATGGTGACCTCGACGTGATGGTCTCGATCTACTCTTTGCCATGTCAAAGCTTGTGGATGAGTGAGAATGTGCTTCTGACTCAACACGAATGTGGTTTCATCGATGTGTCAGACTCATCGGGGATTGCCAATGGCTTGCAACCGTCCTTTCAAGGGGTGTGGATGCACTTGAACGAGGATGCTCTCTTGGACCTGTTCGTGATCAATGACGCCGGAGTCGAGTTTTGTTCGGCCATCGACCCCGCCCACAACGAAGCTTACATCAATGGTGGAGATGGGACCTTCTTGGAGTCTGGTAGCACATTGGGGCTTGATTTTGTCATGTCTTCCATGTCTGCCACTGTGGGGGATCCTGACCAAGACGGGCTGGAGGAAATCTTCGTGACCAATCAGGAGCTGGATGACAATTACCCCTACCCGATGTCGACCGCTGGCTTTTTTGATCGCAATGCCGGTGGCGACTGGGTCGAGCGTGCTGCCGAGGTCGGGGTCGATGCGGATCGATGGTCCTGGTCTGCGATTTGGGTGGACATGGACTTCGACGGTGCCGAGGAGCTGATGTTGGCCACGAACACGTTCAGCTTGCCGGGCAGCGGGACATTCATTGAGACGTACGACAACCACCTGTTTCGCCGTCCCGTGGAGAACATTGGCGCTGGCCTTCACTTCGAGGAAGACACAACGGGTTGGTCCGGACGCGACCTTCCGCTCCATTGCATTGCACGTGGTGATTTGGATGGGGACGGGGATCCCGACGGCGTTGGTCTTGGCATCGGCCCCTTCGCTCATGTATGGATTAATGAAGTGGACGTGACCCACTCCCAGCACCACGGGCTGACCGTGTCAGTCTGTGGAACGCATTCCAACTCTGAGGCCATCGGTACCCGTATGGTGTTGCACTCCAATGGACAGGCCCAACAGCGCACGCTACGCGCGGGTGAGGACCTGTTCGTGCAACACAGCACAACTCAGTTCTTCGGCCTCGGGGAGAGCACCACGGCGGACAGCCTCGAACTGTTCTGGCCGGATGGGTCAAGGGATGTGCGGTTCGACCTGGTGGCGGACTCGGCCTACCGATGTGTCCAGTCGTCAGATGAGGTCCAGATCACCTTCGGTGCGGCGTCGGGGGATTCCATCGAACTGGTGCTTCAGGCACCGCCCAAGTGGACTGGGATTCAGTGGAATGGGGTGGCGTCTATGGACCTGACGCGCACCGTGTTTGTCGGGTGTCCGGTGACTGCGAATGTTCAGTGGTTTCATGGCTTGTTTGACGTGCAAGTCGAAGTCGATTGGTCCGCATTGAGCGATTCCACCAGCGGATGTACCAACCCCATTGCGGACAATTATTCCGCTGAGGCCATCGAGGATGATGGGTCCTGCACCTACCAATCGCTGTGCGGTTCCGGTACGGTTTGGTCTATGTCAGCGGGGCAGTGTGTGTCGGTCGACTCTCCCTGTCCGCAAGATGTCAATGGGGACGATTTGATTGGGGTGTCGGACGTGCTGCTGATTTTGAGCATGTACGGAGAATCCTGCGCGGTGGAGACTGAGTGAGTGCAATTGCCGACCTTGGGGACATGACCGGCAGCGCTCCTTCCCATCCGAAGTATCCACATTTGATGCAGCCGCTGGAGGTGGCGGGCATGCGCATGCCCAACCGGGCCATCATGGGGTCCATGCACATGAACCTCGAGGAGCAGCCTGGCGGCTTCACCAAGCTCGCCCGCTTCTATGCGGAGCGTGCCGAGGGCGGAGCCGGCCTGATTGTCACTGGGGGCATTTCCCCGAACCGGGCCGGCCGTCTGGCGCCCCACGGTGCGACCCTCATGAAGTCCGGTCAGGTCGCCAAGCACCGCGAAGTGACCGAGGCCGTCCACGCGTCTGACGGACGGATTGCCCTGCAAATCCTGCACGGTGGCCGGTACAGTTACCATCCATTCTGCGTGGCTCCGTCCAAGGGCAAGGCGCCCATCAGCAAGTTCAGTCCTTGGGTCCTGAGCGGCCGGGGCGTGGAGCGGACCATCCGGAATTACGTGCGCTGCGCCCTGCTTGCCCGGGAGGCCGGTTATGACGGGGTGGAGATCATGGGGTCGGAAGGCTACCTCATCAACCAGTTCCTGACCCGACGGACCAACCACCGTACGGACCAATGGGGCGGCCCGCTGGCCAATCGGGTCCGGTTCCCGGAGGAGATTGTCTCCCGCATCCGCCAAGCCTGCGGACCGGATTTCGCCATCATGTACCGACTGAGCATGCTCGACCTCGTCGAGGAAGGCAGCGGATGGGGGGAAGTCATCGAGCAGGCCCAGATCATCGAGGCCGCCGGGGCCGACATCATCAACACGGGCATCGGCTGGCACGAGGCCCGCATTCCCACAATCGCCGCCATGGTGCCCCGCGCGGGCTTTGCGTGGGTCACGAAAAAGCTCATGGGGCAGGTGGGCGTGCCGCTTGTCACTACCAACCGCATCAACATGCCCCATGTGGCCGAGCAGGTGCTCGCCGATGGATGTGCGGATCTCGTTTCCATGGCCCGTCCCTGGCTTGCTGATGGGGAAATCATGGCCAAGGCGCTGGAAGGGCGTGAGAACGAGATCAACACGTGCATCGCCTGCAATCAGGCCTGCCTCGACCGCACCTTCAAGGGCAAGGTGGCCGGGTGCGTGGTCAATCCCCGCGCTGGCCGCGAGACGGAATTCCCGCAGGTGGCCACAGAGAAGCTCGAAGGCCGCTATGCCGTGGTCGGCGGCGGCCCGGCGGGCATGTCCACAGCCCTCGAGCTCGCCCGGCGTGGCGCCAAAGTCGACCTCTACGAAGCCCGTGAGGCGCTGGGTGGCCAGTTCCTGCTCGCCCGCCAGATTCCGGGCAAGGAGGAGTTCGCCGAGACTTTGCGCTATTTCCAGCACGAGCTGGATGCTTATGGCGTCCGCATTCACTTGTCCACCCCGTTTGAGCCCGGCATGCTGAAGGAGGCGGAAGCGGTGGGTGAGCCCTTCAAGGCCGTCGGGTGGTGTGCGGGTGTCCGTCCCCGGATTCCCAATCTGCCGGGCGCGGATTTGCCCCATGCCGTTCCCTACGACGCCGTGCTCCGGGGCGATGTGGAAATCGGACAGCGCGTGGCCCTCATCGGAGCCGGCGGCATCGGATTCGATGTGGCCGACTTTCTGTCCCACCCGCACGGAGAAGAGACCGTAGAGCGGTTCCGCACGAGCTGGGGCATTGACGCCGACATCGAAACCGAGGGGGGACTGGAAACGCCGCAACGCCCCGACACGCCACGTGAGATTTACTTGCTGCAGCGGAAGGAAGGCAAGCCGGGCAAAGGCTTGGGCAAGACCACAGGCTGGATCCACCGCCTGACCCTTCGCCAACGGGGAGTCAAGGCCATTCCCGGCGTCACCTACAAGGCCATTGAGCCCGGCGGCTTGCGCATCGAGGTGGGGGGCAAGGAGCAATTCCTCGAGGTCGACCACGTGGTCTTTTGCTCCGGTCAGTTGTCCAACAATGAAGCAGTGGCCTCTCTGGAATCTTCAGGGATTTCCGTGCAGGTGATCGGTGGGGCCAATGTGGCCTACGGGATTGACGCTGAGCGCGCCATCCGCGAGGGCTTCGAGTGGGCCCGTTCCCTGTTAGGATGATCAGACGTCCCGGTGGACGGGGTGGGGCACGGCTTGGCGCCAGCGTCCACCTGTGAGGTCGGGCACATCCACACGGACGGAGCCGCGCGCCACGCTTTCTTCTCCCAGGATGCCGACCATGCTCCACAGCACGCCATCGTAGACGTTGAGGTCCAAGGGCAGTCCTTGGTTGAGGCAGCGGATGAGCCGGTACATCATGATGAAGTCCATGCCGCCATGGCCCTGCTTGTGCTCGGCAGCCAAGGCCTGCAGCCGGGTCCATAACGGATGGGCATACCGGTCCCGCATTTCTGCGGTCTCCGCATTGTCGAGCCAATTGTGGCCCCAAGCCGGCCCGTGATCGACGTAGAGGCGGGACGGATAGCCGTAGTGGACCGCTTTGGAGCCGATGACCTTGTCAAGCCGGTTGTAGGGGCGTCCAACGTGGGTGTCGAACTGCAGCATGATGCTCTTGCCACCCACGGTCCGGATGAGGGTCGTATTGACGTCGCCACATTTCACCCGTCCGGCCATGTCCTTGAGCGCTTGCTCCTCAGAGTCGGACAGGGCTTCGCTCAATGCCGCTTCCCGGGAGCTCATGCTGACGAGATGGGAAAGGGTGTCCCCGCGCAGCACGTCGAAGTACATGCAGACCGGTCCCAATCCGTGCGTGGTGTAGAGGTTGCCGTTGCGAAATAGGTGGTGCTTGAGGCGCCAACGGTCCTCGTAGTAGGTGGGGTCGAGCATCAAAGCCCGCAGGTCGTGGAGGTAGGCACACTCGGCGTGGGTCAGGGTGCCGAAGACGCCCTCCTGGATCATGTTGAGGATCCACAACTCTTCGCCGTTGTAGCAGCAGTTTTCAAGCATGATGCAGTGCCGCTGCGTCTCCTCGGCGACCTGAATCAGGTCGATGCCCTCCTGGTAGGTGGTGGCAATGGGCACCTCGCTGGCGGCGTGCAACCCCTGTCGCATGGCGTGTGCGGCCATCGGCGTGTGCCATTCCCAAGGGGTGCAGATCAGGACCATGTCCGCCACATCGGTCGAGCAGGCTTCCTTCCACGCATTGTCGTCCCCAGTGAAGACGCGGGGAGCGTTGGGCTGGAACTGGGCAATGCGGTCGAGCGTCCGCTGGATCTTGTCGGGGTTGATGTCGCTGATGGCGGTGATCTCGGCGTGGCCCTGGCCGATGAGCCATTCAAGCATGTCGATGAGGCTGCTGCCCCGGTTGCCCAGTCCGAACAGGGCAATCCGCACGGTGGGCAGGGCCTCCGTCGCGAGGTCAAACACCGAGCCTTGGAGCTTGGCCGCCTGCACACGTTCCGCAAATTCTATGGCGCCCATAGGGCCTGCTGCCCGCGCTGTCCGTCCGGCCATCAGGCCACCCAATCCAAGCAATCCACCCTGCAGGAACTTCCGTCTCTTCATGCCCTCAAAGTAGGGCGGAGGAGCTGGCCGTTCACAAGTTGCTCCCTTGATCGGAGCATGATTGTCTTTGACGTGGAGAAGGCTCGGGGTATTTTCAAGTGATCCAAAATCGCTTGTCATGAGACTCTTTGCACTCGTCTTTTGCGCCCTGTGGCTTCCGCAAAGTGCCTTCGCCCAGAACTCCATCACGCTTCCGTACAACCCGGACGCCAACGCGGACAGTGCCATCGGAGCCCCCGACCTTCTTCAGTTTCTGCCTCTGTTTGGCAACGCGTTCACGCCCGGAGAGGTGATGGTCGATGGTCAAACCCTCAACGAGTACATCGCCGTCTTGGAAGCGGCGGCAGAGGGTGCCAATTCGACCGACACCGTCACCATCCCCATGTTACCGGGTACTGAGCCTGGTGAAATGCTGTATTGGGATGGAAGTCAGTGGTCTTTGGTCCCCACGGGGAACCCGGGAGATGGATTGATGCTGGATGGGGCCACTCCCTCGTGGCGTGCCCAACGACTGGGGTGCACCGATGCGACCGCCTGCAACTACGAGGACGAGGCGACGGTCCTCGACCCCGGGGCGTGCATCTACGAGGACGAGTGCGGCATTTGCGGAGGTCCGGGCGCACTGGAGGAATGTGGTTGCGAACCATTGCCTCCTGGCGACTGTGATTGCGATGGAAACACGCTCGATGCACTGAATGTCTGTGGGGGTACGTGCCTCGAAGACGCGGATGGAGACGGCATTTGCGACGATGACGGCAACGACGAGTGCGTGGGGGAGTATGATGCGTGCGGCATTTGCAATGGGCCTGGTGCAATCTATGATTGTGGATGCACGGGCATCGCTCCGGATGCGTGTGACTGCCAAGGGACCCCGGATGTCGATCAGGATGGCATCTGCGACAATGTCGACCCGTGCATTGGTTCGGAAGACAGCGACGGAGATGGCATTTGTGACGATGTGGACGACTGCGATGGCACGTACGACTCGTGCGGTGTGTGCAACGGTCCAGGCCCCATTTATGATTGCGGCTGCAGCGACATTCCCGAAGGCGACTGCGACTGCGCGGGCAACCAGCCGGACATCGACGGCAACTGCCAGGATTACGCCGCAGACACGGATGGTGACGGCCTCTATGACACGTTGCTCGAACCTTGCCTGAACCAGTCCAGCTACAGCTATTATGGCCACGACTATGCGTTGGTCTCCATCGGGGACCAATGCTGGTTCCAGGAAAACCTCCGTTCTACGCAGTACGCCAATGGAGATGCCATCCCGCAGATTCAGAATGAGGCCGAGTGGAACAACACAGGACAAGGGGCGTATTCCGTGTATAACGGTGATTCGGCTTTGGCTTCGGTTTATGGACTGCTCTATAACTGGACGACAACCGTGGACCCACGCGGAGCTTGCCCAACGGGTTGGAGTGTGGCCTCCGAATGGGAGTGGAACGAGCTCATCAACGCAGTGGGGGGCTCAACCGTAGCCGGAGGAGCCCTCAAAGAGGCGGGAACCAACCATTGGTCCTCACCCAATACCGGGGCGACCAACAGCAGTGGATTCACCGCTTTGCCCGCTGGGGAGCGGAGTTATGGAAGTGCCGGATTCACTGGGCAGAATACAGACGGCTACTTTTGGACCTCTACAGGCAACAGCTCATTTGCCCGGTCCATTCGATTGGTGCACAATGATGAGGCATCGACCATTTCGAGCATTAGCAATCAGCGAGGACAATCGATTCGCTGCCTTCGCAACCCTGCGATATTTGGGTGCACCGACATCAATTACTTGGAATATGACCCGGTCGCCAATGTGGACGATGGTGGGTGTGCAACTCCCAGCATTCCCGGGTGCACGGTCAGCGGTTATGTGGAATACAACCCGCAGGCCAATGTCAATGACGGGAGTTGTCAGACTTTGCAAGGATGCACAGACACCACCACGGTCAGCTTTGCGGGATATGATTACCCGGTTGTCGCCATCGGAACACAGTGTTGGTTCCAAGAGAATCTCCGAACCTCAGAATATCGAAACGGTGACTTGATTCCGGCAGTCATCGACCCTGTAGAATGGTCGAATATCTATACAGGGGCACGGGTTGCTTTGTACAATGACGAGACAAACGCGGAGCAGTTTGGTTTCCTCTACAATTTGTTCGCTGTGCAAGACCAACGTCAGCTCTGTCCTGTGGGTTGGCACGTCTCCACGGATGCAGAGTGGCAAGAGATGGAGACATTCTTGGGGATGTCGCCTTTGGATGTGAACTCCAGTGGTCTCGCCCCCCGTGGAGAGGATGAGGAAATCGGTACTGCTCTGCGCGACAGTTCTATGAATGGCTCCAATCTTTCAGGATTCTCTGGACTCCCTGGAGGAAGACGCTTTGGAAACAACGGTGGATTTGTTGGGGGTGGAAATGCCTACTGGTGGAGTCCCTCATCATCCAGTCTCTACAGAGAAGTGAATGATGTCAATCCAGGTGTTGTTCGGATGTCAACTTCTCCGACTTACGGTAAATCAGTGCGTTGCATCCGTTCTGTCCTTGGGTGCATGGAGTTTGGGGCCTGCAATTATGACCCTGAGGCCAATGAGGAAGATGGGTCCTGTGAATACTTGAGCTGTGCCTACTGTAATGTGGAGTCGGCCTGCAACTACGAGTCTGTTGGATCCATCATCAATAATGCATCCTGTGTGTTCCCAGACTATGGTTATGACTGCAACGGGGACTGTCTGCCGGAGTTCCTCGTGGACGGCGACTGCGTAGTGAATACAGAAGATTGTTCGGAGGCTGTTCTAACCATGGTGTTGAATCCGATTCTGGGTGCGGGCGGAACAGAGGAGTACACATTTGCAGCCATCGGGCAGGTTAGTCAGATCAACATCACATCAAGTTGGATTACGAATGGTGGTACCTGGCCCGGTGACATGGGGTTTGCTCTGGTCAGTCCAGATGGGGTCGTATTCGGGGTTGACGGATACAACATCGACATGTCTTCCGTTGGATATCCGTTGGATGAGACTCAGACCTTGCCAAGCGACTGGAACACTACTGCAACTGGGGTGTATTCGAGTACGCTTGTTCCCGAGTTGCCCTTGTCGGGTGAAGGGGTGTGGCAATTCGTAATTCTGAATGGCTACAGCGGCTCAAACACGATTTTCTTCGACCTCGTGTTCGAGATTGAAGGCCTGTGTGGCCAGTGATGGGCGATTCTCAGCCTGCTTCTAGAGCGAGGATGTCATCTTGTGACAATGTCTTGGGACCGTTGCAGGTGAAGTGGCCGATGGCGTGGCGGATGAGGCGCAGGGTGGGAAAGCCGATGGCGGCGGTCATGCGGCGGACCTGGCGGTTCTTGCCCTCGTCGATCTGCAGCTCGATCCACGTGGTCGGGATGTTGGCGCGGTACCGGATGGGGGGCGTGCGTTCCCAAGGCGGAGTGTGATCCGGCAGGAGCCGGGCCTTGGCGGGGCGGGTGGTGAAGACCTTGCCCTTGGCTTTCAGCTGCATGGGGCGCTCGAGCGCACGGAGGTCTTCCGTGGTGGGGGCGCCTTCGACCTGGACGTGGTAGGTCTTCCAGATTTTGCGGCCGCCGTGGCCTTCGAGGATGCGGCGCTTCAGGTCGTTGTCGTCCGTCAGCAGGAGCAGGCCTTCGGAGTCCCGGTCGAGACGGCCGATGGGGTAGACGTCTTTGGGGAAATCGTCCAGCTCGGACAGGCTAGGGTGACCAGCTTCAGGGGTGAACTGGCTGAGCATGCCGTACGGCTTGATGACGGCATAGGTGGCCATCCTTACTCGACCCAGTCGGCGACAAAGACGTTGGTCGAACGCGTCCGGCCGTTGTTGCGGTTGGAGCTGAAGGCGATGCGCTTGCCGTCGGGCGAGAACATCGGGAAGCTGTCAAACGCGTTGTCGAAGGTGATCTGCACGGGCTCGGCGCCGTGGATGTCCGTCATGAAGATGTTGAACGGGAAGGCGCCTGTGACATGGTTGGAGCTGAACAGGATGTGCTCTCCGTCAGGGTGGAAGTACGGGGCCCAGTTGGCACCACCGAGGTTCGTGATCTGGCGTTGCTCGCTGCCGTCCACCTTGGCGATGAAGAGCTCCATGGCCGTGGGCTGGACGAGTCCTTCGGAGAGGAGCTTCAGGTAGGCATCGGCTTCCTCACCTTCGGCCGGCCGGCTGGCGCGCCACACGAGGTATTGGCCGTCGGGGCTGAAGAAGGCGCCGCCGTCGTAGCCGAGTTCGCTGGTGACCTGCTGGATGTTGCTGCCGTCGATGTCGCAGGTGTAGAGTTCGAGGTCGCCGCTGCGGGTGCTGGTGAACACCACCTTGTCGCCTTGCGGGCTGACGGTCGCTTCCGCGTCATAGCCTTCACCACCGATGAACAGGGTGGGCTTCCCGCCGCCTACGCTCGTGGTGTAGATGTCGTAGGTGGGGTAAATGGGCCAGACGTATTCACCCTTGGGCCCTCGGCGCGGCACTTCCGGGCAGGCCGTGTCGGCGGCGTGAGTGGAGGCGTACACGACGGTGCTGTCTCCGGGCATGAAGTAGGCGCATGTGGTGCGGCCCAATCCCGTGCTCACCGGTGCCGGAGGCGTCTCGGCCGGCGTGCCGTCCTGGATGTCCATCACATAAATCTGGTCGCAATCGACTCCCCAGCTCGGATTGGAGGCCTGGAAGACGAGGTGTTTTCCGTCAAAGGACCAGTAGGCCTCGGCGTTGTCTCCGCCATACGTCAGCTGCCGGACGTTCTTCAGGTGCACTTCCTCGTCGTAGCCACGGTCGAGGCTGTCGGGGAGGTCGGACACGGCAGGTTCCGGAGCATCTGCGTTGGGCCCGGACTGCGGAGTCTGGCAGGAGAAGAGGAGGAGGGCGCCAGCAATGGCTGGCAGGGAGTGGAGAACCTTCATGGCGGAAAAAGCGACGCGAATGTAGAACTTCGCCCTCCCATCTTCGATTCCAAGTCCATGCGCACACTCCGCAACCTCTCCGGTTTCACGCTTCTTCTCAGTCTGGCTGCCTGCCAGTCCTCGGAGCAACGAGCATCAGTTGTCGTTCTTGATCAAGGCGATTTGGCCAGTGTGGCCGCAATGCGCTCCGATGTGGAAGCCTTGACCGCCGATGAATTCGAGGGTCGGGAGACCGGCCAGCCGGGCGCGTATGCTGCTGGAGAGTGGGTGGCGGGCCGCATGGCGGCCCTGGACCTCGTGGCGGCCGGCGACAGCGGCTTCTTCCAGACGTTCCGCTACAAGCCCCACCCGCCGATGCAGGTCCACGGAGACACGCTCAAGACCATGGGCATGGCCATGGTGAGCGAGGTGATCGGAAAGAATGTGCTTGGTGCCACGGCCTCTCCGGCCGACTCGGCTGCGGGCTGGGGGGTCATCGGGTGCCACCACGACCACCTCGGATGGGGCGATGAGAACAGCTTGTGGCGCGGGTCCGCCGAAGGGGATTCCGCCATGCACCCAGGGGCAGATGACAACGCGAGTGGCGTGGCCATGGTCCTGGAGCTGGCTTCCCGCCACGCGGTGGTGCCGATGACGGATGCGCCTCTTTTGATGGCCAGTTTCAGTGGCGAGGAAAAGGGACTCTGGGGGTCCAACCATTACACCAACGAAGCCACGGTTGGGCTGGAGAACATCGATTGGATGATCAACTTCGACATGGTGGGGCGGCTTCGTGGCGACACGCTCGCCGTGTATGGCAATGGAACCTCGCCCGTCTGGAATGACATCCTCGAGACCTGCAATGAGGAAGAGGGCGCCGGGTTTGAGCTGGTGTTGAGTGAGAGCGGTGTGGGCCCGTCGGACCACACGTCGTTCTATCTCGAGGACATTCCGGTCCTGCATTTCTTCACGGGGCAACACGAGGACTACCACAAGCCCACGGATACCGCTGACAAACTCAACTATGAGGGCATGGTGCGGATCGCAGACTTTGCGGCGTGCATCGTGCGGACGTTGGGCGCTCAGGATTCGATTCCGTTTACCAAAACGAAGGACGGCTCCAACGACGATACGCCCCGGTTCAAGGTGACCTTGGGTGTGGTGCCGGACTATCTGTTCTCGGGTACGGGGATGCGGATTGATGGAGTGAGTGAAGACCGTCCCGCAGCCAACGCCGGTATGAAGAAGGGAGATGTCGTGGTGCGAATGGGCGACCACGAAGTCAATGACATGATGGGCTATATGGAAGGCCTCGCCATGTTCGAGGAAGGGCAGGTCACTCCGGTTGAGGTTCTGCGGGGAGGCAACAGCCTTGTCCTCGACGTCACTTGGGACTGAGTATCTTCGCAGTTCAAGGTGTTCCACCGCGCCGGCCCTCGGGTCGGTGAGGAAAGTCCGGACAGCGTAGGGTACCGAACTCTCCGAAAGGGGAGGCGCCCGCAAGGGTGACAGACAGTGCTTCAGAGATTCAGACCGCCGATGGCCTTCGGGCACAGGCAAGGGTGAGAAGGTGGGGTAAGAGCCCACCAGCGTGTTGGGTGACCACACGGCTCAGGAAAACCTTTCGGGCTGCAAGACCATGTAAACCAGTGCTTGAGGGCGACCCGTCCGATGCTGGAGGGTAGGTTGCGCAGATCAATGGTGGAAGTCCTTCGGGACAACAGAATCCGGCTTACAGCCTTGACGTCCCCGGGGCTTTGTCCCCGGGGATTTGTTTGTGTGGGCGTTTTGATGGGTTGTATTGATTGAATGAAAATGTTGTTATTTCGCATCACCTGACGAATACGAACGCGTATTTCATTCAATTCAAACAACATGGCCAAAAAAGGCACTGTGACTCTCGGAGCCTCTGAGCTCCAACAAATCAAGAGCTTCTATGAACAGGAGCGAATTCAATTGGCGGCCAAGCTGCGCCACGTCGATGAGGTGATTGCCCGGTTGGGTGGCAGCTCGATGGCGGTGGCCGAGGCCGCTCCTGTAGCTCCCGCTGCGGCTCCTGCCAAGCGTGGCCCCGGGCGTCCCCGGAAAGCCGCCGTCGATACCAAGGCGAAAAAGTCGGGTCGTCCAAAGAAGCGCGGTCCCAAGAGTGTGTGGGGCAATTTCATCCTGCGCCGTCTTCGTCAATGCGACCGCCCGCTGAGCTACTCCGAGCTGGTGCGGGATGCGATGGTGTTGAACAACATTCCGGCAGATCGCGAGAAGAATGCCAAGGCGAGCGTCTTGAATGCGGCCTTCCGTCTGCGGAACACGCTGAAGAAAATTGACACCGTGGGACTGCCCGGCAAAAAGGAAAAGTTCCTCGTCCTGACCTCTTGGGTGGCGTCCGAGGGCAAGCTCAAGGCTCCGTACGACAAGCTTTTTGAATCCGTCGCTTCCACGCCGATGGACGACCGTGGGCGCAGGCCGCGTCGCCCGGCGGCAGCGCCAGCGGCCGAGCCTGCTGCAAAGAAGGCGGCTCCGGCCCGCAAGGCGGCGGCCAAGCCTGCTGCGAAGAAGGCGGCTCCGGCTCGCAAGGCGTCGGCCAAGCCTGCTGCGAAGAAGGTGGCTCCCGCTCGCAAGGCGTCGGCCAAGAAGAGCTGAAAAAGGCAAACCAAGACAACGGAAAAGGGCGCCAATGGGCGCCCTTTTCATTTTCATTGAAATTGCTCCTGGCCTCAGGCCTGGTGGAACGGGTAGCGGTAATCGGTCGGTGGGGACAACGTCTCCTTGATCGTCCGCGGGCTGACCCAGCGAAGCAGGTTGAGGTAGGATCCAGCTTTGTCGTTGGTTCCCGATCCCCGGGCACCGCCGAACGGCTGTTGGCCCACGACGGCGCCGGTCGGCTTGTCGTTGATGTAGAAGTTGCCGGCAGCATTTTCCAGGGCGCGCATGGCATCGTCGATGGCGTAGCGCTCCCGGGCGAAGACGGCCCCGGTCAGGGCGTATTCACTGGTGGAATCCACCGTTTGCAGGATGCCGTCGAAATCATCGGCGGGGTAGACGTAGATCGTGACGACCGGTCCGAAGATTTCCTCCTCCATGGTCTTGAAGTGGGCGTCCTTGGCCACGATGACGGTCGGTTCCACGAAGTATCCCACGCTGTCGTCGCAGCCGCCGCCACACAGGATATCGGCGTCCGGGCTTTGCTTGGCGTAGTCGATGTAGCCCTTGATGTTGTCGAATGACCGGCGGTTGATTACGGCGCCCACGAAATTCGTGGGGTCAGCCGGGGAGCCCATTTTGAGCGTGCCCACTTCGTCGGCCAGTTTGTCTTGGATCTCGGGCCACAGGTTGTCGGGGAGGTAGACACGGCTGGCCGCGCTGCATTTCTGTCCCTGGAACTCAAAGGAGCCGCGGACGATGCCGGCGACCACCTCGTCCACATCGGCGGAGCGGTGCGCGACGATGAAGTCCTTACCGCCGGTCTCGCCGACGATGCGCGGGTAGGTCTTGTATTGGGCAATGTTTTCGCCAATGGTCTTCCACAGGTGGCGGAAGACGCCGGTTGAACCGGTGAAGTGCAGTCCGGCAAATTCGGGGTGGGAGAAGACCACGTCGCCGGCGGCGGGACCGTCGACGGTCACCAGGTTGATGACGCCTTCGGGCAGGCCTGCGGCGTGCAGCAGTTCCATGATGACGTGGGCGGAGTAGATCTGGTCGTCGGATGGCTTCCACACGACGACGTTGCCCATCAGGGCTGCGGAAATCGGCAGGTTGCCCGCGATGGCCGTGAAGTTGAACGGCGTGATGGCGAAGACGAATCCTTCGAGTGCGCGGTACTCCAGGCGGTTCCAGAGTCCCGGAGCGCTTTCTGGCTGCTGCGCGTAGATCTCCTGCGCGAAGTGGCAATTGAAACGAAGGAAATCGATGAACTCACAAGCGGCGTCGATTTCGGCCTGATGCAGGTTCTTGCCTTGCGCCAACATTGTGGACGCGTTGATCCGGGTGCGCCATGGGCCGGCGAGCATTTCTGCAGCCCGGAGGAAGATGCTGGCGCGCTGCTCCCACTCGAGGGCGGACCATGCGGCGCGGGCTTCCAAAGCAGAATCGATGGCTTCCTTGACATGCTCGGAGGTGCCGAAGTGGGCGTGGCCGATGACGCGCTGGTGGTCGTGAGGCGGTGTCAGGGGGCGCTTGTCGTCGGTGAAGACCTTGCGGCCTCCGATCACCATGGGGACGGCGACGGGATCTTGATTGAGCATGCGCTCGTACTCGGCCAATTGGGCCTCGCGCTCGGGGCTGCCGGGGCCGTATCCGAGGACGGGTTCATTTTCCGGGTAGGGAACTTGGAAGAAGGCGTTGGGCATGGAGTTTCGTTGTGGCCGCAAATGTAGGGGCGTCCAATCCGGCGAAAAGGGTCAGGGCATTCGTGTTGAAAACCCCCGCCGTTCCTACGCAGTCGTGCGCGTGTGGGCCTCAATTTGCCGTCATGTCGCGCGCGCGGGTTTCATGGTCAGCCCTGCGGAGTGTCCTTCTGGCTCGGAAGGCCCTCCTGTGCTTGCTCCTGCTCGCTGCTGCGCGCCATGGTGCAAGCCAGGACCAGCAGGGGCTGACAGAGCTTCGCGACCGCGCGGAGACCGCCTACGCGGAGGGCAGGCTGCTCGATGCCTTGTCCGACTACGAGCGGTTGGTCAGCCTGTTTCCCGAAGAAGGGTGTCTGCACGGACGGTTGGCTGGATGTGCGTTGCGGGAACCCGGCCGCCTGACTCTGGCCAGACGCCATCTCCGCATTGCCGTCAAGCTCGGTTGTGAGGAAGTCGACCTCGAATTTCACCGGGCTCGCATGGCCCAGTTGGAATACGATTTCGATCGGGCGAGGGACCTGTATGCTGCCTATGTCGCAGCAGCGGGCAAGAAGGGGGTGTTCCGGGAGGAGGCGCTGAAGGCAGGGGAGATGTGCGGTGCGGCCATCTGGGACCCGTCCGAGGCCATTGGCCTTGAGGTTCTCGACCGGTTTCCGGCGGACCCGGAAGGGGCGTTCCGCTTTTACCGGCCCGAGACGCCCGGATTGCGGTTGGTCAACACGCCCCAAGCGCTCCGTTCCAAGGCGGACGGAAAGGTGGAGCCGGGCAGGATTGCCTTTCACAATGGGGACACGGTTCTCGTGTATGCCTCCTTGGGCAAGGCGGGCAAGACCGGCTGGGATCTGTACCGGATTGCGCTCACCGGTGGCCAATACGGCGAAGCGGAAAGGCTGTCGGACAGCATCAATTCGCCCTTCGACGAGCGGGGAGCCTACTTGTCCAAAGATGGCGTCCTGTATTTCTCGAGCAACCGGCCGGGTGGGCTCGGGGGACATGACATCTATGCCGTTCCGTGGGGCCAGGACGGTCCGGTAGGACGGCCTGAGCGGTTGCCTTTTCCCGTCAATTCGGTCAACGACGATGAGTTCTTCATTCCCGAGCCGGATGGTGGGGCGTGGATGTCGTCCAACCGGGCTGCACGGGAAGGGCGCATTCACGCATACCGGGTGGCGCTGTCTGCCCTGCCGTTCGATGCAGGCTCGGTGAGTTGGCTCGCCGATGAAGTGGCATCAGAAGGCATGACGCTCCGGGTCTATTCCCGGGGTGAGGAGGTGGTGACCCGGGTTCTGGATGGCGAGGGTGCCGAGCACGAGCCCTTGCCCATGGATGCCCAAGCGGTGGGTGTTCGCATTGTCCTCGAGGATGAGGAGGGCCGCATTGTTTCGGAATCGTTCGGTGCCGGGGAGTCGGCGTGGGAGTTGAGAAAGCAAGGCCGGGGATGGACCATGGTCGAGCGGGACGACGTGGATTGGGCGATGCTCGCCGATTTGCGCCGTCCAGAAGGCGAGCAGGCTGCCCTGGTGCCGGCTGTAGCGTCCGAGGAGGCTGAAACGGGGCAAGACGACAACGCAAGCCAAAGCAGGCAGTGGGGCAATTGGGTCAGGGATCGCATGATGCCGCCCGAAGAGCCAGAGGAGACCTCGGTGATGGAGGCGGCTTCGTTGGCGACGCTCCCTGCTCGCATCGATGAGGACCCGGAGACTGGGTTCAATGACAAGCCCGAGGCAGAATCGACTGCTGACAGCGCCGAAGTCGTTGAAGATCACGAGGACGTGGCGGACGTGAAGGAGGTTGAAGATGCCGGAGGAGATCCGATCACTGAAGAGGTGAAAGACGTGGAAGATGCTGTAGGCGATCCGACAGCCCAAGTGGAGGAGACGATGGTCACCGACAACGTTGCGCTCGAAGGTGTTTCTCCCGAGGAACCTGTGGCCACGGCTGAAGAGCCTGTTCTGCGCTCGGTTGAGGATGTTCTCGAGAGCGGAGATGCGCCAACGCCAGAGGAGATGGCCGCCATGTTGGAGGAGGAGCCGGAAGCCTTGGTTCGCGTCTGGAACGAGAAGGCCACCATTCTTCTCACCAGGGAGGCCGGATTCCTCGACAGTCCCAGCATGTCGCAGGCAGGGATGCTGTCTGATCTGGTGGAAGACCTCGCTGAATGGCAACCCGAGGAGGGCATGATGGACGAGCGGCTGCAGGACGGGGCGGCGATGGAGGAGGTCCGGGACATGATCGAGACGTGGACGTATGCCGTCCAATCCGCGACCAAGGCGAGCTTGGCTGAAGTGGCTGGCGATGCGGCCCTCGCCTACAGGCGGGAGAAGTTGGCGCTTCGCGAAATCCGGGAGATGTCCGATGTGGATGTGGGCAATGCCATCCAGGGCGTGTCATCATGGCAGGAGTCCCGGCGTTCCTTGTCTGCCGATCAGGAGCTCCAGCCTCTGCCAAATGACGTCCAGATGTCGAGCTGGTTGGTGGACTGGGAGGAAGGGATGAATCAGGCCGAGTCGGGTTGGACACGCAAGGCGCGTTCAGGATGGCGCGGAGATTGGCTGCGTCGTCAACGACGCCACCATGATGTGGTGAGTGAGCAATGGACGCTCCACATGTCCGAACTCGAGAGCCAGGACGCGGCGCTGACATCCGAATCTGCAGAAGATGAGGCAGCTGGACCTGCCGACCTCGACTTCATGGCGGCTCCATTCGGCAGCACGACCGTGGAGACGATGGCCCGTTTCGTGTTGGGGCGCCCCATGGTGGAGGAAGAGGATGCCGACGTCGAAGGGGCAACGTGGGACGATGTCACGTTGACCAACCTGCTCGACTCGTGGACGGCCCGGATTCAGTCCTCCAAACCGATTGAACGCGGATGGGAGCGCTTGGTGGAACTCGCGGGGGGCGAGGGAATCCCGCTCGTTCATCAGGCCGAAGACTTGAGAGTATTGAGCCCAGAAGCGTCAAAGCAACTTCTGGACATCAAGGAGGACATGTTGGCTCTGCTCCTCGAATCCATTCAGAGCGAGCGCGCGGTGATCGAGGGCGCGGATTCGTTCTGGAGCATGGCGGAGCGTCGCGAGGACATGGAGGGCGCACCCAGTGTGGCAGAAGCATTGACGCTTCGGGAGGAGTGGACGGATGCAACAGACAGGGTGGTGGAGCGAAGGAAATCTGCGGAGAAGTTGAATGGGGAAGCCCGTTTCGAGGCCCAGAAGGAGTGGCACAATGCCATGCTGGAGTTGGCCCTGGTTCAGCAGGCCCTGTTGAATGCGATGGCGGAAGCCGAGTTGGACTTGGAGCGGCTCGTCACGTCTGAAGAAGAGAGCCTGGCTACCCGCGAAAAAGCAGAGGAAGGACAGGGCATTGAGGATCAGCAGGATGGGCGACTTGACCTCACGGAGGTTGCCGATGATGACCAAGAGAAGGGCGGGCTTGAATTGGAGCGTGTGGAGGCCGAGCGGATTGAAGCCGAACGCTTGGAGGCGGAGCGCATCGAAACGGAACGGTTGGAAGCCGAACGGTTGGAAGCGGAGCGTATCGAAGCGGAACGGTTGGAAGCGGAGCGCCTTGAAACCGAGCGGATGGAGACTGAACGTGTGGAAGCCGAACGGTTGGAAGCGGAACGGTTGGAAGCGGAGCGGATCGAAGGGGAATGGTTGGAGGCGGAGCGGATCGAAGCCGAACGGCTGGAGGCCGAGCGAATCGAAGCCGAACGGCTGGAGGCCGAGCGAATTGAGGCTGAACGGGCCTCCGCCGAATTGGATGTGGCTGATCGAGTCCAGCCATGGGGAGGGGCGGATGAATCCGTGGTGCGTGAAGCCTTCAGCGGGGATTTGCCGGCGGGCTGGACCTGGCTGGAGGGGGCTGAAGTGGTGGAGTCGGCTGCAGCGCTTCAAAAAGAGCAACGCCGCAGCGGGACGACTCTGTCCTGGACGCCATCTGAATTGGCGTTGATTGAATCGTGGATTCGCCTGCGCGACGCATCGGCTGGGGAACTCGACGCCTCCGCCGGTCGTCAAGCGCGGAGCCAAAAGGAGAAGGCCCTCTTCTTTGCCACGAGAGACCTGCAGGACGCGTTGACCAAGGTTGACCTGACCACCATGCAGGCGAGGGTGGACGCCCGGTTGGAGCCGTCTTCCGATGTGGTGGCTCGCGAGATCCTCGAGGAGAATGAGGTGAACCCGACTCAACCTGAGGTGTCCGAGGGGCTCGACCGCGCGGAAAGGGCGGACGTTGAGCGAAGTGGGGTTGATGAGGATGCGGTGAGTGCGTCCGGTTTGGCATTGGAGGAGGAGGTGTCCAATGTTTACGGTGTCACATTGCCGGCGGCTGAAGTGGTGGGGGAAGGACGGCGTTCGGACAGTGGAATTCGGTTGCGGCCGGTCCAGCGGGAGGAGATGGAGCGGGCCATCATTGGAACCTGGGCAGAGCAGCCGGAAGCAGAGCGCATCTCCGCTGCAGAAACCTATGATGAGCCGGCAGGTCGCCCCCGTGAAGTGGGCGTGGAATACAAGGTGCAGATCGGCGCCTTCCGCAATCCGCTGCCTGCGGCCTTGTTTGCTGCATTCGACCCCATGTGGGCGCAGCGTTCGGCCAGTGGAATCACCCGCTACATGGCCGGCAGCTTTGACGCCTATGACCCAGCCGTGGTGGCGAGGGATGCCATTCGTGCGCTGGGCTACAGCGACGCGTTTGTGGTTCGGTTTGTCGACGGTGAGCGAGTCCGTGGTTCCCGTCCTGCGCCGGAAGCACTGGCTCAGGAGCGGTCCGATTTGGCAGCGGTTGGCCGAGCGCCTGTGTCGCCGTCCACGTCCACGTCTGAAGTCTCGGCAGGAACTGAGTCGGTGGGGGCAACCGCAGGCGCCATTCCAACCCGGCGCGAGGACATTGAAACCTGGTCTGATGTTCAGGGCAGGGTCTACAGCGTTCAGGTGGGCGCTTTCCGGGGAGTACCCGATCGGCGCGCCTTGTCCACGTTGGGGACGTTGACCCGGGAGGATGCAGGGTCGGATGGCTGGCTCCGTTTGTTCTCAGGTCGCTTCGAAACGGAAGAGGAGGCACGGGCCCATTTGGCCGCGTTGAAGCAGGATGGGCGGACGGATGCCTTCGTGGTGGTGTACATCAATGGCCGAAGAATTCCGCTTCTGCAGGCGAGCACTACGGCAACGGGCGGGTTGGATGTGGTCAACCGACCGGTCGCTCCGTCACGCGACGAAGAGCCTGTTGAGTCGGACAGTGGGGTGACCTCGGCAGACGATGCGGGCGCTGATCAGGATTCATCCGTTCCCCAATGGAGGGTCGAGCTGGGGGAATACACCAGCACCATTCCTGTTCGTTTGGCCAACGCCATTCTTGATGCACCGTTGGAATGGGAGGTCCGGTCCCGCAGGGATGGTGGGGTGACCCGCTACATCACCCGATTCACGGAAGAGGAGGGCCAGGCCGAGCGCTGGTTGGCCGAGGCGAAGGCCATGGGCTTCTCGAGGGCACGGTTGATGACGGCAGAGTGATGTGAAGTCAATTTGCTGAACGTGAGGCATTCCGCTCCTTGTGACCTATTTTTGCGCCCCTTTTGGGGGCTCGCGTCAGTTGCCCCTTGATTTCCCCTCTCCCGGATGACGCGTCCGTGAGATACAAAAGACCCTTCGGATCCATGATGACCGAAGAAAACAACAAGCCTGAGGATCAGGCAAATGCATCCAACGATGCAGCTGCGGACCAGCCGCAGGAGGCCCAGGAGGCGACCACGCCCGAGGCCACTGAAGAAGTAGAAACCCCTGCCGAGGAAGCTCCCGCTGAGGAGGCTCCGGCTGCTGAGGAGGCTCCCGCCGAGGAGGCCCCGGCTGCTGAGGAGGCTCCGGCTGCCGAGGAGGCTCCCGCCGAGGAGGCTCCGGCTGCTGAAGAGGCTCCCGCCGAGGAGGCCCCGGCTGCTGAGGAAGCTCCCGTCGAGGAGGCCCCGGCTGCTGAGGAAGCTCCCGTCGAGGAAGAGAAGCCCGCTGAGCCTTGGGTGATGCGCGAGTTGGACGTTCCCGGCGACGAGTTCGATTGGGATGACCAGGATGCCGAGAAGGATGAGATGGATCCCGAAGAGCGGACCAAGTTGGAGGACCTCTATGAAGGGAGCCTCAACCTCATCCGTGAATCTGAGGTGGTCGATGGCACGATCGTGAGCATCGGCAAGAAGGAAGTGGTGGTGAACATCGGCTACAAGTCCGAGGGCGTCATCGGTGCTTCCGAGTTCCGTTACAACCCCGAGCTCCGCGTTGGAGACGTGGTGCCGGTGTTTGTGGAGCAGCAGGAGGACCGCAATGGTCAGCTCGTGGTGTCCCACCGGACCGCCCGCATCCACAGCGCGTGGATCAAGGTCAACGGAGCCCTCGAGAATGACGAGATCATCATGGGCTCGATCAAATGCCGCACCAAGGGTGGACTCATCGTCGACGTGTTCGGCATCGAGGCCTTCCTGCCGGGCAGCCAGATCGACGTCAAGCCCATCCGCGACTACGACGAGTACGTCGGCAAGCAGATGGAATTCAAAGTCGTCAAGATCAACCAGGAGTACAAGAACGTCGTGGTCTCCCACAAGGCCCTCATCGAGGCCGAGCTGGAAGAGCAGAAGCGCCAGATCATCTCCGGACTGGAGAAGGGTCAGGTCCTCGAGGGCGTCGTCAAGAACATCACCAGCTACGGTGTGTTCGTCGACCTCGGCGGCGTGGACGGACTGGTGCACATCACCGACCTCAGCTGGGGCCGCGTGAGCCATCCGGAGGAAGTGGTCGAAGTCGACCAGCGCCTCAACGTGGTCATCCTCGACTTCGACGACGACCGCAAGCGGATTGCCCTCGGCATCAAGCAGCTCACGGCTCACCCGTGGGATGCCATGTCCGAGACGGTCAACGTTGGAGACAAGATCAAGGGCAAGGTTGTGGTCGTGGCCGACTACGGTGCATTTGTGGAAGTGTCCGAAGGCGTCGAGGGTCTGCTCCACGTCAGCGAGATGAGCTGGAGCCAGCACCTGCGGAGCGCCCAGGAGTTCCTGAAGGTGGGAGACGAGATCGAGACCGTCGTGTTGGGCATCGACCGCGAGGAGCGGAAGATGAGCCTCGGCATGAAGCAGCTCGTTCCGGATCCGTGGGACAACATCGAGTTCAAGTTCCCGGTGCAGTCCAAGCACTCCGGAAAGGTGCGCAACTTCACCAACTTCGGCCTGTTCGTCGAGATGGAGGAGGGCATCGATGGCCTCGTCCACATTTCCGACCTCAGCTGGGAGAAGAAAATCAAGCACCCCTCGGAGTTCTGCAACGTGGGAGACGAAATCGAAGTCGTCGTGCTTGAGCTCGATAAGGCCAACCGCCGCATGAGCCTCGGCCACAAGCAGCTCCAGGAGAACCCGTGGGACACGTTCGAGAGCGTGTTTGAAGTGGGCTCCACCCACAAGGGTACCGTGGTGTCCATCGACGGCAGCAATGTCGGCGTGGCTCTGCCGTACGGTGTAGAGGGCTTTTGCCAGGCCAAGCACCTCAAGCGTGAGGATGGCACCGACATCAAGGTGGAGGAGAGCGCCGACTTCATTGTGCTCGAGTTCAACCGGAACGCGAAGCGCATCACGGTGTCGCACCTGCGCACGTACGAGGAGCCGCCCGCCAAGAAGCGCGGTGGATCCGACAACCGGAAGCGTCGTGACGACCGCGATGGCGGTTCCAGCCCGGCCACCCAGCGCGCTGTGCGCGAGGTGAACGAGCGCCAGGCCAAGACCACCTTCGGTGACCTTGACGTGCTGTCGCAGCTGAAGCAGCAGATGGAGGACGGCCCCGCCGCCGAGCCTGCTGCCGAGGAAGCGTCCACTGAGGAGCCGAAGGAGGCCAAGAAGCCGGCCAAGAAGGCGACCAAGTCCAAGGCGAAAGCCAAGAAGGACGAGGAGCCCAAGGCTGAGGAAGCCACAGCCGAAGAGGCACCCGCTGAGGAGCCCAAGGCTGAGGAGCCCAAGGCTGAGGAGGCCGCAGCCGAGGAGGCACCCGCCGAGGAGCCCAAGGCTGAGGAGGCCGCAGCCGAGGAGGCACCCGCTGAGGAGC
>JBMYZR010000001.1:113707-152642 GCA_049610565.1 Flavobacteriales bacterium | reverse complement strand
TGGTCGTCGGCGTGGTGACCGGTCAGCAGGACGTCGCCCTCGTCGAGCACCTCGGCGAACCAAGCGTACCGTTCCTCGCGTGCCGTCGCTTCGAGCCCAAGGCCATTCGTTTGCGCACGCTCCTCCAAGCCCTCCACAACGTGGGACAAGAACCGGCATCCGAGTGCTGCGGCCGCGTCCTCCACGAATTGGCGATCCGCCGCGGAATCCTCCCGGAGCCCGTGGTCGACATGGAGGACGGTCACATCAGGCGAGACGGCACAGGCGGCGTGCAGCAAGGCCATGGAGTCCGCACCGCCGGACACGGCCACGGCGACAGGATGCGACGCCGACAGGCCCTGCTCCGAAAGCAGCGCCCGCAGGGCATCGGTCAGGGGGGTCCATTCATCGGCCATCCGCCGACAAGGTCGCAGATTCAGGGGTGTCCTCCATTTCCCGGGCGCCCAGGGCGTCGAGCACGGCCCTCGCCTTGAGGCGCGTCTCCTCCCATTCGGCGCTCGCCTCAGCCAGGGCGGTGATGGCGCCGCCGACGTGCACGCTCCACCGCCCGGATTCCCGGTCGGCCAGGGCCGTTCGGATGACGACGTTGAGGTCGAAATCGCCGACGCTGCCTTGCCCGTCGGGATCGGCCCAACCGATCGCGCCGGAGTAAAGGCCCCGTCGAACGGGTTCCACCTCGGCCGTGATTTCCATCGCCCGGATCTTGGGCGCGCCCGTCATGCTGCCCATGGGGAAGGCGGCCCGCAGGATGTCGGCAAACCCGCGGTCCCCCCGCACGGTGCAGGTGACCGTGGAGATCATCTGGTGCACGTTGCGGAAGCTGTGGATGCCGCAGAGTTCTTCGACTTCGACGCTGGCCGGACAAGCGACCTGACTGAGGTCGTTCCGGACGAGGTCGGTGATCATCACGTTTTCGGCGCGCTCCTTGGGGTCGTTCCGCAACCGCTCCGCGATGGCGGCATCGCGCACCGGGTCCGGGTGCCGCGGGGCCGTGCCCTTGATGGGCTGGCTGATGAGCCGATTGCCTTCCCGGCGGAGGAACCGCTCCGGGCTGGCGCACAGGATGTCGACGCCGTTCCAATGCAGTCGCGCGGAGAACGGGGCGGAGGTCTTTGAGGTGAGCCGGTCGAAGGCCGCGTCCGGGCACCACCCATCCGGGAGGGTGCCGTGGATTTCGCGGCAGAGGTTCAATTCGTAGACGTCGCCCCGGAGGATGTGGCCGTGGACGCGGTCAAAGGCTGCGCGGTAGCGCTGGGCGTCCAAGCCGCTCTCTCCGGCCGCCAGTGGGCCGGTGTCGCTGCCCACCGCGGGCCGGACCGTCCGAAGCGAACGCTCCATGCGCTCGGCCAGGGCCGGGTCCGGGGAAACGAGCCAATCCACTTGGGCAGCCGGACCGGTGCCGTGAAAGGCGAGCACCCCTTCGGGTTCGACCCAATGCGCCACCGGAAGGGGCACGGCGACCTCGGGTTGATCAGGAAGGTCGAGCAGGGGGTGGGCGCGGAGCTGGTCGTAACCAATCCAGCCAAAGCAGCGTCCCGAGGCCGCGCCAACGAATTCGGTGATGCGGTGGTAGGCGTCAGGGTCGGCGGAAGGCAGGTCCAGCGTGCGCCTTACCCCGGCGATCAGAAAGCCGTGCATCCCCTCGGCGCCCCCTGCGGCATCCAGCAGGAGCCAAGGCCGGTCATCGGCCAGTCCGGAGAGGTCCGGCAGGGAAAGGGGCAGGGCAGACGCAGGCAAGGGCACCCTCAAAGATGGCGCCGGATGAGGTCGGTCACCGCATCGGCCCAATCGTCCTCGGCATTGAGGCTCGGCACGAGGTCGAGGTGCTCGCCGCCGTCCTCCTCGAAGATCTCGACGTATTCCTCGCCGATTTCCACCGTCGTCTCCAGGCAATCCGCCACGAAGGCAGGGGAGAAGACGAGCAGGCGCTTGTCCCCGGCCTTGGCCCGCTCCTCGACCACCTTGTCGCTGAACGGCGTCAGCCACTTCTTGTCGAGGCGGCTCTGGAAGGCCACGGTGTAGCGGTCCTCCGGGATGCCGAGGCGCTCGGCCAACGCCCGCGTGGTCGCGTAGCAGGTGGCCTTGTAGCAGAACTTGTTCTCCTCGTTGATCTCGGATTCGCAGCTGTGGTTCGCACAGCGCCGGTCCTCGTAGACCTTGTCCACCTGCCGCGTCGGCACGCCGTGGTAGCTGAACAGGATGTGGTCGTAGCTGTCGAGGTCGAATTTCCGCGCCCGGGCCTCGAAGCAGGAGAGGTAGCCCTCGTCGTCCCAGTATTGGCTGATCATCCGCACCTCGGGGATGACGTACCACTTCGAGATCAGGCGCATGGCCTCCTCCAGCGTGCTGCCGGTGGTGGCCGACGCGTACTGGGCGTACAGCGGCAGAATGACCACGCGGTCATAGCCGCATTGGCGCATCTCCTCCAGCACCTTGGGCATGCCCGGATTCTGGTAGCGCATCGCGAAGTGCACGTGCAGCTCACCGAGCTCCGGGTGCTGCTCAGCCAGCGCAGTACAGCGCTCGGAGACCTTGCGGGTCAGCTCCAACCCGTGCAGCAGCAGGGGCGAGCCTTCGTCCGTCCAGACCTTCTTGTATTCGCGGGAGCTCCGGAAGCGGCGCAGTGGCGAAATGATGCCGCGCACGAGGATCTGGCGGGGCAGCCAGGGGATGTCGATGACGCGCCCGTCGGACAGGAATTCCGTGAGGTAGCGTCCGACGGCACCGGGCCCGGGGTTGTCCGGGGTGCCGAGGTTGATCAGGAGGATGCCGGTCTTCATCGTGTGTGCCAATGCGGTGTCGCAGGGGGAACAACCCCACCGCGGCCGGGTTCGCTCGCCCGGTCAGATGTGCAGCGCGCGGTCGCCGGTGGCGGCCAGGGCGGCCTCCTTGAGGGCTTCCGTGAAGGTGGGGTGGGCGTGGCTCATGCGGCCGATGTCCTCGGCGGAAGCGCGGTACTCCATCGCGACCACGGCCTCGGCGATCATGTCCGCAGCGCGGGGACCGCAGATGTGCACGCCCAGGATCTCGTCGGTCTCCTGGTGGGCGAGGACCTTGACCACGCCGTCGGTGTCCATGGAGGCGCGGGCGCGGCCGGAGGCCTTGAACGGGAAGCTGCCCGTCTTGTAGGCGACACCGTCGGCCTTGAGCTGCTCCTCGGTCTGGCCCACGGCGGCCACCTCGGGCCACGTGTAGACGACGCCGGGGATGAGGTTGTGGTCGAGGTGCGGCTTCTGGCCGGCCATGTGCTCGACGGCGTAGATGCCCTCCTCCTCGGCCTTGTGGGCGAGCATGGCGCCCTTCACCACGTCGCCGATGGCGTAGATGTGCGGGTGGGCGGTGCGCAGGTGGCCATCCACCTCCACGCGGCCGCGGTCGTCGACGGCGATGCCGGCCTTGTTCAGCCCGAGGCCCTCGGTGTAGGGCTTGCGGCCCACCGCCACGAGGCAGTAATCCGCTTCCCAGGTGACCTCCTCGCCCTTCTTGTTGTCGGCCTTGACGATGGCCTTGTCGCCGGCATTGACCACCTCCTTGACGCCGTGGCTGAGGTGGAACTTGACGCCGATCTTCTTCATGGCGCGCTGGAGCTCCTTGCCCATCGTGCGGTCCATGGTCGGGATGATGGCGTTCTGGTACTCCACCACGTGGACCTCGGTGCCGAGGCGGGCGTAGACCGAGCCGAGCTCGAGGCCGATGACGCCGCCGCCGATGATGACCATGCGCTCTGGCAGGGCCGGCAATTCCAACGCCTCCGTGGACGTGATCACGCGGTCGCCGTCGAGTTGGATGAAGGGCAGGCTGGCCGGCTCGCTGCCGGTGGCGATCAGGATGCGGTCGGCCTTGATCTGCTCGGTCTCACCGCTGTCCTTTTTGACCTCGAGGGTGTGGGCGTCGACGAAGGAACCGAACCCGTTGAGGACGGTGATGCCGTTCTTCTCCATCAGGAAGTCCACACCGGCGACGGTCTGGTCGACGACCTCCTGCTTGCGGGCGATCATCCGGGGGAAGTCAATGCCGAGGTCCGACACCTGGATGCCGTGGATGTCGAATTCCTTCTTGGCCTTGAGGTAGTGCTCCGAGCTGTCGAGCAGGGCCTTGGACGGAATGCAGCCCACGTTGAGGCAGGTGCCGCCGAGGGTGCCACGCTTCTCGATGAGCGCCGTCTTGTATCCGAGTTGGGCGCCGCGGATGGCGGCGACGTATCCGCCGGGGCCGGCGCCGATGACCACGAGATCGAACTGGTTCATGGGAATGCGGGGTGTTGCGAACGAATGGAATGCGAAGGTAATCCGGGCCTTTGGGGTGGGCACCATGGATTCGCGTCCGCGTTCGTTCCTTTGCCGCCCGACCATGTGGTCCCGACTCGCAACGTTCATCCTTCGCGCACGCCTGCCGATCCTGCTGGTGCTCGCCGCCATCACGGCGGGGATGGCCACGCGCATCGACGATCTGGGCATCCGCTACAAATTCGGCGGACTGCTCCCCGATGACGACCCCTCTTTGGTGGCCTACAACGAGTTTCTCGACCAGTTCGGAGAGGAAGGCAATGTGGTCGCCCTCGGCATTGAAGACGGCCGGCTGGACAGCCTCGAGGTCTTCCGCGCCTGGTGGGACCTCGATTCGGCGCTGCGGGCCGTTCGGGTGCCGGTGGACAGCCTGAAGCCGGATGGGACGCCCTGGAAGGTGAACGTCGTCGACAGCGTCTTCGGCTTCCGCACGGCCGTGGAACTCGTTCGGGTGGACGACCCGAAGTCCTTTGTGATGGAGCCGGTGTTCGGGTCGATGCCCCAGGACCAGGCGACGCTGGACAGCACCTTGGCGCGGTTGCGCAGCCTGCCGTTCTACGACGGTTTCCTGCACACCGAGGGCGGGGCGACGATCCAAATGGTCTACGTCAATGCGCCCCTCTTCAATTCGGAGAACCGGGGCCGGAGCGTGGAGCTGCTGGTGGAAGAGGTGGAGCGCTTCGAGGCCCAGACCGGCGTGGATGTCCACGTGTCCGGATTGCCCTACATCCGGACGGAGGTCACCACCAAGATCAAGCGCGAACTCGGGCTCTTCATCGGCCTGGCCGCCGGCGTGACGGCCCTGCTCCTGCTGCTCTTCTTCCGCAACCTGGTGGTCATGGCCGTGTGCATGCTCGTGGTGGGCACCGGTGTGGTCTGTTCGTTGGGCAGCATTGTCCTGTTTGACTACAAGCTCACGGCGTTGATGGGCCTCATTCCCCCGCTGATGATCGTGATCGGGGTGCCCAATTGCATTTACCTGCTCAACAAGTACCACGCTGAATACAAGCGGCACGGCAACAAGGCCCTCGCCTTGACCCGGATGGTGAAGAAGGTGGGCAATGCGACGTTCATGACGAACGCGACCACGGCCCTCGGCTTTGCGGCCTTCATGTTCACCACGAGCGATGTGCTCCAGCAGTTCGGCGTGATCGCGTCGGTCAACATCCTTGCGATGTTCTGCATCTCGTTGCTGATCATCCCCTCCGTGTTCAGTTGGCTTCCCCCTCCGGGCCGCCGTCAGGTGCGCCACCTCGACCGCCGGTGGGTCTTCCTCGTGGTGCACCGCCTCGAGCGGATGGTCAGCCACCACCGCAAGACGGTCTACATCGTGACGGCCGGGGTGCTGCTCCTCGGCGGCATCGGCATCTCGCTGATGAAGGTGACCGGCAACGTCGCCGGAGACCTGCCGCAGGAGGACGCGATCCTGACCGACCTCAATTGGTTCGAGGACCGCTTCGGCGGTGTGATGCCCTTCGAGGTCATGATCAAGACCGACAAGCCGGGCCGGGTCACGCAGCTCGCCTTCCTCAAGAAGGTCGAACGCCTCCAACGCGTGCTCGCCGAGGAGCCACAGCTGTCGCGGTCGGTGTCCCTCGTGGACGGGCTCAAGCTCGCCAAGCAGGGCTTCTTCCGGGGCAATCCTTCGCGGTATGCCCTCCCCACACGCCGGGAGCAGAGCTTCATGGGCCCCTATCTGAACGGCACGACTGGAGCCGGAATCGCCGGCGGCGGGCGCTTTCTCGACAGCGCCAAGACGACGTTGCGCGTGACCGCCCAGGTGGCGGACATCGGCACCCGCGAAATGGGGGAGCTGACCGAGCGCCTCCGCCTGGGCATCGATTCCATTTTCCCGCCGGAAGACCATGAAGTCATCCTCACCGGCACGAGCGTCGTCTTCGTGGAGGGCACGACCTATCTGGTCAAGAACCTCTTCGTCTCGCTGGCCCTGGCCGTGCTCGTCATCGCCACGGTGATGTCCATTCTGTTCCGCAGCGCGAGGATGGTGGCCATCAGCCTCTTGCCCAACCTCGTGCCGCTCATTTTCACGGCGGCGGTCATGGGGTATTTCGGCATTGCCCTCAAGCCCAGCACCCTGCTCGTCTTCAGCATCGCCTTCGGCATTTCCGTGGACGACACCATCCACCTCCTGGCCAAATACCGGCAGGAGCTCGACCTCCATGGGTGGAACATGCGCGAGGCCGTCCTGCTCGCCGTCCGCGAGACCGGGGTGTCGATGATGTACACGAGCATCGTGCTCTTCTTCGGCTTCCTGATGTTCTTCGCCTCGGACTTCGAAGGCACGCGGGCACTGGGCATCCTGGTCTCCACGACGCTGCTCGTGGCCATGCTGACCAACCTCGTCCTGCTGCCCTCCATGCTGCTCGGCTTCGAGCGCTACATCACGGCCCAGACCTTCAAGGAGCCGTTGCTCGAGATCATCGACGAGGAGGACGACGTCGATCTCGAGGAGCTCACCGTCGACGTGGGCAATCCGGGCAGCCGAGGCTGAGGCGCTGACAATTGTCATCTCCCCGGCTGACTGATGTCACCGGGCCAGGCCTGGATTTTGGATTGATTGGGAACCAACCCAAACGCCTCAATCCAATGAACGTCTTGCCCCCTCCCTCCCGTGTCGCCATGCTGCTCGGCGAGGCCGAAGCCCACCGCGCCCTTCATCACCCCTACCTCGACGCCCTCGAGAACGGCACCCTGCCCGATCCCGTCGGCGCCCTGCGCCGCTTCACGGCGGAATACGCGGTCTACACGAAGAGTTTCCAGAACTACCTCCTGCTCTGCATGAGCAAGCTCGAGGAGCAGAAGCACCGCAGCATCCTGCTCGAGAATCTGTGCGAGGAAAGCGGCATGATCGAGGAGGAGGAGCTCGAGGAGCTTGAGGCGTTGGGCATCCAGGCCGAATGGGTCCAGGGGGTGCCCCACCCGGAGATGTTTGCCCGGTTCCGCGAGGCCCTCGGGGCCACGCACACCCCGGACACGGGAGACATCGCCAAGGATTGGAAGGAACTCTTCGTGGCCCAACTGACCCACGCAGGAGCCGCCGAAGCCCTGGGCGCCCTCGGGCTCGGCACCGAGAGCATCGTCAAGCATTTCTACCGCCCGCTCATCCGCGCCATCCGCAACCACACCGACCTCGCCCGTCAGGACTACGTGTTCTTCGAGCTCCACGCCGAGCTGGACGACGAGCACGGTGAGCTGATGCTGGAAATCGCCGCCGAACTCATCGAGCAGGACCCCGCCAACGGCGAGGCCATGCGCCGCGGCATGCACAAGGCCCTGGGTTTGCGTTCGCTGTTCTGCGACCGCATGCTCGACATGGAGTTGAACCGCTGATTGATCGCCCCATGGAAGCCAAGGAAATCTATGATGGCCAGGCCGATCTCTGGGTCCGCCATGAGCCGGTCCTGCTCTCGGACTACTCCGCGCGCCCCCGGGTGCTGGAGCTGTGCGGCGACGTGACCGGGATGAGCATCCTCGACCTCGGGTGTGGAGAGGGCTATGTCGGACGCCGCCTCGCCGAGCGGGGGGCTGCGGCCATCGAAGGCCACGACGTCTCCGCCGCCATGATCGAGGGCGCACGCCGAACGGCCTCGGCCCTCGGCCTGGACAACCTCACCTACACCACGTCCGACCTGCGACAGGCCGAATTCGGCGACCCGGACGCCCCGGTGGACCTCGTGATCGCCGTGTTCCTGTTCAACTACATGGACACCGCCGCCATGTCCCGCATCCTGTCCCGGGTGCGGTCGGTGCTCAAGCCGGGGGGCCGTTTCATCTTCACCGTTCCCCATCCGCTCCTGCCGTGGATCAAGCCCGCCAAGCAGCCGTTCTACATGCGGCCCGAGGGCGGCTATCTGTCCTCGGTGGACGTGCCCTTTCCCGGCCGCATCTGGCGCCGGGACGGAGAATCCGTGGAGGTCCAGGCCGTCCACAAGACGTTCACCACCTACTTCCAGGCGCTCCAGGCGGCGGGCTTCACGGCCATGCCGCACGTCGAGGAGCTCCACATCACCGCCGACCACGTGGCGCTCGACCCGGACTTCTTCGGTCCGCTCGTCGATTTGCCCTTGCACGTCGCCTTTTCCCTCTCGCCATGATCCCGATCCTTCCCTCCTCCGCACACCCTGCTGACCGGCCCGTCCGGTTGCCCGTTCCCCACACCCTCCGCAAGGCCCTCCCCTCAAGCGACCGGGCGGAGGCCGCATTGGCCCAGGCGCTGGATGGCGTCGGCATTCCCCCTGTCGACGTCTCGCGCCTGGCCGATGCCCTCTCGGGGACCACGGGTCACGCCATCCTCGCTGCGCCAGCCTGCTGGACCGACGCCCAGCTGCGGTGGGCCTATGTGGTGCTCCTGCATCACCTCGGGAATCTGAATGCCCGGTACGGCAAGCTCTTCGACGTCGCCGACCGGGGACTCGACCACACGACGTCCAACGCCCCGGTGTCCAAGACCAAGGCGGCCACCGGCATGCACACCGACAGCAGCGATGCTGGCTACAATCCGGATCTGGTCGCCCTGCTCTGCCTGCAGCCCGGGGCTTCCGGAGGACGCTCGCTCCTCGCTGACGCCCAGGCCCTCTTCGCCCGGTTGTGCGCGGCCCATCCCGAGCTTGTGTCCGTGGCGCGCACCGCGTGGCCCCGCGACGTGGTCACCCCCGGCCTGACCAGCTGCAACACAGCCATCGAGGACAACGCCATCCCCGTCTTCGCGGAGGATGCCCACGGCCTCGTCTTCCGGTACATGCGCTATTGGACTGAGCGGGCGATGGCCAAGCTCGACCGGCCCGTTCCGGAGGAATTGACCCGCCTCTTCGATTTCATCGATGCCGACATGGACGAACATGCCGTGCGCTTCCAGCTGCGGCGCGGCGACATGCTGGTGGCCAACAACCGCACCATGGTCCACGGCCGGGAGGCCTTCGAAAACGCCGCCGGCTTCGCTCCGCGCTGTCTCGTGCGGGCCTGGGTCGACGGGTTTCTGGATTCCCGGTCGCAGGCCTTGTCCCGGCGCGCCTGAAGCCGGAACTTGTCGGCATGAAAGGCATCGTCCTCGCCGGCGGCAGCGGTACGCGGCTCTACCCCATCACGAAGGCCATCAGCAAGCAGCTGATGCCCATCTACGACAAGCCGATGATCTACTATCCCTTGTCCACGCTGATGATCAGCGGGATTCGGGACATTCTGATCATCTCCACCCCGCATGACCTGCCGGGGTTCCAGCGCCTGCTCGGCGATGGCAGCCAGTGGGGGTGCAGCTTCAGCTATGTCGAGCAGAAGGTGCCCAATGGGCTCGCCCAGGCCTTCGTCCTCGGCGAGGAGTTCATCGGCGACGACAAGGTGGCCCTCGTGCTCGGCGACAACATCTTTTACGGCCGGGGCTTCGGCCGTGTCCTGCGGGACAACACCGACATCGAGGGGGCCATGGTCTACGCCTACCACGTCCGGGATCCCGAGCGCTACGGCGTGGTGGAATTCGACGAGGAGGACCGGGTGATCAGCATCGAAGAGAAGCCGGCCCAGCCCAAGTCCAACTTCGCCGTTCCGGGCCTGTATTTCTATGACAACCGGGTGGTCGACATCGCCAAGAACCTCGAGCCGAGCGCCCGGGGCGAATACGAGATCACCGACGTCAACAAGACCTACCTCGAGATGGGCGAACTGTTCGTCTCCAAGCTCGACCGGGGCACGGCCTGGCTCGACACCGGGACCTTCGAATCCCTGACCCAGGCGAGCCAATACGTCCAGGTGATCGAAGAGCGGCAGGGCCTGAAGATTGCCTGCCTCGAAGAGATCGCGTGGCGGATGGGCTTCATCGACACCGACCAGGCCCGCGCCCTGGCCGATGGCCTCGTCAAGAGCGGTTACGGCGCCTACATCCACGCCCAACTCGATCAGGGGCTCTCATGATGGCGGAGACGTTCGACGCCAAGGCGGCGATGGCCGAATACCGGCTCGCCTTCGAGTCCGGCTGTGCCGATTTCCTGTCCCGCTATCCCGACACCGAGCTCTACGCCCCGGTCCGGTACCTGATGGACCTCGGGGGCAAGCGTCTCCGTCCCGTGCTCGTCCTGGCCGCCTGCGAGGCGTGCGGAGGCACCAAGGAGCAGGCGTTGCCCGCCGCCCTTGCGGTGGAACTGTTCCACAACTTCACGCTGATGCACGACGACATCATGGACGAGGCGCCCCTGCGCCGCGGCCAGGCGACGGTGCACGAGAAATGGGACGACAACCTGGCCATCCTGTCCGGCGATGCGCTCCATGTGATGGCCTGCGAGGCCCTGCTGGATGCCCCTGAAAAAGCCCTCTCCTCCCTGCTCCGCATGTACCACCGCACGGCGCTCGAAGTCTGCGAGGGGCAGGAGCAGGACATGGCGTTCGAGACCCGCGACACCGTGGCCCTCGAGGAGTACATGGAGATGATCCGGCTCAAGACCTCCGTGCTGCTCGCCGCCGCGCTCGACATGGGCGGCGGATCGGCCGGAGCGGACGATGCGACCCGCGAGGCGCTCTACGAGTTCGGCCTCCACGTCGGCATCGCCTTCCAGCTCCAGGACGACTACCTCGACGCCTTCGGCAACCCGGAGAACTTCGGCAAGCAGGTTGGCGGCGACATCCTCGCCGACAAGAAAACCTTTCTGCTCATTCGCGCGCTCGAGAAGGCCCACGGCGCGGACCGCGAGGCCCTCGAGGCCGAACTCGGTCAGAAGCGCGACGGCAAGGTGGAGCGGGTCCTCGATCTGTACCGCCGCCTCGGCGTGGACGCCGAGCTTCGCGACGCCATGGCCGGCCAGGTGGCCCTCGCCGAGGGTGCGCTGGCCCGGATGAAGGCCGCCCGACCCGACGCCCTCGCCGGCTCGGAGGCCGCGCTGGCCCTGCTGCACGGCGTCGCCGAGATGGTCACCGCCCGCCTGAATTGACCTGTTCGACACTTCGTGTGCAACCTGTGCGTTTGCCGATGCGCAGGGGCCAACGCGGGTGTACCTTTGTCTGTCGCAGAGCGAATCAATGGACCTCCATTCCCATCTGAGCAACGCCGAGCCGGCCGCCATCGAGGCCCTCTATCGGCAGTTCCTCGCCGACCCCAATTCGGTTGACCCGACGTGGCGGCACTTTTTCCTCGGTTTCGATTTCGCCCAGCGCGTCTACGGTGAGGAAGCCCTCGAGTCCGGAGGGACGTCCGGAGCGGCCGGCGGTGGCGCTGCGATGGGCCCCAAGGAGTTCCGGGTCATCAACCTGATCCACGCCTACCGGACCCGCGGCCACCTGTTCACCAAGACCAACCCCGTTCGCGCCCGCCGCGACTACAGCCCCGACCTCTCAATTGCCCACTTCGGGTTGGAGGAGGCGGACCTCGACACCGTCTTCGAGGCAGGCAGCGAAGTGGGCATTGGCTCTGCCACCCTGCGGGACATCATTGCCCACCTCGAGGAGACCTACTGCCACTCGATCGGCATCGAGTACATGTACATCCGCGAGCCGGAGCGCTGGGAGTGGTTCAAGGACCACATTGAGTTGGCCAACCGGCCCGTGCTGAGCGAGGCGGAGAAGAAGCAGATTTTCAAGAAGCTCAACCAGGCCACCGTCTTCGAGGAGTTCCTCCAGAAGAAGTTCGTGGGCCAGAAGCGCTTCAGCGTGGAAGGCGGCGAGAGCCTGTTGCCCGCCTTGGACGCCATCGTGGAGCGCGGCACGGAGCTCGGCGCCAAGGAGTTCATCATCGGCATGGCCCACCGCGGCCGCCTGAACACCCTCGCGCACATCCTGAACAAGCCCTACACCGACATCTTCGAGGAGTTCGCCGGCAAGGCCTACGACCACGGGGACGACTTCGACGGCGACGTGAAGTACCACATGGGGTACAGCACGGACTTCGAGGCCGACACCGGGGTGCCCATCCACATCACGTTGGCGCCGAACCCCTCCCACCTCGAAGCGGTGGATCCGGTAGTGGGCGGCATCGCCCGCGCCCGGATTGAACGCGAGCACCAGGACGAGAATGCCGTTGTGCCGATCCTCGTCCACGGCGACGCGGCCGTGGCCGGTCAGGGCGTCGTCTACGAGGTGGTCCAGATGGCCCAGCTCGACGGCTACCGCACGGGGGGCACGATCCACCTTGTGGTCAACAACCAGGTGGGCTTCACGACCAATTACCTCGACGCCCGGTCCAGCATCTACTGCACGGACGTCGCCAAGGCCACGCACTGCCCGGTCTTCCACGTCAACGCCGACGACGCCGAGGCGGTGGTCACGGCGGTGCGCATTGCGCTGGAATACCGCCAGCGTTGGCACCGGGACGTCTTCATTGACCTGCTCGGTTACCGGAAATACGGACACAACGAGGGCGACGAGCCCAAGTTCACGCAGCCCAAGCTGTACAAGGCCATCCAGCAGCACCCGAACGCCCGGGAGCTCTACCTGCAGCAGCTCGAGGCCGAGGGCCTGATGGACCGCGCCGCAGCGGAGGCCATGCGCGCGGAGGTCGAGGGCAAACTCGACAAGGCCATGGAGGCCGCGAAGTCGTCCGAAAAGATTCACGTGACCAACTTCCTCGCCGGGCTGTGGCAGGATTACCGGATGAAGCAGCCGGGCGACGATGCCATGGAGGTGTGGACCGGGTTTGACCGCGAGCGGTTGCATCGCCTGGCTGACGCCCTGTGCAGCCTGCCGGAGGACAAGAAGTACTTCCGGAAGGTCATGAAACTCTTCAAGGACCGCCGGGCCATGATCGCGGAGGACCGCTTGGATTGGGGCCTCGGCGAGTTGCTGGCCTACGGCACCCTGCTCGTGGAGGGCCACCCGGTCCGGGTCAGCGGCCAGGATGTGGAGCGCGGCACCTTCAGCCACCGCCATGCCGTGGTCAAGACCGAGGACACCGAGGAGGAGCGGATTCCGTTGAACCACCTCGAAGAGGGCCAGGAGACGTTGTCCATCTACAACTCGCACCTCAGTGAGTACGGCGTGATGGGCTTCGATTTCGGCTACGCTTACGGCACACCCGAAGGCCTGACCATCTGGGAGGCGCAGTTCGGCGACTTCAACAACGGGGCGCAGATCATCATCGACCAGTTCCTCTCCGCCGGGGAGGACAAATGGAACGCCCCCAACGGCCTCACGCTCTTCCTGCCGCACGGCTATGAGGGCATGGGCAGCGAGCACTCCAGCGGCCGCATGGAGCGCTACCTCCAGCTGTGCGCCGGAGACAACATGCAGGTGGCCAATCCCACCACGCCGGCCAACCATTTCCACCTGTTGCGCCGTCAGGTGCTGCGGCCCTTCCGGAAGCCGTTGGTGGTCTTCACCCCCAAGAAACTCCTGCGCTACCCGGACGCCGTCAGCACGATGGCCGACCTCGCCGAAGGCAAGTTCCGGGCCGTCATCGACGACCCGCAGCGCGGCGGCAGCAGCGCCGATGGCGTGAAGCACGTGGTGCTCTGCTCCGGCAAGTTCTACTACGACCTGCTCGAGGAGCGCAAGAAGCGCGTGCAGGCCGGCGAGATGGACAGCATTGCGCTGGTCCGCCTGGAGCAGCTCTACCCGTTCCCGACGGCCGAGCTGGGGGCGGTCCTCGACCGCTACGAGGGCGCCACGCTGTGCTGGGCACAGGAGGAGCCGTCCAACATGGGCGCCTTCGCCCACCTCCACCGGTTCGGCCCGGGCGTGACCCGCTTCTTCGCCCGTCCGGAATCCGCCAGCCCGGCGGCCGGCAGCCCGGTCGTGCACGCCGAGCGGCACCAGGCCGTCATCGATTCCGTTTTCCAACTCGGTTGACGACCTTGACCCCACACCGATTCACCCCCCACTGATCCCCGCACCATGCCCATCCTCGAAATGAAGGTCCCCAGCCCCGGGGAGTCCATCTCGGAAGTGGAAATCGCCGCCTGGCTCGTCTCCGACGGCGACTACGTCTTCAAGGACCAGGCGATCGCCGAGGTCGACAGCGACAAGGCCACCCTCGAACTGCCGGCAGAGATGGCCGGCACGATCACGCTCAAGGCGGAAGAGGGGGACGCGGTTGCCGTGGGCGCCGTGGTCTGCCTGATCGACACCGATGCGGAGGCCCCGGCCGATGCCGCACCGCCCGCCGCTGCTCCGGCTCCTGCGGCGGCTCCCGCTCCGGCACCCGCCGCTGCGCCCGCCCCGGCTCCGGTGGCCGCTCCGGCCCCCGTGGCGGCCCCTGCCGCGCCCGCAGGACATGCGGCCGGACATCCGTCCCCTGCAGCCCGCAAGCTGATGGACGAGAACGGATTGCAGGCCGGTCAAGTTGCGGGCACCGGCCCGGGAGGCCGCGTCCTCAAGCAGGACGTTCTCGCCGCGATGGCTGCGGGCATTCCCCAGCCGGAGTTGCCCGGCGCCGGTTGGACCGGCAGCCGCGAGGTGCGCCGCGAGAAGATGAGCATGCTGCGCCGCAAGGTGGCGGAGCGCCTGGTCGGCGTCAAGAACGAGACGGCCATGTTGACCACCTTCAACGAGGTGGACATGAAGCCCATCATGGACCTGCGGAAGAAGTACAAGCAGCAGTTCAAGGACCAGCACGGCGTGGGCCTCGGCTTCATGGGCTTCTTCACCAAGGCGGTGACCGCCGCCCTCGAACTCTACCCGGCCGTCAACGCCATGATCGACGGCAAGGAGATGGTTCTGCACGACTACGCCGACATCGGCATCGCCGTGAGCTCGCCCAAGGGCCTCATGGTGCCGGTGGTGCGCAACGCCGAATCGATGAGCCTCGACCAGATCGAGGCCGAGATCAAGCGCCTGGCCATCCGCGCCCGCGACGGGCAGATCACGGTCGACGAGATGACCGGCGGCACCTTCACCATCACCAACGGCGGCGTCTTCGGCTCCATGTTGTCCACGCCGATCATCAACCCGCCGCAGAGCGCCATCCTCGGGATGCACAACATCGTGGAGCGTCCGGTGGCGGTCAACGGCCAGGTGGAGATCCGGCCGATCATGTACGTGGCCCTCAGCTACGACCACCGGATCATCGACGGCAAGGAAAGCGTGAGCTTCCTCGTCGCCGTCAAGGAGATGCTCGAGCACCCGGAGCGGATGCTCTTCGGCTCCAAGGATCCGATGGAAGTGCTGCTGGGCCTGTGATCAGGACTGGGCCAAAGGCCGTTTGAGCAGATAGAAGTCCGTCTGCTCGTATCCCTTGCCGTCGTGCTGCCCGACCTCGGCCCACGTCTTGGGTGGGGGCACCACCACGTTGTCGCCGGTGTTCCAGTTGGCGGGCAGGGCACAGGCGTTGCCATCCGCCGTCTGCAGGGCACGGACAAGGCGCAGGACCTCGTCGATGTTGCGGCCCACGTTGAGCGGATAGTACACGATGGCCCGGATGGTCCCCTTGGGGTCGATCACGAAGACGGCGCGGACGGCGGCCGTGGTGCTCTCACCGGGGTGGAGCAGGCCGTAGGCCTGGGCGACCTTGGTGTCGAGGTCCGCGATGATGGGGAAATCGAGCAGGACGCCGGTGTGCTGCTTGACATAATGCACCCACGCGAGGTGGGCGTGGATGCTGTCAATGCTGACCCCGAGGAGCTTGGTGCCGAGCGCGTCGAAGTCCGCCTTCCTCCGGGCGAATTCGACCAGCTCCGTCGTACAGACCGGCGTGAAGTCGGCAGGGTGGGCAAAGAAGACGATCCAGTGGTCCTGGTTGTACTCACTGAGGGTCAACTCTCCATGCGTGGTGGAGGCGGTGAACGGGGGAGCCGTATCGCCGATACGGGGGATCCCGGTGGATTGGAGTTCCGACATGATGCGGAGGTGTTTGGGGGGTGGAAAAAAGGAATTTGGAAAAAGAAAACGCCCTCTTGTGGGAGGGCGTCGAACGGCTGAAGGGCCTGCTGGATTGCACACGACATCACACTCCCGGGGGGGCGCAACAACCACAGCAACAACAGAAGACCACATTCAGCATCACCTAAAAATACACATTATCCCTACCAAAACAATGGGATAAAGAAAATTCATCGGAGGACGCTGTAGCGTTCGGCGTCGAGCCGCAGCAGGATGGCAATCATCAGGGAAAAGGCCATGAAGCTGGATCCTCCGTAACTCATGAAAGGAAGGGGAATGCCGATGACGGGGGCCAGCCCCAGCACCATGCCCACATTGATCAGCATGTGCATGAAAAGGATGCCGCCTACCCCATAGGCATAGACCCGCGTGAATTGGCTGCGCTGCCGTTCCGCGAGGAACAGGATGCGCAGGATCAGTCCGGCAAAAAGCAAGAGGAAGACCATGGCGCCGAAAAACCCGTGTTCCTCCGCCCAGACGCAGAAAATGAAGTCGGTCTCTTGTTCTGGGACGAATCCGTAACCGGTCATGGGTCCCTCGCGCCAGCCCTTGCCCGTCCACCCCCCGGAGCCAATGGCCGTCTTGGCGTGGCGGATGTTGTAGTCGGCATCGGGATTGTCCACCTCCAGGCCAAACAAAACCTGGATGCGCTCGCGCTGGTGGGGTTTGAGCACCTCCTCGAGGGCGAGGTGCATGGCGACGGAAAACACCAGTGCCGCCAGCGCCGAAGCCAAGGCCCGCCCAGTGACCCGGGCGCGGTAACGAGGCAACGTGGCGTTGCGCAGGATGGCGATGACACCGGCGCCCAGGCCGACGAACAGCAGCCAGAATCGGTAGATGCCATTTGCCTCACCAAACAAAGGGTACTCCAGTGTGCCCGCCCCGGAAAGGATGGTCAGCACGGCCATGACCACTGCGGCGAACCCGACGATCAGGACGACTCCACTGAGGCCCTCCCGGTACATCGCGAAGACGAACCCGAGGAAGACGAGCACCGTGCCGGCATCGGGCTGAAGCAGGATGAGGCCGGCGGGAATGCTCACGATGGCCGCGGCGCGCAACCGCTGTCCAAATGACTTCAATCCCCCTTCTTTGGAACAGTACCAAGCCAGCGCCATCGCGGCCCCCAGCTTGGCGAATTCGGAGGGCTGTATGCCGAACCCGCCCACACCAAACCACGACCGCGCCCCGCCGACCTTGCGGCCTACCACGAGAACGAGGGCGCAAAGCAGGAGCGTGATGCCATAGTTGAGCCAAGCGGTCCGAATGAAAAAGGTCCCGTCGACCTGGAGGACAAGGAAGCCGAGCACAATGCTCACCACCAGCCATAGTCCTTGCTTGTTGTGCAGGGAGCCTAGCTCCCATTCCACAGGGCCATCGGGTCCGGTGGCTGCGGAGATGAGATTGAGCCATCCGAGGCCAGCCAACAAGAGGAAGAGGAAGATGATCGGGCCATCAATATTGCGCCGTATGTCCGAGCTCCTCGTCATGGGACAATGGCGGTATCCGGTTCGGGATAGGGGTCCGAGAGGTCGGCGTCGAGGATGCGGTTCAATCGGGAGACCGAGGTCACCTCGCCCGTCAGGTAGTGCTCGATGAGCAGGGCGGCAATGGGGGCGGCCCATTCGCCTCCGAAACCGGAATTCTCCACGTAGACGCTGAGGGCGATCTGGGGGTCGTCCATCGGGGCGAAGGCGATGAACACCGAATGGTCCTTCCGCGGTTCGTCCTGCACCGTGCCGGTCTTGCCGCAGACCGTGATGCCATCGATCCGGGCGCGACGGCCGGTGCCGCTCGGCCTCTCGACCACCTCACGCATGGCCTCCACGAGCGGCGAGAAGTGCTTCGGGTCCACACCGGTCTCCTGCCGGATGCCCAGGCCGGAGGGCTTGCCGTTTCCGCCGAGATCCCGCACGAAGTGGGGGAGGCGATACCATCCCCGGTTGGCGAGCGTGGCGGCCAGGTTGGCCATCTGCAAGGGCGTGGTCAGCAGCTCCCCCTCGCCGATGGCGATGGAGTAAATCGTGCCGAAGTCCCACCGACGGGACCCGTAGACGCGATCGTAGTCGGGACTGCCGGGCACGTTGCCCGTGGACGTGCCGGGAAGCCGAGCGCCGAGTGACGTGCCGAACCCGAAGGCCTGGGTGCGTTCGCGCCAATGGTCGAGTCCGTTGGCCGCCTTCTCGAACCGTCCGGAGCCGTCCCCGGCACTCACGACGCGCTGCATGACCCGGTAGAAGTAGGGGTTGCAGCTGTGGACCACGGCATCGCGCAGGTCGTCCTGGGTGTGGGGGCCGTGGCAACCGATCAGCTCCCGATCGCAGGGGAAGCGGGTGCCGGGCCGGATCCGGCCTTCATCCAGCGCGATGAGGCCCTGCACCATTTTCCAGATGGACCCCGGTCGGTAGGTGGCCTTGATGGCCCGGTTGAACAGGGGTTTGTCGGGGTCGGCAACGAGCTGCCGGTAGTACTCGCCCCGCTCGGGACCGACCAGCCGTCCCGGATCGAAGTCGGGCGCGGAGACCAGGGCCAGCACTTCGCCACTGGCAGGCTCGATGGCGACGACGCTGCCCTTCTTGCCGTCCATGAGGGTTTCGGCGAACTGCTGCAGTCCGAGATCGAGGGTGAGGGTCAGGTCCTGACCGGCTTCGGCCGGCCGGTCGTCGGAGGAAGTGGCGGCCGTGTTCCGCACTTGGTTCCGGGCATCCACCATCACGGATTCCCGGCCCTTGACGCCCCGCAATTCGAGCTCGTACACCTTCTCGAGGCCGCTGCGTCCGATGCGGTCCCCCATTCGGTAGAAGGGGTCCGAGGACAGGTCGTCGGCGGTGGTCTCCGCGTATTCGCCCAGCAGGTGTCCGGCGGTCGGATTGAGATGGTCCCGGACCGGCCGGGTCCGGAAGTCAAAGCCCGGAAAGCGGTGCCGCTGGGAGGCCATCTGGGCGTGTTCCGCGGTGTTGAGTCCCTTGCGCACGGAGGAGGCCTTGTGCGAGCTGTAGCGCCGGGCCCGTTCCAGGGCGTCCCCGAGTTCCTCTTCCGTCATGCCGCACCACCGGGCGGCATCGGGCAACCAGTCCTCCCACGGTTTGGGGAGCAGACGGGGGGTCACCGTGAGGTCGTGGGTGGCCTTGGAGCCGACCATGAGCGCTCCGTGGCGGTCGAGGATGAGCCCCCGGCTGGGCGGAATCGTGTAGCGGTTGCTCGTCAGGGATTCCGCCTTGTCCGCCCATTCGGGCTGCAACAATTGCAAGCCCATCAGCCGAAGGATGAAGGCCCCGACGAAGAAGACCACGAGGAGGACGACCGTTCTGAATCGGGTGTCCATCAGCCCTTGGTTTTTCGTCCGGGTGGCACGACCAGCAGGTGGAGCAGGAGACAGCAGCAGGTCGTCCAGATCGCACTGGTCAGGGCGGGCATCAGGGCCCCCAGCATCAGGTGGGCGTGCCAGGTGTCCACGACCATCAGGGCGAGGTGGAAGAGCAGTGAGCCGAGAAGAGAGAGCGCCAGCACCCATTGGAGCCCGAGATCGCGCAGGGTCGGTTTCTGGGTGACCTCGTACCCTTCGCGGGGGGAGAGGAGCTGGTGCAATCCCGGCAGAACCCCACCGAGCACGGTGCCGGCCACCATGTGGTGCCCATAGGTGCCCATCATCAGGTCCAGGCCCAATCCGAGCAGGAAGCCGAATCCGAGCTTGGTGAACCGTTCCGATTGGGGCGGGAGCATGAACAGCGCCCACAGCGCCCACTGCGGCTGGGTCCACTCGCCAAAGGGGGACACCGCTTCAAGCAGGACGGCCTGCAAGACCACCATCACGATGAGCCGAACGACGTTCATGGCGAGGGCAGGGGTTGGGACAGGACCGTGCGCTCGCTGTCGGCGGCGTGGCGGACGTACTCGATGTGGCGGACCGTGCCCATGTCCACAAGGGGGCGAAGGAGAACGGACTTGAAGTTGGCGCCGCTGCTCAGCTGGCTGGACTCCACCGTTCCGACGGGGATGCCGTCCGGAAAGAGCAAGTCGAATCCGGAAGTGAACACCGTGTCTCCCGGTTCAGCCTGGGCATACCGGGGCACGTCGGACAGGGTGAACCGGTCCCGGTCGACACCATCCCAGGTCAGGGGGACGACATTGCCTGTGCGCCCGATCCGGCAGCTCCACGTACCGGCGGTGTTGAGCAGGGGCAGAATGCGGGTGTACCGCTCCCCGACGTCGACCACCGTGCCGATGGCCACCCCGGCGGACAGGACCCCCATGCCCACCGTGAGCCCGGCGTCGGCACCGGGCAGGCCCAACGCCATCGAGCGGGAGTGGCCGTCCGGCCCCTTGATGAGGCGTCCGGTGGCCACGTTCCAGCCGCTGCCGGTGTCCACCCGCCACCCGCTTTCGCGCTCCATGGAGAGGAGCTGGGAGCGGAGTGCGGCGTTTTGCTCTGCCAAGGCGGCGTTCTTCTCGGCGAGTTCGAGGTAGTCCCGCCATTGGCGCTGCTGGCCTTCCACCCCGGCGGCCAATCCACCCGTGGTGCGGAACCAGCTGGAACGCGCCGAACCGTCATGCCGGACGAGCACTCCGAAGGACACCGCCAGCAGGAGCAGGAAGGTCAGGAGAAAGGCGTTGCGTTGGAGGAGGAGCCAGAGGTTGCGCATGGGCAGTCCGGTCTCACTCGCGCATCAGGAAGGCGAAGTTCTCGACGTTCTTCAGGGCGATGGCCGTGCCCCGGGCCACGGCGCGGAGCGGCTCCTCGGCCACGTGGACCGGAAGGCGGGTCTTGGAGCTGATCCGCTTGTCCAGTCCGCGCAGCAGCGCCCCGCCACCGGCGAGGTAGATGCCGGTCTTGTAGATGTCCGCGGACAGTTCCGGGGGCGTGTTCTCCAGGCAGCTCAGGATGGCCTCCTCGATCTTGGAGATGGACTTGTCGAGTGCCATGGCGATCTCGGCATAGCTCACGTGGATTTCCTTCGGAATGCCCGTCATGAGGTCCCGGCCGCGAACGGCGTAATCCTCCGGCGGCTCGTCCAGCTCGGTCAGGGCACTGCCCACCTCGATCTTGATCTGCTCGGCGGTGCGCTCGCCCACGAGGATGTTGTGCTGGCGGCGCATGTACTCCTCGATGTCCTGGGTGAACTCGTCCCCGGCCACCCGGATGTTCTTGTCGGTCACGATGCCACCCAGCGCGATGACGGCAATCTCGGAGGTTCCGCCCCCGATGTCGATGATCATGTTGCCCATCGGCTCCTCGACGTCGATGCCGATTCCGATGGCCGCTGCCATGGGCTCGTGGATGAGATAGACCTCCTTGGCGCCGGCGTGTTCCGCACTGTCCTTGACCGCACGCTTCTCCACCTCGGTGATGCCCGACGGGATGCAGATGACCATGCGGAGGCTGGGGTTGAACAGGCTCTTCCGCTGGTTGATCATCCGGATCATCCCCTTGATCATGTCCTCCGCGCTCTGGAAGTCGGCGATCACGCCGTCCTTGAGCGGGCGCACGGTCTTGATGTTCTCGTGCGTCTTTCCATGCATCTGCTGGGCCTGGCGCCCGATGGCCACGGTCTTGTTCGACGCGCGGTCCTTGGCCACAATGGAGGGTTCGTCCACGACGACCTGGTCCTCGTAGTAAATCACCGTGTTGGCGGTGCCGAGATCGATGGCGATCTCCTGCATGAAAAAGTTGAACAGCCCCATTGTCTCAAATGTGCGAAAGCAACGTTCAAATTCCTCGGCATGTTGCCGAAGGATTCCTCCGATGTTGAAAACCCGGTTCCGCGGCCCGAGCGGCCCGCAAGACGGGTTGGGTCAAGGTCAGTGACGGAAGTGGCGAATGCCGGTCATGGCCATGGCCAACCCGTTGTCATCGCAGTAGGCCACGCTGAGGTTGTCCTTGATGGAGCCGCCAGGTTGGACGACCGAGGTGATGCCCGCCTTGTGGGCGATTTCCACGCAGTCCGGGAAGGGGAAAAACGCGTCGCTGGCCATCGCGGCGCCCTCCAGCGAGAAGCCCATCCGACCGGCCTTGTCGATGGCCTGATTCAGGGCGTCGACGCGGGAGGTCTGGCCGGTTCCGCTGGCGAGGAGCTGGCCGTTCCGGGCGAGGACGATGGTGTTGGAGCGGGTGTGCTTGACCAGCTTCAGGGCGAAGGCCAGATCGGCGGCCTGCTCCGTGGTCACCGCCGTTTGGGTGACGCACTCGAAGTCAGCCGGGCCTTCCACCCGGTCGTCCGGCTGCTGGACCAGGTAGCCACCGAGGGCGGACCGCACCAGCTTGGGGGAGGCGGGCCAGTGATGCTGCGTGAGCAGGATGCGGTTCTTCTTGCCGCTGAGCAGGGCCAGGGCAGCCGGCTCGTAGTCCGGGGCGATCACGACCTCGCAGAAGAGGGTGTGCAGGGCTTCGGCCGTGGCGACGTCCAGAGTCCGGTTGGCGATGACCACGCCACCGAAGGCCGAGACCGGGTCGCCGGCGAGGGCGTCCGAGTAGGCGTCGGCCAGGGCATCGCGGGTGGCGAGTCCACAGGCGTTGTTGTGCTTGAGGATGGCGACCGTCGGGGCGTCGTCCTTGAACTCGGCCATCAACTGGACGGCGGCGTCGACGTCGAGCAGGTTGTTGTAGCTGAGCGCCTTGCCGTTGTGCTGGGTGAACAGGCCCTCGAGGTCGCCGTAGAAGGCGCCTTCCTGGTGCGGATTCTCCCCGTAGCGGAGCGGGTTGCAGGCCGTCTCGAGAAGGGACAGCACCTCGGGCTGACCGCCTTCGCGGACCCACTTGCCGATGGCCGCGTCGTAGCCGGACGAGACGCCGAAGGCAGCACCGGCCATGCGGCGGCGGAAGTCCAGGTCCGTGCTCATGCCGTCGGACAGGGCCTCCACCAGGTCTCCGTACTGGCCGCGGGACGGGATGCAGACCACGTCCTTGAAGTTCTTGGCCGCAGCGCGGATGAGGGCGATGCCGCCGATGTCGATTTTCTCGATGATCTCGCCCTCGTCGGCGCCCGAAGCGAGCGTCTCCTCGAAGGGGTAGAGGTCGACGATGACCAGGTCAATCTGTCCGATGCCATGCTCGGCCACGTCCACGTCGTCCGCTTCGAAGTTCCGGCGGGCGAGGATGCCACCGAAGACCATCGGGTGGAGCGTCTTCACCCGGCCACCGAGCATTTCGGCGGTTTGCGTGACGGACTCGACCGGGGTCACTTCGGCGCCCAGCGCCTCGATGGCGCGTTGCGTTCCTCCGGTGGAGAGGATCTCCACGCCGTGGGCGTGCAGGCGTTCGACGATGGGGGCGAGGCCTTCCTTGTGGAAGACGGAGATGAGGGCGCGGCGGATCGGGCGTTCCATGAGGTGAATCGAAATGGGAAGCGGCGAAATTAGCCCACAGCCCGGGCCTTCACCACCCCCGGGGCGTAGCTTTGGTGCATGACGCGCCGGTTGTTCGTGGAAAGCTTCGTGCAGGCATGGCAATCGCTGGTGACCAACCGGCTCAGGACGCTCCTGTCCCTGCTCGGCGTGATGATCGGAATCTTCATGATCACCGCGGTCTTCACGGTGTCCGACTCGCTCGAAGAAAACCTCAAGGGCATTTTCAGTTCGGTCCGGAGCGACGTGCTCTTCGTGGAAAAAATGCCGTGGACGTTCTCCTCGGACTATCCGTGGTGGAAGTACGCGGTGCGCAAGGACCCCACGCTCGAGGACGCAGAATTGCTCAGCGAGCGGTTGCCCTCGGCGCGAAGTGTGGCCTTCCAGACGGGCAACATGGGCACCCTGGAACGGGGCAGCAGCAGCTTTGCGGGGGCGCGCATCGGGGCGGTGACGCTGGATTACCTCGATGCCATCGAACTCGACATCGAGGACGGTCGCTTCTTCACCGAACGGGAGATGCAGGCCGGCATTCCCTCCGTCATCCTCGGCCGGGACATCATCGACCGGTTGTTTCCCGGAGAAGACCCCATCGGCCAGACCTGCGTGCTGGAGGGCCGGAGGTTGACGGTCATCGGGGTGCTCGCCCAGGAGGGGACTTCGCTCGTGGGGGAGGGGTCCGACGACCTCGTGCTGATTCCGGTCACGTTTGCCAGTCAGCTCATGAACTTCAGGTCGCTCAAGGCGAGCATCCTGATCCGGGCCAAGGAGGGCGTGGACCTGGAGACGCTCAAGGGCGAGGTCATCGCGGCCTACCGCCCCCTGCGCCGTCTGCACCCGCGGGACGAGTCGGACTTCGCGGTCAACGAGGTGGAAATGCTCACCGCCTTCATCGACCGCATCTTCGGCCAGCTCGAAAACGGCGTGTGGTTCATCGGCGTCTTTGCCATCCTGATCGGGTGCTTTTCGGTGGCCAACATCATGTTCGTCTCAGTCAAGGAGCGCACGCCCCTCATCGGGGTGCAGAAGGCGCTCGGCGCCAAGCGGAGTTTCGTCCTCGCCCAGTTCCTGACCGAAGCCGTGGCCCTCTGCCTCATCGGGGCGCTCATGGCGCTGCTGGCCGTGGCCTTGCTGGTGCTGCTCGTCAACGCGACCTCCGAGGGGTTCGCCCTCGTCTTTGGCGTGGACCGGTTCCTGCTCGGACTGGGCATCGCGATCTTCAGCGGCATCGTGGCCGGGCTGGCCCCCGCCATGCAAGCAGCCCGCATGGATCCGGTGGAGGCCATGCGGGCTGCGTGAAATCGTAGAGAAGCGGGTGGACGGCTGTGCCTCAGAGGGCGAGGCTCAAGCCCATGCTGAGCACCCGGCGTTGGTTGTCCAGGGTCGTCAGCACCTCGGAGTCGTCCACCGGATTCGGCACGTCGAGGTGTCCGCCGATGCGTTCGCCATAGCGAAGCGACAGGAAAGTGCCGGTGCCCATGCGGATGCGCGCCCCGGCTGCCCATCCATAGTGGAGGGTCGGGTCAAAGGCCGGGACATCGTAGCCGATGCGGTGGCCAAGTTCATCGAATGACCGGACATCGGCGAGGGTGGCGGCCATGCCCAGTTCGCCTTCGACGAAAGGACGGAAACCGGAGCGGAACGGGTCGAGCCGGAGCACGCCGGAGACTTCGGGGAGGAGGGTGCGTCGGCGTTCGGTCGTCCCGAGGTCCGAACCGGACACGGCCCCCGATTGGTCGAGCATGCCGATGCCGAGTCGGACGCCACTGTGCAGGGCGCCGGGGGAACGTCCGAGAAAGGTGACCTCGAGGCCGGGATCGACCATGAGGTTGCCCTCCTCGACGTGGGAGAGCAATGCGGTGCCGCTCAGTTCGAAGGCGCCGGCCCGGCGCGGTTCGAAGAAGGGTCCCCTCCGTTGGCCGAAGGCCGCGGTGGAGAGGGCGAGGGTGAGGACGGCGAGCGCGGCGCCCATCCTGGATCGGGAGGTGAGGAAGTGCGTCATGGTGAACGTGGATTTGTTCTTCAAACGGCAGAAAGCGTGCCAAAGCGCTCCAGCCGCCCCTTTTCTTTGTGTCATGCGGGTGATGATCACGGGCACGACGGGCCAATTGGGCGGCAGGCTGATGGCCACCGCGGACCATCCTGTGGCGTGGGACAAGACGCTGCTGGCCTGCGGTCGGGACGTGCTGGATTTGGAGCAGCCCGAGACCTTCGGGCCCGTGCTGGATCGCCTCCGCCCCGACGTGGTCCTGTCCTGTGCGGCCTACACGGCCGTGGATGCGGCTGAGGACGATGCCGAACGCGCCCACCGCATCAACGGCATCGCCCCAGGCCGGCTCGCCGCGGCGTGCGCGGAGCGGGACATCCGCATGGTCCACATCAGCACCGATTACGTGTTTGACGGTTCGGGCACCCGGCCCTACCTCCCCGACGACCCGACCTCGCCCTTGGGCGTTTACGGCGACAGCAAGTTGCAGGGCGAACGCGCCGTGCTCGAGGCCCTGCCCTCCGCCAGCATCATCCGGGTCAGCTGGTTGTACGACCGGGAGGGAAAGAACTTCCTCAACACGATGCTGCGCCTCGCTGCCGACCGCGACGTGCTGACCGTGGTGGACGACCAGCAGGGATGTCCGACCCACGCCGGCCACCTCGCCGAGGACCTGCTCCATTGGGTGGACCTGATGCAGGCCGCCCCGGACAAGACGCAGGGCGCTCATCATTACGGACACGAGGGCGTCACGACATGGCATGGGTTCGCCTCGGCCATCCTTGCCGAACGGGCGCCCGATGTAGAGGTCCGTCCCGTCCCGACCTCGTCATTTCCGACGCGCGCCAAGCGGCCGGCCTACAGCAAACTCGACGAACGCCCATTTTTCGAGGCATTGGGCCGCGATTCCGTTTCGTGGAAGGTGGCGCTCAAGTCGTGTTTGATGCCGAAATTTCCAGACGCACCGAATTGATCCGTCATGACCCTTGATGACATCCGCAACCGGGCCCTCGCCTGGACCCGGGAACCCCACGACGAGGAGACCCGAGAGGCCGTGCAGGCCATGCTCGACGACAGCAACACCAGCCCCCTCGAGGAGGCCTTCCATCAAGATCTGGCGTTCGGCACCGGCGGCATGCGGGGCATCATGGGGCCCGGCACCAACCGGATGAATGCGGCGGTGGTCGCCATGGCCACCCAAGGGCTGGCCGATTACCTGTCCGCTCACCATGACGGCCCGATGGCGGTGGCCATCGCCCACGACAGCCGTCACCGGAGCGATGAATTCACGCGGGTGGCCGCCGAGGTCCTGGCCGGCAACGGCATCGACGCCCACGTCTTCCCGGCCCTGCGGCCGACGCCGGAATTGAGCTTCGCCATCCGCCGGCTCGGCTGCCAGGCCGGCATCGTCGTCACGGCGAGCCACAACCCCAAGGAGTACAACGGCTACAAGGTGTATTGGGGCGATGGAGGCCAGATCGTTCCGCCCCACGACAACGGCATCATCGAACGCGTCCGGGCGGTGTCCGGGCTGGAGGCGGTCCGCCGCGCTCCGGCGGACGACCCCCGCATCCATGTCATCGACGGTCAACTCGACCTCGACTACTACGACGCCATCGCCGGCCACCGCATCAGCGAAACCCTCGTGGACGAAGGCTCCGACCTCGGCATCGTCTATTCCCCGCTGCACGGCACGGGGACGGTGAGCATGGCGCCGGCCCTCGCGGCATGCGGTTTCCGCAACGTGGAGGTGCTGGCGGCCCAAGCGGAGCCGGACGGGGCCTTTCCGACGGTGGAGTCTCCCAACCCGGAGGAGGCGAGCGCCCTGCGGATGGCGCTGGAGCGGGCCGAGGAAACCGGCGCCGAGCTCGTGCTGGCCACCGATCCGGACAGCGACCGCGTGGGCGCGGCCGTGCGACAGCCCGGCGGCGGGTTCCGCCTGCTCAACGGCAACGAGGTCGCCGCCCTGCTCGTCCACTACGTCCTCAAGGCCAAGGCCGAACGCGGCACCCTCGAGGAGGGGGACTTCGTCGCGCGGACCGTCGTCACGACCCGACTGATCAGCGACATCGCGGCCGAATTCGACGTGCCGGTGGCGGAGACGCTGACCGGGTTCAAGTGGATTGCTGCCGAAATCGCGGCCCGGGAGGGCCATGGCCGCTTCCTGGTGGGCGGCGAAGAGAGCTACGGATACCTGGTGGGCGATGAGGTCCGCGACAAGGACGCCATCGCCGCGGCGTGCATGATTGCCGAAATGGCCGACGCGGAGTGGCGCAAGGGCCGGACCCTGCTGGACCGGTTGCGCGACCTGCACCGCCACTACGGCATGTACCGGGAGGCCCTCGTTTCCCTCAAGCGCGAGGGCATCGCGGGGGCCGGCGAGATCCGCGCCATGATGGAGGGATTCCGGCAATCACCGCCCACCCACCTCGGCGGCGAGGCCGTGGCCGAGGTGCGCGATCACCAGGGCGGTTGGAACGGCCTGCCCTCGTCGAATGTGGTCCAGTTCCTCACCGAGGAGGGCGCCCTGGTGACGGCCCGGCCTTCGGGGACCGAGCCCAAGATCAAATTCTACTTTTCCGTCAAGGGAGAGTGGTCCGCGAGCGAAGGCTACGGCGCTGCGTGGGGCCAACTCGGTGACCGCATCCAGCGCCTCGGCCAGGACCTCGGCGTGGAGATCCACCTCTGAAATTCGACCCTTGTGCCGGTCAGACCTCGGGGATCCAGGGGTCGAGGATGGGCAACAGGAAGCGGGCCGTGTCCCCCATGGCCGGCCACAGGTGGCTGCCCTCGATCCAGGAGGACGGCAGGAAATCGGTACCCAGTGCGCCTTGGATCAGCAGAATCACGATGGACCAGAACAGCCAGGCCCGCCCGATGGCAAACGCAAGTCCGCCCAGCCGGTCCATGGGCTTGAGCGCCGTCAGGTCCACCATCTTCTCGACAACGCGGCCGAGCAGGTGCACGCCGAGGACCACGGCGATGAAGGTGACCGCGAATGAGGTGATGCCCAGGTATTCATGCCCGATGGCGAAGCGGTCATCGAGCCAGGCCGCGGCGAGGTCTGAACAGAACAAGGCCGCATAGGCCCCGAGAAACAGGGCGACGAGTCCGGTCACCTCCATGACGAACCCCTTGCGGAGGCCCCGGATGGCCGCCCAGAGGAGGGGAAGGCCCAAGGCGATGTCGAATGGAGAAATTCCGTCGGGCATGCTGACCTGCAATCTAGGTTTGCAGGACATGCAGGAAAAGGGACGGATTCGATGGGCCACCGAGGCGGATGTGCCGGCGGTGATGGGCCTGATTCGGGAGCTCGCCGAATACGAGCGGGCGCTCGACCAGGTCAACATCGGAGAGGAGGTCCTGCTCCGCGACGGCTTCGGACCCGACCCCGCCTACGGACTGCTGGTCCTCGAGCCGGCCGACCGCGATGAGGTGGTCGGCATTGCCCTGTTTTACCAGAAATACAGCACGTGGAATGGCCGCTGCCTGTACCTCGAGGACCTCGTGGTGACCGAGACGGAGCGCGGCAAGGGGTATGGCCTGCAGCTTTTCGCCGCCGTGGCGCAGGAAACGGCAAAGCGCGGCTGCGCCTACATGCAGTGGCAGGTGCTCGATTGGAATGAGCCCGCCATCGGCTTTTACCGGTCGCTCGGGTCGGCCGTGGAAGGAGAGTGGCTCAATGGCCGGCTTGAGGGACAGGCCCTCGCCGACCTGGCGGGCAAGGCGGAATGAGCTGGATCGTCCACAAGTTTGGTGGGGCGTCGGTCAAGGACGCCGATGCGGTGCGGAACCTCGGCCGCATTCTCCTGGACCGCGCCGCGGGCGAGGACCAGGGCGTGCAGTCTGCCGTGGTCGTCAGCGCGATGGGCAAGACGACCAATGCGTTGGAGGCCGTGTGGCAGTCCCTTCCGCACGCGACGGATGTGGAGTCCGTGGTGTCCTCTGTGGTGGAGGCCCACCGCAGCACCGTCGTCGCGCTCGGTCTGCCTGCCGATCTGCTGGATTCCGATGTCGCGGCGTTCCGGGTGCTGGCCCAATCCTGGAAGGGTCGCCCTGCGTCGGACGAAGGCTATGACGCCATCGTCGGGCAGGGGGAGCGTTGGTCCACCCGCATTGTCGCGGCCCATCTCGCCGCAATCGGCTTGCCCGCCCTGTGGGTGTCGGCCTGGGAGGTCATTCCGACGGACGGCACGCCCCGCGCGGCCCGGGTGGATGTGACCGGTGTGGGGCTGAAGGTGAACGAGAAGCGGACTTCATGGGAAGGGCGGATTCCCGTGATGCAGGGGTTTGTGGGTTCGGCGCCGGACGGGCGGCCCACCACCCTCGGCCGTGAAGGGTCGGATTTCAGCGGGGCGCTGTTGGCCGAAGCGCTCGGGGCCGACCGGTTCATCGTGTGGAAGGATGTGCCCGGCGTCATGACCGGAGATCCCCGCGTGTGGCCGCCTGCGACCTGCCTGCCCGCCTTGGATCATGGCACGGCCGACATCCTCGGCAAGGCGGGTGCGGGGATCCTGCACCGCGACACCATGGCGCCGATCCGCCGGGCCGGCATCCCGCTTCATGTCCGCAGCTTCCTCGATCCGTCGGCGCCGGGAACCCGCATCGAAGGAGACACGCCACCGGCTGGACTGCCCCCGTTGTGGACGATGTCCGTGGCGCGGGATGGCCTGAGGCAGGTCCGGTGCATCGGCGCCGATGAAGGAGAGGCGCGGTCCCTGTGGGAAGCCCATTTCCCTGCCGTGCCCATCCGGTCCATCGGTCTCGATCCCGAATTTGCCCGGTGCACCCTGTTGCTGGTGCCGGATTTCGCCCCATGAAAAACGCCGGCTGGAGGGCCGGCGTGAAAAGGTCGGGGGTCTGACGGCGTCGTCAGTATTCGTCCTCGTTGAAGAAGAAATCCTCTTTGGAGGGATAGTCCGGCCAGATGTCCTCGATGGTGTCGTAGGACTCCTGGTCGTCTTCGATCTGCTGCAGGTTCTCCACGACTTCGAGGGGCGCTCCGGTGCGCATGGCGAAATCAATCAGCTCGTCCTTGGTGGCGGGCCAGGGGGCGTCTTCGAGGTAGGAGGCGAGCTCAAGCGTCCAATACATGATAAGGCGTTTTCAGGCGCGGCAAAAGTAGCAGGGCCGTCGATGTGTGCAACCCCTACGGCCGTCACCCACAAAAAGTTCGGCTCAAAGGGCTCGGAATGAGGTCACTTGCGGTCGAGGGGCCACTTCACTTCCACCGTTCCGGTCGTGTGGGCGGCCCAGCGGCCGAGCGTGAAGAAGGCGTCGCTCAACCGGTTCAGGTACTTCAGGGCGGCATCGGGCTGGCTCACGAGGCGGTCGAGCGCCACCGCGCGGCGCTCCGCTCGGCGGGAAACGGTACGGGCGAGGTGGCACGCCGACAGGGCGGGGTGTCCGCCCGGCAGGACGAAGTTCCGCAGGGGATCCAGCGGTTCTTCCATGCCGTCAATCCACTGCTCGAGGCCTTCGATGTCGGCCGCATCCACGGTGAGGGCGCCCGGACGCGGCCCCTCGGGATCGGCAAACACCCCGCCGATGCGGAACAGGTGGTCCTGAATCGCGTGCAGCCGGTCGACGTGCGGTGCCAGCGCAGCGTGATCGAGCAGCCCGCCCACCACGGCGTTGAGCTCGTCGAGGGTGCCATAGGCTTCGATGCGGGCGTCGTCCTTGTGGACGCGGTCGCCATTGAAGAGGGAGGTCTCGCCACCGTCGCCGGTTCGGGTGTAGATGCGCATGGGGCAAAGGTGGGCACGGATGCCCCAACACGAACGGGGAAGTCCATCGGGGTCCGAACTACCTTCGCGACGTGGAGCAACCCGTGGTGACCGACAAGCAGCGCCGTTATGACCTCGCCTACCTGAGGATGGCGCGGGAGTGGGCCCAATTGTCCCATTGCACCCGCAAGCAGGTGGGCGCGCTCATCGTCCGGGACGGCATGATCGTCTCGGATGGATACAATGGGACGCCGAGCGGATTCCCCAACGCCTGCGAGAACGCCGACGGCGACACGCATTGGTACGTGCTGCACGCCGAGGCCAACGCGATCACCAAGCTCGCCCGGTCCACCCACACAGCGCAGGAAGCCACGCTGTACATCACCCTGTCTCCCTGTCGGGATTGCGCCAAGCTCATCCACCAGGTCGGCATCCGCCGCGTGGTCTTCATCGACGCCTACAAGGACGATTCGGGCCTGACGTTCCTGAACCAGGCAGGGGTGGAGATTGTACGATATCCGGATGTCGACTGATCGCCCCCCCATGCCGCGCGCCTGGGTGCCCCTCGCACTGGGCGCCGCGCTCTGTCTGGGCGCCTATCTCGGCCGCGGGCTCGGTTCAGGCACCAGTGCGTGGGAGAGGATGGAGCCCCGTTTCCTGCCTTCGGGACAGGTTCTCGGGTCCGTGCTGGACCGCATCGACCGGATGTATGTCGACCCCGTCGACCGCAACCGCCTGACCGACATCGCCATCGACGCGATCCTGGACGAGCTGGACCCGCACAGCGATTGGTTCAGCGCCGAGGAGCTGGCCGCCATGGCCGAGCCCATGGAGGGCAATTTCGAGGGCATTGGGGTCGAATTCCTGCTGCAGGAGGACACCATCATGGTGGTGACGCCCATTCCCGGTGGGCCCAGTGAGGCCGCCGGAATCCGGTCTGGAGACCGCATTGTCACGGTGGACGACAGCACCATCGCGGGAACGGGCCTGACCAACACCAAGGTGATGCGCCTGTTGAAGGGCCCGTCAGGCACGCCGGTCGGCCTCGGATTGATGCGCCCCGGTTCGACGGACACCACCTTGATCGACGTGACCCTGAATCGCGGGCGGATTCCGATTCACAGCGTTGTGTGCGCGGAGTTGATGCCGGACCGGGTGGGCTACATCAAGGTGGTCCGCTTTGCCCGCAACACGGACGACGAGTTCGACGCTGCGTTGCTGGACCTCCGGGAACGCGGTGCAGAGCGGTTCGTGCTCGACCTCCGGGGCAACGGAGGGGGCTACCTGCACTCGGCCGTTCCCATGGTGGAGCGGTTCCTCGATGAGGGCGACCTCGTGGTCTACACCGAAGGGGCATCGCAGCCGCGCCGCGAGTACATCACCGAGCGCCCGGGACGCGATCGGTCCATCCCGCTCGTGGTGATGGTGGACGAGGGGAGCGCCTCGGCCAGCGAAATCCTGGCCGGTGCCCTGCAGGACCACGACCGCGCTGTGGTCGTAGGCCGCCGGACCTTCGGAAAGGGGCTCGTCCAGGAGGAGTTTCCCGTGGCGGACCGCGGCGCCTTGCGGCTCACCGTGGCCCGGTACTACACGCCCAGCGGCCGGAGCATCCAACGGCCATACGGAGCGGGGGTGGATTACGAAGAAGAGTGGCTGCTGCGCCAGGAGCGCGGGGAGTATGTCGAAGCCGACAGCGTGTTGCAGGTGGATTCCCTCGCCTACCTGACCGAAGCCGGCCGGACCGTGTATGGCGGCGGCGGCATTGCACCGGATGTGTTCGTGCCGCTGGACACCGGCAGTTTCCCGGTATCCTTCCGCGAGCTGGTCTACGCCGGCCGCGTGCGCGAGCACGCCTTCACGCTCGGCACCGCGCAACGGGAGGCCTTCCTGGCGCTCGGTTCCGTGGCGGACTTCTTGGACGCGGTGGACGCCGGGCTCGACCTCGGCGTCGATGCCCTGCTGGACGAGTCCTACCGGCCGGACGAGGAGCGGGTGCGGTCGCGCATGTTGACGCGCCAAAGGGTCGCCGAGCGCATTGCCCACAACCTCTGGGGCGAAAGTGCCGGCCACCGGGCAGCACTCCGCGCCGATTCCGAGTGGCGCGCGGCCCTCGCCGCTTTTGACGAACTCGACGCGCTGCTCACCCCCCCGGCGAATTAGATTTGAACTCCCACAACGGACACCCAACCCTGAATTCCCATCATCATGGCCTTTGAATTGCCCCAACTCCCCTACGCCTACGACGCCCTCGAGCCGCACATCGATGCCCGCACGATGGAGATCCACCACGGCAAGCACCACGCCGGCTACACGGCCAAGCTGAACGCCGCCATCGACGGCACCGACATGGCCGGCAAGTCCATCGAGGACCTGTGCGCGCAGGATTCCGGCAACGGCGCCGTGCGCAACAACGGCGGCGGCTACTACAACCACAACCTGTTCTGGACCAGCATGTCCCCCAACGGCGGCGGCGCCCCGACCGGCGATCTCGCTGCGGCCATCGACGCCGCCTTCGGCAGCTACGACGGCTTCAAGGACGCCTTCTCCGCTGCGGCCGCCACGCGCTTCGGCAGCGGCTGGGCCTGGCTGTGCGTCAAGGACGGTGCCCTCGAGGTCTGCTCCACCGCCAACCAGGACAACCCGCTGATGCCGGAAGCCGGCTGCGGAGGCACGCCCATCCTCGGCCTCGACGTCTGGGAGCACGCCTACTACCTGAACTACCAGAACCGCCGCCCCGACTACATCGCGGCGTTCTTCAACGTCATCGACTGGAACGCCATTTCCGCGCGTTTCGCAGCCGCCCGCGGCTGATTTGCCCACGCGCCGCATGCGCTCCCTCATCCTCGTCGCGGGCGGCACGGGCACCCGCATGAACCGGCCGGTGGCCAAGCAGTTTTTGCCGCTTGGTGACCGGCCGGTCATCGTTCACACCCTCGCCCGGTTCCGGGAGGCCTACCCCGACCTCTTCGTGGTCCTCGTCCTGCACGAGAGCCTGCACGGGGAGTGGGCCAACGTGGTCCGCGATCACCCGGAGGCCACCGTGGACCGCGTGGTCGAGGGCGGTGCCGAACGGTTCCATTCCGTGGCCAACGGACTGGCGGCCCTTCCGGATGGTGAGGGCTGGGTCGGCATCCACGACGCCGTCCGTCCGTTGGTGGAAGTGGACACCATCCGTCGATGCTATATCGCCGCAGAAGCTCATGGTGGGGCCATTCCCGTCGTGCCGGTCAAGGACACGATCCGCCGCATCGGAGAGCAGGGGAGTGCACCCCTCGACCGGGCCACATTGCGGGCCGTGCAGACGCCGCAGGTGTTCTCCTTGGCCCCCCTGCGCGAGGCGTACGGGGTGGACTACCAATCCCATTTCACGGACGATGCCTCCGTGTGGGAAGCGAGCGGGCGACAGCTCGAACTGGTGGAGGGCGACCTCCACAACCTCAAATTGACCACGCCGGAGGACCTCCTCAGTGCCGAGGCCTTCCTCGCCCTGCGGAACCGGTCCTGATCAGGCCAACCGGTCCTGCGCCAGGACCCGGTGGACCCCCACGCAGCAGGCGGCGGTCACCGCCACACTTCCCGCCACGAGCCACGGCGTCAAATCGAGGATGTCCTCGGTCATGCTGCCCGTGACCCAGAGGGTGACGGCGGCGAGTGCATTGTTCACGAAATGCGCCACCATGCCGGGAAGCAGGCTTCCACTCCGGTGGGCCATCCAGCCGAAGAGGGCGCCGAGGAGGACCCGCGGCAGGAACCCGTAGAACTGGAAGTGGATGGCGCTGAAGACGATGGAGGTGAGCAGAATGCCCCAGAACGCGTTGCCGGTGGCGCGGATGAGCAAGGGCTGCAAGACGCCCCGGAAGGACAACTCCTCGAAGATGGCCGGCAGACCGGCGATGCCGAGCAGGATCACCACGCGCTGGAGGCCTTCGCCCGACGCGAGGTATCCCGTCATGGCTTCGATCATCTTCTCCAGCGGCTTGAAGATCTGTTCGAGCAGGCTGCCCTCGGGGATGAGCATGCCGTTGAGCTCGTAGCTCGCCATGAGCAGCGGGCCGCTGGCGACCGTGGCGAGGGTGGCCAGCAGGAGCACGGACGCTTTCCGTCCGCCCGGTCCACCGGGCAAGCCCTGCAGCGCATGGCGGTCCCAGATGCGCATGGCCAGCCACACGGCGCCACCAAAGCCGATCGCCTGGCTGCAGAGGTTCTGGAAGTGCAACTGCCACCAGCTCGCCGTGCCGGACGGCATGCCCTCGCCGGGCAGGAGGGTGACGGCGCCCCCGAAGAACAGGTTGGCCACGGTGGTGGCGAACACGGAGGCCACGACGGTCCCCATGAAGATCAATCCGAGAAAGATCAGGGAGCGGCTCCAGCCCTGGATGTGGTCGGCGGTCATGGGGCCGAATCTACGCAGGCAGAGCGGTGTCGCCGTAGGTGGCCGCGACGTTGTCGAGGGTGGCGTGCAACACGGCGGGGTCGTCCTCCGTCACCAGTTTCAGCCGGTGCTCCTTGAAGTGGGACAGTCCGCGGAAGTAGTTGGCATAATGCCGGCGCATCTCCACGACGCCGAGGCGCAGCCCCTTCCACTCGAGGCTGTGGTCGAGGTGCTGGCGGGCGGCTTCCACGCGGTCCGCCACCGTCGGCGCGGGGAGGTGCTCTCCGGTGGCGAAGTAGTGCTTGATCTGGTTGAAAATCCACGGGTTGCCGATGCTGCCCCGGCCGATCATGATGCCGTCTACGCCGTATTCGTTGCGGTAGGCGAGGGCCTTTTCCGGCGTGTCGATGTCGCCGTTGCCGAAGACGGGAATCGCCATGCGCGGGTTCTCCCGCACGGCCCGGATCAGGGTCCAATCCGCTTCGCCCTTGTACATCTGGGAGCGGGTCCGGCCGTGGATGGAAATGGCCTGGATGCCCACGTCCTGCAGGCGCTCGGCCACTTCCACGATGTACTTGGTGTTGTCGTCCCACCCGAGCCGTGTCTTGACGGTGACCGGCAAGTCGACGGCGTCCACGATCTCCTTGGTCATCGAGACCATCTTGGGGATGTCCTGGAGGATGCCGGCTCCGGCGCCCTTGCAGGCGACCTTTTTGACTGGACAACCGTAATTGATGTCGAGGACATCGGGTCCGGACGCGGCGGAGATTTCCGCGGCCCGGCGCATGGAGTCGATCTCCGATCCGAAGATCTGGATGCCGATGGGGCGTTCCTTTTCGTAGATGTCCAGCTTTTGCCGGCTTTTGGCGGCATCGCGGATGAGGCCCTCGGAGCTGATGAACTCGGTGTACATCATGTCCGCGCCGTGCACCTTGCACAGGGTGCGGAAGGGCGGATCGCTCACGTCCTCCATGGGCGCGAGCAGGAGTGGGAATTCACCGAGTTCGACGGGACCGATGCGGACCATGGTGCAAAATTACGCCGCGTCGGGCGCCATGCGGCGGACGAGGTACGCGACCATCGCCGCGCTGAAGGTGCCGCCTACACCGAGGACCATGAGCACGACCCCGAGCACGTCTCCGGCGCGCAGGGCCACGGGGTACGCGGGGACCATCGCGCCTTCGAGGCGGACCAGGCCGAACCGGTCCTGCAGCCACACCAGGGTCAGACCGATCGCAAGACCGGCTGCGGCGCCCACCGCATTGATCAGGAACCCCTGCCAGCTGAAGACGCGGCGGATGTCCTTCGGGGTCATGCCGATGGCCGACAGGGTCCCGATGTCGCGCCGCTTGTCCAGCAACAACATGGTCAGGGCGGCGAGGATGTTGAACGCGGCCACGACGAGGATGAAGCTCAGGATGGCAAACGTGGCCCACTTCTCGGCCCGGCTGGTGGAATGGATGAGGGCGTTCTTCTCCCGGCGGGTCCGGGTCAACAGCTCCTCCGGCCAACGTGCATCGATGGATTCCCTCAGCTCCTCCGGGCTCCAGCTGGGACCCGGCACCAGCTCCACCCGGGAGACCTGACCGGGCCGCTGCAGGATGTCCTGGGCGAATCCGAGGGGCGCGATGATGTGGCGGGTGTCGATGTCGGCGTTGACGCTGAACGTCCCACACACCGACAGCCTGCCGGAGACGAGCATGCGGTCGAGCCCGCCATCCGGCGACCAGCTTCGGGCGCTCGACAGGCTCCTTCCGCGCTTTGGGGCCGCCACCGTCAAGGTCGACGGGGCATCGCCTCCGATGGGAATCCGCAGCTGGCTGGCCACACCGAGCCCGACATAGCCGCAGTCCGTTCCGAGGGTATCGGCCCGAAGCACATCCCCGCGCCGCAGTCGGCCGGCGAGGCCGGTCCGTTCCGCGTGGTCCACATCGAAACCGAGCAGCGTGCAGACGAGGGGCTCTCCCTGGCGGCGCACGACCACGTCCTGCTCCAGGACACCGCCGGCCCAGGCCACCCCGGGATGGGCGGCGAGCGAGTCGACCCACGCCGCATCGAGGACGCGGCCTTCCGCCGGCAGCACGGCGAGCTCGGTGTCCAGGCTCGAGAACAGCTCCTCCACCAATTCCTCGATGCCGTTGAAGGCGCTGAGGATGGCGATCATCGCGGCACAGACGGCCGCCACCACCACCACGGAAATGCCGCTCACGAGGTGGATGAGCCGCTGCGACTTTCGCGCCCAGAGGTAGCGCTTGGCGATGCGGAAGGGGACGTTCACGCGGTCAAGTTAGCCGAGGCGGACCGGGTCAGTCGTCGGTCAGCAGGCGGTCGATTTCCTCGTAGCGGTCGAGGCTGTCGTCCAGGAAGAACCGCAACTCCGGCATTTTGCGGAGGTGCTTGCCGACTTTGCCGGCGAGGGTTTTCCGGATGTGGAAGGCGTCCTGCTGAACCAGTTCGAGCCCTTCCTGCGGCGTCCCGGCGGAGGCGACGGGCATGAAGCTCAAGTACACCCGGGCGAGGGAGAGGTCGGGGGTCAACCGGACCGTCGTCACCGTGATGAAATGCCCGCCGAAGCGCATGGACGCTTCCCGCTGGAGGAAAGTGCCCAGTTCCCGTTGAAGCAACGCGCCGATGCGCTCCTGTCGAATGCCTGCCATGTCAGTAAAGGAAGTGGTTGTGAGGGAAACGCTGGACGTGGAGCTCGCGGACTTCGGCGTAGAGGACCTCGCGGAGGCTGTCCATGCCCTCCTTGGTCCGGGCGGACAGGAACAGGACCGGCCCCTCGTGGTCGGCGAAGCGGTGGCGCAACCCCTCGATGAGGTGCTCCCGGTCGACCTCGCCGGCGGGGTCCTTGAGCTGGTCGATCTTGTTGAACACCAACATCGTCCGCTGGGTGCCCGCCCCGATTTCGGCGAGGGTTTCCTCGACGACGCGCAGGTGGTCCTCGAACTGCGGGTGGGAGACGTCGATGACGTGGACGAGCAGGTCGCTCTCCCGCGTCTCATCCAGCGTGCTCTTGAAGCTCTCGACCAGCTGGTGGGGCAGTTTGCGGATGAACCCGACCGTGTCGCTCAGCAGGAATGGCAGGTTGTGGACGACGACCTTCCGCACGGTGGTGTCCAGCGTGGCGAACAGCTTGTCCTCGGCGAAGACCTCCGACTTGGACAGCCGGTTCATCAGGGTGGACTTGCCGGCATTGGTATAACCCACGAGGGCCACGCGGACGAGGGCGCCGCGGTTGCCGCGCTGGGTGGCCATTTGCCGGTCGATGGCGGTGAGGTCCTTCTTGAGGGCGGCGATGCGGTCGCGGATGATCCGGCGGTCCGTCTCGATTTCTTTCTCCCCCGGCCCTTTCATGCCAATGCCGCCCTTCTGCTTCTGAAGGTGGGTCCACATGCGGGTCAGGCGCGGG
>JBMYZR010000001.1:0-113609 GCA_049610565.1 Flavobacteriales bacterium | reverse complement strand
GAGCAAATACTGGTACTGGGCGAGCTCGACCTGCGTTTTGGCGTGTGCCGTCCTTGCGCGTTGGGCGAAGATGTCGAGGATGAGGTTGGCGCGGTCGAGCACCTTGGTTTCCGGCAGGGCCTCCCCGAGGTTGCGGAGTTGGGACGGGCTCAATTCGTCATCGAAGATGAGCAGGTCGATGTCGTTCTCCTCGATGTAGGTGGTGATCTCTTGGAGCTTGCCCTTGCCCACGAAGGTCCGGACATCGGGGTGGTCCAGCGATTGCGTGAACGAGCGAATGGTCTCCGCGTTGGCCGTCCGGGCCAGGAACTCCAGCTCGTCGAGGTATTCGGCCAGCAGTGCGCGGGGCTGATCGCGGGTGGCGAGGCCGACGAGGACGGCCCGTTCGGGCTTGCCGTCTTTCCGGGCGAGGGGTTTTTCGAGCATTCAGTCGCGGAACCGTTCGATGTAGCGGGCCACGGCGGTGATCTCCGCCTTGTCGAGCACGCCCTTCTGGGCGGGCATGGTGCCCTTTCCGTAGGTGATGATGGCCACGCGCTCGGCCAAGGTCATCGTCGAGACGCTCAGATCGGGCGACTTGGACGCCATCAACTTTCCGTCATCGCCGTGGCAGAGCGAGCATTTGCGGATGTACAGGGCGCGGGCCTCCGTGTCGGACACGACCTTGCCCGGTGCACCCTCCGCCGGCCCGGCATCCCCCGTCGACCCGCAGCCCGCGGCCACGGCGACGAGGACCAGGCCCGTCAGGAGGAACCGGGGTCTCACAGCCAACCGTAGGCTTCGAAGCCCTCGCGGAAGGGCCAGGGGATGCTGGACAGGATGAGCACGAGGCAGACCGTGAACCAGATGGCCTGACGGCGGAACTTGCTGCGGTCGTTGTCTGCCCGCTTGGCCAGGCTGTAGCCCAAGGTGCCGAGCACGACGGCCAGGGTCATGGTCGCCATGTGCTCCAGCGAGAAGAAGCGCATCACGGTGCTGGCCATGGCGTTGGGGTCGCCGAGCATGGCGCTCCACCCCTTTCCGAAGTAGAGAACGTAGCCGAGCAGGAGCTGGACGTGGAGGGAAATCATGGTGAACAGGCCCCGCTTGCGGTCTCCGTCGCCGAAGGAGCGGCCGGAGGACATGCCGGTGAAGGCCTTGACAATGGACAGGATGAGGAGCACGAGGACCACCCATCTGAGGGCGCCGTGCAGGTGTTGGATTCCGGTCATCATGGGGCGAAGATACGGGGGTACATTGCGCCCATGCAGATGGATCTCCACGGAATGCACGCCCTGGTCTGTGGGGCGTCACAAGGCATCGGCCTCGCCGCGGCCAGGGAGCTGGCCTCCTTGGGTGCCCGGTGCACCCTGATGGCCCGGAATGAGGAACGCCTCCGCCTGGCGCTGGGCACCCTCGAAGGAGAGGGCCATGGGGTGGCCGTGGCCGACTTCACCGACGCTGCATCCGTATCCGGTGTGGCCGCGGCCGTGGCCCAATCGGCCCCGGTGGACATCCTGATCAACAACACGGGCGGCCCTCCAAGCGGCCCGGCCCATGCGGCGGATCCCAGTGCCTACCTCGCGGCATTCAGTCAGCACCTGCTCTGCAACCAACGGCTGGTGCAGGCCGTGCTGCCCGGCATGCGGGCTGCCGGAGGCGGCCGGATTGTCAACGTCATCTCCACCTCGGTGAAGCAGCCCCTCGATGGGCTCGGGGTGTCCAACACCGTGCGCGGTGCCGTGGCCAATTGGGCCAAGACCCTCGCCAACGAGCTCGGTCCGGACGGCATCACCGTCAACAACGTCCTGCCCGGGGCCACCCGGACCGCCCGCCTGCAGCAGATCGCGGAAGCCAAGTCGGACAAGACCGGGGTCCCCGCCGAGGAGGTGCTGCACAACATGGCCCAGGCCGTGCCCCTCCGGCGGTTGGGAGAAGCCCATGAAATCGGGGCCGCCATTGCCTTCCTCTGCAGCCCGGCAGCCGCGTACATCAGCGGAATCAACCTGCCGGTGGACGGCGGGCGGACGCGTTGTCTCTGACGGTCCGCATCGCTTCCTTTGTGAACAGTCCGGACGTCCATAAACAATCCTGCCGGGTCGTGTCCATTTGACACACCGTCACGCTACTTTCGCACCGCACGTCAATCGATACGTCACCAACATCATGGAACACCCCAGTGTCCAGGCGTTCATGGCCGAGGCCCAACGCCGGAACCCCAACGAGCCTGAGTTCCTCCAGGCAGTGGAAGAGGTCGCCGAGACCGTCATCCCCTTCATTGAGTCCAATCCCCGTTATCAGGGCCACGCCCTGCTCGAGCGCATGATCGAGCCGGAGCGCGTCATCCAGTTTCGCGTGCCATGGACAGATGACGATGGCCAGATTCAGGTCAACCGGGGCTACCGCGTGGAGTTCAACTCCGCCATCGGCCCGTACAAGGGCGGTCTTCGTTTCCACCCGAGCGTCAACCTGAGCATCCTGAAGTTCCTCGGGTTTGAGCAGGTCTTCAAGAACAGCCTGACCACCCTGCCCATGGGCGGCGGCAAGGGCGGTTCCGACTTCGACCCCAAGGGCAAGTCTGATGCCGAGGTGATGCGCTTCTGCCAGAGCTTCATGACGGAGCTGTCCCGCCACATCGGCCCGGACACCGACGTGCCCGCCGGCGACATCGGCGTGGGCGGACGGGAGATCGGCTACATGTTCGGCCAGTACAAGCGCCTGCGCAATGAATTCACCGGCGTGCTGACCGGCAAGAAGCCCGCCTGGGGCGGCTCGCTCATCCGTCCGGAAGCCACCGGCTACGGCGCCACCTACTTCATGGTCGAGATGCTCGCCACGAAGGGACAGAGCATCGACGGCAAGACGGTGGTGATCAGTGGATCGGGCAATGTGGCGTTGCACGCCGCAGAGAAGTGCCTGCGCCTCGGCGGCAAGGTCATCGCCCTCAGCGACAGCAAGGGCAGCATCCACGATCCCGCAGGCCTCACCGAAGAGAAGTTGGCCTGGATCAAGGACCTCAAGGAGGTACGCCGCGGCCGCATCAAGGAGTACGCTGAGTCGTTTGATGGGGTCACGTTCCGGGAGGGGCAGGATCCGTGGGACCTCGCCTGTGACCTTGCCTTCCCCTGCGCCACGCAGAACGAGCTCGACGGAGCCGAGGCTGCAGCGCTGGTGGCCAATGGCTGCATGGCCGTGGCGGAAGGGGCCAACATGCCCTGTACGCCTGAAGCGGTCGAGGCCTTCCAGAAGTCGGGCGTGATGTTCGCTCCGGGCAAAGCCTCCAATGCTGGCGGTGTGGCCACTTCCGGTCTGGAGATGTCCCAGAACAGCCTGCGGATGTCGTGGACCTCGGAGGAAGTGGACGGCCACCTCAACCGCATCATGAAGGACATTCACGCCCAATGCGTCCAATACGGTCGGCGGGAGGACGGGTCCGTGGACTACGTGCAGGGCGCCAACATCGCGGGTTTCGTGAAGGTCGCCGACGCCATGATCGACCAGGGGGTCGTATGATTCAGCCGCGTCCTGGACGCAAAGCAATGCGCTGTTTGTAGGACACCTCTTACCTCAGGGTTCCTGTTGTTTCCTACAGTGGAAGAAATCGCCTCATTCTACTTTCGCTCTGCTTAAGAACCAAACCTGAGGGCTTTGTGCCCTGTCTTCTAACATTTTGGTCTGAGTGAGTGAACTGGAAACGTTTGGTTCGCCCTCTTTTGGAGAAGTCCAGCTCCCTGGAAGTAGTCCAGCCCTTACAGCATGCTTGTTGCAGGGTCCTACACGCAGGGGACAAGGAACAGAATAGGTTTACACTGTGTGATCTAACCGATCGCACATGCCACGAGGCAAGCGTGGCAGGCAAGCAATTTGGTTAAGTAAAGCGCTCCGGAAACGTCCGGGGCGCTTTCTGTTTGGGGCCATATCGACTTCGTGTAAGACCCCGGAGGGAAGCGGATGACAGCGGGTAGGTGAAGGCTGACGTGAAGCGGGATTCGAGGTCCTACAGGCAACCGTCACGTCTCGAATTACGTTTGAACTGTCAGCGGCACGCATTCAAGCCGTTGATGCCACGAGGCAAGCGTGGCAGGCAAGCAATTTGGTTAAGTGAAGCGCCCTGGAAACGTCCGGGGCGCTTCCATTTTGTGCCCGCCACGGCCTGTCACTCCCCGTTTCCCCGTCAGGGTTGGGCGTCTGCGCAGAGCTCCACGAGGACCTTGGCCGAATCCGAGGGGTGCAGGAAAGCAATGCGTTTGCCATCGGCACCGGGCTTCGGTTCCACCACCACCCGGTACCCCAAGTCGACGAGCCGACCGAGCTCCGCCTCGAGATCCTCCACATGAAAGGCGATGTGGTGCAGGCCCGGCCCCCGTTTTTCGAGGTGCCTGGCGATGGCGCTGTCGGGTGACGTCGGCACGAGCAACTCCACCTTGGAGTCGCCGGCCTGGAAGAAGGAGGTCAACACGGCCTCACCGGCCACCTCTTCCCGCTTGTAGGCGGGGCTGCCGAGGATGTCTCCAAAAATGCGCTCCGCCTCATCGAGGTTGGACACGGCGATGCCGATGTGTTCAAGTCGTTTCATGCGGTCAGGAAGGCAGCCGTTCTGCGGCGAGCTGGAGGGCTTGGCGTTCGACGTCCTCGCCATCCCACACGGCTTCGATGTCCGGCCTGTCCATGACTTCGGCCATGATGCCGTCCTGGATCTGCCCAAGTTTCATGGCCTCGGCATAGGGCAGGTGGCTGAAGGTCACCATGGAATAGAGCGGGACCCACCGGTCGGGGTGGCGGTCCGTCAGCCGGCGTTCGATGCGCTTCTGGAGGAGGAACCTGGGGTCTCCGGTCCGGTCCCGCATTTCGATGAAGTTGCGGAGGGCCAGGTCCCCGATCGCGTCACCATTGGCTTTTCTCAACGCGGTGAACTCGCCCATGAGGTCGCGCCAGGCAGCGTCTGGGACGGTGCCGCCGTGTGCATCGAGCAAATCGGCCAGGACCCGAGCGTCCTCGAAGCCGCTGTTCATGCCTTGACCGTAGAACGGCACGATGGCGTGGGCGGCATCGCCGAGGAGCAGGACGCGGTCACCGAGGTGCCATGGATTGCACCGCGTGGTGACAAGCGAGCTCGTCGGGTTGGAGGTCCAGTCGGCGTCGAAGTCGGGAACGAGGGAAAGAACGTCGGGGAAATGCGATTCGAAGTAGCGCCGCGCCGCATCGGCATCGGGAATGCCGGAGAACCCATCCGCGCCCTCGTACGGGGCGAAGAGCGTGCAGGTGAAGGTCCGGTCCGGGTTGGGCAGGGCCATCAGCATGAAATGCCCCCGCGGCCAGATGTGCAGGGCTTCCGGATCGATGGCGAAGTCCCCCGCAGCATTCGGCGGCATGGCGATTTCCTTGTACCCGTGCTCGAGGTAGGACTGGCTGAAGTCAAACCGGTCCGTCTTCATCATCCGCTGTCGGACGGCGCTGAAGGCCCCATCCGTGCCGAAGATGCGGTCGTGGGCGACCGGATCCCGGCCCTCGAAGTCCAGGGTCACCCCCGCCTCACCCGTGGTGAAGTCGGACAGCCGGTGTTCGAAATGGACGTTCACGCGGCCCGTGGCCTCTGCGGCTTCGAGAAGGATGCGGTTGAGCGGTCCCCGGGCCACGCTGTAGATGCACTGGTCGTGCCCGAAGCGGCCCTTTCCGGGCAGTCCATAGGGCTGGTAGGTCAGCGCGCCGTCCCGGCCGTGCATGCAGCGGGCCTTGACCGGCATGGCGATGGACCGGACGGCCTCCACGGCACCGGCTTTCTCCAGGGCGCGCCACCCTCGCTCGCTCAGGGCCAGATTGATGGAGCGTCCGACGGCATCGCCGACTTTGCGCGGGTCCTGGCGACGTTCGTAGACGTCGACGTGGTGTCCCCGGTTGGCGAGGAGCAGGGCGGTCAGGCTGCCGACGAGGCCGGCGCCCACCACGGCCATGCCATGCTCCCGGTCGCTCATGCGTCGATGGCTTGGGCGAGGTCGGCGATCAGGTCCTCGGCGTCTTCGATGCCGCAGCTCAAGCGGATGAGGCTGTCGTTGATGCCCAGCGCCGCGCGCTGCTCCGCCGGAACGGAGGCGTGGGTCATCAGGGCGGGATGCTCAATCAGGCTTTCGACACCGCCGAGGGATTCGGCGAGGGCGAAGACCCGGGTGGTCTCGCACACCTTGCGGGAGGCGGCCAGGCTGTCGTCCACCAGGGTGAAGCTGATCATGCCGCCGAAATCGTTCATCTGCCGAGCCGCCACGTCGTGGTTGGCGAAGCTGGAGAACCCGGGCCAGTAGACTTTGTCGACTTTCGGGTGGGCGTCGAGCCACTCCGCGATGGCGCGGCCATTGGCACAATGCTGGCGGACGCGGATCCCGAGGGTCTTGATGCCCCGCAGCACGAGGAAGCAGTCCATCGGACCGGGGATGGCCCCGACGTTGTTTTGGAGGGTGCGCAGTTCCGCGTCCACCTCGGCATCCTTTGTCATGAGGGCGCCCATCACCACGTCCGAGTGGCCACCGAGGTACTTCGTCACGCTGTGCATGACGATGTCGGCGCCATCGGCAAGCGGATTCTGTAGGGCGGGCGTGGCAAAGGTGTTGTCTACGGCCAGCCGCGCCGGATGCCCGTCGAGCAAGGCGGCAATGGCAGAAATGTCGGACACCCTCAGGAGCGGGTTGGTGGGCGTTTCGAGCCAGACCAACCGCGTGCGCTCGTTGAGGGCGGCTGCGACGTTGTCCGGATTCTGCGTATCCACGAAATGGAAGTGGATGCCGAGGGGGGCGTAATGCGTGGTGAACAGGCGCCGCGTGCCTCCGTACAGGTCGTCTCCCGCGATCACTTCGTCTCCCGGGCGGAGGGTCATGAGGACGGCATCCACAGCGGCGAGTCCGCTGGAAAAGGCCAATCCGTGGCTTCCTCCTTCGATGGCGGCAAACGCGGCTTCGAGGGCGTCGCGCGTGGGGTTCGAGGAGCGGCTGTATTCGTACCCCTTGTGTTGGCCGATGCCCTCCTGAACGTAGGTGGAGGTCATGTAGACCGGCGTCATGATCGCACCGGTGGACGGATCGGGCTCCACACCGGCGTGCACGGCAAGGGTGCTGAAACCGGCGGGCTTCTTCTCATTGGACATGCCTCAAAGTTCGGCACTGCGGACGGCTTTGCCATCCCCCGTCCTGCGCATCCACCCGGGAATGACCAACACCCCGGCGAGCAGGTACACGAAGTGGGTCGCCATGCGCCACAGAAGCATGGTCATCGGAAGGGCCAATGGAGAGGGCGCCGAGGCGAACCACTCTCCGAAGAAGACGCTCAGCAGCCACTCGGCCACACCGCTTGAACCCGGCGTGGGGCTGATGAGCAGGAAGATCCACATGACCAGTTGCCGCGCCACGATCAACACGGCGTCGAGGCTCCACAGGGGAGCGACGACCATGCCCAGGACGGCGACGAGGCTGAGGAACCGGGCCGTCCAGCTGACCAAGGTGGCGCTGAAGGCGGCGGCCCAGCGGCGGCGGGACAGGCCCTTCATGGCGTCGGCGCTCTCGCGCAGGTCGTCGGCGTACCGCTCCACTGCAGGGCGCCAGTGGGCGATGACACGCCATGCTGCCGGCCGGCGAAGCATCCGGTGCGTGGTGTTTGGCGCGAGGAAGAGGCCAAACCCAATGATGACCGCCAGACCGAGGGTCAGTCCCCACCCCGCCCAGAACACGCCCCACCCGAATTCGCTGCCGATGCCCTCGGGCCGCACCGCCTCACCGAGCAGGAGCACGAGCGGGGGGACAGCGATCACGTAAAACAGCTCGTCCATGAGGGCAGTGGAGAAGACCAACGCCGTGCTTCGCCCGGCCGACATCCCCTGCCGGTGAATGCCCCAGATGGCGACGGCACCGCCCCCGACAATGCCCGGGGTGATGGCGGAAGCAAACTCCCAGAGCACCGTGGTCTCGATGGCCTGTCTCCACGTCAGGGCTCCGTTGGCCAGCCACTTCAGCCGCAGCACGTACCCGGTGTCCCGGAGAAACACACAGAGGACCAGGAAGGCGAGGGATGCCGGCCATCCCGGCACGGTGATGGCCCCTTCGATCGCCTCCCACCCGCCCTGTTCGGCGAGTGCGCGACGCACCATCCACGCCACCACGGCCAGGCCGATGCCCAGGGGCAGCAACGCTTTGAGCGGACCCAGCGCCGGTCGGGTGGAGTGTCGGTCCATCAGGCCCAGACTTGGGTGCCTTCCGTGCAATTCCGGCACATGTCCATGCCGGCGCGGTGGGTGAAGATGGCGTTTCGGAACCGGTGATAGCGGTCCGCGTGCCAGAGGGTGCGGAATGAAGCCCCATCGGTGGCCGTTCCCATGGCGTGGGCGGCATCCTTGTCGAAACAGCACGGCACGACTTGTCCGTCCCACGTGACCACGGCCCCCTGCCACATGCGCCAGCATTGGTCGAGGAGGGGGTTGCGCAAGGTCCACCGGCCATCGGGGGAACGGTCGTACCGCCTGAGTTTGGGGTCCCGGGTCAGTAGCGGGTGGCCGTCTTCGGGCGCATCGAGCTGGGCCGTCTTCACCACGAATTCGTCCACCCCGTATTCAGCGGCCATGTCCTGCAGTTGGCCCAACTGGTGTTCGTTGGTGCCCACCACGAGGAACTGCCAGACGACATGCGGGGTGCGGCTTCCTTTCTCGGCCTTGGCCTCAAGCACGGCTCGGGTGCCGGCGAGCACCTTCTCCAATTTGCCCCCCACCCGATAGCTGGAGTAGGCGTCCTGGTCCGCGCCGTCGATCGAGATGATGAGCCGATCAATCCCGCTGTCGACCAGGCTCCTCGCCCGGTCGCCGTCAATGAAGTGCGCATTGGTGGACGTGCTCACATACAGGCCGGCTTGCTTGCCGACCCGGACGAGGTCATCCATGCCGGGGTGGAGATAGGGTTCCCCTTGGAAATAGAGGTTGAGGTAGACCAATTCCCTCGCGAGGCCTTCCGGCCCGAGGAGCAGGTCCGACAGCCGGTCGGGATCCAGCATGCCCGTGGGCCGCGTGAAGGACCTCAGGCCACTGGGGCATTCTGGGCAGCGCAGGTTGCAGGATGTGGTGGGCTCCACGCTCAGGCTCATGGGCCACGCCGTCAATTCGGGCAGGGTCGACCCGGCATCCCGTGCGGTGAGGGAGCGGGAGAAGGAGCGCCTCAGCCGCAGGGCGTTGGCCAACCGGGTTGGATTGAGGACGGCCACGCGGCGCCACCGGTCGCCAAGCCGGGCCCGGGCGCGGGAGAACGCGCTTCGGGCGGTCGTCCGAGAGGGGGGGATGGACACCGGGGAAATCACCGTGTGCAAGTTACCCCGGGCACCGCGCACACATCGCGGTTTTGCGCATCCGGCCCCCGTAAATTGGTCGCCGTGATTCTGATTGACGACACCCTGCTCAGCACCGAGATTTTCGACCGGCGATTCTGTTGTGATCTCAAGGCGTGCAAGGGCGCGTGTTGCGTCGAGGGGGAAAGCGGAGCGCCGCTGGCCCCGGAGGAGATCGCGGAGGTCGAGGCCGCCTTCGATGTGGTCAAGGGCCGGCTCAAGCCGGACAGCCTGGCCGTGATCGAGCGGGAGGGTCTCCACGTCGTGGATGGCGACGGCGATGCCGTGACGCCCATCGTCGACGGCCGTGAGTGCGTCTACGCCACCTTCGACGAGGACGGGACCGCCAAGTGTTCGTTTGAGCAGGCGTGGATGGCGGGAGAGCTGTCCTGGCGCAAACCGATCAGCTGCCATTTGTACCCCATCCGCCTGACGGACCTCAAGGACCTGACTGCGGTGAACTACCACCGGTGGCCCATCTGCGATGGAGCGGTGGCGTGCGGCACCGGACTGGACCTCAGCATCCTGCGGTTCTGCAAGGATGCCCTCGTGCGCAAGTTTGGTCAGCCGTGGTACGATGCAGCGTGCGAGGCCGAGGCCCAATGGAACGAAGCGCAGCGCAACGGTGAAGGTCGAACTGACAACGGGACCGGCCGGTGAGCGACTGGAGGGCCTTGCTGATTGGACCGTCCGGTCTGGCCGTGCTGCTGGTGGCGGCCTGTTCGCTGTTGCACGCGCAATCGACACCGGGGGCGGCGCAGGGCACGCGCCCGGCATCTGAATCCGATTGGCAGAGGCTGGCCGGAGGGGCCACATCCGGCCACGAACTCGTGCTCGGCACGGACGGACGCCAAGTCGTCCTGCTGACCACCGCAGACGAAACCGGGGGGCGGCCGGATTGGGCCAAGGGCACGACCCGCATCGCCGAACTGCAGGCAGGGCCCGGATCATCCGGCGTGCCCAAGGCATGGGGGCGGGTGCCCACCCGCGATGCGGCCTGGGCCGATGTGGGGGAGATTCTCCACGTGGACATTGACCCGGCTTCCGACATGGCGGTGATCAGCGCTCTGGACCGCGAACGGCTCACCATCTGGTTGAGTGCCCGCCGGCCGGATGGGCTGTGGACGCCGCCTTGGCCCGTTCCGGTTCTGGAATTCTGGAAAGGAGAAGCGGCGTTTGCCATGTTCGATGTCCAATCGGGCCGGGAGGGGGATCTCCTGGTGGCCTTGCGGCCCGATGCGGCCGGATTGGTGCATTCCGAATTCGAGGGCGCTTGGTCCGGGGGCTTCGATGTCGCGCGCATTCCCCGCCGCGGAAACTATGCCCGCGCCCACATCCTGACGGCATTGAATTCCCCGGGAGACGAGTGGGCACTGGCTCCCCATCCGGTGTCGGGAGGCTGGCTGGCCACCGATGGACGGTCCGGGGCAGGCGGGGTTGATCCGTGGTGGATCCGCGGTTTGCCTCGAGCCGCAGGGGAGAACACGACGGAGGGGGAGCCTGACAGGCTCGCGGGCCATTCCCTGACCGTGCGCTGCGCGGGCGAGCCCATCGCCGGTGTGCGGTGGACCTTGGAGGATGCCGGAACGGGCATGCCGGTCACAGAGCTGGTGAGCGATGCCGATGGCCGCGTGACACTGGACGGTTTGCCGGTCGATCGGGGAACGCGGTGGGTGGCGGAACGTCCGGCAGGCGTGTCCTGCGCCACGGCGATGGCCGAATGGACGGACGGCGCTGGCCAGGTCATTCAACGGTTCTCCCTGATGGGCGACGTGTGGCGGTTGAACCTGCTCGCGGCCATGGCCATCGGAGGATGGGAGGTCAACGCCATCGACCGGTCCAGCTTGCCCGCCTTGTCGCCCCTCCTCGCCGGCAATCGGCCTGCGGATTGGGTGGTGTTCCATGCGGTGGGAAGCCCCTCCGTGTCGAAGCAGGGGTCCATCGACCTCAAGGCTTGGGCGCTGGCGTGCCGCGAGGCGGAGGACGTGCAGGTGTTGGTCATGGGCCACGCCAGCCCGGACGGTCTCGCACAGGACAATGTGCGCTTGGCCAAGGAGCGCGCCCGTCAGGTGGCCACCCACCTGGAGTTCGCCGGGGTTCCGCCACAGCGCATCCGGGTCGAGGGGCACGGGTCGGACCGGCCGATGGTCCGCTGTCCGGAGGGCGTGGACTGTCCCGAGAGCCTCGCAGAGCGGAGCCGGAGGACCGAGTTGTACCTGATTTCCGCGCAGCGCCCCTGAGGCGTTCCATGCCCTAATTTCGCGGCCATGCGCATCGACATCATGCGGTCCAAGCTGCACCGCATCACCATCACCGAGGCGGACCTGAACTACATCGGGAGCATCACATTGGACCCGGACCTGATTGAGGCCGCGGACCTCGTGATCGGGGAGAAGGTCCAAATCGTCAACTGCAACAACGGGGAGCGCATCGAGACGTACGTCATCGAAGGCCAGCGCGGCACCGGGCAGGTGTGCCTGAACGGTCCGGCTGCGCGGCGCTGCCAACCGGGCGACATCGTGATCGTGATCGCCTACGCGAGCATGGAGATCGAGGAGGCCCGGACCTTCAAGCCCACCGTGGTGTTCCCCGACACCGCCACCAACCGCATCCAAGGATGAAGGGCCGCATCGGCCAGGTCGTCAAGTATGCCCTGATGCTCGGCATCGGGGGGCTGCTGTTCTGGTTGGCCATGGGTGCCGTGGAAGATCCGGACGCGTTGTGGGCCGACATGCGCAGCGCCAGCGGATGGAGCATCGCCGCCAGCTTCCTGATGGGCTACCTCGCCATCGTCAGCCGCGGACTGCGCTGGCTGATCCTGTTGGAGCCGCTGGGACACAGGCCGAGCCGATGGAACAGCGTTCACGCCGTGGCCTTCAGCTACTTCTCCAACACGTTCGTGCCGCGCAGCGGAGAGCTCGCCCGGTGCGGCGCCTTGAACCAGACCGACGGCATTCCGGTGGACGAGCTGTTTGGGACCGTCATCTCCGAGCGCGTGGTGGACTTCGCTCTGCTGTTCGTCCTCACGGCCGTGGCTCTGTTCCTGAACCTCGACAGCTTCATCGCCTTCAGCCAGTCCTTTTCCCTGCCCGGGGGAGGGGGCGTGCTTCCCTGGATCGCCGGCGCCGGTGCGGTGTTCGTCCTGGCCGCGGTGGGCATGTGGATCCGGCGGGAGTCCTTGGCACAGGTGCCCTTCTTCGCCAAGGTCTTCGGCTTCATTGCCGGCATCGGCAGGGGACTCGGCAGCGTTCGCCACATGAAGCGCAAGTGGGCGTTCCTCGGGCACACCTTCTTCATCTGGAGCATGTACTTCCTCATGGCGTTCGTCGTGTTCCGCGGCATTGACGCGCTGGACGATCTGACTGCCGGTCAGTCGCTCTTCGTCATGATGGCGGGGGGATTCGGAATGGTGCTGCCCTCCCCGGGCGGCATCGGCAGCTACCAGCTCGCCGTGCAATTCGCCTTCATCGCGCTGGGGTACGGCGGGGTGCTGGGGTTGGCCACGGCCAATGTCATCTGGGCCGCCCAGACCGGCATGATCATCACCACCGGCGGATTGGGCTACCTCTTCCTGGTGGCGGCGGGACTGAAGAAGTCGAAGCCCGAGTTCCAGGAGGCCGAATGACCATGGAGGCCCAGGACCGCATCCTCGACCGGCAGGCCATGGCTGACCAATGCGCCGAGTGGCGTGAGGCCGGCCAAACCGTGGTCTTCACCAACGGCGTGTTCGACCTGCTCCACCGCGGCCATGTGACCTACCTCGAGGCGGCAGCCCGGTTGGGCGACGTGCTCGTGGTCGGGGTCAATGACGACGCCAGCGTGCGCCGTCTCGGAAAAGGAGACGACCGGCCGATCGTGCCGGAGGCGGACCGCGCCTTCGTGGTGGCGGGACTTCGTTCGGTGGCTGGGGTCATTCTGTTCGGTGAGGACACGCCGCTGGAATTGATCCAGGCGGTCCAGCCCGATGTGCTCGTCAAGGGCGGCGACTATGACGCGGACTGCACCGATTCGGCTGATCCCCGCTACATCGTGGGCAGTGCCGAAGTGCGTGCCAACGGTGGCCGGGTGTCCACCATCGACCTCGTGCCGGGGAGAAGCACCACGGCCATCGCGGCCAAACTCAAAGGCTGACTCAGCGACCCGACAAACGGCGCGCACGAAAAAGGGCCCCGGAAGGGCCCTTTTCGATGTCGTGGAAACCGCGGTCAGACCGTCTCCTCCTCGAGGAACTTCGTGGTGAAGTCCCCGCTGCGGAACCGGTCGTGGCGCATCAGCTTCTGGTGGAAGGGGATGGTCGTCTTGACGCCCTCGATGATGTACTCATCCAGTGCACGCTGCATCTTGGTGATGGCCTCTTCCCGGGTCTGCGCGACCACGATGAGCTTGGCGACCATGCTGTCGTAATGCGGGGGGATGCGGTAGCCGGCGTAGACGTGGGTGTCAATCCGGATGCCGTGTCCGCCCGGTCCGTGGTAATCGGTGACTGTGCCGGGGCTCGGCGCGAAGTTGCGGTCGGGATCCTCGGCGTTGATGCGGCACTGGATGGCGTGCATCTTGGGGTAATAGTTCCGTCCGGAGATCGGGTCGCCATGGGCGAGTTTGATCTGCTCCTTGATCAGGTCGTAATCGACCACCTCCTCGGTGATGGTGTGCTCGACCTGAATCCGGGTGTTCATCTCCATGAAGTAGAAGTTCCGGTCGGCATCGACCAGAAATTCCACGGTGCCCACGCCCTCGTATTTGACGGCCTCACCCGCGGCGATGGCGGCTTGGCCCATCTTCTCGCGGAGGTCGTCGGTCATGAATGGCGACGGGGTTTCCTCGACGAGCTTCTGGTGGCGGCGCTGGATGGAGCAATCGCGCTCGGAGAGGTGACAGCACTTGCCGTTTTTGTCGCCGGCGATCTGGATCTCGATGTGGCGGGGCTCCGTCACGAACTTCTCCATGTACATGCCGTCGTTGCCAAAGGCAGCCCCAGCCTCGCGGCGGGTGGTGTCCCAGGCGTCGGCGGTGTCGTCGTCGTTGTGACAGACGCGCATGCCCCGGCCTCCACCACCGGCGGTGGCCTTCAGCATGACGGGGTAACCGATCTCCTTGGCGCAGGCGAGGGCCTCTTCGAGGCTGTCGAGGATGCCTTCGCTGCCGGGGATGGTCGGGACGCCGGCGGCGGCCATGGTGGCCTTGGCGGACGCCTTGTCGCCCATGGCCTCGATCATCTCCGGGGAGGCGCCGATGAACTTGATGTCATTCTCGCCACAGACGCGGGAGAATTGGGCGTTCTCCGAGAGGAAGCCGTATCCCGGGTGAATCGCGTCCGCATTGGTGATCTCCGCGGCGGCGATGATGTTGGGAATGTTGAGGTAGCTCTTCACGCTCGGCGCCGGGCCGATGCACACGGCTTCGTCGGCGAACCGGACATGGAGGCTCTCGGCGTCCGCGGTGGAGTACACCGCCACGGTCTTGATGCCCATTTCCTTGCAGGTGCGGATCACCCGGAGGGCAATCTCACCGCGGTTGGCGATCAGGATTTTCTTGAACATGTCGAGAATCGATGGGGCCTGGCCGGAGGGCTCAGGCCGGTTCCACGAGGAAGAGCGGCTGGTCGTACTCGACCGGGCTGTTGTCGTCCACGAGAATCTTCACGATGCGTCCGGAGACTTCGCTTTCGATCTCGTTGAACAGCTTCATGGCTTCGATCACGCACACGGTGTCGCCGACCTTGATGGCCGATCCGACGTCGACGAAGTTGTCCTTGTCCGGCGACGGCTTGCGATAGAAGGTGCCAATCATGGGGCTCTTCACCTCCACAAGGTTGGCGTCAGCGGCCGGGGCAGCCGGTTCCGCGGCCGGGGCTGCAGGCGCGGCGGCCGGAGCCGGGGCAGGCGCCGGAGCGGCAGGCATCGCGGCCTGCATCGGCATCTGCATCGGCATGGCGGCGGGCATCGCCATGTGCACGGCTTGGGGTTCGGGAGCGGCGGCGGCTCTGCCGCGCTTGTTGGGGACGCCGGAGCTCTTGATGGTAATCTTGAAGTCCTTGCGTTCGATCTCGACTTCGTTCACGCCGGACTTGGCGACGAACTTGATGAGGTCTTGGATTTCGTCCTGGGTCATGGTCAATGGTTCAGTTTGATCCGCTGTTTCCAAGGGGCCAAGGTAACCGGTAATTCGGTGGCCCCGGGATTTCGGGGGTTCAGGCTTCGGGCTCCATGGCCCACTTGAGCCAGATGCTGCCCCATGTGAAGCCGCCGCCGAAGGCGCTGAGGATGAGGTTCTCGCCTGGGGTGAGCCGGTTGCGCCACTCCCACAGGCAGAGGGGAATCGTGGCGGCCGTGGTGTTGCCGTATTTCTCGATGTTGATCATCACCTTGTCGCGGCCCACGCCCATGCGGTTGGCGGTCGCGTCGATGATGCGGAGGTTGGCCTGGTGCGGCACGAGCCACGACACGTCGTCGGCGGTGAGCCCGTTGCGCTCCATGATCTCGTAGCTCACATCGGCCATGGAGGTGACGGCCGCCTTGAAGACGGGACGACCATCCTGCTCGATGTAGTGCAGCTTGTTGTCCACCGTCTCGTGGCTGGAGGGGTTGAGCGATCCGCCCCCCTGCATCCGCAGGTATTGGCCCCCGGCCCCGTCGCTGCGGAGGATGGCATCCTGGATGCCCGTGGCGCCACTCGGGTCGGCCTCGAGCAGGACGCCGGATGCGGCATCCCCGAAGAGGACGCATGTGGTGCGGTCGGTGTAGTCCACGATGGAGCTCATTTTGTCCGCTCCGACGACGATGACCTTGGAATGGGTCCCGTTGGCCACGAATTGGCTTCCGGTCCGCAGGGCAAACAGGAATCCGCTGCACGCCGCGCTCAGGTCGAAGCCCCAAGCATTGCTCGCTCCGGCCTTGTGGCAGGCGAGCTGAGCGGTCGAGGGGAAGAACATGTCGGGGGTGACCGTGGCGACGATGACCAGGTCCACTTCCTCGGGGGTGATGCCCCGCTGGGCGCAGAGGCCCTTGATGACCTCGCAGGCCATGTCGGAGGTGGCCTTCTCCGGATCCTTCAGGATGCGGCGCTCGCTGATTCCGGTGCGGGTACGGATCCACTCGTCGTTGGTGTCGACCATCTTTTCGAGGTCGGCGTTGGAGAGGATGTCCTCGGGAAGCCAGCCATGCACGGCGGTGATGGCGGCAGTCTGGGGGGAACTCATGGGGTCAGGTGTTCTGGAACCGTTTATAACGGAGCGCCGAAATTATGTCCGGCCTTCACAGGCCATCACGGTCGGGGGGCACAAGCGGCCACCACCGGATGTGGAAAAACCCGCGACGGCCATGGCCGGGCGGGTCTTTCTGAAAAATCGGTTCCGTTCGGGAAGAAGGTCAGGCCTCGGCCGTCTCCTTCTCCATCACCACGCGGCCCTTGTAGTAGAGCTTGCCCTCGTACCAGTGGGCGCGGTGGAACATGTGGGCCTGGCCCGTGCTGCTGCACGTGGACACGTTGGGCGTCTCGGCCTTGTAGTGCGTCCGGCGCTTGCGGGAGCGCGTCTTGCTTTGGCGTCGCTTGGGATGTGCCATGGTCGTCTGGTTGTTCCTCCAGGCCGGGGCCCTTCGGGGTGGGTGTGTTTCTGTGTTGGGTTCGCCTCAATCCTCCTTCTCGTCGTCCGGTTTGAGCCCCTTGAGGGCGGCCCATCGCGGATCGATGTCGTCTTCGTGTTCGTCCTGCACTTCGTCGGGCGCGTCGTCCACCGAGCCGGTGAGCCAACGCACCACGTCCTGGTCGCAGTCCTCGATGTTGTCGTGGGCGCGCCGGAGCGGCATGCCGAGCATCGTGGTCTCGTACAGGAGCTCCTTGACGTCCAGGAGGTGTTCGGCCGGGCCGAGCACCAGGATGTCGTCGTCGGTCTTGTGGGTCGTCGCGCCAAATTTGATCACGTAGCGCGTACGGTGGTCCACGGGAACCGTCATCGGAGCATCACACCGGTCACAGGCCGTGTTCACGGTGCCGGTGACGCGGACGTCGAAGTGCATCATTTCATCGAACCGGTCCAGCTCCGTCTCTGCGCGGATGTCGGCATCGGACAGGCCTGGGGGTTCGAATTCTTGAAAGAACGTCCCATCAAGCTGGAAGCCGAAAGCGTGTCTTCCGAGACCCAATCCCGTGTAGGGAATTTCGAACTCTGCGGATCCGCGCATGCGTCACCCCGGCTTGAGGGGGGGCAAAGGTACGGTTTTCGTTGCAAACGGAGGCGAGGCCAACGACGCGGTCAGAACCGGTCCCACTCACGCCCCTTGGGCGGTGCAATCTTGAGGGGGTCCGCCGTCATCTCCCGGTGGTCCTTGCGGTGCTTGCGAATGTCTGCCGCCATCCAACAGGCCGCCCTCAGGCTGGACCCGTCCGCCTCGCCCTTTCCGGCGATGTCAAACGCCGTTCCATGGTCCGGGCTCGTGCGCACGATGGGGAGGCCTGCGGTGAAATTGACCCCCTGTCCGAAGCTCAGGCTCTTGAAGGGGACGAGCCCCTGGTCGTGGTACATGGCCAGTACCCCGTCGAAGTGCCGGTAATCGCCACTGCCGAAGAAGCCGTCCGCGCCAAACGGGCCGCTGACCTTCATGCCGGCATCCTGCATGGCCCGAACGGCCGGCAGGATGATGGTCTTTTCCTCCTCGCCGATGAGTCCGTTGTCGCCGGCGTGCGGGTTGAGGCCCAGAACGGCGATGCGCGGTGTGGCCACGCCGAAGTCCCGGGCGAGGCTTTCGTGCAGCAGGGTGCCATACTTCACGATGCGGTCCTTGGAGAGGTTCGCCGCGACATCCTTGAGGGCCACGTGACCCGTCACGACCCCGACGCGCAGGGTGTCCGAGGCGAGAATCATCAGGACATCCTTCACGCCCGCTTTGTCCGCGAGGTATTCGGTGTGGCCGGGAAACTTGAACTGCCCGCTTTGGATGGTGTCCTTGTTGATGGGCGCCGTGACGAGCACATCCACCTTGGTGGAGGCCAGGTCCTTGACGGCGGACTCGAGGCTGAGGCGCGCGAATTCGCCGGCATCCGGGTGGGGTTGACCCCAGTCCGGTTCGAGCAGGGCGGGGGCGATGTCCACGCAGTACAGGGCGCCGGGCTTGGCATCCGCTGCGTCCTCCACGTCCCGGATGTCGATGCGGACATCGAACTGGGCCGCCTGTTGCCGAAGGGTTTCGGCGTGTCCGTAGACCACGGGGAGCAGGTCCTCGAAGAGGCGCTCATCCGCAAAGGCCTTGAGGATGCACTCGGAACCGATTCCGTGGGGGTCACCCCAGGAAATGCCAACGCGGGTGGGAGACGACTTGGACATGGATGCGAAGGTAGCGCGGGCGCGGTCCTTGCGGCCCCCCACCTTCCCCCGGTTCGGAGGGGATTTTTTGCACCGGACGTCACGTTCGGCCCGGTGTGCGCGTTTACCTTTCGATGCCCATGCGTCTGCAGTTCTTCCTGTCGGTCCTCGCCGTTCTCGTCGGTCTTCCGGCGCTGGCGACCCACAACCGGGCGGGGGAGATCACCTACCGGCATCTGGAGGGAACGACCTACGAGGTCACCATCACCACCTACACGAAGTCCAGCGTCGTGGCCGACCGGCCCTGGCTGCCCCTCCGCTGGGGCGACGAGGGAAGCACCACGGCCATCGACAGCCTTCCGCGCATCAACGGACCGCTCGATCCCGCCGGCATTCCCACCGGAGAGCTCATCGAGGGCGAGGTCCGGCTCAACATTTACAAGGGCACACACACTTACGCCGGTCCAGGCATCTACTCCCTCGTGGTGGAGGACCCGAACCGGAACGACGGCGTCCTCAACATCCCGAGCTCGGTGGACGTCCCGTTTTGCATCACCAGCCTGCTCATCATCGATCCAGAGGCCGGGCAGAACGACAGTCCGCTGCTGCTGGCCCCCGCCATCGAGAACGCCTGCATCGGCCAGCGCTGGGAGCACAACCCCGGCGCGTTCGACCCCAACGGGGATTCCCTGAGCTACGACCTGATCGCCTGTTCGGGCTTCGATTGCCTGCCCATTGAGGGCTTTGTCCAACCCAATGAAGTGGAGGGCGCCGGTGGCGAATTCTATGTCGAACCGCTCACCGGCACGGTGGTCTGGGACGCCCCCGGGCTGTCCGGAGAGTACAACATGGCGCTCCGCATCCGCGAATGGAGGTGGGTCGGGGGGCAATGGCTCATGGTCGGAGAGGTCATCCGCGACATGCAGATCAATGTCGAGACCTGCCCCAACGAGCCGCCTGTGGTGGAGGTGCCGGCCGACACCTGCATCCTGCAGGGCGAGACGCTGACCTTCACGGTGACGGCGTCCGACCCCAACGGCGACGCCGTGACGGTGACGGCGATCGGCGGGCCGTTCGAGGATTTCGAGCCCGATGCCGGATTCGGCTGGAATCCGCTGACGGACGTGGGCACCTTCGGGTGGACGCCCGGTTGTGATGCCGTGCGGCAGGCCCCGTATCAAGTCGTCTTCAAGGCGACGGATTCGGACGCAGTGCCCCTGTCGGACGTGGAAACGGTGCGGGTCCGCGTGCTGCCCCGTCCGGTGGTGGCCACGTCGGCGGCGCCCATCGGCAATGCAGTCGAGGTGGATTGGATCGAGCACCCCTGCACGGACGCCTACACGCCGGCCGTTCAGGCGCTCGGAGGGTACGAGGTGTACCGGCGGATCGGCCAGGGCGACATCGACCAGGGCACCTGTGAGGTCGGCATGCCGGCCGGGGCGGGGTACACGCTCGTGGCCACCGTACAGGGGCTGACCAACAACGCCTACCTCGACGCGCAGACCCTGAGCTACGGGGCCACGTATTGCTACCGCATCGTGGCCGTCATGCCGGATGGCGCCCGCAGCAAGGTGGGGCCGGAGGCGTGCGCGGAAATCGACAAGGGCGTGCCGGTCATGACCGGGGCGTCGGTGGAGGTCAGCGATCCTGCGGTTGGCGAGGTGGAGGTCCGTTGGTCGCCACCAACGGATGCCGACACGGTCGAGGCCTTCCCCGGCCCCTACCGGTATCGCCTCGAGGCCCGTCCCGACGGGGGCAGCGAATGGGCCGTGATCCACGAAGGCCCCACCGACCCGGTGCTCGGGGCGCTCGACTCCGTGCACGTGCACACCGGCGTGGATTCGGAAACCCCCACATGGCGGTACCGGGTGACCGCCCTCAGCGGCGAGGACGCCATCGGCGTGTCCACCCCGGCTCCCGTTCCCGACCTGCAGCTCGGCCCGGCCGACAACAGCATGGCCCTGACGGTCCCGGCAGGACGCCCCTGGTCCGACACGGCCTTCGTGTTCCAAAGGATCCTCCCGGATGGCACGCCGGTCCTGCTCGACACGGTGCCCGAGCCGCTCTATGTCGACACGGGCCTCGTCAACGGGATCCCGGTCTGCTACCGCGTGCGCACCCTCGGGACCTACGGCTCACCCGGCATCCTCGACCCCATCGAGAACTGGAGCGCCATTCGCTGCGCCACCCCCTACGACACGGAGCCGCCGTGTCCTCCGGTGTTCACCGTCGATGCCGACTGCGCGGAGGAGACCGTGGCCATTCATTGGTTTCCGTCGGATTGCGCGGAGGACATCACGGGCTACCGGCTCTACCGCAGCGACAGCCTCGGGGCTCCGCTCGGCTTCCTCTTCGAATGGGAGGACAATGGGGACACCGTTCGGGTGCTGGGCGCGGAGGAACTGGGCGGCTCCATCGCCGGGTGCTGGGCCTTGACCGCATTGGACAGCCTCATGCCCGGTCCGGGCGGTGTGCTGCGCCAGAACGAGAGTGCGCAGGGCGACACCGTCTGCACGGACAACTGTCCGTTCTACTTCCTGCCCAACGTGTTCACCCCCAACCTCGATGGCCTGAACGACCGCTTCCGCCCCTTCCCCTGGAAATTCGTGGACAGCGTGGATTTCCGCGTCTTCAACCGCTGGGGAGAACAGGTCTGGCAGACGTCCGACCCGGAGCTGGAGTGGGATGGCACCCACCAGGAAACGGGGTCCATCTGCGCGGATGGCGCCTACCATTACACGTGCACGGCCTACACACGCCGGTTGGTGGGCATCGTTCCGGAGCGGTTTTCGGGAACCTTCCAGCTGCTCGGCGGGTTGGACCCGGACAAAGAGTGACTTCCCATGTTCACAGGCATCATCGAAACCCTTGGCACGCTGACGGACCTTCAGGACGAAGGCACGAACCGGCATTTCACCCTCACCGCGGACATCGCCTCCGAGCTCAAGGTCGACCAGAGCGTGGCCCACGACGGCGTGTGTCTGACCGTGGTGGCCATCGAGGGCAACCGCTACACCGTGACGGCGGTGGAGGAAACGCTGCTGCGCACCCAGTTGGGCGATCGCGCCGTGGGCGATGTGCTCAACCTCGAGCGCTGCACGCGCGTGGGAGACCGGCTTGACGGCCACATCGTGCAGGGGCACGTGGACACGACCGCCACCGTGACCGGCATTGACGCCCGCGACGGCTCCTGGAACGTCCGCTTTGCCCACCCCGTGGCCGACCATCACCTGACCGTGCAGAAAGGGTCCATCACCGTCAACGGGGTTTCCCTGACCGTGGTGGAGTCCGACCCGGAGGGCTTCTCGGTGACCATCATCCCCTACACGTGGGAGCACACGGGGTTCCACCGCATGGCCGTCGGCGACCGCGTCAACCTCGAGTTCGACATCGTGGGCAAATACGTGGCCGAGATGATGGCCCGCCGCGGCTGAGTCCCGCTGCAGGAATCAGGTGCCCGGTGATTCCTGCTGGCTGCGCAGGACGAAGTTCTGTCCGAGGTAGACCTTCCGGACCTGCGGATCGGCGGCGAGTTCCTCGGCGGTGCCCGCCTTGAGGATGTGGCCTTCAAACAGCAAGTAGGCGCGGTCGGTGATGTGCAGGGTTTCCTGGACGTTGTGGTCCGTGATGAGGATGCCGATGCCCTTGGTCCGGAGCTGGGACACGATCTGCTGGATGTCCTCGACGGCAATCGGGTCCACCCCCGCAAAGGGCTCGTCGAGCAGGATGAACCGGGGGTCGGCGGCCAGGGCGCGGGCGATTTCCGTCCGGCGCTTTTCTCCGCCACTGAGGACATCGCCGCGGTTCTTGCGCACATGGGTCAAGCCGAACTCCTCCAGCAGGGCCTCCAGCCGCGCCTTTCGGTCGGTCGGGTCCTTGCGGTGGAGCTCGAGCACGGCAAGGATGTTGTCCTCCACACTCAGCTTGCGGAACACGGACGCCTCCTGCGGCAGGTACCCGATTCCGCGCTGGGCCCTGCGGTACATGGGTTCGCGGCTGATGTCGTGGAGTTCGCCCGCCTCATCCTCCAGCGTCACCCGGCCGCCATCGGGCTGGACCAGGCCGGTCACCATATAAAAGGAGGTGGTCTTGCCCGCCCCGTTGGGACCGAGGAGGCCGACCACCTCGCCGGTGCCGACTTCAAAGCTCACCTCATCCACCACCTTCCGGCGGCCGTATTGCTTCACGATGGCGTGGGCGGTCAGTTTCATGCGGCGGGGGTGCTGGCGCCCGCGTCGGCCATGTGCCGGCGGTGGATGCGTTTGGCCTGAAGGATGCCAATCTCGTAGAGTCCCAGCACCGGCAGGGCGACGAGCACCTGGCTGGTCAGGTCGGGCGGGGTGATGATGGCCGCGACGATCAGGGTCACCACGAGGGTGTGTTTCCGGAATTTCCGCAGGCCCTCCGGGGTCACCAGGCCCATTTTGGCCAGGAAGTGGATGACCACCGGCACCTGGAAAATCAACCCGGCGGCCAGGGTGATGCTCGCCACCGTCTTGAGGTAGCTCATCAGGGCAATCCGGGCCTGGACGTCGCCGATTTCATAATGTCCCAGGAACTGCAGGCTCAGCGGGGCAATCACGAAATAGCCGAAGCAGACGCCGAGGAAGAACAGGAAGCTGGCGGCCCAGGTGACGCCGCGCACGGCCTTGGCCTCGTTGCCGTGAAGGCCCGGCTTGACGAACCGCCAAAGCTGGCCGAAGGTGAGCGGGAAGGCGATGATGAACCCGCCAATGGCCGAGACGAGGATGTGGGCAGAGAAGTTGCCGAGCATCGTCGTGTTGATCAGCTCGTAGCTGATGTCCGTGACGCACAGCCGATCTCCGGCTCCGGTGAGGTGCCCGAGGGCGCACCAGGCGCGGAAGGTGATGAAGTCGGGGTTGCGGGGCGCGAAAATGAGCCGGTTGAACACCCAGTCCTTGGCGATGAAGAGCACGATGGCACCGGTGAGGATGCCGAGGAGGGCGAAGAACAGGCGTCGCCTCAATTCCTCGAGGTGGTCCATGAACCCCATGTCCTGTTGTGCGTCTCCTTCGGCCATGTCTCGCGGGTCGGGCTCAGCGGATGCCGGCGTCCATCAAGTGGTGAAGGTGGACGAATCCGAGGAAGTCGCCGTCGGGACCGGTCACGACGATCTGGGAAATGCGTTCGGCTTCTAGCCTTTGGAGGGCGTCGGCCGCGAGGGTGTCCCGGTCGAGGCAATGCGGGGCGGTGTTCATGACCGACTCCGCCCGCAAGGAGGACCATTCGGCCGGGTCCCGCTCGAGGGCACGGCGCAGGTCGCCGTCGGTGATGATGCCCACCAGCTGGCCGCTGGAATCCAGGACCGCCACGGCACCAACGCGTCCGGCCGACACGGCCGGCATGACGTCGCGCAGCCCGGCATCCGCGGTGATGGACACTTTGGATCCGTCTTCCATCAGGTCGCCGAGACGCAGCAGGAGGCGCCGTCCCAGGCTGCCACCGGGGTGGTGCCGGGCGAAGTCCTCGCTGCTGAACCCCCGGGCGTCCATCAGGGCCATCGCCAGGGCGTCGCCCATCGCCAGCTGGGCGGCGGAGGAAGCGGTTGGGGCCAGGTCGTGGGGGCAAGCTTCCTGGGGGACGCTGATGTCGAGCACATGCCGGGCTGCCCGGGCGACCGGGCTGTCGATGCGCCCGACCATGGCCACCAAGGCCAGGCCGCGGGACTGCAGCAGGGGGAGAAGCTGGACCAATTCGGCCGTGGCGCCGCTCTTGGACACGGCCACCACCACATCGTGGTCGCCCACCATCCCGAGATCGCCGTGCAGGGCGTCTGCAGCGTGCAGGAACGCGGCCGGCGTGCCCGTGCTGTTGAGGGTGGCCACAGTTTTGCGGGCGACGTCGGCACTCTTGCCGATGCCCGCAAAAATCAGCCGGCCTCCGGACTGACCCCGTTCGAGCACGAGGGAGACGATGGGGTCGAAATCGTCTCCGAGCCGGGCCTCGAGGGCGGCAATGGCCTCTGCTTCAAGGCGCAGGGTGCGCGTCGCCGCATCACGCCCGGATCGGTTCCGGGCAGACGATGGTGAATTGGACGGGACTGTTCGCAAAACGCGGGTGAAGTTGGGGTGCGGAAGCGGCTTCAGTGGCCTATATTGATGATGCCAAAGTTAGATGGAGACGCCTGTTGACCCTTTCGTGAATGCATCGACCCTCGTGGGTTCGTCCCTGGAGGAGGGATTGGAGCGATTCTTCGGTTTCGACCAGTTCAAGGGAGACCAGGAGAACGTCGTCCGAAGCCTCATGGATGGTAAGCACGTCTTCGTCATCATGCCCACCGGTGGTGGCAAGAGCCTGTGCTACCAGTTGCCGGCCCTGATCCAGGAAGGAACCGCCATCGTGGTGAGTCCCCTCATCGCCCTCATGAAGAACCAGGTCGACGCGATTCGGAGCCATTCCGATGACCCCGACATCGCCCATTACCTGAACAGCTCGCTCAGCAAGGCCGAGATGGTCCGGGTCAAGGAGGCGGTGGCCACCGGACGCACCAAGTTGCTCTACGTGGCGCCGGAATCCCTCAACAAGGCGGAGAATGCCGACTTCCTCCGTTCCGTTCGGTTGAGCTTCTTCGCCATCGACGAGGCCCATTGCATTTCGGAATGGGGACACGATTTCCGCCCGGAATACCGCCGGCTCCGGGACATCATCAACGGCATTGGCGAGTATCCCATCATCGCCCTGACGGCCACGGCCACGCCCAAGGTCCAGCACGACATCCAGAAGAACCTCGGCATCCTCGATGCCGACGTCTACAAGGCCAGCTTCAACCGGCCCAACCTCTTCTACGAGGTGCGGCCCAAGGTGGAGGCGCTCCGCCAGGTCGTCCAGCACGCCCTCGAGAACAAGGGCCGCAGCGGCATCGTCTATTGCCTCAGCCGCAAGAAGGTGGAGGAAATCGCCGAGACGCTCAAGGTCAACGGGGTGCGCGCCGCAGCCTACCACGCCGGCATGGATTCCGCCCAGCGGTCCCGCATCCAGGACGAGTTCCTCATGCAGGATGTGGACGTGATCGTGGCGACCATCGCCTTCGGCATGGGCATCGACAAGCCCGACGTCCGGTACGTCATCCACTATGACATGCCCAAGTCGCTGGAAGCTTACTACCAGGAGACGGGCCGCGCCGGCCGGGACGGCGGTGAGGGGCATTGCATCGCATTCTATGGCCTGCAGGACATGGAGAAGATGGAGAAGTTCCTCGCCGGAAAGCCCATCGCCGAGCGGGAAATCGGGATGCAGCTCCTGCAGGAGGTGTCCGGATATGCCGAAACGCCCACATCCCGCAGACAGTACATCCTGCAGTACTTCGGAGAAACCTTCGACCCATTGAATGGTCCCGGTTGGGACATGGACGACAACGCCCGCAATCCACCGGAATCCTACGAGGGCATGGCCCACGTGGAGCTGGTTCTTCAGTTGGTCCAGGCCACGGGAGGCCGTCACCGCGGAGGCTTCCTTCGGGATGTCCTTCTGGGCAATGAGACGCAGGAAACGTCCACCTATGCCGGAGAGAAGCTCGCGGATTTCACCGGCAAGGGAGAAGACCTGGCACCGGCCGAAGCCTGGGATGGCATCATCCGACAGGTCTTCCTCGCTGGACTGCTCAAGAAGAAGACCGAGGAATTCGGCGTGCTGTCGCTGACGCCCGAGGGAGAGGCCTTCCTTGCGGCGCCCCGCGATTTCACCCTGTACAAGGACAAGGGCATGCGAGTCCGTTCGGTGGAGCCCGCCTCCTCCGGCGCCGCATTGGATGAGCCGTTGCTCGACCTGCTCCGCGGATTGCGGAAGGAGGAAAGCACGCGCCTCGAGTTGCCGCCTTTCGTGATCTTCTCCGATCCCAGCCTCGAGGAGATGGCGACCCACTACCCTTGCAACGAGGACGAATTGCTCATGATCAACGGGGTGGGCGCCTCCAAGGTCCGCAAGTTCGGTGCGCCTTTCCTCGCCCTCATCAAGCAGCACATCGAATCCGAGGGCATCGAGCGGATGGAGGACCTCGTGGTCCGCAGTGTGGCGGGGCGGAATGCCGGAAAGGTCAGCATCATCCAGAAGCTGGACCGGCGCATGACCCTGGAGGACATCGCGTCCTCCCAGCAGTGTTCCGTGGAGGAATTGCTCGATGCCATCGAAGGCATTGTCGCCTCCGGAACCAAGGTCGGGCTGGACTACGTGCTCGAGGAGTACCTCGACGAGGACAGCATCGAAGAGCTCTGGGACTGCTTCATGGAAAGCGAGCAGGGCTCCGTGGCGGAGGTCATGGAAGAGATGGAGGACGCTTACAGCGAGGAGGAGATCCGGCTGGTCCGCATCAAGTTCATGAGCGAGGTCGCCAACTGACCCGAATCAATCCGGCTGGCCGGTCGAGGCCAACCACGCCATCATGGCGGTGCCCGTTTGGAGCGCCGCTTCGTCGATGTCGAATTCTGCGGTGTGCAGTCCGGCGCGACACCCCCGTCCTTCTCCGCCGGTTCCCAGCCGATAAAAGCACCCGGGCACCTGTTTCTGGTAGAAGCTGAAATCCTCTCCCGTCATGCGGAGGGGCAGGTCCACCACGCGGTCTGCCCCGAGGAGTTCTTCTGCCTGGCGGCGGCATTGGTCGGTCAGGGCGGGGTGGTTCACCACAGGCGGATAGCCAATGGCGAGGTCGACCTCGGCGCGGGCGCCGAAGGCCGCTGCTGTGGATTCGGCTACGCGGTGGATGGCGCTGCGCAGGAGGTCTGCGGTGGGTTCGTCGTAGGTCCGGAGGGTGCCGTCGAGGACGACTTCGTCCGGAATGATGTTGCGCGCATGACCGCCGGCCACCCGGCCGAAGGTGAGGACGGCGGGCTGTGTGGGGTCACAGTGCCGGCTGACCACGGTCTGCAATGCGGTGATCACGTGGGCCGCAGCCACCACAGGGTCGACCGTCCGGTGCGGCAGGGCGGCGTGCCCGCCGCGGCCGACGATGCGGATCCGGATTTCGTCGGCTGCGGCCATGTAGGGCCCGCTGCGGAAGCCGACCATGCCCGCATCCAGCTGCGGATAGACGTGCTGGCCCACAATGCCATCGACCAGTCCCGCCGCCGTCTTGTCGGGACCGCTCGTCGGGGCGTCCAGCGAGAGCGCGCCCTCCGCGGTCATCAGCGAGGCCCCTCCGGGGAGCGTCTCCTCACCAGGTTGGAACACGAGCTGGATGGTGCCTTGCCAATGGTCCCGCGTCGCCTGCAGCACTTCGGCCGCACCGAGGAGGCAGGCCGTGTGGGCGTCGTGGCCACAAGCGTGCATCCATCCGGGCACGGTGCTCGCATGGGGCCGGTCCACCTCCTGGATGGGCAGGGCGTCCATGTCCGCACGGAGGGCCAGGCTGCGGCTGCCGGGCTCCTGACCGTGGAGGTGGGCCACGATGCCCGCGGCGCCCCGGTCCGCGCACCACCCCGTGGAATGGGCGATGCCCAGCGCGCCAAGGGCCTGCGAGACATAGGCACCCGTCTTGACCTCGGCGTAGGACGGCTCGGGGTGCCGGTGCAGGTGCCGGCGGTGGTTGCGCACGGTGTCAGCGGACCGTTCGGCCGCCTGGAGGATGGCGTTCTTCAGCATGTTACGGGGTCCACAGTTCGCGGGAGGTCTGGATGATCATGCGCACCGCCACGAAGAGCATCACGGTGCCGAAGGCGAGCCGGACCTTGAGTGGATCCATCGCCAGCGCGATGCGGCTGCCGAAATGGCCGCCGATCATGAAGGCCACCACCATGACCGCCGCGGCGCGGATGTCGACTTCGCCAGCCTTCCAATAGTTCATGACGGCGAGGGCGCCGATCGGCGGGAGCATCAGGGCGAGGCTCGTCCCCTGTGCCGCCATCTGGGAAAGGCCCGTGAAGTACATCAGGGCCGGCACGATGAGCAGGCCCCCGCCGATGCCGATGAACCCGCTGAGCAGGCCGGCGGAGACACCGATGAGCAGGAGGGTCAGGAGGACAGAGGCATCCATGGGTCAGAAGTCGGTGGTCAGGGAAATCTGGAAAACGCGGTCGAGGATCAGCCCGTCGTCCACGCCCCAACCCCAGTCGGCCCGGACGAAGTAGCCCAGGAGCTCGGTCCGCAGGCCGAAGCCGAAGTCCCAGATGATGGGCTCGCGGTTGTTGTCCACGGTGATGCTGACCGGGTACTGCTCGATGGTCGTGCTGTTGAAGGCATTCTCATCGGCATACGGGTCGGAGCCGGTCCAGGCGCTGCCGATGTCGAAGAAGCCGACGGCTTGGAAGTGTTCCAACAGGGGCGTGAGGGTCTTCTTGGGCATGAGCGTGGCGAAGATGGGCAACCGCAATTCGGCATTGGCCACGGCGAAGCTGGTGCCGTTGCGCGCATTCCGCAGGAAGCCCCGCATCGGCGTCGCGGCCGTCTGGTAGGCGAATTCCCCGTCCGGAAGGGGCATGGCGCCATCAATCGAGGGGATGAGGGACTGTTGCACGCCACCGAGATAGTGGATCAGCTGCCGGTCGCCGAAGGACGAGTTTCCGGCTGCGCGCAGGCAAAGGGTCACGCGCTGGTAGAGCGGGATGTACCGGCGGGCGTCGAAGCCGGCTACGAGGAGCATGTCGCCGTCCCCATCGGGCGGGGCGAGCATCTCGAACCAGGCCTTGGCCCGGGTGCCGTTGCGGATGTTGAGGGCGCGGACCCGGCTGTCGTCGAAGACCCAGCTGACTGTACCGCCGATGCCCTGGGAGTAGAGGTCGTCCCGGCTCGCGTTGAAGGGGTCGGTGGCCAGCAGCGCGGTCCGGTCCAGCCGGTAGGTCAGCTGGGCACGCAGGCTCATCGTTTCGCTGAAGGGAACCGTGCGGCGGTAATGGACGGCGTGCGTGTGGGTCCGGGTGAGGGCGTCGAGGTCCGGGTTGAGGCGTTCATTGCCCTGGCGCTCGATGATCCACTGCCGGTCCACCTTGCGTTCGAGGTCCTGATGGCTGAGGACGAACGTGGAGTTCTGCAGGCTGCCCGCCAGGCGGACCCCACCGACCCATTTGCGGTGTTCGTGGAGGTCTGAGGCGCCGATCTTGATGAGTCCACTCAGCCCGGGAAAGCTGGACGCGGGGCCGGCAAAGGGCTGGTAGAAGGAGGTGGCGAAGGTGTTGTCGACCTGGCTCAGCAGCTCGTCCACGGCGTAGTTGGTCCGGTAGGGAAGGGGCGTGGGGATGTCGGGCATCGGCGCTGCGGAGGCCATCCGTCCCGCGTCTGTGGGGCCCGGATTGACCGGGGCCTGCGGGGCCGCACCGGGTGCGCTCCGTTCCGATTCGAAGGAGTAGTTGCGGAAATCCACCTGGCCGGGCAGCAGGACCGGGTTGGGGTCCGGCAGGTAGTCGAGGCCGTCCCGCCGTGAGGGGGGGAGGTCGGCCCCGGACTCGGCCATGGACCGGGCACCGGGAATTGCAGGCAGGTCCGCCGTCGTCCAGACTGCCCGTCCGCGGCGGAGGGTGTGGGCGCCCCATTGCGTTGCCCCTTCCTGAACGGAGAACGACAGGGCGGGTCTGTCCAATTCCAACCAGGGCGCAGTGCGGGTGAAGTACCGGTAGTGGATCGCCGTGTCGACCCGAAGGATGGCACTGTCCTGAATGGCGAGGGAGACCGTGGTCAGATCTTGGGATTCCCGGTAGGCGAACCGACCCCCACCGAGGGCCTTGGGCTCGACCTCGTCCAAGGCCGGCGTGTCTGTGAGCCGCTCGAACCGTTTCTCCTCCAACCGGTACACCCACAGGTCCCGGTTGGCAGGAACGGGCCAGGGGGGCAACGTGTCCCACCCATCGGGCCGGTTGCTGCTGAAGACCAATCCGGACCCGTCCGGCAGCCAGTCGGGCTCGAGGTCATCCCACGGATCCTCCCAAAGCGGGACCTGCGATCCGGCGAGGGTGTTGAAGACATGCACATCGGATTGGCCTCCCCGGACCCCGCCGAAGGCGATGCTGCGTCCGTCGGGCGACCAGTCGAGGTGGATCACCTTTTCGATCCGGAACAGCTCCCGTTCCGCGCTTTCCTTGGACTCCACGTCGGTGGTGGTGAGGAACACCCGCCCTTTGGCCTCGTGGATGTGGGCGAGGATGGGCGCGGTCGGGTGCCAGGCGAGGACGGGCACGGTCGGGTCGAGGATGCGGTCGAGTTTGTGATCGTACCGGGCCAGGCAACGCTTGCGCCGGCCATCCGACACCCAGATGCGGATCTGGCCGCGCTCGTCCGTGGCCCACGCCGTCCACCGTCCATCGGCCGAGCGGGCGAAGCGGTGGTGGGTGTACTTCCGGGCTGCCCGGTGGGGAAGGTCGCCGAGGTGGTTCTGCCGTTCCCGGTCCGGTTGGGCGGTGAGCTGGACGGTTCCTCCTTGCGCAGGGCGCGCCTCCTCGGCATCCGGAGCCAGGGTGCGCAGGAGCATCTGGGCCTGTGCGGCGGCGAGGATGCCCTCCAGGTCAAATCCAATCCGGCGGAAACCGGCATCGAGGGTGCGCCCTGCCTTGAAACCGCTCAACACATCGACCACAGCCTGGCGGCCGAACGTCTCGAGGATGAAGTGCCAGATGGCCTCGCCGGCCACGCGGGCCTCCTCCCGGTCCAGCACCTGCACGGAGAGGAGGCCGTCCCGGGACACAAGGTCCTCGAGGAGAGGAACATCCTCGGGCAACATCGGACCAGACAAGGCCCCCACCATGCCGTCCTCCATCCACCCCGGGAGGTCGTACAACTGGGCGTTCTTGACCACATCCTTCCAGTCTTCGCCGTACAGGAATTGGCGCAGCATGACCCGGTTCAGTCCGGTGCGCAACTGCCTCCGGAACGCGGACCGGTCACCATCGAACCAGGCAAAGACCTTGCGACCGTGGATGGTGGTCGTCCCGCCGATGTTGCCCGCGTCACTGCCGTCGATGCCGATGTTGCTCTGCCGGAAGTCCGCGTGCTTGTTGTAGACCAGCACCTGAACGTCGTCGCCGAGCCGCATCTGGAAGTCGGCTTCGCAGGACGGCAGATCGGTCAGCAGGCTGAACAGGGCGTGTTCCGCGAGCGTGCGGCCCCCTTGGTAGAATTGGACTTCGAAGGGGTCGCCACCGAGGTATTGCCAGTCAAACGTGCGGTACTGGACCCGTTGTTGACCGAAGGCCATGTCCAGTCCGTTGTGGAACTGCGCACGGAGTCCGCTTGCAAGAAGCAAGGTCAACATCAGCCCGAGGCTGCCCTTCCGCATTCCGGTGACCGGCATCTCGAGCAAAGTACGCATCCGGGGTGCCGTTTGTTCCCTTTGGAAGAACTTGCGGCCCATGTTCTCGCTGGCATTCAACGCTTTTTCTGAAAACACCGTGGTCCTTCACGATGGCGCCAATGGGGCCATCGTCATCGACCCCGGGATGTCGGCGCCCCAGGAGTGGGCCGCCTTCGAGCGTGAGCTCGAGCAACGCGGCTGGACGCCCCGGGCGCTGCTGCTGACCCACGCCCACCTCGATCACGTCCTCGGCTGTGCCGGGATGAAGGAGCGGTATGGCCTCCTTCCGAGGGTGCACCCCGCGGACCGGATCACCTACGAGATGGCCCCGCGTGCGGCCGAGATGTACGGGGTCCCGATGGATGAGCTCCCCGCGCTTCATCCCGACCCACTGGAGGACGGTGAGGTCCTCGAATTCGGGAGCTTGACACTGACCGTGCGGTGGACGCCCGGGCACGCTCCGGGTCATGTCGTCTTCATCGATGAAGAAGGCGGCCATGTGGTCGGAGGCGACGTCTTGTTCCGTGGCAGCGTGGGCCGCACGGACCTGCCGGGGGGCGATGCCGCGACGCTCGCCCGCAGCATTTCTTCTGTCCTGTACGCGCTGCCCGATGACATGGAGGTCTGGCCGGGGCATGGTCCCACCACGACCATCGGGGAGGAGCGCGCCTCCAACCCCTTCGTCAATGGGGCGGGAACCGGCATGATGCAGGCCTGATGAGGCCCGAGGTCAGGCCTTCTGCAACGTGAAGGCAAACGTCGACCCCTTCCCCTGCGTGGACCGGACGGAGATGGACTGGCCGTGGCCCTCGATGATGTGCTTCACGATGGACAGGCCGAGTCCGCTGCCGCCGGCGTTGCGGGAACGGCTCTTGTCCACGCGATAGAACCGCTCGAAAATGCGGGGCAGGTGCTCCTCGGACATGCCGATGCCGTCGTCCGCCACCTCGACCAGCATCTGCTCGTCCATGTCGTAGAACCGGATCTGCGTCTTGCCGCCCTCCTTGCCATAACGCAAGCTGTTGGAGATGAGGTTGGTGACGACCTGCTCAATCTTGGGGGTGTCCCCGATGACCTCCACGTTGCGGCGGTTCTCGTCGACGAACTCCACCTCGATTCCGGCGCGGTTGGCCTTCTGTTCGAGCTGGTCCATCACGTCCATCACAAGTGCAGTGAGGTTGAACTTCCGGAGGTCGAGCTCCAGCGATCCACCTTCGATCTTGGTGATGACGTCGAGGTCGTCGATGAGGCCCGCCATGCGGTCGACGTTCTTGGCGGCCTTGATCAGGAATTTCCGGTTGTGGTCGGGGTCCTCGAGGGCGCCTTCGAGCAGGGTGAGGATGTAGCCCTGGATGTTGAACACCGGCGTCTTGAGCTCGTGCGCGAGGTTGCCGATGAATTCCTTGCGGAAGTTCTCCTGCTCCTTGAGCTGCGAGATTTCCTGCACGCGTTCCTGCGCCCAGTCCATCACGTCCTGCTGCACCTTCTCCATCACGTCCTCGTTCATCTGGAGGTCCTTGGCCCGTTCCTTCGTGCTCTTGAAGCGGTGGATGTTCTTGTAGATGATCCGGACTTTCTGATAAATGAAGCGCTCAATCGTGGCGTAGGTGATGGCCAGCGACAGGGCAAACAGCATCAATCCGATGAGGGCAAAGGCCTGCAGAGGGGCCTCGACACCATAGATGCCCAGCACGAAGGCCAGCAGGCCCAAACCGAGCAGGGTGATGACCAAGGCCGAGGCGATGGCGACTCCCCGTGGCGTCAAGACTTTCATTCCTCCTGGAACTTGTAGCCCACGCCCTTCACCGTCTTGAAGTAGTGGTCGCCCAATTTCTCGCGAAGCTTGCGGATGTGGACGTCGATGGTGCGGTCGCCCACCACCACGTCATTGCCCCAGACCTCGGACAGGATGGCGGAGCGGGTGAACACCTTCCCGGGCTGGGAGACCAACAGGGACAGAAGCTCGAATTCCTTCTTGGGCAGGTTCATTTCCTCGCCGTTCCGGATCACGACATAGCGGTCCCGGTCGATGGTGAGGGTCTTTCCGGAGAAGACGGGTTTGGACTCCGCCCCCTTCGCACCGCGGCGCAACAAGGCCTTGATGCGGCTCAGCAGGACGCGGGGCTTGATGGGCTTCGTGATGTAGTCATCCGCTCCGGCATCAAAGCCCGCAATCTGGCTGTAGTCCTCGCTGCGCGCTGTCAGGAAGGCGATGACCGCATCGTCGAGCTTGGCGTTTTCCCGAATCTTGATGCAGGTCTCCATGCCGTCCATTTCGGGCATCATCACGTCGAGCAGGATGAGGTGGGGGCTCCATAGCGACGCGAGGTCAATGGCCTCGACCCCGTTGGACGCCGTGCGGACCGCAAACCCTTCCTTCTCCAGGTTGTACTGGACCAACTCCAGGATGTCCGGCTCGTCGTCCACGACGAGGATCTTCTGCTGTTTCATGAAATGCAGGCAGTGGAAGTGCGCCTGAATTTAGGATGGATTGCCATGCGGCGCCGGTTAAGAGTCTGTGAAGAATGTCCCCGGGCCGTTCATGCCGTCAGGAAGGTGAACCGCCGCCGGCGACCTGAGTCCACCGCACCAACCAGGGGTGATTCGCAAACCGGGCCCACCGCTTCTCCTCGGCGCGGTCGAGCCACGCATCCTCAAAGGGCATGGCCACGGATTGGCAGAGCCGCAACAGGACAAACAGGGCGAGCCCGAACACGAATCCTCTCAACCAGAGGGACACGAGCAGGCACAGGATGAACCACGTTCCCCCCACGGCCACGAGGGACATCGGAATCGAGCCGGTCGAGCGAAACCCCACCTTGGAAATGCGCCGGGCCATCATCGGCTCGATGATGCGGGGCCACCATCCCGTCGTCAAGCGGAAGACGATCCAGGCGGGCAGGCGCCAGAGGTGCCGGAAAAGGCGGGTCGGTCCCGGTCCGTGCAACCGGCCCAGGGCGGCAAATCCATCCCCCCGCCGCGGGTGGTCCATGCCGGCCTCGAGCAACGCCTCGAATTCGGACAACGCTTCGGGACCGGCGGCCATCAGCGACTGCCCCTTGTCCTTCAGCCATTCGGGGTCGGGGCGCCCGCCGGTCCGGCCTTCCTCGAACCGGCACACGGCAAGGTGGGCGTCGTAGACCTCCCCCTCCTCCAGCTCCACCGATACGCCGAGATAGGCGGCCCGCAGGGTGTCGCTCAACCAGACGCGGTGGTGTCCCGCATCTTCGGCCCCCTCGGGCAGCCCGGAGAGGTCCACCGGCGGACCCAGTCGGATGCGGGCCTTGCTGCGGTAGCCCTCGTAGCGCTCGAAATCCAGGGCCATCGGCATCACCTCCAGGCCCCGTTCCTGAACTGCCGGCCGCTGCATCGCATTGAGGAGGAAGCGCGCAGAGCCGTGTTTGAACCGCCGGGTCCGCCGCTCGTCGAGGTGACCGGCTTCCGGAAAGATGCCGCACGTGGCCCCCTGGTCGAGCCGGTGGTGCGCCGCCTCGAACGTCTCCCGGTTGCGGTCGGCCATGTCGGCCACCCGGTCGATGGGGCGGAACATCGGCATCATGTTGAGGCGCAGGACGAAGAACCGGGCCACGGGGCGGGCGAAGACATCCGCCCGGGTGAAGTAATGCAGCTGATGCGGCAGGGAAACGCACGCGAGAATGGGGTCGGCGAGGCCGTTCTGGTGCGCGGAGAAGAGCAGCCGGGCCGGGCGTTCCGCCCCGCGTGAATCAGCGAGGTGCTCCACGCCATCGACCTCCACGCGGTGCCAGAAGCGGACGGCCCATCGGCCGAGGGGACGCATCAGGACATAGGTCCAATGCCAGATGGACCGCGGAACCTCGAAGTGGGGTGGAGTTCTCCGGGCCAATCAGCGCAGGGTGACACCGAGCTGTTGAGCGAGTTGCTCGCGGACGCGGTGGACGGTTTTGTCGATCGCCTTCTCGTTGAGGGTCTTGTCCGCATCCTGGAGGGTCAGGGACAAGGCGTACGAGGTGGTGCCGGTCGCCTCGTCGGTGTAGACATCGAAGAGGTTGACCTCCTTCAGGAGCTTGCCTCCCGTCTGGCGCACCACCGCCTCCATCTGGGCGTAGGTCACGCCGTTGGGGACGACAAGGCTCAGGTCGCGCCGCACCCACGGGAAGCGCGGCAGGTCGGCGGCCGTGATGCGCGTGCGGGCCACACCGCGGAGGAGGCCGTACATCGGGAGGTCCGCGAAGAACACGGGCTCCTCGACGTCGAAGGCGCGGGCGACGGCGGGGTGCACCTGGCCAACCCGCGCGGCGAATCCGCCCTTGGCGGAGAGGGCGAGCCCTTCGCGGAACAGCCCCTCGCCGGCGAGCGCGGACCGCTTGGCACCGTCCAAGCCACAGCGGGTGAGGAGGGCGTCCACCGCTCCCTTGAGGACGGAGAGTCCATCCTGTCCGGCGCCGTTCCAGCTCTCGGGACGGGTCTTGCCGGTGACCAACAGGGCCAGTCGTTCCTCTTCCTCGTGTCCGCCTTCCACGCCTTGGCGGTAGGTCTTGCCGAATTCAAACAGGGCGAGGTCCGGGCGCTGGTGGTTCCGGTTGCGGGCGAGCGTTTCGAGGCCCTGCATGAGCAGGGACTGGCGCATGGTGTCGAGTTCGGAGCTGAGCGGGTTCAGCAGGGTGACGGCCCGGTCGGGCGTCAGGGTGGGGTCCTCGGCCACGGTCAAATGGGTCGACGGGACGAGGGAGTTGTGCATCGTCTCGTGGAATCCACGGGCGACAAGGATGCCGGCCAGTTCCTTGCGCAGCGTTTCGGGGTCGGGGTTGGGCCGGTCCGAGAGGCTCACCTTCATGCGGCCGGGCAGTGGAATGTGGTCGTATCCGTGGATGCGGAGCACTTCCTCGATCACGTCCGCCGGCCGGGTCACATCCCGGCGGTAGGCGGGAGCGCCGAGGTCCATTCCCTGCTCGTCCTCCCCATCGAAGGTGAAGTCGAGGTCGGTCAGGATGCCCTTTACGCGGTCGCGGTCGAGGGCCACGCCAATGAGGGTGTCCAGGGTGGACCAGTCGAGCCGGATGGAGGCCGGGCCGGGCAGGCCCTTGCCTTCGAAGGCCTGCACGCCGCCCTCGACCTGGGCGCCTGCAAATTTGCGGAGCAGGTCCACGGCGAGTTGCAGGGCGGGCCAGGGGGTCTTCGGGTCAACGCCCCGCTCAAACCGGAACGAAGCGTCCGTGCTCAGGGTGTGCCGCTTGGCGCTCTTGCGGATGGTCACGGGCTCGAACCAGGCACTCTCGAGGAACACCCGGCGGGTGCCTTCGCCCACACCGGAGTCCTGTCCGCCGTAAACGCCGGCGAGGCACATCGGGCGGTCTTGGTCGGCGATGACGAGGTCGGCCGAAGTCAGGGTGAGTTCCCGTCCGTCGAGGGCGGTGAAGGCTTCTCCTTCCGTCGCCTTCCGCACCCGGACGGTGTCGCCTCCGATGCGGTCGGCATCGAATGCGTGGAGCGGCTGCCCGAGGTCGTGGAGCACGTAGTTCGTGATGTCCACCACGTTGTTCTTGGGCTCGATTCCGATGGTCCGCAGCCGGCGCTGCATCCACTCCGGGGACGGTCCAACCTTCACGTCCGACAGGGTCACACCGAGATAGCAGGGCGCACCTGCCGCATCCTCCACCTGGAGGGCAATGGGGCCGTCACCGCGGGTCAATTCCGCCGCGGGCATCGGCTTCAAGGCGGGCAGCTCGGCCGCCGTCTGTTCGCCGCCGTTCCAGCGCCACGCCGTGCGGAGGTCGAGGGCGACACCGCGGTGGCCCATGGCGTCGGTTCGGTTGGGCGTCAATCCGATTTCGATGCAGTGGTCCGACTCGAGCCCGAGGGCTTCGGCGGCCCCCACCCCGACCGGCGTTTCGGCCGGCAGCACGAGGATGCCGTCGTGGCTTTGTCCGATGCCGAGTTCATCCTCGGCACAGATCATGCCCTCGGACACTTCGCCGCGGATCTTGCCCTTCTTGATCTTGAACGGGTCGCCTTCCATCGGATGGCAGGTGGAGCCGACCGTGGCGACGATGACCTTCTGGCCGGCCGCGACGTTGGGGGCACCGCACACGATGTGGAGCGGATCGTCTCCGCCGACGTCCACCGTCGTGACGCTGAGCCGGTCGGCATTGGGGTGCTGGCCGCAGGTGAGGACTTCGCCCACTGTCATGCCCTTGAGCCCACCGGGAACGGCGGGCATTTCCTCCAGCCCCTCGACCTCGAGGCCACTGGCGGTCAGGATGTCGCAGAGGTCCGCGGGCGTCTTCTGGGGGGCTGCGTCAAGCGGAAGCCAGGAGGAGAGCCAATCGAGGGAAATCTTCATGATGAAGGGGCGTGGTGGTCGGGCGCGAATTTAACCCACCACAGCGAGGCCCCGCGCGCGGTGGAAAACCGGTGGAGCGCAACCGTGGAAGGCGCATTACCTTGCGGGGACCGGGCGCCCAAATCCGGTTGCACTGCAGACATGGCCAAGAAAATTCTCATCGTGGAGGACAACCAGTTCCTCCGGACCACGACGGCGGACATCCTTCAGCTTGCAGGCTACGAGGTCATCGAGGCCGAGCATGGCAAGATGGGCGTCGAGCGCGCCCAGCGGGAGCGGCCGGACATGATCATCTGCGACGTGGAAATGCCGGAACTCGACGGCTACGGCGTGTTGCATTACCTGTCCAACGACCCCCAGACGGCGATGATTCCCTTCATCTTCCTGACCTCACGGGATGGGGCGGATGAAATGCGCAGGGGCATGACGAGCGGAGCGGACGATTACCTCGTCAAGCCGTTCAGCGAAGCCGACCTCCTCGCCACGATCGAGGTCCGCCTCCGCAAGAGCTCCATCCTCCAGCGCGAGTATGGGCGGGCACCCCAACGCCTCAACGAGTTCATCGCCGACGCCAAGGAGCAGAGCGGCATTCCCGGCATCGACGTGGGCGACCGCCCCCGCCGCTACGGGGCCGGCCAGATCCTCTACGGAGAAGGCGACTCCACCAACCACGTCTACTACGTCGCTTCGGGCGTCGTCAAGGTGCTCCGAACGGACAGCTACGGCAAGGAGCTCATCATCGAGCTCTGCAAGGCCGGCGATTTCTTCGGGCACATGGACGTCCTGAAGGGCCTCGAATATGGCAGTGCTGCCGAGGTGCTGGAAGACGCCGAAGTCCACCTCATTCCCCGCAAGAATTTCCTGGACCTCATGCACCGGAACCGCGACGTGGCGATGCGCTTCATCCGGTTGCTCGCGGGTGAGGTGACCCAGAACCAGGAGCGGTTGCTCGCCTTGGCCTACGCCTCGGTCCGGGAGCGCACGGCCCAGGCCTTGCTCGACCTGCAGGCGCGGTTCAAGGAAGCCGACAAGAAGCCCCAGTTGAGCCGGGAGGACCTGGCCGGCATGGTCGGCACGGCCAAGGAGAGCCTGATTCGGGCCCTCAGCGATTTCAAGAGCGACGGCTGGGTCGTGCTCGAGGGCAAGAGCGTCATCATTCAGGACGAAGCCGCCCTCAGGCGCTTCGCGGGTCGATGACCTCCGAGGGGTCCTCCCCGAAGTAATCGACGAGGGCGCGCCGGATGAGCCGGTCCTGCTCCTTCGGCTCCAGGGCCGGCAGGGACATCGTTTCCTCGAAATGGGGCCATCCGTCCTCGTCCCGGCCCTTGAAGGTGTAGTAGCCCTGCGGCACCAGCACCGTGCAGATCGCCACGTGCATCAGGTCCATCTTCTCCTGCTTCTTGAAGGGCCTGAAGCCCTGCCCGAGTTCCTGCACGCCCACGAGGTACAGGATGTCCTGAAGGTCCATGCCGCCACCGAACCGGCGTTCGAGCGTGTCCAGCAGGGTGCGCCATTGTTGTTCGAAGAGGACGTCCATGGGTCAGGCAAAAAAAGAAAGGAGAGCCGAATGCTCTCCTTTCAAAGGTCGGGATGACTGGACTCGAACCAGCGACCACACGTCCCCCAGACGCGTACTCTACCAACTGAGCTACATCCCGAGTCCGCCGAAGCGGAGCGCGAAAATAGGGAATTCCTTTCCGATTGGAGCGCCCGGGGGCTCACTCCATGATGACCGTCTGTTCGTTGGTCATCTCCTCCTCGATCTTGATGATGCCGATTCCGTTGAGGGAACCCTTGGTGGCCTCGATGTCCAGGACCGCGAAACCGGCCTGTCCCTGCTTGTAGTATTCGCTGAAGTTGAAGCTGACACTGCCGGCGGCATTGGTCACCTGCGTCGTGTCGAACCGCAGCTCACCGATGAAGGTCTGGTCGACGGAACCGACTGCGAACAGGCGGACTTCGGCGCCTTGAACGGGCGCTCCGAGGCTGTTCTGGACGTAGACGACCGCGACCGTGTCTTCGATTTCGTTGCAGCCCGTGAAGGCCAAGGAACCCAGAAGAATCAGCGCGAGGCCGCCGAGGGCGCGGAAGGGGGTCGTCGATTTCATAATTTCGAAGTCTCGTCTCACAGGGCAGAACACCCTGCCTTGCAGGCGTACAAATAACGCAAAATCCACCCGATGGTTGTTTCCGCCCTCCGTTGTTCCGCCCTTGCGGTTCTTCTTGTCTTCGCCTCTTCCTTCACGAGCAGCGCTCAGGACGGCGATTCCCGTCCCCGCGTCAGCATTGAAACCTCCATGGGCACCATCGTGGTCGAGCTGTACAACGAAACCCCGAAGCACCGGGACAACTTCCTGAAGCTCGCGGGTGAGGGATTCTACGACGGCACGCTCTTCCACCGCGTCATCGGCGGCTTCATGGCCCAGGGCGGTGACCCCCAGTCCAAGGATGCCGCACCGGGCGCCCGTTTGGGAACCGGCGGTCCCGGGTACACCATCGAAGCCGAAATCGACCCGGCCTTCGTTCACGTCAAGGGGGCCCTCGCTGCCGCCCGTCAAGGGGACCAGGTCAATCCGCAACGCCGCAGCAGCGGCAGCCAATTCTACATCGTGCAGGGCCGCGATGTCACGCCCCAGACGTTGCAGAGCATTGTCCAGAGCAAGCGAGGCAGCATGGCCCAGCCCTTCTCGTACACGCCGGACCAGATTGCCGCCTATGGCGAGCTCGGCGGCACGCCGCACCTCGACATGCAGTACACGGTGTTCGGCCAGGTGGTGGAGGGCCTCGATGTCCTCGACGCCCTGTGCGCCGTTCCGACCGACCGGTCCAACCGTCCCACCGAGGACGTGAACATGACCATGACCCTCCTCGACTGACCCCATGTCCACCCTCGACCAAGCCGAGCTCGATCGCCTTATCGCGGAGGCCAAGGCGCAGACCCTGGATGACGCCGACGCGTTGGAGGCGTTCCGCATTGCCCACTTCGGTCGGCAGGGATTGCTGAAGGACCTCAACGAGCGTTTCCGCGCCGTACCCGGCCCCCAAAAGCGGGAGATGGGCCAGGCGCTCAATGCGTTCAAGCAGGCCTTGCAGGCCCATTTCGATGCGGCAAAGTCCGCATTGACAGCGCAAGAGGACGCCTCGTCGAGCGGCATGGACCACACCCGCCCCAGCGGTGAGGTGCCGCTCGGGTCCCACCACCCCATCCAGGTGGTACGGCGGGAGATCCTCAGCATCTTCGACCGCATGGGCTTTGCCGTGGCGGACGGCCCGGAGATCGAGGACGACTGGCACGTCTTCTCCGGCCTCAATTTCCCGGAAGAGCACCCCGCGAGGGACATGCAGGACACGTTCTTCATCCAGCGCAATCCCGACCTGCTGCTCCGCACGCACACCAGCTCCGTGCAGGTCCGCGAGATGGAAAAGCGCCAGCCGCCGCTCCGCATCGTGATGCCGGGGCGCGTGTTCCGGAACGAGGCGATCAGCGCCCGGGCGCACTGCATTTTCCACCAGATCGAAGGGCTGTACATCGACAAGGATGTCAGCTTCGCCGACCTGAAGCAGACGCTGTTGATGTTCGCCGAACAGTTCTTCGGCGCCGGTACCCGCATCCGCCTGCGCCCGAGCTATTTCCCCTTCACGGAGCCCAGCGCCGAGATGGACGTGTACTGGGGCCTCGAAACGGAGGTGGACAAGCGCATCACCAAGGGCACCGGGTGGCTGGAAATCATGGGCTGTGGCATGGTGGACCCCGCGGTCCTGGAAGCCTCCGGCATCGACCCCAAGGAATACTCCGGCTTCGCTTTCGGGATGGGCATCGAGCGCATCGCCATGCTGAAATGGCAGATTGGTGACCTGCGCGCCTTCTTCGAGAACGACGTCCGCTTCCTCGAGCAGTTCACGCCCTCCTTCTGAGTCCGGGGCGGACCTGTGTCCCCCCGCTGCGGTTTTCCACCGGACAGCGCGCATTCCTTCCCAGCCTCGCCGCCCAGCGCGCGTGGCGCCGGAGTAGCTTGTGGCCCATGCTTCGCTTGGCGCTTTGCTTGCTACTCTTGGGGTCCTCCGTGGCCACAGCGACTGCGGCTGGCCATGTCGAGGCGTGGTTGGCCACATCGGATTCGCTGCGCGCCCTCGGTCAGGACGCGGCGTCGCTCGACCTTCTGAAGTCCGCCCAACACGAGTACGAAAAGGAGGGAGACCCCTGTTCCGCTGCCTTGCTGGCGGGCCGGCGGGCTGAAGTCCATGTGGATTGGAAGAACCCCCTGCACGCCGATTTGGCCCTGTCCGAGGCCATCCGGCACTCCCTGCAGTGTCCGGACCTGTCCGATGACCGGGTAGGGTGGCGTCTCGCCCTCGCCAAGGCCAAGCTGGAGCAGGGCAAACGGAAGGAGGCCCGAGACCTGTTGCTGATCCTGGCCCGCATGGTCGAGGCCGAGGAAACCTCGGGCCACCGTCTGGGTTTGGCCGTGGAGGCCATGACCCAGCTGGCGGAGATGGCCTTCGAGGAAGGGTCTTATGCAGAGGCGGAGTCGGACCACCTGTCCAGGGCGTCCACCCTGCTCGAGCTCGACCGCAGGATGGAGGCGGCAGAAGCCCTCGGTTGGGCGGCGGTGTGCCGCGCCATGGAACATCCCGGTGACGTGCCGGACTACTGGGCGTCGATACCGGCCAACCCCGCATGGCAGGCCATTCCCCTCGAGGAACGGGTCATCCACGGGGTGGAATGGGGCCGCATCCTGTTGGAGGGCAGGGCCCTGGCTGCATTTGACGCGCTGGGGAGCTGGCCTTGGTCGGAGGCCGTGCGCGAGGGGAACCCGGACGTCTCGGCAGAGTGGGACGCCCGGTGGGCACTTCTGCAGGCCCGTCGGTGGCGGAAACAGCCGACACAGGCCCTGGCCGCCTCACTGCATGCCGAACTCGCGGCCCGCGTCATCGAGGACGCCGAACGACGGGAACCCCTGCTCGTGGAGGCGCTGCGCATTCGGTCCGGTCTGCTGGCTGAGACCGGGGCGCATGGCCCTGCGTACCACGCGCTGGCTGAGGCCGACAGCCTGTCGAGGGCCATGCTCCGCGCCGAGCGCGCCCGCACCGGACTCTTCGAAAGTGAGCCGTGGCTGGCGGCCATCGGCGACGCGCGGACGGCCTTGGAAGCCCAAAGGGCGCAGAGGTGGCAATGGGCGGCCACAGGAGCGATGGCGGTCTGCCTGCTGCTCGCCGTCTGGCTGTTCCGCGTGCGTTGGCGGGAGGGCAAGGCCCACAGCCGCCTGCGCCGTCTTCAGCAGCAGTGGATTCCGGGCAAGCAGCACCAGATTGACGCGCTCGCGCAGAGCGGACACCGGATTGCCCAACTGGCCGGAGGCCTCGCCTTGCCGGCGGACATGCAGCGGGAGCTGGCGGATTTCGGCCGGTTGACCGCGCTGTGTTCGCAAGAGATGGAGCACGAGCCCATCCCGTTGGAGGCGCTGTGTGTGGCCTTGTGCGAAGCGCGGTCGGCCACCGGCTCGCTCGATTGGACGGTTCGGGAAGAGGTCCCCTTCCGGGGAGACCAGCGCCACCTGATGGATTTCCTGCAGGTCCTGCTCGAGGGCGTGGGGCAAGGGCCCTGCCGGATGGCCTTGACGAGCGCGGGGGATGGCCTCACCATTGAATTGGGCGGCTTCACCGAAAAGGGATGGTGGCGGCAGGCCATGAGCCTGTTTGCCGGGGATGCCAAGGCCGAGCATTGGTCGATGATCCGCATGCGGTGTGACCGCCTTGGGGGGCGGCTCGACCTCGATTGCGATGCCGCGGGAGCCCGGGCGTTGACCGTGTCGCTTCCGGTTTACTCGGCGTAGACGACCTGCGTGAGCACCTGACCCACCACCTCGAGGACGTCAGGATCAATGGCGTCGAGGTTGTCACCGTGGGTGTGGTGCTGGGGGAAATAGCCCATCATCCGCGTGTCCAGGTGGTAGTGCACGATGTTGGCCGAGGGAATGCCGGCCAATTGGCTCACGAAGAGGTTGTCGTCAATGGTCTGCGGGGTCACGCGGTTCTGGAAGAGGTCGCCATGGCCCATTTTCCGTGCGGTGCTCCAGACTTTGTCGACGATGCCCGGGGCCAAGGCCATCGAGGTACCCTCGCGGTGAAAAACGGCACCGCGGGCGCCGACCATGTCGAGCAGGATGCCATATTTGGCGCGGTATCCAAGCGTGTGCGGCTTGCGCGCCCAGTACTGGGAGCCGAGGCACCAATCGGTGTAGTCCGCATCGCGGTTGGGCAGCCACTCGGGCTCGCCGTAATCCTCGGCATCGAAGAAGGCAATGTCCACCCCGACATCGGGGAGGCTGTCGCCGAGCAGCCGCGCCAACTCGAGCAGCACGCCCACGCCCGATCCGCCGTCATTGGCCCCATCGATGGGCTGATCGGTGCGCACGGTGTCCTTGTCGGCAAACGGGCGGGTGTCCCAGTGGGCGTACAACAGGACGCGCCGCCGCACTTCCGGCCGGAAGGCCCCGAAGATGTTCCGGATGTCGAGGACGGTCCCGTCGAATGCGGTCACCTGACCGGTCTGTACGGTGACGTCGGCGCCATGGCCCTCCAGGGTGGCTGCGAGCCAATCCGCACAGGCCCGGTGCCCTTCCGTGTTGGGAACGCGGGGGCCGAAGGCGACCTGCTTCGCCACGTAGGCATAGGCGCTGTCTCCCGAGAAGTCCGGGGTCTGAACGAGGGGTTGCTCAGCGGGCTGCGCCCTGGGGGGGACCCGCCGCGGAGGCTCCTTCTCACTGCAACCTGCAAGGACGAGGAGGCCGATGCTCCACATCAGGAGCCGGAGGGAACGCCACTCAATCAAAGCTCCAGCTCGTTCCATCCTTCCCATCCTTGATCGTCACGCCGAGCTCCGCCAGACGGTCCCGGATGAGGTCTGCGGTGGCCCAGTCCTTGTTGGTCTTGGCCTCCGCACGCAGGGCGCAGAGAACGCCCATCAGGCCATCGGTGCGGTCGTCGTCCCCACCGGAATCGTCGCCCTCGTGCTCGAGGCCGAGGATGTCCTGCGCGAAGTCCGTGAACAGGCTCCGGAGGGCATCAATGCCCGCGGCATCCAGCGCCATCCGGCCGGCGGCCACCGAGTTGATCACCTTCACCGCGTCGTAGAGGACGGCGATGAGGATGGGCGTGTTGAAGTCGTCGTTCATGGCCGCGTAGGCGCGGGCCCGGAGCGCATCGAGGTCGGGGGCGGCTTCCACCCCCTCCGCAGCCGCCACAGGCTGCAACTCCTCGGTCAGCTTCCAGGCGCTCATGAGCCGGTCGAGCCCCTTCTCGGCGGCCTGGAGGGCCGGGTTGGAGAAGTCCAAGGTGCCCGCGTAGTGGCCTTGCAGCATGAAGAAGCGCACGGTCATGGGCGAGTACCCCTTCTCGAGGAGTTTGTGGTTGCCGGTGATGAGTTCGTCAGGGGTGAATCCGTTGCCCTCGGACTTGGACATCTTGCGTCCGTTGACCGTCAGCATGTTGCCGTGGATCCAGTATTGGACCCGGCTTTCGCCGCCGTGGGCCCCGACGTTCTGGGCAATCTCGCACTCGTGGTGGGGGAACTTGAGATCCATTCCGCCACCGTGGATGTCAAACGATTGGCCGAGGTATTTGGTGCTCATCACGGAGCACTCGAGGTGCCACCCCGGGAAACCCACGCTCCAGGGGGAAGGCCAGCGCATCAGGTGGCTGTCGTCCGCCTTCTTCCACAGGGCGAAGTCGAGGGGGTCCTGCTTCTCGTCCTGGCCGTCGAGCGTGCGGGTCTGGTTCTGCAGCTCGTCGATTTTCCGACCGCTGAGGGCCCCGTAGTCGTGGGACTCGGCGAATTTCCGGACGTTGAAGTAGACGCTGCCATTGGATTCGTAGGCGAACCCGTTGTCGATGATGGCGGAGATCATCTCGATCTGCTCCACGATGTGGCCCGTGGCCGTTGGCTCAATCGAAGGCGGGAGGATGTTGAACACCCGCATGACGTCGTGGAAGTCGTTGGTGTACCGCTGCACCACCTCCATCGGCTCGAGGTTCTCGAGGCGGGCCTTCTTGCCGATTTTGTCCTCCCCGTCATCGGAGTCTCCCGTCAGGTGACCGACGTCCGTGATGTTCCGCACGTAGCGGACCTTGTATCCGAGGTGGAGGAGGTAGCGGAAAATGACATCGAACGTCAGGAAGGTCCGGACGTTGCCGAGGTGCACGTTGGAGTAGACCGTGGGGCCACAGACGTACATGCCGACATACGGCGTGTTGAGCGGGGTGAAGCGTTCCTTCTTCCGGCTGAGGGAGTTGCCGATGTGCAGGTCCTGTGCAAAGGGACGGATGGCAGGATCGGAGGGGGTCTGGGCGTCCATGTCGGGGCGATTTCGAAAGGCTGTGCGCCTTCTGGGTGCAAATATCGGAAAGCAAAGACCGGCCCGCACACATGGCGGACCGGTCTTCTTGGTCAAGTGGGGCCGGTCTTGTCGGCCCTTTCGGCATCAAGCAGGATGTCGTGAATCAGTGGGATCGCTGGACGATGTGTCCGGTGCTGTAGGTCGTGCGGCTGACCACCCGGCCCTCCCGGTCGAGCCGGATGAGGTCGCCGGATTCCTGGCCATCGACGAGCTCGACCAGCATCTCGAGTTGTCCGTTGTCGTGGAAGTAGCGCTGCTGGCCCTGTCCGACCCCGTTGCCATCAAAGGCGAGGATCTGTTGGATGGAGCCGTTGGGCCAATAGCGGCGCAAGGCGCCGACGTTCATGCTGTGTTCCCAGCGGCCTTCCTCATAGAGCTGACCCGCTTCATCATAGAGGCGGTAGTCGCCGAAGGGCTGATTGGACGCGTAGTGGATTTCGGACCGCTTCTCACCGGAGGCATGAAACCGGGTCCACAGGCCATTGCGTTCGCCGTCGACGAGGTCGCCCTCTTCGTAGATGGCATCCGCGGGAAAGGCGTCTACGCCGGAATCCTTGCCGAGGACCACCACATGGGTCTTGCCCTCGGGATGGGTGGGGTCACCGCCGGAGTCGCCGGGGGCGCCGATGGCCAACGTGCTTCCCGTCAGGAAGAGGAGGCCGAGGAGGATGCGCGTGCTGTTCATGGGAGCGTGCATTGTGGCCCCCATTACGCAGCTGCGTCCGGCAAGGTTTCATTGCGTCCTGCACATCAGGACCACCGCCCCCCTTCAGAGGCCAGTTTCGGCAGCGAGTGCGGGCGCCTTGGCGGCGACCATGCGCGACACGAGTTCAGGCAGGTGGACCGAAGGCGCCCAACCCCAATCCTCCCGGGCTGCTGTGTCGTCGAGCCGGTCGGGCCAGCCGTCGGCGATGGCCTGCCGGAAGTCCGGCGCGAATTCGGCACGGAAGGAGGGGATGTGCTGACGGATCTCGGCAAACAAGGTGGCCGGATCGAAGGACATCGCCTGGATGTTGTAGGCCTCCTTGTTGCGGATGCGGTCGGCCCCCACGGAGGTGATCTGCAGCATGGCGCGGATTGCGTCGTCCATGTGCATCATGGGCAGGACGGCATCCTCCCGGAGAAAGCACCGGTAGGGCGCGTCACCGCGCAGGTGGTCGAACACCTCCACGGCATAGTCGGTGGTGCCGCCCCCCGGCGGACACAACTCCCCGATGAGGCCGGGGTACCGGACCGAGCGGGTGTCCACGCCGTGGTGGGTCTTGAACCAGGCGCACCACTGCTCGCCGGCCTGCTTGCTGATGCCGTACACGGTCTCCGGCAACCTGTGGCCGTTCTGGTCGGCCACGGGGCCATTGTCCGGACCGAAGACGGCGATGGAGCTGGGCCAGAAGACCTGGGCAATCTCCTTCCGTACCGCCGCCACCTCCAGCACGTTCAGGAGGCCGCGCATGTTGAGGTCCCAGGCCCATTGCGGCTCCTTCTCTCCGCGGGCGCTGAGCGCGGCGGCCAGGTGGTGGACATGGGTCGCACCGTGTCGTTTGAGTTCGGCCGCCACGACGTCTTTGTCCCGCACGTCGAGGCAGACGTAGGGGAGGTCGCGGAGGGCGTCGAGGGTGGGGTGTTGGATGTCGGCGAGCACGACCTGTTCACCCGAACGGTGGAGGGCCAGTGCGAATTCGGTGCCCAGTTGACCTGAGGCGCCGATGATGAAATGCACATCGCGGGGCATGAAGCAAAGATGAGCGAGATGTAGCTTGCCGGCCCCATGCAGGAGCCGCGCCCATCCTTTGATTATGAACTGCCGGAGGACCGCATCGCGAAGCACCCGCCGGCGCGCAGGGAGGATGCCCGCCTGCTCCACATGGATGCGCAAGGACAGGTCGTGGACCGGCACATCGGCGACCTCGTTTCCTTGCTTCCCGCGGGAAGCGGCGTGTGGGTCAACGAAACCAAGGTGCTGCATGCCCGGATGATGGCCCGCAAGCCGACCGGGGGGGTGCTGGAGCTCCTCTTGCTCGAGCCGACGGACCTGCCTGTGGAAAAAGCGCTGGTCGCCCGCTCCCCCGTGGTCTGGAATGCGATGGTCGGAGGCGCCAAGAAGTGGAAGTCGGGACACCTCGAGGTTCCGGACAGCGGGGTCGACCTCCGCGTCGAGCGCAAAGACGGCCGGGACGGGCAGGCCCTGAGGTTCACCTGGACGGGAGAAGACCGCTTCGGGGACATCCTCGATCGCCTTGGCCGCATTCCGCTGCCGCCCTACATGCGGCGGGAGGCGGATGCGGCCGATGAGGACCGGTATCAAACGGTGTTTGCCCGGCTGCCGGGCAGTGTGGCAGCTCCGACGGCGGGACTGCACGTGACCGAGGGACTCATTCGCCACATGACCGCCAAGGGCATCGCGTTCGGCAAGGTGACCCTGCACGTGGGGGTTGGGACCTTCAAGCCGCTGTCCGGAGCGGTGGACGGCCACGTGATGCACGGAGAGCGGTGCCTCGTGGATGGCGCTTCCCTGCGCCGCCTTGCCGGCATCGAGGACCTGACCGTCGTGGGCACCACGTCGCTGAGGACGCTGGAGAGTGCCTTCTGGTTGGCCAGCCGCTGGAAGGCGGGTGGCGCCGGCCCAGAGGTGGATGTCGCCCAATGGATCCACCGGGAGGTGGAGCCCCAGTTCGCGACATTCTGCGAGGCGGCCGGTTGGTTGGCCGATCGGGTCGGGGAGGACGACACCTTGGAATTTGTGACCCACCTGATGGTCGTGCCCGGCTATGCCGTGCGATCCGCCCGCCGCATCCTGACCAACTTCCACATGCCCAACAGCACCCTGCTCTGCATTGTGGAGGCCATGGTGGGACCGACATGGCGCGAAGCCTACGCCCACGCCGTCGAGGCCGGATACCGTTTCCTCAGTTACGGAGACGCCTGCCTCCTGGAGCGGTCCGAGTGACCGTCACAGGCAGACAGGCGTCCCGTCCGGGAGGGGTCCCGAATCAGCTTCCCTGGCGCAGGTCTTCGACGTCGGCCTTCTCCTGGATGGCCGAGGACAGACGAACCGGAGCACCGCTGGTCTGTGGCAGGTTCCGGAAGTAGGTCCGGTCGTTCAGCGTGCTCACCTCTGAAGCAAAGGTTCCGGACGCCTCGACCGGGTTGCGGACGGTCGGAGAGATCACCCAGACACCATTGGCCCCTTGGATCGGGCCGCTGACTTCGTTGAGGGGCAGGGAGAATGCCGCACCGACCACGTCGGGTTCGGTTCCACCTCCAGCGCCGCTGATGCTCGGGGTCTTGAGGCTGACTCCCGCAGCAGTCTGGACTGGGGCACCCGCCTTGTCGGCGATGTCCTCCAGCGAGCTGCCTGTCATGAGCTCCATGTACATCTCGGCCTTTTTGTCCTTGATGGCCCCAGCCCGCATTTCGTCCTCCACATTTTCGAGCGGCGGCACACCGGCTTCCTTCACGCGGATGAGGGTGGCGACGACGTAGTTGCCATCCACTTCGAAGTGCTGGGAGACTTCTCCGGGCTCGGCTCCGTAGGCCCACGCCACGATGGCGCCGGCGTTGGTGAGTCCGGTGATGGCCTGGGCGCTGGATTGGATGTCGCGGGCTTCCACGATGGCATAGCCCTCTTCGTCGGCCGCAGCGCGCAATTCCTCCGTGGTGCTGTTGTTGATGGCCAAGTTCTTGGCCGTCTGCTCCCCACCGCTCATCTGCTCGGGGGTCGGCCATTGCTGGTCGAGGACCTCGATGAGGTGGAGTCCGTAGGTGGTCTGGGCCGTGCCGATGGATCCGACGGGGTTGTCGAAACAGAAATCCTCGAAGGGCTTGACCATGCGGCCACGCTGGAATTCGTATTCGCCGCCGGTGGCTTTGGAACCGGGGTCCTCGCTGTGCTTGTTGACGAGGTCGGCGAAGGCATCACCGGCTTCGAGGCGAAGCTTGATGGAGTCGGCGCGGGCTTCGAGGGCGGCGAGCTGGTCGGGGTCGTTCACATCGTCCGTCTTGAGCAGGATGTGGCGGCACTTGACCGTGCTGTCCGGGGCCTGGATGCGGACGTATTCGATGTCACGGCCGGCGCGTTGGGCGTATTGGGCGTCGTCCTTGTGTGCAGCGTAGTAGTTGCGGATGTCCCGGTCGGTGACCTCGACCTCGGTGTCCGGGGTGGACGTGTACTGCTTGAGGACGTAGCGGAAATCCACCTTCTCCTCGGCGCGGAGGAATTCGCGCTTGCCTTCGAGGGTGTTGGCGGCGAGACCGGCCTTGACCAGGCCGTCGAACTTCTCGCGCATGCGCTTTTGCGTGATGATGCCGGCATACCCCTCGTAGCTCTTGCGGCCTTCGGGGTTGTTGAACATGTTGCTGAAGCTCTGGCGCCACTCGTCCTTCTTCTGCTCGTTGACCTGTCCTCCGTAGAAGGTCCGGGAGACCCAGGGAGACACGAAGTCGCCGTAGCGGATGTCGTCAAACTCCTCCTTGGTCAGGGCGAGTCCGAGGTCTTCGAACTCGTCGCCGTAGAGGCGCTCGGAGACGATGTCGGCCCAGACTTCGTTCTGGGCGGCGCGGTTGTCCGTGTAATTGAACAGACCATTGCGCTCCTGGACCTTGGTGCGGTATTCGAGGAAGGAGATCTCTTCCCCGTTGACCGAGCCGGCAGCCTGGCTGGTGGCGGTGTTGCCCATCAATGCGATGACGGCGTCATAGGGAATCAGGAAGCTCAACATGCCCAACCCGATGAGGGTGAGGAGGAGCGTTTGGCGGTTGCGGATGCTTTCGATCATGCCCATGGTGGCGTGATTTGCTGAATGGTTCGCGAAGATACGGACTGCGGGTCGGACCTCGTTATGCGGATTCGCCGTCGTTTTGAAGGACTTCGACAAGCACAATCCGGGCCCCGTCCACGCGGGTGACTTGCACCGTGGTGCGGTCAAACTGCAGACGCGTTCCTTCCGGAGGGATTTCCTCCGTGTGGAAGAGCACGAGTCCGCCGAGGGTCTCGTAGGCTTCGTTCTCCGGGAGGTCCAATTGGAACCGGGCATTGATGTCGTCCACCTCATGCCGCGCACTGAACCGGTGGTGGCCCTCTCCGATTTCCATCTCGACCAACGCCTCGTTGTCGTGCTCGTCCTCGATGTCCCCGATGAGCTCCTCTACGATGTCCTCCATGGTCAGGATGCCCGATGTTCCGCCGTATTCGTCGACCACGACGGCGAGGTGACGCTTGCGGCGGATGAACTCCGCGAGGATGTCCTGCGCCCCCATGGGCTCGGGGACGATGATGGTCGGATGCAGCAGACGGGACAGGGTCGTGCCGGGCGTTTCGCCGTCGTCCGCCGAGGAATTCCGCAGCAGGTCCTTAGAGTGGACGTAGCCCACGATGTGGTCGATGTCCCCTCTGTAGATGACCACCTTGCTCAGGCCGGTTTCGGTGAAACACCGCTCGAGTTCGTCCAGGGTCGACGCGGCGTCGAGGGCCACGATCTCGTTGCGCGGAACGAGACAATCGCGCGCCTTGAGGGCGGAGAAATCGAGGGCATTCTGCAGAATCTGCAACTCGTTGTCGAGGGCCGTCTCTTCTTCTTCGCCCTCGATTCGCTCGTTGAGGCTTCGCACGAAATGGTCGAGGTCCACGGCACCCAGTGCGTCCGCCGAGCCGTCGTCCTGCCGTTTTCCGAGGAAGAGACGGCTCAGGGCCAACACCACGAGCGCCGGAGGAAGGAGCAGGGTGTGAACGATGACGAGCGGGATGGAGAGGGCCCGAAGCCAGCGGTTGGGCGCGCCGTGGAAGAGGCTCTTGGGGAGGAACTCAGCGGTGATCAGGATGACCACGGTCGCGATGGCGGTCTGGACGCTCAGGGCGAGCAGGGGAGAGGGGGCCTGTTCCCATTCGGGAACGCCAAACAGCCATTGCCCGAGAAGCGCCCCGGATTCGAGTCCAAAGACCACCAGCGCCAGGTTGTTTCCGACCAGCATGGTGGCGATGAAGCGTTCCGGTCGGCGCAGCAGGAATTCCACGATGCGCCCTGCGAGGCCGCCCTGCTTCCGGTCCAATTCGGCCTGGAGCCGGTTGGCGGAGACGTACGCGATTTCCATCCCGGAGAAGAAGGCCGAGGCCAACAGGGAGGACAGCAGGAGCAGGAAACTGGCAGGGTCGGGGTCCATCGGGAATCTCCGGGGGGCAGGGTCAAGTTAAGGGAAGCGCGCGCAATGCACTTCGCTGGGTCAGGAAGGGTCCTGATCCCGGTCCGCGGACGCCTCGATCTTGCGGCGGACCCCCCGCCGGGTCACATACCATGCACCGGCGATGGCGGGAAACAACAGGCTGGTCTTGCCGCCGTCCCATCCGCGGGTCACGATGTCGTGGATGGCCAGCCCGAGGGCAATCAGGGCAATGACGGCCCAGGCACGCTCGGCAATGTGGTGGACACGGTCGGTCATGATGCGGTGCGGGTGGTGTCGATGACGAATGTACCCGTCGGGCGGAGAATGCGGTAGCGTTCGAACCGGGCGTCGGACTCGAGTCCGGTGCCGCGCAGGGTGCCTTCGGGCGTCCGGACCTCCACGCGGGCCGGGGTGTGGACGCGGTCGCTGTCGGCGCTCCAGAAGAGCAATTCCGTCAACAGGGTGTCGCCGGACGGGCCGATCAAACTGACCCCGCCGCGCGCTTCGAGATGCCGGTTTTCTTCCTCAAACCGCCCCTCATCGGCGTGGAGGGTGGCCCCGTCTTCTCCTTCGCTGTCGAGGACCTCGAGATCGAATCCCCCACTCACGAGCCATGCGGCCTCTTCTTCCGCAGCCCGCTCCATATGGGCGGCGCGCAACCGGTGGGTGGGCACACCGTCCTCGCTGTATTGCATGTCCGCCCCTTCGATGGACTGGGCGGGGCCGTTGTCCAACGTCTCGAAGTCGGCGACCTCCTCGAGGTCATTCCTGCACGCCGAAGCAGACAGGATCACGGCGGCCAGTGCCACCGCGGTCAGGCGAGGCCCGATGCCGATCAATTCTTGCGTGCCTTCGTGGTCTCGCCAAGGCACTTCACGGTGATCTCCTTGCCTTCGTCGATGCCGTAGGTGAACAGGTCATCCACGGTCGGGTAGGACTTCTTGACCTGCGAGATCTTGGTGTTGGCCTTGCTGGCGACTTCACTGTCCACGGACTTGGCGCGTTGGTAGTAGTCGGTGGCAAGCCAGTAGACCTCACGGCCGCCGAGCGGGCTGTCGGAACAGGCGCTGACCATGGAGGCCACGGCATCGCCGATCAGCAGGTAGGGCTCTCCGTTGCCGGGCTCGGCCTTGGCCGCGCGGCGCGCATAGCGGATGCACTTGGACACCTGTCCGGCGTTCTTGGCAGCTTGTCCGGCCTTCATCAGGTTGCGGGCCAGCTTGGGGCAATCCCCACAGAGCTCCACCGCCTCCTCGAAGTAGGGCAGCGCAGCCGTGAAGTCGCCCTTCTTGGCGAGTTGGATGCCAATGGAGTAGGCGGCGTCCGCATTCTTCTCCACGGCGTACACGGCTTCGGCCACCGGCAGGAAGATGGCGTTGTCCGTGCAGCCCTTCTCGTTGAGGAGCCGCAGGGCCTTCTTCTTGGTGTCGAGGTCATCGGGCGCCGCCGTCAGTTTGCCCTCGAGCACCGGCACCATGTCGTCGCAGTTGGCCACCTGGACGAACACCTCGTCGAGGTTCTTCTGCGTGGTGGCGTATTTGTCGGCTCCGGCGCTGTCTCCGGCGGCGAGCTCGTTCTGGCGGCCGGCTTCGATGAAGTCGCTGAGGCGCAGGTACTCGTTGAGCAGGTCACCGATCGCGGCTTGCTTGGCTTCCGCGTCCTCCGCTTCGTTGAGCACCTGGGCGAGGAGGCTGTAGTATCCATTCAGGACCGCGGCCGAGCTCCGGTCTTCCAGGCAGGCGATGCTCTCTTCGAACATCGGACGCGCATCCAGCGCCATGCGCTTGTTGAGGCTGGTCCAGTCCATCGCCTTGCGGCCGAGGACTTCGCAACCGTTGTCCGGCTTCTTGCTTGTGGAGGGGAAATGGGCAATGCGGAGGTCGTAGAATTGGAAGACGCTGTCGCGCAGGGCGATGGCGCGCTCGTTGTTCTTGGCCTTGACCGCGGCCTTCATTTGACGCTTGAGCAGATTGACCCCCTTGATGTACATGTTCTGCGAAACCTTGGGCGGGCACACTTCGCAGGCGGTCTGCCAGAACGGGTAGGCGTCGTCGTAGTTCTTCTGCTTGTAGTAGGTCTCGTACAGGCTGAGGTTCTCCTTGCAGGCGGCCTGCTGCTCGGGCGTGTCGCCGTATTTGCTGTCGTCCTGGGCGAGCAGGATGGAGCCGGTCATGGTGAAGGCCAACAGCAGGAGGGAGGTGATGAATCGGGTCATGGGTTCGATCTTCTTCTTCATGTCAATCAAGGACCGCGCCAAAAGGTTCGGTCCGAAGAGGGGGCGCAAAATTAGGGGATAGCATCAACCCGCGCTTGGGGAGGTCAATCGTACTTCCTCGGCACCAGCCACTGGTTCTTGAAGAACGGGTGGAGGGTGAAGCCCACGGTGGCGCCGAAGCTGCGCTCGCGAAGGCCGAGCGGGTCGTCGCCGGCGGACAGGCTGCGCCATTGGAGGGCGAGGTCGAGGCTCGATCCGGACCGGGATCCGAGCATGGGCAGGGACCAGCCGAGGCTCCACGTCTTCGCGGTCAACGCGCCTTCGGGGAGGGCGATGCGCCCATTGGATTGTCTCCACCCCAGGGAATAGGTCGCCCGCTGCCAGCCGGTCTTCGCGTCATCCAATCCGCGGGGGGTCACCGACAGACCGAACGCCGTCGTGTTGCCATCCGCAAAGGCCACTCCCGGGTCCAGCCAATCCGAGGGGACTTCCGACCAGGGCGCTTGCTCCCACTCGGCTCCTGCGCGGATGCGCATGCCGTCCTCGGTGTTGCGCTCGACCTCGAATCCAACGGACCACATGAGCGGCATGTCAAAGGCGAGGCCTTCCTGCTCCTGGTAGACGGAGTCCACTTCGAGGGGGCCGCTCGACAAGGTTTGCGTGGAGGCCCAGCGCGTGATGCGGTCGATGGAATGGCCCCGGCCCAATTGGGCGAATCCGCCCACCCGGAGGAGGGTGCTCGCCACGAGTTTGCGGTCGCGGTTGAAGCGGGATCCGAGCAGGCGTTCGTGACCGAATCCCACCGTGAAGCCGCCGGAGCGGTGGGCTTCCGTGGTCTTGACCTGCGTGTCGAGGTAAATCGGATTGGCCACATCGATCGTGCGGGAGCGGACCAGCGAGCCGAACCGCTGCTCGAAACGGCCGCCGAGGGCCGTCACGTGCGAGATGATGCGCACGCTGTCGGCCTTGGAGGCGTTGGTGCCTTCGAACCGCTTCCAGCGGGTTCCCTCCCATTTGCGGGCATAGCCGACGTGGGCCTGGGCCAGTCCGCCGGAGCCGGTGTAGGCGATGCGGTACTGGTCGGCGATGTCGTCCACCCGAACCTGGGAGACGTCATAGCCTGCATTGGACCAGGGCTGGAGCCCAAAGGTGAAGGCGCCCTTTCCCCCGGCCTGCTTGAGGGCAAAGGCCACCTGAGTCAGGCCGCCCACCTCACCGCGGGTGGTGCTGTCGCCTTCGAGGATGTGTTCGGAGCGGATTCCGAATCCACCGGCAAACGTGGTGCGGGTGAGGTACGCCGCGGCCGCAGGGTTGCGGGTGTTGAGGTGGTGCCGGTCCATCCACGCGGCCCCCAATTGGCCCATGCCCATTTGCGGGGCGGAGGCCCCGGACAGGACGTCCCCGAATCCGAACCGCGAGTAGGGCGAATGGGTGGACTGTCCCCAGACGTGACCGGTTCCCATGAGAAGCCAGGCGACCAGGCTGAGGGCAGTGATGGCGTGGCGGTGGGTCATGACGTCGTGGCGTTCAACAGGTGGGCTGTTCCGATGAGGACCAGCTTCGGGTCCGCGAAAGTCCGCCATCCTCCGATGCCGTCAAAATGGGCGGCATCGCCCCCGGTGAGGACGACCTGGGCACAGGGGTCGATGTCGGTGAGGGCGCGGATGACGGCGGTGACGGATTCCCGAGAAGCCCAAGGGATGCCGGCCTCCAGGGCTTCCGCCGTGGTTCGGCCGAGTGCCCCGTCCGGCCCAGTGCGGCAGGGCCAGCCGCCAGGCGTCCGTTCGAGGACCGGAAGGCCGGCACCGGCCATGGCGTTCGCTTGAAGGGCGAGGCCGGGCAGAATGGCGCCACCCCGCCAGCGTCCGGGGGACAACAGGTCCACGGTGATGCAGGTCCCGGCATCCACGATGACCCAGCTTCCGCCGGGGTCCCGGTGGTGGCAGGCAAGTGCAGCGGCCAGGCGGTCGTGGCCCGGCAGGCCTTCGCGGTAGTCGATGTCGAACGGGCAGTCGCGGTAGGGGTCCAGTCGGATGGGGTCGGCCCCGAGAACCGCGGGAATCCAGTCGGGAAAGCCGGACGCCACAGCCGCCGGGGTGGCGGGCCGGTCGAGCATGCCGATGACGGGAGGGGCGGAGTCCGCCGGGTTCCGGTGGTCTTGCCACCACGCCTCCAGTGCCGCTCGGGCCTCTTCCCACGGCGCGGCGGTCGCCGCATCGGGGACACCGTCGACGAGGGGCGCCCAGGACAGCCGGCTTCCTCCGGCATCGAGGACGAGGGTCACCGCCATTCCATCTGGTTCAGCAGGTGTTCGACATCCTGGCCGATGCGGGACACGACCGGCGCGAGGGAATCCGCATTGGGGCGGAGTTCGAAGTAGAGCGCGCCCCGCAGGAAGCGGTCCTGTCCATCGGTGCACAGGAATTGCAGGGGGCTGGCCGCATCGCCGGCGATGTCCCATCGCAGGGCCGTCCCGCCGTCGGGCCGGTCGGATTGCTGCACCCGGATGGCATCGGCCTTGATTTCGTGTTCGTAGGCGAGTTGGAAGGCGTCCTCCATGACGGGCTCGAGGTCCACGCCACCGGCATAGGTGCAGTGGACACGCGCCCGGTAGGTGGGGTAGACGAGGTTGAACCAGCAGCTGTCCGGGGCAAAGTCCCGAACCGGCTCGAGCAGGGCGCCGGCAGACAGCGGAAAGGCCAGCGGACAATCGAGTTCGACAGGCCGGAACAAGGTGTCGTGCAGGGCAATCCGAAAGTAGCCCTTCGGCCGGGGCACCGGGGGGTCACCCCCACACCCGGTCACGGCGAGTCCACAGAGTCCGAGGAGCCCGATGAGGACCGTCAACACCGGACCACCGCCGCTCCTCCCGGAGCTCCCGGAGCTCCCGGTGCCGTCGATGCGGTCACCCCCATCCCCTTCGGTTCGCGGGGCGCTGTCGTGGGGCAGGGTGACCTTGACCTGGAGCACCCGCCGGCGGTCTACCGCTTCGGCGACCAGGGAAATGCCGTTGAACCGGAGCGTCTCTCCGGGCTTGGGCAGCCGGGCCAATTGCTCGACGATGAAGCCGCCCAGCGTGTCGCTTTCTCCCTTCTCGGCCTCGAATTCGGTGCCGTCGATGCCCAGGATCCGGTAGGCGTCCACCAGGGCCGTCTTGCCTTGGAAGACGACGGTGTGCTCGTTGATGCGGGAGTACAGGATGTCCTCATCGTCAAATTCGTCGGAGATGTCGCCGACAATCTCCTCGATGACGTCCTCGAGGGTGACGATGCCGCTGGTGCCGCCGTACTCGTCCACCACGATGGCGAGGTGGACCTTCATGCTCTGGAAATCCCGGAGCAGGTCATCGATCATCCGGTTCTCCGGCACGAAGAAGGGCTGCCGGAGCAAGGCGTTCCAGTCCACGTTGTCCTCATTGCGGTGGGCGAGCAGGTCCTTGGCATACAGGATGCCCTTGATCTGGTCGAGTCCGTCGGTGTGGATGGGGACCCGGCTGAATCCGCATTCGGCCATGTCCCCTTTGATCTGGCCCCAATCGAGGTCGTGGGCGAAGGCGGTGACATCCGTGCGGGGGGTCATGATCTGCTTGACGTCCTTCGATCCGAAGTTGACAATGCCGCTCAGGATGCGCTTCTCCTCCTCTGTGCGCTCCTCCGAATCCGTGACCTGCACGGCGTGTTCGAGGTCCTCCACCGAGAGGTCCGGCGGGGCCGTCTCCACGCGGGAGGACAACGAGGTGGCGAGGGCGTTCATCGGTTGCCACGCCGGCCGGAGCACGGTGCGGGCCAACTTCAGCGGGCGCGCCATGGTGCGGGCGAGGCCCAGGGGATTCCGGTTGGCGTGCACCTTGGGGAGCACCTCGCCGAACAGCACAATCAGGAAGGTCACCCCGAACACCTGCAGCAGGACGCTGAGCCACGCCGGCATGGCCGGCAGCCAGTGCTGCATCAGCACGGTGGACAGGAGGATGATGAGGATGTTGACGGCGTTGTTCAGGACGAGGATGGTCGCGAGCAGCTGACGCGGACCCTGTCCATCGCCGGGCCCCTCGAGCAGGTCAAGGACCGCCCGGGATCGTTCGTCCTCCGCCTCCGACAGCGCACTGCGGTCACCGGGTCCGAGGGAGAAGAAGGCGATCTCACTGCCCGAAACGAACGCACTGACGACGAGCAGCAGAAGGGAGGCAGCGGCGGCAAACCAGGCCATTCCGTTGGAGAGGTCGGCCATGTCAGAGGGGAAGGGCCGAGGCGTCCATCGGTTGGGGGCCGTCCGGTGTGGCCGAGCCTGGGTTGGATGCCGGGCGAACCGGGCTGCCGAGCATGTCGAGGCGGTCGGCGACCACCTCCACCGTTCGGTGTTCCACCCCTCCGCCGTCCTGCCAGGTTCGGGTCTTCAGCTTGCCCTCGACATAGACCCGGTCTCCTTTGGACAGGTGGTTTTCGGCCAACTCGGCGAGCTGGCGCCACAGCACGACGCGGTGCCATTCGGTGCGCTCCCGAAGGTGGCCGTCCTGGTCCTTGTGCCGCTCGGAGGTCGCGATGGACAGCACGCTCATGGCGCGACCGCCTTCGAACCAGCGCGTCTCCGGATCACGACCGAGACGGCCGATGAGCATCACTTTGTTGAGACCAGACATGGAGGGCAAAATACCGAAGGGAAGGGGCTTCAGAAGGGTGAAAAGTCCTCAATTCTTCACACACCGGGCCCTCAGCTCAGGGAGCACCTTGTCCACCATCCGGGGCCAGGTCGTCTCCGAATCGTCCACCGACACCCACCGGCCTTCCGAATGGGATTCGGCGATGCGGTCGGCGGCCTGTCCCGTGTGAATGTGGAACCAGCCGGTCAGCCGCCGGTGGGTGAGGATGTGCTCCACGGGACCCCACGCAGGTCCGGGGTCAGCCTGGGCGCCATCGGTTTCCGTCATGCTGGCGGGGAAGCACTCGAGGCCGCCCCAGATGCCCTTGTCCGGCCGGCGCTCCACCCACCATTCCCACTGGTGTCCCGCTTCGCGCAGGGCCACGGAGAACTGAACGGTGACCGCCACCGGCGGCTTCTTGGCCTGTTTCACCGGGCGTTCCCGCCAGGTGTCCCGTTGCCGGGCGAGGCAGGCGTCCGCGAGCGGGCAGGCGCAGCAGTCCGGATTCTTCGGCTTGCAGACGGTGGCCCCAAGCTCCATCCAGCCTTGGTTGGAAGCGCCGGGGTCGTCAGACGAAACCAGAACTTCGGCCCAGTGGCGGACGGCGGCCTTGCCTGCCTTCCGGTCGACGGCGTCGGCGATGTCAAACAACCGGGACAGCACGCGCTGGACATTGCCGTCGATGACCGGCACGGATTCGCCGTGGCAAATGCTGGCGATGGCCGCGGCGGTGTATTCGCCAATGCCGGGCAGCGACTGCCAGTCGGCGGCGGCGACGGGCATCACGCCGCCCCGTTCCTCCATGATCGACTGGGCCGCGGCGTGGAGGTTGCGCGCCCGGCTGTAGTACCCGAGGCCCTTCCACGATTGCATGACCGACTCGATGGGGGCTTCCGCGAGGTCGGCCACGGTCGGGTACCGCTCGAGGAACCGGTGCCAATACGCAGTGCCGGTCTCGACCCGCGTCTGCTGCAGGATCACCTCTGAAAGCCAGGTGGCGTAGGGAGTGGGGGCGTCCCGCCAAGGCAATGGCCGGGCGTTGGCACGGTACCATTCGAGGAGCAAAACGGTCAAGGGATGAGGGGCCGTCACGGGGGCAATTTGCAAATGGAATCGGAAGCGGTGGTGGTGTGGATGGCTTGTGCTATTTTTGCCGGCCCAATCCCTCGGGATTTCAACCCTTTGAGTTTCAAAGCATCAGCAAAGTGACGGACAAGAAGATGACGAAGGCGGACCTCGTGAGCCGCATCTCGGACAAGACGGGAATCGAGCGCCAGGACGTGCAGGCCACGGTAGAGGCGTTCATGGAATCCGTTCGGGACTCCCTCGAGCAGGGCAACAATGTCTACCTCCGCGGATTTGGAAGCTTCGTGATCAAGCGCCGCGCCAAGAAGACCGGCCGCGACATCCTGAAGAACAAGACCATCGAAATCCCGGCCCACAACATCCCCTCCTTCAAGCCCGCCAAGAGCTTCATGGAGAATGTGAAGGCCAAGGTGTCCGCCAACTGAATTCCATTTGATGTCCACCTCACCTGACCGCCGCTCGAGCCTGCCCTTCATCATTGGAGGTCTGTGTGTCGTGTTGGTGATTCTGGTGTGGCAGGTCATCCCGCGCCAACCCGCGGGCATCGCCGTTGAGGAGATTCCCACGACGTTGGAGGAAGCCATCGCGGTGGATCCCGTGGAGGCTGCGGTCGAGAAGGTCCGGGGCGCGAACCCCATGGAAGGCATTCTCGAATTGAAGGCCCTCGCCGAGTCCGATCCACCCAACGTGGATGCGGTCATCGAGCTGGGGCGGTTCAGCATTCAATCCGGCCAATTGGACAAGGCGAAGGAGCGCTTTGTCCAGGCCATCGATCTCGCGCCCGAACGCGCAGAGCCCCTCGTCCAACTCGGCATGCTCGAGCTGGACGGAGGCAACCCTGCCGAGGCGCTGATCCATTTCGAACGGGCCGTGCTGGTCGACAGCACATCCCACAACGCCTGGTTCTTCCAGGCTCAATGCCACGAGCGCCTCGGAAATCCGGGCTTGGCGCTTGCCGGCTACCAACGTTTTCTCCCCCTTTCCCCGGATACCATCATCGAGCAGGCGGTCCGTCAACGGATTGACCTCCTGACTCAATCGAACTCATAAATCATCTGACCATGCCCAGTGGAAAGAAGCGCAAGCGCCATAAGATGGCCGTGCACAAGAAGAAGAAGCGTCTCCGCAAGAACCGTCACAAGAAGAAGAAGTGACGCTCACCGGCGTGTGCCGGTCTGGGCGTCGTGCCCAGTGCACACGCCATCTTTTCTTGACGCGTGAACATCGAATTGGTCATCAACAAGACCAAGTCCGGGTTGCGTATTGCCATGCTGGAGGACGGCCAATTGGTCGAACTCCATGAAGACAATGGCAACCAGGAGTATGCGGTCGGGGACATCTACCTCGGCCGGGTCAAAAAGGTGTTGCCCAGCCTGAACGCGGGATTCGTGGACATCGGACATCCGAAGGATGCCTTCCTCCACTATCTCGATCTCGGGCCTCAATACCGCAGTTTCAAAAAGTATACCCAGCAATCCGTCAAAGGGTCGCAGGCGACTGCCGATCTCGGGAATTTCAAGCTCGAGTCGGACATCGACAAGAAGGGGAACATGAAGGACGTGGTGTCTGCCAGCCAGACCGTGCTCGTCCAAGTGGCCAAGGAGGCCATTTCCACCAAGGGGCCTCGCCTCACGGCGGAGGTGACCCTGGCAGGACGCTACCTCGTCCTGGTGCCCTTCTCGAACAAAATCAGCATCAGCCAACGCATCAGCAAGGAGAGCGAGCGCAAGCGCCTTCGTGTCCTGCTGCAGAGCATCCGCCCGGAGAATTGCGGCATCATCGTGCGCACCGTGGCCCAGGAAAAGGGCGCGGCGGACCTGCATGCCGACCTGGAGGATCTGTCGAACCGCTGGAAAGAGCTCCACAAGAACCTCCGGGGTGCCAAGCACCGCCAACGGGTCTTGGGGGAGATCAACAAGACGAGCTCCCTGCTGCGGGACCTGCTCAATCCGAACTTCTCCCAAATCCTGGTCAATTGCCCGGAAGTGGCGGAGGAAGTGCGCGAGTACCTCGCGGCCAACGCGCCGGACAAGGTGGACATCGTGAAGGAGTCCAAGGCCAAGGATGTGTTCGACGACCGCGGCGTGCACCGGATGATCAAGGCGAGCTTCGGCCGTCAGGTCAACCTGCGCAGCGGCGCCTATCTCATCATCGAGCACACCGAGGCCATGCACGTCATCGACGTCAACTCGGGGGGACGGAAAGCCGGGGCGACCTCCCAGGAGGAGAACGCCATCGCGACCAACCTCGAGTGTGCGGAGGAGATCGCCCGCCTGTTGCGCCTGCGCGACATGGGCGGCATCATCGCCGTCGACTTCATCGACATGGGGCAGGTGGAGAACCGCCGCAAGCTCACGGAGACCCTCCGCAAGGCGATGAAGCAGGACAAGGCCAAGCACAACGTGTTGTCGCCGAGCCGCTTCGGTGTGGTCGAGATCACCCGCCAGCGCGTGCGGGAGGTGACCGACATCAAAACGGCCGAGCAGTGCCCGTCCTGCAATGGAACGGGCAAGGTCGAGGCGAGCATCCTGGTGACCGACCGGATCGAGGGCGCCCTACAGGCTTCGGCCGACCGCGGTCTCGGACAGGTGACCCTGCTCATCCACCCCATGGTGGAAGCCTACATCAAGCGCGGATTCTGGGACAACCAGCTGAAGCGCTGGAAGAAGAAGTTCGGCATGAAGATCGTCGTGGACGGAAACTCCTCCATGGAGCTTCTCGAGCACCACGTCTACAACGCCGAAGGCGAAGAGATCACCTTGTGATCCCGGCGCCCGGTCGGGGCGGCAATTCCTTGGGATAGGCCAGGAAATGCCGCTCCACCGGGACGCTGAGGGCACTCAGGTTCAGGTGGTCGGAGGCCGAGGCCACGTCGCGGACCGTGCCATCCTTGAACAGCATCTGAATCCCATGCGAAGCCGTGCTGTAGGCGCGGTTGTCGATGCGGTCGTGCAGCACGAAACAGGCGGCGTCTTCCGTGTCCAGCCCGAAGTGCCGGCAGGCGGCCTCGATGCGCTCGGCGATGTCCCCCTGGTCAAACGGCGCATCCCGCAGTTCAATCTTGAAGAGCCGGCGGTCTGTGAGCCGCTGGCAGAGGTCCGAGAGGACCGGGTCCGGGTGGCGCTGCCACGCCTTGATGCAGCACATCACATCGTTGTCGTCCAGGGCGCAGAAATTGGCGAGGACCTCGGGGTCCGCCATGAACCGCGCGCGGTCCAGGTCGTCGTGGAGGAAGGGATGCAAGGCCGGGGTGCACCAGATGTCCTCTCCCCGCATGGCGAGTTCCCGCGCCCGGTCGAGGATGCCCATCATCATCCATTCTGCGGCCAGCACGGTCTTGTGCAGGTAGACCTGCCAATACATGAGGCGACGGGAGATGATGAACTTCTCAATGGAGTAGATGCCCTTCTCCTCGACCACGAGGCGTCCGTCGTGCACGTTGAGCATCCGGATGATGCGCTCTGAGCTGATGCGCCCCTCGCTGACCCCCGTGAAGAAGCTGTCCCGACGGAGGTAGTCCATGCGGTCCATGTCCAGTTGGCTGGACACGAGGTCGTGCAGGAAGCCCTTCGGGTGGTGGTCGTTGAAGATCTCGATGGCCGTGTCGAGCATGCCGTTGAGCTCCTCGTTGAGCCGGGTCATGATCAGCGTGCTCACCTCTTCGTGGTGGACGCCCCGGACGAGAGAGTGTTCGAGGGCATGGCTGAACGGGCCGTGACCGACGTCGTGCAGAAGGATGGCCAGACAGGCGCCGCGGAATTCGTCCTCGGTGATGACCACGCCTTTTTCCCGCAGGGAGTCGAGGGCCTCCTGCATGAGGAACATGGCCCCCAGGGCGTGGTGGAACCGGTTGTGGACGGCCCCCGGGTAGACGAGGTGGCTCAAGCCGAGCTGGCTGATGCGCCTCAAGCGCTGGACCCACGGGTGGTCGAAGACCTGCGTGAAGTCGGCGTGACGGACTTGGATGAACCCGTAAACCGGGTCGTTGAGCAGCTTGGGTCGGGCGGCCATGGGCCGAAATTTGGCACCTTTCTTTGCAGGGGCAGCCGGCGCACAAAATAATTGCGACGAATTGCCATTGAAGGAACCATGACGCGCACCCCCCACATCCTTTGGGCAGACGACGAAATCGACCTGCTGAAGCCGCACATTCTCTTCCTCCAGGGCAAGGGCTACGACGTGACCGGGTTCACGGACGGCGCTTCCCTCCTCGAAGCGCTGGAAGAGGACCGGCTGGTGGACGTCGTGTTCCTCGACGAGAACATGCCCGGGTTGACCGGACTGGAAACCTTGCAGCGCATCAAGGCAAAGCGTCCGCACCTGCCGTGCGTGATGATCACCAAGAGCGAGGAGGAGCACATCATGGAGGAGGCCATCGGCTCCAAGATGGCGGACTACCTCATCAAGCCGCTCAACCCGAACCAGATCCTGCTCTCGCTGAAGAAGATCCTCGACGAGAAGCGGCTGGTGGGGGAGAAGGCGATGAGCGACTACCAGCGGGAGTTCCGGGAGCTCGGCATGCGGCTGATGGACCGCCTCGACCGCGAGGATTGGGAGGACATCCACCGCCGGCTCGTCCATTGGGACCTCGAGTTGTCGGCCTCCGGAGACACCGGCATGTCGGAGGTGCTCCGCATGCAGAAGCAGGATGCGGGCCGGCAATTCGCCCGGTTCGTCACCGACCGCTACGGCGATTGGCTCGCCGATCTGGACCGCTGCGACGGACACGAGGATCCGCTGCTCGCCCCGAAGGTGATGTCGGAAGCCGTGCGGCCCCTGTTGGATGCCGGCAAGAAGACGCTGCTCGTGGTCATCGACAATTTCCGGTACGACCAATGGCGCGCCCTCGGCCCCATGCTCACCCAGGAGTGGCAGGTCCAGTCCGAGCGGATGCACTGGAGCTTCCTGCCCACGGCCACCCAATACGCCCGGAACGCCCTGTTTGCCGGAATGACGCCCGCCCACATCTCCAAAGTCTACCCGCAATGGTGGAAGGACGAGCAGGCCAAGGGGTCCAAGAACGCCCACGAATCAGAGTTGCTCGGCACCCAGCTGGACCGTTGGGGCTACAACGGACAGTGGGGGTACCACAAGATCACGGATGTCGCGGCCGGTCGGAAACTGGTCGAGGACTTCCACCAGATCCGCGACCGCGACTTCACCGCTGTCGTCTTCAATTTCGTGGACATGTTGAGCCACGCCCGGACGGAGAGCGAGATCATCAAGGAGCTCGCTGAGGACGAGGCCGCCTACCGCTCCCTGACGGTGAGCTGGTTCGAACACAGCCCGCTCCGGGAATTGCTCCGGCTCGCCGCCGATGCCGGGTTCGAGCTCGTCCTGACGACCGACCACGGCACCGTGCAGGTGGCCGATCCGGTCAAGGTGCAGGGCGAACGCGAGGTCACCGACAACCCGCGTTACAAGACCGGGCGCAACCTGCGGCACGGGGACGACGTCTTCGCCGTGGACGACCCCGAAGCCTTCGGTTTGCCCAAGGCCCACCTGTCGAGTCGGTACATCTTCGCGACGGAGCGGGACTTCATGGTGTACCCCAACAACCTCAACCGGTTCGTCCGCTATCTGGACGGCACCTTCCAGCACGGGGGCATCTCCATGGAGGAAATGCTCGTGCCGCTGGTCCACCTCGTTCCGCGATGAGCACGGGTCAACTCACCAAGGTCTGGGACTCGGCCCCGTTTGGCCTGAAGGGCCTCGCCGAGGTGGCCGGTCGGTTGGCCGAGCAGCTGCAATGGGGAGAGGTCATCGCCTTGCAGGCCCCGATGGGAACCGGCAAGACGACGTTGGTGGCCGCTGTGGCGCGCCATCACGGCTCCGCGGATGCGGCATCGAGTCCCACGTTTGCCCTGTGTCAGAGCTATCCCGTGGCGTCCGACGGGCGCTCGCCTCGCCTGATCCGGCATCTGGATTTGTACCGCATTCGCCACGAGGACGAGCTGCAGGACCTGGGGTGGGAAGAGCTCATGCACGATGCCCATGCGCTGACGTTTGTCGAATGGCCGGAGCGCGCGGCGGACCATTTTCCCGACCACACCCGCCTGCTTCGGATGGAGTGTCTTCCAGACGGAATGCGCATGGCCACATTGTGGCAACGGGAATCCGCTTAAATTTCCATTCGACCCGAACCGATTCGCCCGTGGAAACCAAGGAACGCATCCGGAGACTCGCCTTCCAGGCCGCCTTGTCTCCCCAGGAAGAGCAGCTGGCCGTTCGCACCCATGAGCACAGCCTGCGCATCGGCATCCCCAAGGAGATGGTGCTGCAGGAACGGCGCGTGGCGCTCGATCCCGATGCCGTCGGACTCCTGGTCGCCCATGGCCACGAGGTGGTCGTGGAGACAGGGGCCGGGGTCCACGCGCAATTCTCGGACGCCGACTACAGTGAGGCCGGTGCGCGCATCGCCCCCGACGCAAGGGCGGTCTACGAAAACGACATCATCCTGAAGGTGGCGCCGCCGCAGGAGGCGGAGCTCGAATTCATGCGGGACCGCCAGACCATTTTCAGCGGCCTTCAACTCGCCACGCACCCCGAGCGGACCATCGAGAAGATGATGGACCGCAAGATCACGGCGGTCGCCTGGGACTTCATGCAGGACCGGACCGGCATCTTCCCGTTGGTCCGGGCCATGGGGGAAATCGCGGGCACCACGAGCGTGTTGATCGCTGCGGAATTCCTCGCCCACCCCACGTACGGTGACGGCACGATGATGGGGGGCATGACCGGTGTGGCACCCTCCGAGGTGGTCATCATCGGGGCGGGAACCGTGGGCGAATTCGCCGCCCGGGCCGCCATCGGCCTCGGCGCCTCCGTGCGGGTCTTCGACAGCAGCCCCTATCGCCTGCGGCGCCTGCGCGGTGAAATCGGAGGCCGGCTGTGGACCAGCACCCTCCATCCGAAGGTGCTCGCCGAATCCCTGGCCGCAGCCAACGTGGCCATCGGGGCCGTGCGGCCCCACCACGGTCGGACGCCCATGATCGTCACCGAGTCCATGGTGCAGGGCATGCGGGAAGGCTCGGTCATCGTGGACGTCAGCATCGACAGCGGCGGTTGCTTTGAGACCTCCAGACTCACCAACCACCAGGACCCGGTTTTCACCGAATTCGGGGTGACGCACTACGGTGTGGCCAACATTCCCAGCCGCGTGCCCCGCACCGCGAGCATGGCCCTGTCCAACCTGCTCGGCCCCCTGCTCCAGAAGGTGGGCGAACACGGCGGCATCGAGTCCGGCGTGAGCAACAGCCCCATGATCCGCAGCGGACTCTACCTCTACCGGGGAAACGTCGTCAGCCGCGACCTCGCGGAAGCCTTCGGTTGGCCCTCAAAGGATCTGGACCTGTTGTTGGCGGCCTACGATTGAGGCCCTGCAGGCGTTCAGCCTCCGACCCGTTTCCGGATCTCGTGCAGTTTCAGCAGCGCCTCGACTGGCGTCAGCTGGTCAATGTCCAGCCCCAGCAAATCCTCCTTGATGTCCTGAAGGACGGGGTCGTCGAGCTGGAAGAAGCTCATTTGCAGCCCGTCCTCCTGACGGGTCTCCACGGCGGGTTCGCCGGAAGCGTCTGACGGGCCTCCCGCAGCGCGGCCCCGGCCGCCGCCCTCCGATTCCAGGCCCTCCAGCACCTCCTCGGCACGGCGGACGAGAGAGCCCGGCATGCCCGCAAGTTTGGCGACGTGGATGCCGAAGCTGTGCTCGCTGCCACCGGGCACGAGCTTGCGCAGGAACAGGACCTTGCCGTCCTGCTGGCGCACGCTGACGTTGGCGTTGTGGATCCGGGGGAACCGGTCCGCCATGCGATTGAGTTCGTGGTAATGCGTGGCGAACAGCGTCTTGGCCCGGCACTTCGGGTGCTCGTGCAGGAACTCGGCGATGGCCCAGGCGATGCTGATGCCGTCGTAGGTGCTGGTGCCCCGGCCGATCTCGTCGAGCAGGACAAGCGAGCGGTCCGACAGGTTGTGGAGGATGGACGCGGTCTCGTTCATCTCCACCATGAAGGTCGATTCGCCGGCACTGAGGTTGTCTGAGGCGCCCACGCGGGTGAACACCTTGTCGACGAGCCCCATCCGCACCGAACGAGCGGGCACGTAGCTGCCCATCTGCGCCATGAGGGCGATGAGCGCCGTCTGCCGAAGCAGGGCACTTTTTCCGGACATGTTGGGTCCGGTGATCATGAGGATCTGCTGGTGGTCCCGGTCGAGGGCGACGTCGTTGGCGACGTACGATTCCCCGTCGGGCAGGCACCGCTCGATGACGGGGTGGCGACCACCGACGATCTCCAGGACATGTCCCTCCACGAGGGTGGGCCGGGTGTAGCCGTGGTCCTCGGCGACTTCGGCGAAGCCGAGCAGGAGGTCCAATCCGGCCACGGCGCGGGCCGTGGACTGCAGCAGGGGCAGGTGCGGGTGCAGGGCCGTCACGAGGGCGGTGTAGGCTTCCCGCTCGACCACGTCCAGCCGTTCCTCTGCGCCGAGAATCCGCTGCTCGAGTTCCTTGAGCTCCGGGGTGATGTAGCGCTCGGCTTGCGTCAGCGTCTGCTTGCGGATCCAGTCCTCGGGCACCTTGTCCTTGTGGGCGTGTCGGACTTCGAGGTAGTAGCCGAAGACGTTGTTGAACGCAATCTTCAACGAGGTGATGCCCGTGGCTTCGGCCTCGCGCTGGCGGATGCCTTCGAGCTTGGCCTTGCCGTTGTCCCGGAGGTCGCGCAGTTCATCGAGCTCCTGGACCACCCCGGAGGCAATGGTGGCCCCCTTGCCCAGCACGCCCGGAGGGTCCTCGGTCAGCTCGGTCCGCAGTTGGGCGAGGGCCGCATCCGCAGGGTCGAGCCGGCCGGCCCAGCGGCCGATGACGGGGTCGTCTGAGCTGTCGACCATGAGGCGCAGGGCCTCCACGGCGGTCAGGGCCCGGCGCAGGCGGTCGAGTTCGGCCGGCGAAATGCGCACCGCGGCGGTCTTGGCCAGCAGCCGTTCGAGGTCCCCGATGCGGTTGAGCTCCGCGATGAGGTCGCCCCGCATCTCCGGCTGCTCGAGGAAGGCGGCCACCGCTTCGTGCCGGCGGGTCACCCGCTCGGCGTCACACAGGGGCTGGGCGATCCAGCGGCGGAGCATCCGGGCGCCCATCGGGGTGGCGGACCGGTCCATGATGTCCACGAGCGCCACGCCTTCCGGATGGGTCGGGACGAGCAGCTCCAGGTTGCGGATGGTGAACCCGTCCATGGCCACGTTGCTGCCCCATTCCACGCGGCCGAGCGAGGCGATGTGCCCAAGGCGGTCGTGCTTGGTGGTGCCGACGTAGTGCAAGGCCGCTCCGGCCGCAATGATGGCGAGCGGCTGGCCGTCCAGGCCGAAACCCTTGAGGCCCTTCGTGCCGAAGTGGCGCTCGAGCGTCTCGCGGGCGAAGTCGGATTGCCACACCCAGTCGTCGAGCGGGAAGCGGTACCCGGTCAGGTCCAGCGATTCGGGCTCGCCGTGGCGCAGGTGGAGGGTTTCCTTGGGGCGGAAGGTGCGCAGGAGGGGAGCGATGTCGGACGGGGCGCCCTCAGCGGCGAGGAACTCGCCCGTTGAGACGTCGAGGAAGGCCACACCGGCGCGTTCGCGCTTGGCTTGGCCACGGCCCTCCATCACGACGTGGACGGCAGCGAGCCAGTTGTTCTCCCGCGCGTCGAGGACCTGGTCGTTGAGGGCCACGCCGGGCGTCACCATCTCGGTGACCCCGCGCTTGACGATGGTCTTGGCCGTCTTGGGGTCCTCGAGCTGATCGCAAACCGCCACACGGTGGCCGGCCCGGACCAGCTTGGGCAGGTAGTTCTCAAGGGCGTGGTGCGGGAACCCGGCCAATTCCACTTCGGCCGCCGCGCCATTCTTCCGGGCGGTCAGCACGATGTTGAGCACCTTGGCGGCGGTGACCGCGTCCTGGCCGAACGTCTCGTAAAAGTCGCCCACGCGGAAGAGGAGCAGGGCGTCCGGATGTTGGGCCTTGACCTTGTTGTATTGGGCCATCAAGGGGGTCTCCTTGGCCCCCTTGGCGGATTTCCCTTTGCCCTTGGCCCCGGCCATCGGCTCAGGAGGCGACCTTCAGTTGTCCCTTGTCGCTCTCGTCGAAACGCTGGCGGGCATATTCGCCCGTCACGCGGAGCTCATCGACGCCCTCCTTTCCGGGCAACTCGAACATGGCATCACTGAGGACGACCTCACAGATGCTGCGCAGACCGCGGGCGCCGAGCTTGTGGTCCACCGCCTTCTCCACGATGAAGTCGAGGGCGTCGGCGTCGAACTTGAGGGCAATGCCATCGAGTTCGAAAAGGCGCTCGTATTGCTTGACGAGGGCGTTTTTCGGCTCGGTCAGGATGCGGCGGAGCGCATGGGGATCGAGCGGGTCGAGGTGGGTCAGGACGGGGAAGCGGCCGATGAGCTCGGGAATGAGCCCGAAGCTCCGGAGGTCTGCGGGGGCGATGGCCGACAACAGGGTCTCGGGCCGGTCGTCCGCGCCGGTGTTGAAGCCGATGCTTGACGTGGCGATGCGCCGTTCGATGTGCTGCTCGATGCCGCTGAATGCACCGCCACAGATGAACAGGATGTTGCGCGTGTCGAGGGTGATGAGCTTCTGCTCCGGGTGCTTGCGTCCCCCTTGCGGCGGCACGTTGACCTCGGCGCCCTCGAGCAGCTTGAGCAGGGCCTGCTGGACGCCCTCTCCGCTCACGTCCCGCGTGATGGAGGGGTTGTCGCTCTTGCGGGCAATCTTGTCGATCTCGTCGATGAACACGATGCCGCGCTGGGCCTTGGCCACATCGTAGTCGGCCGATTGGAGCAGCCGCGACAGGACGCTCTCGACGTCCTCGCCCACGTAGCCGGCCTCGGTGAGGATGGTGGCGTCGGCGATGCAGAACGGCACCTTGAGCAGCCGCGCAATGCTGCGGGCGAGCAGGGTCTTGCCGGTTCCGGTCTCGCCCACGAGGACGATGTTGGACTTCTCGATCTCGACCTCACCCTCGGCGGCCGGATGCGCCAACCGCTTGTAGTGGTTGTACACCGCCACGCTCAGGGTGCGCTTGGCCATCTCCTGGCCGATCACGTATTCATCGAGGAAACGCTTGATGTCGGCCGGGCGCTCGAGTTGGACACCGGGATCGAATCCGGGCTCCTCGACCTGGTTGCGCTCCTCCTTGACGATGGCGTCCGCCTGCTCGATGCAATGGTCGCAGATGTGGCCCGTCACCCCCGCGATGAGGATGTCGACTTCCGACTTCTTGCGCCCGCAGAACGAGCAGTTGATCTCTCGGTCCGCCATGGGGTCGTCAGTCCTGCTTGCGCTCGAGCACCTCGTCGATCATGCCGTAGGCCTTGGCCTCATCGGCGATCATCCAGTAGTCGCGGTCGCTGTCCTCCCACACCTTCTCGTACTCCTGACCGCTGTGGTGGGCGATGATCTTGTAGAGCTCCTCCTTGAGCTTCATGATCTCGCGGGCGGTGATCTCAATGTCGCTGGCCTGACCGCGGGCTCCGCCGAGCGGCTGGTGGATCATGGTCCGGCTGTGCTTCAGACCCGTCCGCTTTCCGGCGGCTCCGGCGCAGAGCAACACGGCGCCCATGGAGGCGGCCATGCCGGTGCAGATCGTCGCGACATCCGGGCGGATGTACTGCATCGTGTCGTAGATGCCGAGACCGGCGTAGACGCTGCCGCCCGGAGAGTTGATGTAGATCTGGATGTCCTTCGTCGGGTCGGTGGACTCGAGGAACAGCATCTGGGCCTGGATGATGTTGGCGATGTAGTCATCCACCCCGGTGCCGAGGAAGATGATGCGGTCGGCCATCAGGCGGGAGAAGACGTCGACCTCGCGGAACGGCATCTGACGCTCCTCGATCACGGTGCGCGTCATGTTCTCCGGTCCGTGGACGGCGGAGATGTAGTCCTCGACGTGGTGGCTGGTGAAGCCGCGGTCCTTGACGGCGTACTTCAGGAATTCCTTGCGGGTGCTCATCATGAGTCGTGAAAGTTAGGCCGGCACAGGCAGTGCACCGAGGGGAAGTTTTCAGAGGGAACGGACGATTTCCATCCACTCTTCGTGGGAAACCTCCTTCTCCTTGATTTTGGCGAGTTCGCGGAGCTTGTCGATGGCCTTGCGCTCGTAGATCATCTCGGCCACGCGGCGCACCTCCTTCTGGTCGGTGAGCATCTGGGCGACCATCGGGTCGAGCTGCTCGGCCTCGAGCGGAATGCCGTACTGGGCGTACTGGGCCTTGATGGCGCTGCCGGCCTCAGCCTTGATCTCCTCCCCCTCAACGTCGATGTCGTGCTCGTCGATGATGTGGTTCTGGATGATCTGCCACTTGATGCCCTTGGCGTACTCCTCGAACTCCGCCTCGATCTCCTCCGCCGTGATGGGCTTCTCATTGGCAATCTGAATCCAGCGCTTGAGGAACTCCTCGGGCAATGGGGGATTCAGCTTGTCGACGACCTCCTCCACGAACTTCCGGCGGAACACGCGGTCGCCGTCGCGGTCGAAGATGCGCTGCAGGTCCTCCTCGACCTTGGCGCGGAAACCGGCCTCGTCGGTCACGGTGTCCTCGCCGAACAGCTTGTCGTAGAGCTCCTCACCGAGCTCAGCCGGCTCAATGTGGCGGACTTCCTTGACGGTGAAGCGGAGCGGGCTCTTGAAGTCCGCGGCCTGCTTGGCGTCGATGCCCAGCATGCGGGCCAGGTCCTCCACGTCGCGGCTCACGTGCCCCGGCTGGACCACCACCTCAGCTTCCTGGCTGAGGCCCATCAAGGCCTTGACGGTCTTCTTGTCCTCGATCGAGTCCATGCTGATGGTGCCCTCGTTCATGACCCCACCGGGCTTGATCTCGTCGCCGTCCATTTCCACGAAATCGCCGACCACCAGGCAGTTCTCGCCAATCTCGGTCCGCTCCGACATCTTGCCGTAGCGGCGGCGGAGGTCGCCAATCTGCTCGTCGATGAGCGCCTCGTCGATCCGCACCTTGTGGTGGACGAACTTGGTGAACCAGCCGAACTTGATGTCCACCTTCGGGCTGTACCCGATGTCATAGCGGAAGGTGAAGACGTCGGGCTTGTCCCAATCGCCATCGCTGTCGTTCTCGAGCGTCGGGATGGGCTGGCCGAGGATGCGCAGCTTCTCCTCGCGGATGTAGCCGTCCATCTTCTCGCCCATCAACTTGTTGAGCTCGTCAGCCAACACGGCCTTGCCGTATTGCTTGCGGACCAGCTGGATGGGCACCTTGCCCTGGCGGAAGCCCGGCATCTTGACCTGCTTGCGGTACTCTTCGAGGATGCCGTTGACCTTTTCCTGGTAGTCTTCCGGCTGAATCTTCACGGTCAGGACCCCATTGAGGTCGTTGATCTTTTCCTGTGTGATTTCCATGTCGTTGCTCTCGTAAGCGGTGCAGTGTGCGGGCGAAGGGACTCGAACCCCCACGCCTTGCGGCACCAGATCCTAAATCTGGCGTGTCTACCAATTCCACCACGCCCGCAGGGGGCGCGAAGATAGGCTTCATCACGACGGGGACGAAGGGGAAATGGGCACAGGCGAACCGCCGGTTTGTCGGTGCTTTCGAAGGGGCACTTTCCGCCCTTGGATGAAGGGTGTCGGTGCTCGATATGGTGGGCGTTGGTGGCGGATGCTGTTCGCGGCCTGCTGGATGGGGGTGACTACGTTGGGTTGGGCACTGGGCCCTCCGCACCCCCCGTGGTCGTGGCGGGCGGACGCCGGCGTGGCGCCTCCGGGGCTGGCCCATGTCGCGACAGAGGTCCACCGACGGACCGTGTCGTCTTCGGCGTCAGCCGGTCTGAGTTGGGCAACGGGGGGAGGAGCGCAATGGGGGCTGTCGGTGGTGCTCCATTCGGAGGTGTGGTCCACCGGGGTCGGGTGCGCGCTGTCGGGCAACGGCGGCGTGGAGGCCCGCTTCGGCATCGGACGCGAGGAGGGGGCTTTCGAGGTGGTGGTGCCGGTGGTGCAACCGGTCGTGTTGCCGTTCCGGCCGACATGGAGGCTCATGCGCCCGTTGGAGTTTGGCCGGGGCGCGCGTGGGGCGGCCTTCCTGAGTTGGTCCCCCGGTTCGGCCCCGGCGGTCTGGCTTCACGGGTGGCGGGAGGCGTGGAGCATCGGGGCCGGGTCGTCGGGCGTGTTCGTGGCCCGCGAGGTCCGGCGCGTTGGTGGGCCCGCCTTCCGGGTGCAGCTGGGGTGGATGCGCGCGGGCATCCCGTGGTCGGGCGTCACCACCCGCACACCATGGGAGGACAGGCCTGTGGGGTTCTCGGAAAGTCCACTGTGGGACCGCCGGCCATGAGCGCAACCCGGAGCAGAATCGCTGTGGCCTGTGGCCTGTGCCTGTCCTTCCTGGCCGGGCCGGGACTGCGTGCGCAGGACGTGCCGGCGATGGCGCCGTGGGCCGCGGACGCCCTCGATGCCGGGTGCCTCCTGCGGGATGAACTGGCTGCCCTGGGTGGGGGAGTCCATGTGGGCAGCCAGGCCATCGTGCGCACGCTGGGCATGGAACGCGGGGAGGAGGTGGTGCGGTGCCTGCTGGCGCTTCCTGCATGGCGCGACCATGTCTCCTCGCTGAACGCCGGCGTCAACGGTGCGTCCTCCCTGCGGTTCAGGGTGCAGGCCCGGCCGGGGGTGGCGGGGTCCGGAGGCAGCGGGCAGGCCGGGGTTTTGGCGCGGTGGCGCGGGCCCCGGGGGATGCAGGGGCGACTCAACGCGTCGACCTCCGAGACCTTGCCGGCGCTGGGGTGCCGGTTGCCCCGTGATGTGGGCGACGTTCTCATCGGCACCCTCTCGCCCAGGATCGGTCAGGGGGTCTCCCTCTGGTCATCAGGCGCGTTCGATGACCTCGGCGGGCTGGAAGGCAGCCACCGCATGGGCTCCTTTGAACCGGCGGCATCGCGCGCCCGAGGGCACATCGACGGGGTCGGGTGGATGGGGAACCGCACCCATGGTCGGGACGCCGTGTTGTGGGCCTTGGCCGGTCGGATCTGGCAGGGTCACGGGTGGACCGCGGCGGTCGGCGGGGGGCGCCGGACAGGCCGGGCCGGATGGCTGTTTCGGCTCGTGCCGGTCGCACCGGGGGTCTGGCGCAGCCTGCTCGGGGGCCATGGCGGCTTCGAGTCCAGCGGGTGGAGCGTGCGGTGGGGCGCAGCTGCCTTCCGGGGCGGGGTGTCGGCGCGGTGCAGCATCCTGCGGTCCTGGACCGCGAAGTGGGAGGGCTTCCTCACCGCCGGGGTGGAGGACCCGGACCACCCCGCCCTGCATTCGGGCGAGCGACGGGCCACCGTGCCCGATCCGCAGGCCCTGTCCGGCCGGTTCTTCACCGCTGGCCTGCAATGGAAGGGCGCCGTGTCCGGTTGGTGGCGGACCCGGTGGGAGGACGCGGTGTCGCCCGTCCGGGAACCGCGTCAACGGTCCGCCCTTCGGTTGGCCGGAAACGGCCATCGGCTCACGGTCCTCGTGGACGCGTCCACCCCGTGGAACGCTGGGCGGGAGTGGCAGTGGGCCGTCCGGTACCGCAGGGAATGGCAGGCAGGCGAGGCCCACTCGTTGGCCCTTCGGCTGGGCGCATCCGGCGAGGAAGGCCGCAGTGGCGGGGTGGTGGGAATCCACGTGAGGATGGAGGACCGGCGAGGCGGCCGATGGAGGTTTGGGGTGGCGCAGGCCTGGGGGCATGCCGAGGCACCGACGCGCTACATCACCGGGTGGGACCGGCTGCCGGCGCAGGCCTTCCGTGACCGGGACGCCCACCTGTTCCTGAGGCACAGTCGTCCGGGGCGTCCCATCCAATGGGCGGTGCGGCTGAATGTGCGGGACCGGGAGGTGGACACCGGCCCCCGATTCGCCCCGGCGCCGGTCCATTCATGGTGGGGCGTGGAATTCCGGCCGCAAACCCGTCGCACGGGCCGCTTGGCGCGGGCCTATATTGGGCGGGCGGAGTCGGGACCCCCTTCTTCGCGCCGAATCCAAACGCAACAAGGCCATGGCCACGACTTCCGACATCAAGAATGGACTCTGCATCCGCCACCAGGGTGGGCTGTACCAGGTGATTGAATTCCTCCACAAGAAGACGGCCCGGGGATCGGGCAACGTGTGGACCAAGATGAAGAACCTCGAGAACGGCAAGATCATCGAGCACAGCTACAACACCGGTTCCAAGATTGACGTGATCCGGGTGGAGACGAGGGAGTACACCTATCTCTACGAGGATGACATGGGGTACAATTTCATGAACTCCGACACCTTCGAGCAGATCAGCCTCGAGAAGCACCTCATTGACAACTCCCAGTTCCTGCAGGACGAGATGAAGTGCCTCATCGTGTTCCACGCCGAGGAGGAGCGTCCGCTGAGCGCCAGCCTGCCCAGCCACATCGAGGCGGAGATCACGTACACCGAGCCGGGGGTCAAGGGCGACACGGCGACCAACACGCTCAAGCCGGCCACCATCGACACCGGAGCCGAGGTCCGCGTTCCGCTCTTCATCAACATCGGCGACCGCATCAAGGTGGACACCCGCACGGGCGACTACTCCGAGCGCGTCAAGAAATAAGGACGATGTCCGCCGACCTCCGGACGCGGAAACGGTTGGAACGCCTGCGCCAGCAGGCCGACGCGCTGTTGGACCTCACCCAGGCCATCAACCGCAACGTGCCTGACGAGGATTTGTTCGGCAGCTACCGCCGGGTGCTCGAGGCGCTCGGGGTGGGCAAACTCGCGCTGTTCTGCCGGGATGAAGCGGCCTGGAGCTGCGCCGTCGAATGGGGCTACCCGGCCAAATTGCCGCGGCTCGACGACGCCGATGCGGCGTTGGGCGGCAAGGCCCACGCGATCGTCGCCGGGGACACGGAGGTGGAATTCGACCTCGCCATCCCCGTCGAGCACGAGGAGGAGGTCATCGCCTACGTCGTGATGGGCGACCGGGAGGAGGGCCGTGGCATGAGCCCGTCCATCCGCCACGTCCGGTTCATCACCACCCTCACCAACGTTCTCGTGGTGGCCTTGCGCAACCGCGCCCTGACGGCCGACCGGATTCGCACGGCAGGGTTGGAGCGCGAGCTCGCCCTTGCCGGGGAAATGCAGGCCATGCTCCTTCCCCGGGTGTTGCCCGACGATGCCCACCGCAGTTTTTCGGCCCGGTACCGGCCCCACCACCATGTCGGTGGCGACTACTACGACGCGGTTTGCCTCGCCGACGGGCGCATGGCCATCGCCATCGCCGATGTGAGCGGCAAGGGCATGCCCGCGGCCTTCCTGATGTCCAACTTCCAGGCGCATCTCCACGCCCACCTCGACCGGGGGGAGGTCGATCTGGAGCAGTTGGTCCGCTCGCTGAACCAGCGCGTGTTCAGCAGTGCGCGCGGGGAGCGCTTCATCACCTTCTTCTTTGCCTTGCACGACCCCGTCAAGGGGACCATCGACTACGTCAATTGTGGCCACAACCCCCCGCTGTTCGTGCCGGCGAAGGGACTGGGCATGTTCCTCGGGGCCGGGTGTCCCGGCTTGGGCATGCTCGACCTGCTTCCCGTGGTGGGCGTGGGCACGCTGGACGCCGACGCCGGGTCCACGCTGGTCTGTTTCACCGACGGACTGGTGGAGCAGGAAAACGAGGCCGGTCAGGATTTCGGGGAGCACCGGCTCCAACGGCTTGTCGAGGCCGACAGGAAGGCGGGCGCGGAAGCCATGAACACGGCCATCATTGTGGAGTGGGAGCGCCACCGCGGGACGGCCGATCCGGCAGACGATACGGCCCTGTTGACGACCCGGTTTTCCTGAGCCCAAGGTCCATCACGACGAGGATGGCGAGGAAGCCCCAAAGGGGGGCGCTCGCCTTGTCCGTATCGAGATAGTTGTTCAGGACCCCGTGGATGAAGTAGGTCAGGATGCCCAGGTAAATGGACAGCGCCCACAGGGCGCCCCACCGGTCCCGGTGTCGCAGGTGCGCGTGGAGCCGGAACCCCATGTCGGTGATCAACCACAACAGCAGCACGATGATGAGGCTCCCGGGCAGCCCCTGCTCTGCGAGGGGGCCGAGGTACTCGCTGTGGGCATTGCCCATGTCCGCGTTGTTGGTGGAGATGATGGTCCGGTGTTCCGAGCGCTGGTAAGGGGCGTAGTAGAATTGGTACGTTCCGGGTCCCCATCCCACGAGGGGGCGCTCTTTCCACAGGGCGACCGCGCAGCTCCACCGGTTGATCCGCTCGAGGTTGGAGGCGTCGCTGGACACGTTGCTGATCGACTCCACGTGCTCCGTCAGGTCGTCTGAGGAGTCCTGGTCGTTCCGCTCCAGCGTGATGATGAGCTGGTCCCACACCAGCGCGAGCCCGGCGATGCCGAGCAGCCCGGTGGCCACGAGCGTGCGGAGCCGGACCCCGAGCATCATGAGGACCCCGACCCCGCCGGCGGCCACGACGGAGACCCAAGCGGCCCGGGTGAAGGAGAGGATGAGGCCTGTCGTCAGGATGAGGAAGGCTCCGCAGAGGCCCAGTTTCCGGAGGGCGCTCTGTCCCGGTTTCAGGAGCATGACGAGCAGGGGAAACCAGAACATGGCCAGGACCGCGCCATAGCTGGTGTGGTCCTTGAAGAAAGGGGACATGACCCAGTGGCCGGCCTGTTTCTCGAAGCCGTACCCGGCATGGCGGACAACGGTGTACACGATGACCACGAGGAGCGGGACCAGATAGAGCAGCACGAAGCGTTCCTGGTGCCTCGCCGTGCGGACGAGCGGGACCATCAGGAAGAAGAAGCCGACGACGAACCAGCCCCGCGCGATGAGGAATTTGAGGGAAACGAGGGGGTCCTCCGAGGTCAGGGTGGTGATGAACAGCCAGACGAACATGATCTGGAAGCACCGCGTGATGGGGTGCGCCTCCAGTGCGGCATCGAGCCGGATGCCGCGGATGCGGTCCATGCCGAAAAGCAGCAGGAGACCGAAGAGCAGGGGCTCGGTGGGCAGGTACAGGCCCACGCCCCCGATGTCCAGATCCTCGAGGCTGAGGCTCAGGGGAACCGCGGCGACGAGGCCGAGCAGGAGCAGGTCACGCCGGGCGAGGGCGAGGGCGACGACCCCCACGACCGCCGGCAGGGCGGCCACGGGATAGGCCTTGGCCGCGATGGCCGCTCCCAGGAGGAGCGCATAGGCGGTGGCCACAGCCACAGCCGTACCGTGTGGGCCGGAGCGCCACGAGCCGGAGCCGCGGCCCCGGATCGAAGGGGACGTCCCGGCGTCGGCCATCAGCTGACGGCTTCCCGGAACAACAGGAACACCAGACTCGCCAGCACCACTGAAATGGCGCCCATGACGGTGATGAGCCAGCGGACGGGGCGGGCCTTCTTGTCGGACACGGCGGCGCGGTCGACGACGAAGGCGGCGGGAATCTGCGATTCGGCGTCCAGCTTGTTGAGGTCGAAGCGCTTCTTCAGGACGGCCTCCTGTTCGAAGGCGTCTTCGAGCTTGGTGGTCAGCTGGTTGAACTCGGTGGCATAGGGCGCCAGCTTCTCCATCTTCCCGAGGATGTTGGCGGCCCGGGTGGGTTGTCCTTCGGCGAGGGCGGTGGCGTATTGATCGTTCAGTCCTTCGATCTGGACGGGGTAATCGTACACCCCCTCGCGGCGGAGTTCGGCCAGCCGGTCCTCCATGCGCTCGATGCCGCGCTGGTGCTGCTCGAGGCTCTGCTTGGCGTACCGGAAAGCCTCCATGGCACGGTCGTTCCGGAGTTGGTTGGAGACCGAGTCGGTGAGGTTGGCGATGTCGTTGGCCATGTCCCGGGCCATGGTCGGGTCGGTATCGAAGACGTCAATCTGGATCGAGCCGTACCGGGTCAAGGCGGCGTCCACCTTGCCGGAGTAGACCTTGGCCATGGCCGCTTGCGATCCGGGCTCGGACCGGTCGATGTCATAGTGCGCCCACAGGTCGTATTTCTCGATGATGCGGCGCCGGATCCGGTCGGAATTGAGGATCTGCAGGAGCCGTTCCGCATCCTCCGTTTCTCCATAGGCCAGGATGTCCTCCCGCTTCTCGGATTCGTAGAACTGCGCTCCGATCGATTGTTGTGGCAGGGCAAACAGCACCACGGAAGACTGGAATTCAGGCTCGATCACGAACGATGCGGCGGCGCTGACGATGCCGCCGAGCACGCCGGCGATGATCAAGGGTTGGCGCCAGCCCCAGATGCGCTTCAGGAGGGCGGCATCTCCGCCGGCATCGGGATGGTGGGAGTCGGTCATGGTCGTGGTGTTGGGCGTGTGAAGCGGCGTGCAAGATGCACAAGGATGGGACGAGAACGGACACCTCCGGCGTTGCAGTATGCGGTCGACTTTCCTTCAGGGGGTGTGGGGTGTAGTTTCGCCGCCATGGCCATCATCGCGATCAACACCCGCCTGGTGATTCCGGGTCGCTTGGATGGCATCGGTTGGTTCACCCTGGAGACGGTCCAGCGCATCGTGGCCGACCACCCCGAACACGAATTCCACCTCTTCTTTGACCGCAATCCGCCCGAGGAGCTGTTCCCCGACGACAACGTGACCCTGCATTGGGTGTGGCCTCCGGCGCGCAGGCCCTTCCTGGTCAACTGGTGGATGGACCACAGCATTCCCTGGATGTTGAGGCGGATCAGGGCGGACCTGTTCGTGTCGCCCGATGGGTTCCTGAGCCGGCGCACCGCCGTGCCGCAGGTGGCCGTCCAGCACGACCTCAATTTCGAACACCACCCGGAGTGGCTCCCGCCCCGGGTGGCGCGGCATTATCGGAGGCGGTTTCCCGAGGCCGCGCGGGCTGCGGTTCGGTTGGCCACGGTGAGCCAATACAGCGCGGATGACATCGCGGAGCAATACGGCATCGATCCCCGTCGCATCGACGTGGTCTACAACGGAGCCGGCGCGGCGTACCACGGTGCACTCGGGCTGGACATGGAGCAGGAGGCGCGGCGCATCCGGGCGCGGTTGACCGGGGGGCAGCCCTATTTCGTCTTCATCGGAACCCAGCATCCACGGAAGAACATGGAGGGTCTGTTGACGGCATTCCGCCGCTACCGGGAGCAGGGCGGACAATGGGATCTGCTCCTTGTGGGCAAGGCCATGTGGCGCAAACGGGGGTTTGACGTCCGGGACGCCATGGAGGAAATGCCGGAGGAGATCCAGGCGCACATCCACGGTTCGGGCTGGTTGCCCCAGGATGAACTGGCTGCCGTTCTGGCCGCCGCCGAGGGGCTGGTGTTCATTCCGTGGTTCGAAGGCTTCGGCATTCCCCTCATCGAGGCGTTCTCTGCGGGGACGCCCACCATTCATTCGGACCGGACGTCCCTGCCTGAGGTGGCTGACGGGGCCGGGTTGGAGGTGGATCCAGGAGACGCGGATGCGGTCGCTGCGGCCATGCTGCGGTTGGAGCGGGAGCCCGCGTTGGGTGAACAGCTGGTGGAACTGGGCCGGCGACGGGCCGAGGCGTTCAGTTGGGAACGCACCGCATCGCTGCTGTGGACGTGCATCGCCAAGGCCGGTGAGGAAGCTGGCTTGGCCATGGCCCCTGCCATCGCAGAGGAAAAATGAAGGGGGCGCTGTCGATGTATGGGGAACAAGGCCGCCTCGAGGCCGGGGTCGATGAGGCCGGACGGGGCTGTCTGGCCGGTCCGGTGACCGCCGCCGCCGTCATTCCGGGCCCCCATGGCGAAGGCTGGCTCCAGCTGGGGCTGGACGACAGCAAGCGCCTGGACGCTGCGGCGCGGAACCGCCTGCGTGCCGCCATCGAGTCCCAGGCGGCCGCCTGGTGCGTCGGGTGGGCCAGCGTGGAGGAAATCGGCCGGGTCAACATTTTGCAGGCGACCTACCTCGCCATGCACCGGGCCATCGACGGGCTGGGCCAGATCCCCGAGCACCTGTTGATCGACGGAAACCGGTTCAAGCCCCACTCCATCCCGCACACCTGTGAAGTCAAGGGGGACGGGCGTTTCCTCGCCATCGCAGCGGCGAGCATCCTCGCCAAGACCCACCGCGATGCCCTCATGGACACGCTGTCCGAACAGCATCCGGATTATGGATGGTCCGGCAACAAGGGCTACCCCACACCCGCCCACAAAGAGGCCCTGCGCCTGCACGGACACACGGTCCACCACCGGATCACTTTCCGGGGCGTACAGGGGACATTATTCGCCCCCTGACCCCGCCGGCGTGAAGTCGGTCTCCATTACCCGTTACGGTTGAGTTAAACATCAACGCAATCAAGGTGTTGGGACCTCAATTGGGCCTAATTTCGTCCCTGCCAACAACCACATGATGAAACGACATGAAATGTGGAAGCTCGCTTCCCTTCTCTGCGCGGTCCTGCTGACCGGAACCCTCTCTGCTCAAACCGCCTACCTCGCGATGCTCGCGGACCCCACGGACGCCTCCAGCGCCCGGTTCGTCAAAATCGCCAACAACTCGGGTGCTGACCTGGATCTGACCGGCTGGTACCTGCTCCGCTGGACCAACGGCAATGCCGAGCCCTCCAGCTCCTCCCAATTCGACCTCGGTGCCTACGGTACCCTCTACGACACGGGCTGCATCTACGTCGCCAATTCCGCTTCCGGATTTCAGGACGCCTACGGGTTTGCTCCGGATCTCGTCGCCGGCACCGGCGGCTCCGCCGACAGCAATGGCGACGACCAGATTGCCCTGTACAACGCAGAAGGCGTCATCGTCGACTTCTTCGGTGTGATTGGCGAGGACGGGACCGACACCTGCCACGAGTTCGAGGATGGATATGCCCTCCGCACGACCACGGCCCCGGACGGGGAGACGTGGAACGGTGCGAATTGGACCATTTACTCCGACGCTTCGGGCGCCACGGATTGCTTCGACCACAACGCCGGTCAGGAGCAGACGGCAGCCGACATCGCCCTGCTCGTGGAGGAGTGCATCCTCGACGGCATCGAGATCGGAGGTTGCACCGATGAGAGCGCCACCAACTACAATTCCAACGCCACGTTCGACGACGGCAGCTGCACGTACCCCACCGAGGTGACCATCAGCGCCATCCAGCAGGACATGGGCGCCGAGGATGACGGCATCTTCAACGGCCAGACCGTCCTCGTTCGCGGTGTCGTGACCGGTGTCTACGGCAGCAACACGTCCATCCAGGACGGTGAAGGCGCCTGGAGCGGCATCTTCATCTACGTCGGGGGCGGCCTGCTCGACGACACGACGCAGGTGGCCATGGGCGACAGCGTTCTCGTCGAGGGCACCGTCGGCAGCTTCAATGGGGGAACCCAGCTGACCGGCGCTTCCGCGACCATCCTCAACAGCGGCAACGCCCTTCCGGCCCCGCTTGTGCTGTCCACTGCGGACGCCAACCTCGAGGAATACGAGGGCGTCCTCTGCCAAGTGACGGGTGCCATCACCGGCGAGATCAACAACTTCGGCGAGTTCACCATCGACGACGGATCGGGCAACCACACCGTGGACGACCTCGGCTACGACGGCTACACGGAGCAGGGCGCCATGCTCGGCGACACCTACCGGGTGACCGGCGCCATCAACGGCGGATTCGGCAACAGCATCGAGCCCCGCGACGCGGACGACTTCCAGAAACTGGGCTGCACCAACCCCGCCGCCAACAACTACGACGCCGACGCCATCATCGACGATGACAGCTGCGAGGTGGTCGACGGCGCCATTTCCATCGCCACGATCCAGCAGGGCCAGACGCTCGATCCGCCGGTCTTCAACGACTCGCTCGTGACCGTGAGCGGCATCGTGACCGGCGTGTACGGCAGCCTGTTCAGCCTCCAGGAGGGCACGGGCGCCTACAGCGGCATGTTCGGATTCAACCCGGAGGTCGCCGTGACCGTGGGAGACTTCGTCGCCCTGACCGGTGTCATCGGGGAGTACTTCGACCTGACCCAGATTCAGGGTGTGGGCGGCAACCCGCTCGTCACCAGCATCGTCAGCCAGGGCAACGATCTGCCGGCAGCCGAAGTGCTCGGCACCGCAGCGGCCGACATGGAGGAATGGGAGGGCGTCCTTGTCCAGTCGACGGGCGTCGTGTCCTCTCCGGACCTCGGCAACGGCGAATGGGGCATCGACGACGGTTCCGGTGAACTGCGCGTCGACGACCGCGGATGGGACCACCAGGCCACCGGTGAGGTGGTGATCAACGCCCAGTTCCAGGTGACCGGCCCGTTGCACTACAGCTTCGGCAACTACAAGGTCATCCCGCGCGACGGCGACGATGTCCTGCTGTACGGCTGCACCCTGCCCAACGCTGACAACTTCGTGGACGGGGCCGACATCGACGACGGGTCCTGCACGGGCAGCGAGCCCTGCGACCTGTTCTTCAGCGAGTATGCCGAAGGGTCCTCCAACAACAAGTACCTCGAGATCTACAACCCGACCAGCGGTCCGGTGAGCTTGGCCCTTTACGGTCTGGCAAGCCAGTCCAACGGAGCCAACAACAGCGACCCGGCCGCGCAGGAGTGGGACTTCTGGAACGACATCTTCGCCACGGACGCGTCCATCGGCGCAGGGGAGACCTACCTGATCGTCCACCCCAGTGCCAACGCCGCCCTGCTCGACAGCGCAGATGCCACGTGGACGTTCCTGTCCAATGGTGACGACGCCTGGGGCCTCATCTACAGCGCCGGCGCCGCCTTCGGCAACGGTGGGGATTGGGAACTGATCGACGCCATTGGTGAGCCCTACGGCCTGGACCCCGGTTCGGGTTGGGACGTCGCTGGCGTGACCAACGCCACGCAGAACCACACCCTGCGCCGGAAGTCCCCGATTTCCTTCGGAAACGGTGGCGACTGGGCCGCTTCGGCCGGAACGACCGCCGAGGACAGTGAGTGGATCGTGCTCGACAACGACTACGCGCTCAACAACGCCCTTGAAGGCTACAACAGCCACGACTTCACCGGGCTGTGCGCCGACAACACTGAGGGCTGCACGGATCCGTTCGCCATCAACTACGACCCGAACGCGACCGTGGACGACGGCAGCTGCCTGTTCATCCCCAACGTGACCATCCAGGAGATCAACGAAGGCCTGACCACGGGCATCGTGACCACGACGGGCATCGTGACGGGGGTCTACCTCACCGACGACGGTTCCTTCGGCAACCAGGCGGCCTTCACCGTCCAGAATGGAACCGGCGCCTTCTCCGGCATCTGGGTCCGTGGCTCGGATTCCACGCCGGAGTCCATCGGCAACGTCCAGGTCGGCGATGAGGTGGAGATCACCGGTGCGCCGGACAGCTGGTTCGGCAACGACTTCTTCCCGAACCCCGCCCTCACCATCCTGTCTTCCGGCAACCCGCTGCCGGCGGCCGAGGTGCTCGCTTCCGGCGATGTGAACCTCGAGGAGTGGGAGGCGGTCCTCGTCTCCGTGACCGGTGAATGCGACAACCCGGATCTCGGGTTCGCCGAGTGGTCCATCAACGATGGCAGTGGCGGTGCCCGCGTCAATGACCGTGCCTATGACGCCTTCGGCGCAGGCGTGGTCGAGGCCGGCCGCACCTACCGCGTGACCGCTCCGACCGGCTACGCCTACGGCAACTGGAAAATCGAGCCGCGCGACAGCACCGACGTGGTGCGCCTCGGTTGCACCGACTCCACCTTCCCGAACTACTGGCCGCTGGCCAACGAGGACGATGGATCCTGCGCCAACATCCCCGGCTGTACCGACCCGGCCGCCGACAACTACAACCCGGATGCCACCTCCGACGACGGAAGCTGCATCATCACGGGCTGCACGGATCCGACGGCCCTCAACTACAACGAGGCGGCGACCGTGGCAGACAACGACCTCTGCTACTACACCCTCCCCAACATCATCGTCAACGAGATCCACTACAACCCCTGCGACAACCAGGGAGGCGACTTCGATTGGGAGTACGTGGAGTTCTACAATGCCGGTGACGAAGCCGACCTCAGCGGTTACGAAGTCTGGTTCGCCTTCTCCAACCCGGAGAGCATTTCCCTGGCCCTGACCTTCCCGGCGGGCACGGTGATTCCGGCGGACAGCTACTTCCTCGTGGTCCCGGGTGCCGTGGCCGAGGCCAACTACACGGCCATGGGCATCACCGTGTTCCTCATGGACAACGGCAACTGGGGCAACGGCGGCGGCACCGCCCAGCTGCAGGACGCCTTCGGCAATGTGGTCGACGCCGTCACGTACGACGACGCCGATCCGTGGCCGTCCCAGGAGATCAGCATCCTCGGCAACGTCCTCGCGGCGAGCCCCGACGGTGGATGCGCTTCCCTCGAGCTCATCCTGCCGACGCTCAACAACGACGATCCGGACAACTGGCAGGGCAGCTGGGTGGACAACGGCACCCCGGGTGCGGCCAACAGCTCCGCCTTCGGTTGCACGGACGGCACGGCATGCAACTACTCGGCCGTCGCCCTGTTCGACGACGAGAGCTGCACTTACGACTGCTACGGGTGCACCTACCCGGAGGCCAACAACTACGACGAGAACGCGACGGTGGACGATGGCACCTGCGAGGTGACCGCCGAGGACAACTGTCCGACCGACCTCAACGACGATGGAACGACCTCCGTGTCCGACCTCCTGATCCTGCTCGGGGCCTTCGCCACCGACTGCACCGAGTGATCGACCGGTCGACATGAACTGAAAGGGAAGGGCTGCCTGCGGGCGGCCCTTCTTCGTTGGGGTCCACGCCTTGAATTCCGCCAACTTCACCGACCTTCGAAGCCCGCCATGAATTCACTGCTGCAGGTCCTTCACCTCGTGGGCGCGCTCGGCCTCTTCATCTACGGCATGGTCCTGATGAGCGAGTCCATCCAGCGCCTGACCGGACGAAGGCTGCGTTCCGCCGTGTCGGCCGTGACCCGGAACCCGACCCGGGCCTACCTCTCAGGGTTGAGCCTCACGGGCATCCTTCAGTCGAGCAGCGTCACCTCGCTCATGGCGGTCAGCTTCGTGCAGGTGGGCCTGCTCCGATTGTCGGAGGCGTATTTCGTGCTCCTCGGCGCCAACCTCGGGACCACGGTGACCGGTTGGCTCGTGGCGCTCACCATCAGCAAGCCTTCGGTGGGCAGCCTGGCCTTGCCCATCCTCGCCTTCGCCTTGCCGCTGCTGTTTGCCCAACGCCGCCGGACACGGTCCGCCGGGGAGGCGGTGATCGGGTTTGCCCTGATGTTCGTGGGACTCGGCCTTCTCAAGGAGGGGGTTCCTCCCGTCACGGAGGCTGGCCTGGCCCAATTCCTCGGGCAGTTCTCCGAAAGCGGCATTCTCGGTACGCTGGGCATCGTGGCCATCGGCATGGTCGGCACCGTCGCCCTGCAGAGTTCTTCGGCGATGATGGCCCTCATCATCACGCTCGCGGCAGGGGGCGTCGTGTCCGAGTGGGGCGGAGCCGTCATGCTGCTCGGGGCCAACATCGGGACGACCTCGACAGTGATCCTCGCCTCCCTGGTGGCAGGCAGGGAAGCGCGCAGGGCCGCCTTGAGCCACCTGTTGATCAACGTCTTCGGTGTCGTGCTCACCTTGCCCGTCCTGCATTGGGTCCTCGACGGCATCGCGTGGTTCCTGGCCCCGATGGGCGATGGCGCCGTGGACACCGCCATTCACCTGGCCCTGTTCCACTCCGGGTTCAATCTGGTCGTCACCCTGCTGTTCGGCCTGTTCCCCAAGTCCATCCTGTGGCTGGTGCGTCGCCTCGTACCGGGTGAGGGCATCCGCGGGTTCAAGAGCCCGCTGGTCACCGCCAGCGTCATGGATGCGCCGGAGCTGCAGGTCCTCGAGGCCCAGCGGGAAGCCGAGCGGCACCATGCCCTCGCCGTCGACTTGATCCGGGACATGAAGCTGCTGCTCGACGAGCTGAACCCCGGCAAGCGCAAGGCGATTTCAGACCGCCTCCTGGAGGGCCACAACCTGGGCGCACGCTACGAAGGCGAAATCAAGGGCTTCCTCGAACGCCTCGCCCGCAGCAAGCTGTCCGGCTCGACCTATCGGCAGGTCCAATTCCTCCTCGAATGGACGACGGAAATGGGGCAGGTCGTCGGTCTGGCCGACCGGTTCAGGGACCTCCAGCGGGAACGGGAACGCGACGAGGTCTTCTTCGTGCCCAAGCAACGCAAGCGTCTGACGGAGATGATGGACATGCTCGAGGAGATCATGGCCACCCTCGGTCTGCTCAATGCGCCCATCGCACCGCCCTATGGCGAGGCCGAGGTGCACATGGGCAAGGCCGAGTCCATTCTGATCGAGCTCGATGGGGTGCGGCAGCAGATGCGGAAGGGACGGAAGGAAGACATCCGCAAGGGCCGCTACACCGCCGAAAGCGCCATGGTGTACAAGGCCATGGGCGATGTCCTCGAGGAAATGGGGCTCCGCATGGGGCTGGTCCTGTCCCGCTACGCGGAGATCTTCAGGGCTTGACCGCGAATCCGGTGCGCAGGGTGTCGCTCGATTGGAGGTCCCGGTCCACGATGTGCACGGCAAACCGGACGGTGTCCCACGCCGACGTGAGGTAGAACCGCGGCGCCAATTCCACGGTGATGGTGCCCCGCAGGGCCTTGTTCTGGCCGGTGGGCTCAATGCGCGGCGCCCGGTAGAAGAAGGGCACCTGGCCGATGGCGGGGTCGAGCGGAATCGGCGTCCATTGGCCATCCCGAAGCTCCTCGTAGTGGCAAAAGACGTTGTGGTGGAAGGGGCAGGTGGGGCAGAAGGCGTCCGTCGTGTCGGCCTGGTCGAGCCCGAAGTTGCCGTCCCCGTCCTCGAATCCGATGGAGAGCTGTCCGATGTCTCCCTCAGTGGTCAGCGCGACCTCGGTGAGGCGAGGCTCGGGCGGCAAGGACACCAGGGGCTCACATCCCGCCATGATCAGAAGGGAGGCCAGCACCGCCGCCCAGGCCATGAGTCCGCCTCCGTGGGAAATCACACCGTTCCATCCTCGCATGGGGGAAAATTAAGCCGCAATTTGCGGTCGATGCAGGGCGGCGAAGGCCAATGGAATCCAAAAGAAGCGCGGGAATCCGCCGTGGAATTGCGCAGCCGCATCGAGGCGCTCATGCGGTCCGGTGGAGACGGGACGCCTGGGGAATTCGACGGGCTGGCCCTCGACGTGTTCCGCCTGCAATTCCGGTTCAATCCGGTGTACCGCAGGTGGTGCCTGGCCGTCGGCTGGACGGATGAGCGGGCGGTGGCCCTGGATCGGGCGGGGGACATTCCGCACTTGCCGGTGGAGGCTTTCAAGTGGGGCGATGTCCACACCGCAGGCGTCGAGGAACCGGGCGTCCCGCCCCTGGTGTTCCGGACGAGCGGCACCACGGGAGGAACCGCGGTGCGCGGGGTTCACACCGTTCGGACCCCTGGACTGTATGCGCTCGGCGCCCGGACCGCCTTTGAGCGGGTCTACGGACCGCCGGGGCAGGGGGGAGCCGTGGTGTTGGGGCTCCTGCCCGGCTACCTCGAGCGCGCGGACAGCAGCCTGGTGCACATGGTCGAGGACTTCCGGGAAGCCGGTTGGGCACTGCCCGGAGAATCGGCGGGAGACGGGTTCTACCTCCGCGATGAGGCGGGGCTGTTTGCCGCCATGGACGCGGCCCTCGAACAGGGCCGGAAGCCCGTCGTGATCGGCGTGACCTGGGCCCTCGTGGATGCGGCGGAGGCATGGTCCGCAGCCGGACGCGGCGCCCTGTCGGACACGGTGGCCATCGTCGAGACGGGCGGCATGAAAGGCCGCCGCAAGGAGTGGGTCCGCGAGCAGGTACACGCCCACCTCATGGCCGGGTTCGGCAGCACCGCCATCCACGGCGAGTACGGCATGACGGAGCTGCTGAGCCAGGCGTGGTCTCCTGGGGCGGGTCAATACGAAACCCCACCCTGGATGAAGGTCCGCATCCGGCGCACCGACGACCCGTTTACCGAGGAGCGCACAGGCGCTACCGGGGGGCTGGACATCGTGGATCTGGCCAACCTCGGAAGCTGTTGTTTCCTCTCGACGCAGGACCTGGCGCGGCCTCTGTGGGGCGCTTCAGGCCGCCGTTTCGAGGTTCTCGGGCGGTTCGATCACGCCGAGGTCAGGGGGTGCAATCTGATGGTGCAATGAACTCCGCGAAATCCTTTGTCACACATCCATGCGCCGCGTAGATTCGCCGCGCCATGGAGTCGGTCATCGCCCTGCTCGGATTCACCCTCGCCGCCTATTCAGTGGTCGGCAATGACAGCATTCAGACGCTGGGCACCTTTCTGACGTCCAATGAGGACAAGCCGTGGTGGGTCCTCTGGTTGTTTGCCGGCGGCATCATGGCCATTGTGGTGACGATGGGATACCTCGGCCTCGGAGAATACCTCGGGGGCAAGGGCGGAGACCTGACCTTCGGCAAGTACGCCGGCCTGTTCCAGGACCCCGACAAGCCCATCGACTTCCCGACGATGTCGATCTGGTATGTGTTGCCCCCGCTGGCCCTGCTGGGCATCACGCGGCTCGGCATCCCGGTGAGCACGACGTTCCTGGTCCTGACCTTCTTTGCGCCCAAGGCCTTGCCCAAGATGCTCGTGAAGAGCCTCGGGGGCTATGGAGTGGCCTTCCTGTTCGCCATCGTGGCCTTCGTGGTGTTGAGTCGGGCCACGGAGCGGTTCTTCCTCCAGCACCCCATGGAGGAGGGCAAGGGGCTCATGCAGAACAAGCGGTTCTGGACGGTGACCCAATGGCTGGCGACCGGTTTCCTGTGGAGCCAGTGGCTGACCCAGGACCTCGTCAACATCCTGGTCTACTTGGGAGATCCGGCCCAAGTGGAGTTCTGGAAGTTCGCGTTTGCCCTCGTGGTGTTGGTCGGCATGCTCGGCTACATCTTCTACCAACGCGGTGGCGAGATCCAGAAGATCGTCCGGGTCAAGACCAACACGGCCGACATCCGCTCGGCCACCTTCATTGACCTCTTCTACGGGATGGTGCTGCTCATCTTCAAGTTCGACACCTTCGGCATCGGGGCCAAGGTGCCCATGAGCACGACCTGGGTCTTCCTCGGCATGCTGGCCGGCCGTGAGGTGGCCTTGCGCATGCGCCTCAACGAGCTCGACCGGACGCGCCTCTGGCCCATGGTCTTCAGCGACCTCGGCAAGGCGACCTTGGGACTCGTGATCAGCGTCCTGCTGGTCGTGTTCCTGTACCTCGTGGAGGGGCGGGAATTGGCGGCCCTGTTCGGCTGATGCCGGGGTCAGTCCGTCACCCGGACCAAGTAGTAGTTCTTCTTTCCGCGTTGGAGCAGCACCAGGCCGCTGCCGATGAGGTCATCCGATGACACCACCTTGTCGGCCGTCACCTTGTTGCGGTTGACGCTCACCGAGTTCTCCTTGAGGGCGCGGCGCGCCTCCCCGCCGCTGGCGAGGAAGGGGGCGTCTCCACCGGCGAGCAGATCGATGATGCCGATGCCGGCCGAGAGGGCGTCGCGGGACACCTCCCGTTGCGGCACGCCCTCAAAGACGCTCAGCAGCTCGCTTTCCGGCAGCGCACGGAGGTCGTCCTCGGTGGACTTGCCGAAGAGCAGTCCCGTGGCGGCAATGGCCGTCTGGAGGTCCTCCTCGCCGTGGATGCGGCGGGTCACGTCGGCGGCCAGCTCCTTCTGCAGCAGGCGGGCGCCCGGGTTTTCGGCGTGGGCGGCCTCGATCTCCTCGATGCGCTCGCGGTCGAGCAGGGTGAAAATGCGGATGTACCGGGCGGCGTCCTCGTCGGCCGCGTTGATCCAGTACTGGTAGAATTTGTAGGCGCTGGTGCGGGCTTTGTCGATCCACACGTTGCCGCCTTCGCTCTTGCCGAACTTGGAGCCATCCGCCTTGGTAATCAGCGGAGCGGTGAGGGCAAACGCGTGGCCCTGGCCCTTCCGGCGGATGAGTTCGGTGCCGGTGGTCATGTTGCCCCATTGGTCGCTGCCGCCCATCTGCAGCATGCAGCCGTGTTCCTTCCACAGGTGGTAGAAGTCGTACCCCTGCACCAGCTGATAGCTGAATTCCGTGAAGCTCATGCCGCCCTCGAGCCGGTTCTTCACCGAATCCTTGGCCGTCATGTAGTTGACGGTGATGTGCTTGCCGACGTCGCGGATGAAGTCGAGGAAGCTGAAGTCCTTGAACCAATCGTGGTTGTTGACCACCTGGGCGGCGGCGGGGCCCTCGAAGTCGAGGAAACGCTCGAGCTGGGCCTTCTGGCAATCGAGGTTGTGCTGCAGGACGTCGAGGTCGAGGAACTGCCGCTCGGCGGTCTTGCCGCTGGGGTCGCCCACCATGCCGGTGGCGCCGCCCACGAGGGCAATCGGCCGGTGGCCCGCCCGCTGGAGGTGGACCAGGAGCATCACGGGGACGAGGTTGCCGATGTGCAGGGAATCCGCCGTCGGGTCGAAGCCCACATAGCCGGTGGTCTGCTCCTTGGCGAGATGCTCTTCGAGGCCCGGCATGGCATCGTGCAGCATGCCGCGCCACTTCAATTCGGCAATGAAATCCATGGTCACAAAGGTACGGCCCGGTGTCGGTGGAACGGCCTCACAGATGCGGGACGAGCGACTCGAGTTGCATGGACCGGGACCCCTTCAGGAGAACGGTCCGTCCGGAAGGGGTGTCCTTCTCCAAGGCGGCCAGCAAGGCGGCCAGGTCCTGGAAGGTCCGGTCCCCCGGTGCATGGGTGGCGAACTGCCCGCCGACCACCCAGCATTCGATGCCGCACTCTCGGGCTACATCCCGGGCGAGTTGGTGGCCCTCGGCCGCGTGGTCACCCAGTTCCATCATGTCGCCGAGGATGGCGAGGGGGGCCGTGTGGTCCGCTGCAGAAAAGGCCCGCAGGGTGGATTCAACCGAACTCGGATTGGCATTGTAGCAGTCCACGATGACCGTGTTGCGGTCCGTGCTGACGGTTTCGCCGCGCTGCTTGACCGGCTCGAAGGCCGCCAAGGCCGCGCAGATGTCGGCCTCGGATACGCCGAAGTGAAGCCCGGCCGCCACGGCAGCTGCCATGTTGGCCACCTGATGCGGTCCTTCGAGCTGGACGGGGATGGGCGCCCCACCGGCATGCCACACGCCCGGAGTCCGGGTGCCATCGGTGGACCAGAACAGGGGGGCGTCCGGAGCGGTGCCGTCGCGCCACAGGAGCGGCGGGTGTTCGGCCGTCCGGTACAGCCGGCGCTGGAGCCCCTTGAGTTCACTGAGGGCCATCAGGTCGGCGTCATCGGCGGGCACCAGGGCCACGCCTTCGCGGCCCGCCAGATGCACGTACAGCTCCTGCTTGCCCTTCTTGACGCCCTCCACGCCGCCAAATCCTTCGAGGTGGGCGAGGCCGACGTTGGTGATCATGCCGTGCGTGGGATCCGCGATGCGGGAAAGCAGGGCAATCTCACCCTGGTGGTTGGCGCCCATCTCGACGAGGGCGAACTCCACGTCGATTGGCATCGACAGCAACGTCAACGGGACGCCGATGTGGTTGTTGAGGTTGCCTTCGGTGGCGTGAACGGCGTAGCGCTTCGAGAGGACGGCGCGCAAGAGTTCCTTGGTGGTCGTCTTGCCATTGCTCCCGGTGAGGCCAAACACGGGGCCACTGAAGCGTTGCCTGTGAAGGTGGGCGAGGTCCTGAAGGGCGGTCAGCACATCGTCGACGAGGAGGAGGCCTTCCCCTTCGAGTGACGCATCGTCGACCACGGCACCGATGCACCCCGCGGCCAGCGCATCGAGGGCAAAGGCATTGCCGTCGAACCGCTCCCCCTTGAGGGCAAAGAACAGCTTGCCCGGCCCACACCGGCGGGTGTCGGTGGTGACCCCGTCAGACCGGTCGAACCAGTCGAGCAGCGCGTCGTTGGAGGTGAGGTTCATGGTGGCCAAGAAAAGACGAACCCCGTGAGGCTCGGGGCCATCACGGGGTTCGGAATGAACAGTGTTCGGTGTGGACTCAGTTGTTGCCCATGGCGTTGCCGCGGGGGGATCCCACACGGGTCATGGCGCAACGGAAGCCGATGGTGGCGCTGCTCTGGTCCTCCTCGAGGAACCGGCGCGTGCCGGGAATGATCCAGTAGACCCGGTCATTCCAGCTTCCGCCCTTGTAGACGCGGACGTTGTCGTTGATGAGGGAGGTTCCGCCGTATTCGTACACGGTGCCTTCCTCGTCCTGGTCGTAGTAGATGCTGCTTTCCTTGTCGCCATCGAGGTAATCGATGTTGTCAGCGACCTGGTAGTTCCGGCGGCCGATGTTCTCCTCGAGGGTCACCTCGCGGTAGCGCATCTGACCCGGCGTGTTGGTGATGTTGCGCGTCCAGATCCGGCGGAGGTCCGGTGCGCAGGGCGCTTCGGATTCCTCGATCAGATCGAGGGCCTCATCCATCTGGATCATGGCGTCCTCCACCCGCTTCAGCTCGAGGTTTTCGTTGGCGTTCTCGATCTTCTGGTTGATGGCGTCGACGAGGTTGTTGCCCTCGGTGGTCAGCCGGCCTTCCGTGGTCTCGGTGTACTCTTCGAGCGCAACCTCGATGGCGGCAACGTCATACTGCACGTAGTCCAGCTTGTCGGCCACGTTGCCCTCGCTGTCGAGGAGCTTGGTGGAGAACACGTTGCCTCGGAAGGGGCGGAATTCCTGCGCATCCTGCAACGTTCCGGGACGGTACACGTCCATGACCCACTCGCTGACGTTGCCGGCCATGTTGTACAGACCGTAATCGTTTGGGGCGTAGCTGTAGACCGGGGCGGTCACGTCCGCATTGTCATTCAGCGCACCGGCGACACCCATGTAGTCACCGCGGGCCCGCACGAAGTTGGCGTTGATCTCTCCGTAGAACTTGCCGCGGCTGTCGTCGTTCCGCACGTAGTGGCCGTCCCACGGATAGGTGCGGCGGCTCGTGATGAGCTCCTCACCACTGTTGCCGATGAGGCTCAGGGCGGCGTATTCCCACTCGGCCTCGGTGGGCAGGCGGTAGTCCGGCAGCAGGATGCCGTCGGTCATGGCCACGTTGCGGTATCCCACACCGTTGGGGCGGAGGTCCTTGATGCCGTCCGCCGCCTTGGCGGCTTCCTCGTACTGGCCGTCGAGGTAGGCTTCCGTGCTGAAGAAGCTGTCGTCCACCTGACCCGTGGGGTTGTGGACGAGGAAGCCCTCGCGCACCATGATCTGCTCGTTGACGCGGTCGGTCCGCCACTTGCAGAAGTCATTGGCCTGCAGCCAGGACACGCCGACGACCGGGTAGTCGCGGTAGGCGGGGTGGCGCAGGTAGTAGTTGACGTAGGGTTCGTTGTAGGCCCGGGGGTCGCGCCACACGAGGGTGTCGGGCTTGGCGCGGTCCACGATTTCGGAGAAGCTGTCACCATAGACCCGGTCGAGCCAGAAGAGGTACTCGAGCCAGTAGAAGTTGGTGACTTCCGCCTCGTCCATGTAGAAGGAGCTGACGGTCACGCGGCGGGGCACATTGTCCCAGGCGCCGGTCAGGTCATCTTCGACCTGTCCCATGGTGAACGTTCCGCCTTCGACGAAGACCAGTCCGGGACCGGTCTCCTGGCCGATGTACGGCAGGCGCTGGAATCCGCCGTTCTCCGAGTCGTTGTATGCCCAACCTGTCGAGCCGGACGCTCCGCCGGAGCAGGAGGAGAAGACGGCTGCGGAGAGCAGGGCCACGCAGGAGAAGAGGAGGATGGATTGAAGCTTTTGCATCGCTTTCTATTGAGTTTCCTTGCAGGGAATGGGTTCAGAATCCGGGGCAGGGCGGGCTGCGGAACTTGATTCGCTTGGCCCGACAATCAAAGTTGAGGGCCATGCTCACCTCGTGCGAGCCACCCGTGGCGGGGGTCAGGTCGGACACCGTGACGTCGTAGCTGTAACCGAACTTGATGACATCGGACTGTATGCCCAACGTAACGATGAACGCGTCGCGATATTGGGTGCCGAGGATGCCCCGGTACCAAATTCCACCGACGATCGGCCCCTTGCTGACGTAGGCGCCGAAGTTCATTTGCTGGAATTCGCCTTGGCGGCGGTAGAGGATGTTCGGGGAGATGAAGGCGCTGGCGTACTTGGAGTCTCCGTCGAGCGGGAGCAAGGCGCCGAAGTGGGCCGTGAGCTTCATGGGCAGGCGGCTGACGCCGACGACGAGGCTCTCGTTGGGCTCGTTGAGGTGGTGGGCGGCAAATCCGAAATAGACCTTCTTGCTGAAGCCGATGATGCCGGCGCTGAAGTCCACCTGGCTGACCTTGCCGCCGCGCGGCTGGTCCTGGGTCTCATAGATGAATCCCTTGCGGGGATCGATCATGTCGCCGAAGGTGAGCTGGCTCCAGTCCAGGGCCTTCTGAAAGTAGGTCGCCTCGAAACCGGCCTTGATGGAGAACTTCCGGCTGACGGCCTGCTGATAGCTGTAGATGCCGCTGATGCGGGACGTGCTGAGCGTGCCGCGGCCGGCGCGGTCGTTCATCACGATGAAGCCCAAACCGCCCGAGATGCTCGGGATGTGCTGGTCGTAGGCCGCAGCGCTGGTCACGTAGTTGCCGCTCATGGCGGGCCACTGGTTCCGGTAGTTCATGACGAACCGCGGGCAGCGGGCGGCACCGGCAAAGGCCGGGTTGAGGTACACCGGATTGGAGTAGAACTGCGTGAATTCGGGGTCCTGAGCCGACGCCGTTTCCGGAGTGAACGTCCCGATGCAAGCGAGCATCAGGGCCACCACGGGCAGCGCCAGCGCACGATGTGCGCCGGAAAGGGTAGGCTGGGGGAGCTTCATGGCCATGCGATTTCCCAAGACGAGAGTCCTGTATAAGGTCGTGAAAATTACAAACTTGTGGGAATTGGCCGTCATCTTTGCCCAGAAGCAACAATACACGCCCTGTTGGCGTTTGCGCTTCAAGCGATTCTGACCCTTTCCATGTACCCAACGACCCATCGTCTCTTTTCGTTGCCCCAGCTCGGATTTCAGACCCGGACGCAGGGCATACGCAAGGCGGTGCTCGCGGGTTTCCTGGCTGGCTTGAGCGTGGGGATGTCGGCGCAATTCGACTACGATTGGCCGGCGCACTCGGCCCTCTCCGAAGGCCAGTGGTTCCGCATCGCGACGACCAAAACCGGATTTCACAAGGTGGATGTGGCGGTTCTGGAAGGGTTGGGCATCGATCCCACGGCGGTCAATCCGGGCGCAGTGAACCTCTACGGTCACGGCGGTGACGCCCTGCCCATCGACAATGCCCTGCCCCGACCGCTCGACCTGGTGCCGGTCCCCATCGAGATGGTGGATGACGGCGATGCCCAGTTCGATGGGAGCGACCACTTCATTTTCATGGGGGATGGGCCGGATCAATGGACCTATGACGACGGGTCGGATCGGTGGCGACACGCCATCAACCCCTGGTCCGACACGGCCTGGTACTTCCTTCGCGTGGACGATGCGGTGCCGGTCAGGGTGCCGACGGATCCCGGCTTGGGCGGGGACGTGGATGCCGTCCTGACGGCCACGGATTTCCACCAGTACCACGAGTTGGAGCAGTCGACCATCATCCGGTCCGGCCGCAATTTCTTCGGAGAGGTGTTCGACCAGAACCCGACGCACACCATCCCGTTCCAGGTGCCGGACATCCTGCCCGAGCCCGCCCGGCTCGAGGTCAGGCTGATGGGCCGGTCCGTCGGCATGGCCAGTCCCTACACGGTCTCCCTGGGGGACAGCCTCTGGACCATCCTGCCGCCCGTCACCGGATCTCAGACCTATGTGAGCCAGGCGAGGGTGGGCACCGGCGATTGGCTGTGGACGCCGTCGTCCGAGCTCGTCCAGGTCGGCATCACCCTCGACGCGCAGGTCGTCGACGCCAAGGGGTGGCTGGATTATGTGCGCATCACCGGATCCAGGGAAGCCAACATGTCCGGAGGGTCGCAGCAGGAATTCGTCCGGGCCGCTGAAGCGGCGCCAGGCCGCATCGTGCGGTGGAACGTGTCCGGCGCGCAGTCCGTTCAGCGGGTCTGGGACGTCACCGACCCCCAGGCGCCGAGGGCCATTCCCCACGAGGTCGTGGACGGGGTCTTGAGCTTCCAGGTGGCCTATGATGAAGTCAGGCGGTTCCGCGCGGGCACCGGGTCCGGTTTCTATGCGCCCGTGCCGATCGGTCCCGTCCAGAACACCGACGTCCACGCGCTGCCCCAGGTCGATCTGGTGGTCATCACCCCGCCCGCATTGCGCGAGGCGGCGGACAGCCTGGCGCGGATTCACTTGGCCGAGGGCCTCGACGTCGCCGTCCTCGAGCCCAGTTTCATCTACGATTGCTTCAGCTCCGGACGGGTCGACCCCACCGCCATCAAGATGCTGATGAAGATGCTGCACGACCGGGCCGACGGCAATCCTGCCCTCGAACCGCGCTACCTGCAGCTCTTCGGCGACGGGACCTTCCGAAACCGCAACCTGCCCCGTTTCGGCAATGCCCTCATCACCTTCCAGAGCGCCCAGAGCCACACGCCCACTTCGAGTTACGTGACGGACGATTACTTCGGCTTCCTGTCCGATGCGGCCTCCGAGCGCTTGACGGACACGCTGTCCATCGGCGTCGGTCGCATTCCGGCGTCCACCCCGGAACAGGCTTGGGACGCCGTGGCCAAGGTGGTGGCCTATTCCGGAGCCAATCCGGATCCCGAGGGGGCCGGGTGCACCACGGCCGGTCTGCCCGGCGAAGGGGAAGGCAATCCATACGGCCCCTGGCGCAACCGCGTGTGCTTCGTGGCGGACGACTTCGACGGGAACGGCGGGGCGACGGAAACCGGCCACACGCTCTACAGCATCGGCCATGCGGCAGGGGTGGAGGAGAACCACGGTGCCTTTGACATCGAGCGCATTTTCATGGACGCCTACCCGCAACTGGCGACGCCGGGGGGAGAGCGGTATCCGGAAGCAGAGGAGGCCATCGACCGTCGGGTGCGGAATGGGGCGCTCCTCGTCAACTACATCGGCCACGGCGGCGAACGCGGTTGGGCCCACGAGCGCGTGTTGAACACCTCCACCATCCAGGCCTGGGACAACCTCGACCGCATGCCGCTCTTCTTCACGGCCACTTGCGAGCTGGCCCGGTTCGATGATCCGGACATCGAGACCGCCGGGGAGATGATGGTGATGAACCCCAATGGCGGGGCCATCGCCATGATGACGACCACCCGGGTGGTGTACAGTTTTGCCAACGAGCAGCTCAACACGGCGTTCTTCGACGTGGTGTTCGATGCGCCGGTCGGCACCCAGCAGCGGCTCGGCGACATCCTCCGCCGCACCAAGAACAACCCCGCAGCCGGCGCGTCCTCCAACAAGCGCAACTTCACCTTGCTCGGCGACGTGGCCCTCCAATTGGCCACCCCCCGGATGGAAGTCCGCACGAGCGAGGTCAATGGGGTCCCTGTCGACGCCTGGGCCGACACGTTGAGCGCGCTGGAGCACGTGGTGGTCAAGGGGTATGTCGCCGATGAGGCGGGCAACCTGATGACTGACTTCAACGGGTTCGTCTACCCCACGGTGTTTGACCAGCGCTCCGAGGTGACCACCCTCAACAACGACGGCGGCACGGGGGGCGTCAGCTACGGAGAATGGCGGAACCGCATCCACACGGGGGCCGTGCGTGCGGAGCAGGGGACGTTCAGCTTCGAATTCATCGTGCCCCGCGACATCGGCTATGATCCCGCCCCCGGACGCATCAGCTACTACGCAGTCGATGGTGACCTCGATGCCCACGGCTACACCGAGCAGGTCTTCGTGGGGGGCGTGTCCGAGGACGCCGTGCTCGACAATGAGGGCCCCGAGATCGAGCTCTTCCTGAACGACTCCAACTTCGTCAACGGGGGCACCACCGATCCCCATCCCATCCTGTATGCCCGGCTCCGGGACGACCAGGGGTTGAACACGGTCGGCAACGGCATCGGACACGACCTCAAGGCCACCTTGGATGGCGGCACCTCCGTGGTGCTCAACGAATTCTACGCGAGCGACCTCGACACGTACCAGAGCGGCCGGGTCGTGTACCCGTTCAGCGACCTGGAGGAAGGGCCCCACACGCTCGAGCTGAAGGCTTGGGATGTCCACAACAACAGCGCCAAGGCCACCCTGGACTTCGTGGTGGTCTCGGATCTGGAGGTCTTCCTCGACGGCCTGATCAACTACCCGAATCCCATGGATCGGCGGGGCACAACGTTCCGGTTTGACCACAACCAGGCATGCGTGGCTTTGACGATGTCATTGAGCGTATACGATTCCATGGGAAATGTCGTTTGGGAGGGTGAACGGGAGGAGACACCCCCGGGATACCGAGTGGACGGATGGCATTGGGATGGAACAAGCGCAGCGGGCAGCGAGCTTCGCGCAGGCGCCTACCTCTACCGCCTGAACCTCACGACTCCCGAAGGCCGACAGGCCACCCGAACCGGTCGTCTCGTCCTGCTCGACTGACCCGATTGAATCGAACCATTCGCTTAAATTCAGCCCCTCTTATGGCTTCCAGGATTTTTCTCCTTCGTGCCCTCGGCATTCTTGCCGCCGTCGGCATCCTTGCCCCCTCGGCCCATGCACAGCTGACGCAAGTCGAAACGGCACAACAGCTCCAGCTGAACACCATCACCACCGCCGTCCCGTTCCTGACCATCGCGCCGGATTCCCGGAGTGGTGCGCTCGGAGATGCCGGCGTGGCCTTGACACCGGACGGTGCGGCCATGGCGTGGAACCCGGCGCGGATGGCTTTCACAGACCAGACCTTCGAGTCCCACCTCGGGTATGCGCCATGGCTGCGCGCTCTGGTCGACGACATGTCGCTCGCCTACCTCAGCGGAACGCGCAAGCTCAACAAGCGCCAGGCCATCGGCATGGCCCTGCGGTACTTCTCCCTGGGCAACATCACGTTCACCGACGTCAACGGCACGGCCATCCGGGACTTCAGCCCCAATGAGTTCTCCCTCGACTTCGGGTTCTCCCAGAAGTTCGGAGACAAGTTCAGCGGCGGTTTCACTGCGCGTTACATCCACAGCAACCTCACCGGGGGCACCAACATCCTCGGGGCGGACAGCCGTCCGGGACGCTCGGTGGCGGTCGACGTGGGGGTCTTCCACACCAACGACAACGTCAAGTTCGGAGACCGCGACGGCCGGATGAACTGGGGGGTGTGCGTGTCCAATGTGGGCGCCAAGATGAGCTACACCGAGACCGCCGAGCGGGACTTCATTCCGACCAACCTCAAGGCCGGAGCAGCCGCGACGGTGTTCCTCGACGACTACAACAACATCACCTTCACGATGGACGCCAACAAGCTCCTCGTGCCCACGGCCCCGGCCTACGGCGAGGGGGAGGATGACGACATCATCGTCAGCGGATTCGACCCCAACGTCGGTGTCGCCTCCGGCATCATCCAAAGCTTCTATGATGCCCCCGGTATCGTGGAGCGCCAGGGAGACGGCACCTACCTGGTGGAGCCCGGCAGCGTGTTCCGCGAGGAGTTGCGCGAAATCAACCTCGGCGGCGGCATCGAATACGATTACAACGGCGTCTTCGCCGTTCGCGGTGGCTACTTCTTCGAGCACTACACCAAGGGCAACCGCCAGTTCATCACGCTGGGTGCCGGCATCAAGTACACGGTGCTCGACATCGACCTGAGCTACCTGATCGCCACCACGCAACAGAACCCGCTGGCCAACACGCTGCGGTTCTCCCTGCGCCTGGCCTTCGACGACGTCGTGGGTGGCGGCGACGACGACCCCGCCAATTACTGATCGGCACATGCCCCTTCCCGACCTCCGCATCGGATACGGCTACGACGTCCATCAATTGGCGTCCGGGGAGGAGTTCTGGCTTGGGGGAATCCGCATTCCCTCGGACATCGGTGCGGTGGGACACAGCGATGCCGACGTGCTCCTCCATGTGATTTGCGATGCCCTGTTCGGGGCGCGGGCCATGGGCGACATCGGGGCTCATTTTCCCGATACCGACGACGCATTCAAGGGCATCGACAGCAAAATCCTGCTGCGCGACACCGTCGCCAAGGTGTGCACGGAGGGGTGGGGCATCGTCAATGTCGACGCGACCATTTGCCTCCAGGCGCCCAAGCTTCGACCCCACATTGACGCCATGCGGGAGTGCATCGCGGAGTGCCTTGGGATCCCCGTGGATCGGGTGGGCGTGAAGGCCACCACGACCGAGCGTTTGGGCTTCGTCGGCACAGGTGAGGGCATCAGTGCCCATGCGGTGGTGCTGTTGGGCCGCTGAGGGGCCTGTCGGGCGGGCCGTGCGGCCTATATTCGCAGTTCGCAAATTGGGCAACATGACCACCACCACGCCTGCCAAGAAGACGACTCGGCGCAAGCCGGCCGCCAAAAAGGCCGCCAAGACGCCTTATTCCAAGGAGACCTACATCAAGTGGCACCGCGACATGCTGTTGATGCGCCGCTTTGAAGAGCGCTGCGGTCACCTCTACATCCAACAGAAATTCGGCGGATTCTGCCACCTCTACATCGGCCAGGAAGCCATCCTCGCCGGCATGGTGGAGGCCATCCGTCCGACCGACCGCGTCATCACGGCCTACCGTGACCACGCCCACCCGCTCGCCCTCGGCACCGATCCCAAGGTGGTCATGGCCGAGCTCTACGGCCGGAAGACCGGTTCCAGCAAGGGCAAGGGCGGCTCCATGCACATGTTCGACAAGGAGCGCAACCTCTTCGGCGGACACGGCATCGTGGGCGGTCAGATCGGCCTCGGCGCCGGCATCGCCTTCGCCGACAAGTACCGCAAGGAGGACCACGTGACCGTCTGCTTCTTCGGCGACGGCGCCGCCCGCCAGGGCATGCTCCACGAGACCTTCAACATGGCGATGACCTGGAAGCTCCCGGTCATCTACGTGGTGGAGAACAACAAGTACGCCATGGGCACCTCGGTCGAGCGCACCACCAACGTGCACGACCTCTCCAAGCTGGGCGCCTCCTACGAGATGCCCGCCGAGTCCGTGGACGGCATGTCCCCGGAAGCCGTGGCCGAGGCCATGGCCCGCGCCGCAGAGCACTGCCGCAAGGGAGAGGGTCCGTACCTCCTCGACATCCAGACGTACCGCTACAAGGGCCACTCCATGAGCGACCCACAGAAGTACCGCACCAAGAGTGAGGTCGAGGAGTACCAGGAGCGCGACCCGATCGCCCACTGCGCCAAGGTCATCACCGACAACAAGTGGATGACGGAGGCCGACCTCAAGGCCGTCGACAAGGAAGTCAAGGCCCAGGTCGAGGAGGCCATCCAGTTTGCCGAGGAGAGCCCGCTCCCCGAAGCGCACGAACTCTACGAGGACGTCTACGTGACGCCCAACTATCCCTTCGTCAACGACTGAACGACTGATTCACAACTCTGATGGCTGAAATCGTACGCATGCCGAAGCTCAGCGACACCATGACCGAGGGTGTCGTGGCCGAGTGGCACAAGAACGTGGGTGACCAGGTGGAATCCGGCGAGGTGCTCGCCGAGATCGAGACCGACAAGGCCACCATGGAATTCGAGTCCTTCCAGGATGGTGTGCTGTTGCACATCGGCGTGGACAAAGGCGCCACGGCCGCCGTGGACAGCATCCTCGCCATCCTTGGCGAGGCAGGAGAAGATGTGAGCGCCCTGCTCGCGGCGGAAGCGGCAGCCCCGGCCGCCGCCCCGGCTCCCGAGCCCACTCCGGCCTCAGCCCCCGCGCCCGTGGTGGAGGCGGCTCCGGCCCCCGCTCCGACTCCGGCCCCTGCCCCCGCTCCGGCGGTGGCCCCGGCCGTCAAGCCGGCCGCTGCGGTGGCCGCCCCCGCACCGTCGGCCAATGGCCGGGTCAAGGCCTCCCCGTTGGCTGCCCGTCTGGCCGCCGAGCGCGGAATCGACCTCGGCCAGGTGGCCGGCACCGGTGACGGTGGCCGGATCATCAAGCGCGACATCGAAGGCTATGTCCCCGCTCCGGCAGCTGGCCTCGGTGCCGTGGAATCGTCCACGGACTTCCCGGTGACGCAGATGCGCAAGACCATCGCGCGCCGCCTCGCCGAATCCAAGTTCACCGCCCCGCACTTCTACCTCAAGCTGTCCGTCGACATGGGCGCTGCGGTGGAGGCCCGCAAGGCCATCAATGCCCAGGAAGGCGTCAAGGTCAGCTTCAACGACATGGTCGTCAAGGCGGTCTCCCTGGCCCTCAAGAAGCACCCGGCCGTCAACAGCGCCTGGATGGACACCCACATCCGCCAGAACGACCACGTGCACATCGGTGTCGCCGTGGCCGTGGAGGATGGCCTGCTCGTCCCTGTCGTGCGCCACGCCGACCGCAAGTCCCTCACCGAAATCGGGGCAGAGGTCAAGGATTACGCCGGCAAGGCCCGGGAGAAGAAGCTCCAGCCGAGCGATTGGGAAGGCAACACCTTCACCATCTCCAACCTCGGCATGTTCGGCATCGAGGACTTCACGGCCATCATCAATCCGCCGGATGCCTGCATCCTCGCGGTGGGCGGCATCAGCGACGTGCCGGTTGTCAAAGACGGCGCTGTGGTACCCGGCAAGGTGATGAAGCTCACCCTCAGCTGCGACCACCGCGTTGTGGACGGTGCCACCGGCGCCGCCTTCCTCCAGGAGGTCAAATCCCTCCTCGAGCACCCGGTTCGCATGTTGGCCTGATCTTCCGGCCACGATGCCGGAACCGCTGAACGCCTCCACCCCGATCGAGTTCCTCAAGGGAATCGGTCCCAAACGGGCGGAGGCTTTGGCGGAGGACCTCGGCATCCGGACGTGCGGAGATCTGCTGTTCCACCTGCCTTTTCGGTACGAGGACCGGACCCGGTTCCACCGCGTGGCGGAGACGGCCCCCGGCCCCGTCCAGGTGCAGTTCCGCGGCACCATCCGCAAGGTCAAGGAGGTCCAGCAGAAACGCGGTCAACGCCTCGAAGCGGAGTTCGTCGACGAGCATGGGGATGCGATTCCCCTCGTTTGGTTCAAGGGGGTCAAATGGGTGGCCCGCAACCTGCCCGTCGGTCAGCCGTGCGTGCTGTGGGGGCGCGTGAGCGAGTACAAGGGGGGACGGAACATGGCCCACCCGGAAGTGCTGGGCCTTCAGGAAGCCCGGTCGGCCAGCGCGTTGCATCCCGTCTACAGTTCTACCGAACGGTTGGGCCGGTTCGGGTTGAATTCCAACGGACTGGCCAAGGCGGTCCAGCGGCTCATCGCACAGCTTCGCGACCTGCATGGACCAGAATGGATGGCCGAGACCCTGCCCGAGGGCATCCTGGCCCACCGCGGATTGCCCCGCCTGTCCGTCGCCATGGAGCAGGTCCATCAGCCGGCCGACGTTCAGGCTGAGCGCCTCGGGCGGTTCCGTCTGAAGTTCGAGGAGTTCCTCTTCCTGCAATTGCTGCTCGTGCAGCACCGCAACCGCCAGACCACGGCTTTGCCCGGCCCGGCGTTTGCTGAGGTCGGCGATCAATTCAACCGTTTCTATGCCGAGCGCATTCCCTTCGAACTCACGGGTGCCCAGAAACGGGTCATCCGCGAAATCCGGGAGGACACGCGCAACGGCACCCACATGAACCGCCTGCTGCAGGGCGACGTCGGCAGTGGCAAGACCATGGTGGCGCTGTTGACCGCCCTGCTCGCCGTGGACAACGGATGTCAGGCCTGCATCATGGCCCCCACCGAAATCCTGGCCCAGCAGCACCTCGCCAGCTTCCGGGAGATGCTGGGCGACCTGCCCGTGCGCGTGGAGCTCTTGACCGGGTCGGTGAAGACGGCGGACCGGAAACCCATCCTGAAGGGTCTCGCCGACGGCTCGGTCCACCTGTTGGTCGGCACCCACGCCGTGCTCGAGCCCAAGGTGGTCTTCCATCGCCTCGGCCTGGTCGTGATCGACGAGCAGCACCGGTTCGGGGTGGCCCAGCGCGCCCGGTTGTGGGCCAAGGCGGAGGTTCCGCCGCACATCCTGGTGATGACGGCCACCCCCATCCCGCGCACGTTGAGCATGACCGTGTACGGGGACCTCGATGTGAGCGTCATTGATGAGCTCCCCCCAGGGAGGAAGCCCATCCGCACCGTGCACCGAACCGACGCCCAGCGCCTCGCGGTTTTTGGGTTCATGCGGGACCAGATCGCCGAAGGCCGGCAGGTATACGTGGTGTACCCCCTCATCGAGGAGTCCGCACAGCTCGACCACAAGGATCTGATGGACGGCTATGAAAGCCTGACCCGGCATTTCCCGGGGCCGGACCACCGCATCAGCATCGTGCACGGGCGCATGAAACCGGAGGACAAGGACGCCGAGATGCAGCGCTTCGCCAGCGGAACGACCCAGATCATGGTCGCCACGACAGTCATCGAGGTGGGGGTCAATGTGCCCAACGCCTCCGTCATGGTGATCGAGAGTGCGGAGCGTTTCGGCTTGAGCCAGCTCCACCAGCTGCGGGGCCGGGTCGGTCGGGGCGCCAACCAGAGTTTCTGCATCCTGATGAGCGGCAAGGAGCTGGGCAAGGAAGCCCGCCGGCGCCTGGAAACGATGTGCCGGACCCAGGACGGCTTCGAGATCGCGGAAGTGGACCTCGAACTGCGCGGCCCGGGGGACCTGATGGGGACCAAGCAAAGCGGAGTGCTCGACCTGAAGGTGGCGGACCTTGTGAAGGACCGCGCTCTGCTGGAGGACGCCCGGGATCTGGCCCGCCGCGTCCTGGGAGAGGATCCCGAACTGGATGCGCCGAGGCACGCCCTGCTGCGGACGGGGGTGGACCGGTTGCGCGCATCGCGTCCCGACTGGAGCCGGATTTCCTGAGCCATGCACCACCGGGTTGTGGGCAAATTCGCCCGCCGTGCCCGCTTTGGCTGAAGGCCACCGCTAAGTTTGAGGGGATGAACGCCGGTGGACGTCCTTTCTGGTTGGCCCTGCTCGCAGGGGTGGTGCTTGCAGCGGTGTCGACGTGGGCCTTCCTCGACGGGCCTTCGGCTGAGGCAAACCCGGTCCGCGCTGACAACGTCGGGACGGTCGCCAGTGTGGACTCAGCGTTGGCCGGGCCCACGGGCGACAGCGAGCCCCCGGCAGGGACGCCGGACGCGTCCGCCGAGGGCGACGCCGATGTGACGTTCAGTTTCGCGGTCGAAGTGGCCCGGTTTGATGACGATGCCGTGCTCGAACAGGACGACCTGCACCGGGTGACGTGCCGGTCAGCATCCGGCGATGTGCGCTGGGAAATCGGCATGGAGGGCCCCTTGATGGCCGCCCATCGGTTTGACGCCAACAACGACGGAACCGATGAAGTCCTGCTGGTGGACCGCACGCACGCCATCGGTCTGGATGCCGGCGGCCGGCCCATTCCCGGGTTCTCCATCCGCCCGGGCGTGGACATCACAGCGCAAGCCGTGGTGGACTATGATGGCAAGGGAGAGGAGCGGTATCTGTTCGGACTGGCCGATGGCCGGCTGCTGAACCACCGCAAACTCGGGGAGGTGACGCCGGGCTGGCGGCACGAGAGCAAGGGCCGGCCCATCCAATCGGTGGCCCACCTTCGGGCAGGCCGCAAGGATTACCTGTGCACGGTGGACGAAAAGGGGGTCGTGATGCTCCTCAAGCGCAGCGGCCAACGGCGCGTGCGGACCCCGGCGCAGCTCCACGCCGTGCAGGGAATGCGGGCCGTGGCCTACGACGTCCGCTCCGACATAGGAACCAGTGTGTTGATCGCCCGCAATGCCGAGGGAGAAGCCCAGTCGAGGCGGTTTGACGATGGCATTGCCCGTCCCGCCACAGCCCCGGAGACGCAGTTGCTCGAGGCGGTGGAGAACCGCATGCCGGCGCCCGATGCCCCGTGATCGGAATCAATCCTGGAGGATGGAGCGCGAGATGACGATGCGCTGCACCTCGCTCGTGCCTTCGTAGATCTGCGTGATCTTGGAATCGCGCATGAGACGTTCCACGTGGTATTCCTTGACGTAGCCGTATCCGCCGTGCACCTGGACCGCTTGGTCCGTCACCCGGCCGGCCACCTCCGAGGCATACAGCTTGGCCATCGAGCTGGCGAGGTCGTAGTCCTGCCCCTGATCCTTGAGCCACGCGGCCTTGAGGCAGAGCATGCGCGCCGCTTCGACTTCGGTGGCCATGTCAGCCAGCTTGAAAGCGATGGCCTGGTGCTTGTGGATTTCCTTGCCGAAGGCCTTGCGCTCCTTGGAGTAGGCGAGGGCAAACTCCAGGGCGCCGGAGGCAATGCCGAGCGCCTGGGCGGCGATGCCGATGCGGCCACCAGCGAGGGTCTTCATGGCGAATTTGAAGCCGAAGCCGTCGTCTCCGATGCGGTTGGCCTTGGGCACCTTGACGTCCTGGAACATCAGGGTGTGCGTGTCGCTGCCGCGGATGCCCATCTTGTCTTCCTTGGCGCCGACGATGAAGCCCTCCATGCCGCGCTCCACGACGAGGCAGTTGATGCCGCGGTGGCCCTTGTCGGCGTCGGTCTGGGCCATCACGAGATAGGTGCTCGCCGAACCGCCGTTGGTGATCCAGTTCTTGGTGCCGTTGAGGAGGTAATGGTCCCCCATGTCGATGGCCGTCGTGCGCTGGCTGGTGGCATCGCTGCCGGCCTCGGGTTCGCTGAGGCAGAAGGCGCCGATTTTTTCGCCGCTGGCCAAAGGCTTCAGGAACTGCTCCTTCTGCTCCTCATTGCCGTAGGTCTCCAGGCCCCAGCACACGAGGCTGTTGTTGACGGACACGCAGACCGAGGCGGAGGCGTCGATCTTGGACAGCTCTTCCATGGCGAGGACGTAGCTCACCGTGTCCATGCCACTTCCGCCATATTTGGGGTCGACCATCATGCCCATGAAGCCCAATTCACCGAGCTGGCGGACCTCGTCGGCGGGAAAGCGCTGTTCGTTGTCCCGGTCGATGACGCCGGGCTTGAGGACATTGTGGGCGAAGTCTCGGGCGGCGTCGCGCACGGCGCGCTGCTCTTCGTTGAGTTCCAGGATCATTGCAGGGAGTCTCTAAGTGAGTGACACAAAGATAACCCACGACGGGCGCGAATCCTGTCCAGAGGACACGGTATACCGGGTGATGGGCACGATGTCCGGGACGTCGTGCGACGGTTTGGATGTGGCCCTGCTCGAGGTCTCGTCGAGCGGGTCGGACGTCAGGTGGCTGGCGCTCAAGGCCTTTTCCTATGACGAGGCCATGGCGGACCGCCTGCGGGGACTCAGCGGGTTGACCGATGCGGAGGCGCTGGAACTGGAGTCGGAATGGACGGCGTGGGTCGCCTCGGCGTTGGCGCCCCTGGTGCAGGAATGGACGCGGGAGTTCGGCCCCATCGACCTGCTTGGATTCTCCGGCCACACCTGGTACCACGAACCGGGCGGACGGGGCACGCGGGCCTTGGGCCATGGCGCCCTGCTTCACGAGCGACTGTCCTTGCCTGTGGTCGTCGATTACCGGGGTGCGGATGTGGCCGCCGGTGGCCAAGGGGCGCCCTTGGTGCCCCTGTTCGACTCGGTGGTCTTCGCCGACCACGGTGCCTGCCTCAACCTCGGGGGCATTGCCAACCTCACCCTGCTGCCGCAGACCGCGGGCGACCCCGTCCGGGCTGCGGACCTGTGCGGGGCCAACCTGCTGCTCAACCGACAAGCGCGACGGCTCGGAAAGGCCTTTGACCGCGGGGGACAAAGCGCACGGCAGGGGGTGGTTCAGGCCGACGCCCTCGCCCGCTTGATGGCCTGGCCTTATCTCGAGCGCGACTGGCCGAAATCCCTTGCAGCCGAGGATTTGGCTGCGGTCCACAACGTGCTCGACGGGGTGGTCGACCCTGCGGATGCGGCAGCCACGGCGGTCGAGTGGATCGCCCGGTGCGCAGCAAACGCCCTTCCCCCGTCAGCGGAGGGCGAGCGCACCTTGATGGTGACGGGCGGGGGCGCCCACCATGGGTTTCTGATGGAGCGCATGCGGGCGCGGTTGCCACAAGGCTGGCGGCTGGTGCTGCCCGATGGGCCGTGGGTGGATGGCAAGGAGGCGGCTGCCTTTGCGTGGCTCGCCTTGCGCACGGCCAGGGGCCTGACCACCTCCTTGGCTTCGGTGACGGGCGCCACCGAGGATGTCTGCGGAGGGGTTCTCTGCGGTACCTTCGCCGCACCCTGATGTACAGGAGACACGACGCCGACATGAAGGAACTTCTCGACCAGTACAGCGCGCGCGCTCCGGAAATCGTCTTCGAGTGGAACGATGCGGAAACCGAGGCCCGGGGATGGGTGGTCATCAACAGCCTCCGCGGCGGTGCAGCTGGCGGTGGAACCCGCATGCGCAAAGGGCTTGACCGCAACGAGGTGGTGTCCCTGGCCAAGACGATGGAGGTCAAATTCACCGTGAGCGGTCCCCAGATTGGCGGGGCCAAGAGCGGCATTGACTTCGACCCCTCCGACCCCCGGAAGGAGGGCGTTCTGCGCCGCTGGTATGCTGCAGTGTCCCCGCTTCTGAAGCACTACTACGGCACGGGCGGGGACCTCAACGTGGACGCGGGTCTCGAGGTGATTCCCATGACCGAGGCCTGCGGCGTCTGGCATCCCCAGGAGGGGGTGTTCAACGGGCACTTCAAACCGGATGAGGCCCAGAAGGTTCGCCGCATCGGACGGTTGCGCCAAGGCGTGAGCAAGGTGGTGGAGGACGCCAATTACCTTCCCGATGGCGGTGGCGTGCGCTATCGCGTGGCCGACATGATCACGGGCTATGGTGTCGCTGAATCCGTCCGTCACTTTTACGACCTCTACGGAGGGGAGGTCCGCGGCAAGCGGGTGCTCGTCCAGGGATGGGGCAACGTGGGTGCAGCCGCAGCGCTGTACCTCGCCCAGCGCGGTGCCGTGATCACCGGCATCATCGACCGGGTCGGCGGGCTCATTCGCCCCGACGGACTCGGCCTCGATGACATCCGCGCGCTGTTCCTGTCCAAGCAGGGCAATGCCCTGACCACCTCCGGCATGCAGTCCTTCGAGGAGGTCAACGCCGCCATCTGGGATGTGGGCGCGGAGGTGTTCCTGCCCTGTGCCGCATCGCGTCTGGTGACGGAGAACCAGCTCGACCGCATGTTGGCTGCCGGCTTGGAGGTCATCTCCTGCGGGGCCAATGTTCCCTTTGCCGATCCTGAAATTTTCTACGGGCCCATTTCCGAGAAGGCCGACAGTGCCTGTGCGGTGATTCCCGACTTCATTGCGAACTGCGGGATGGCCCGTGTGTTTGGATACCTGATGGGGGACGGAGAGGTCCACCTGGAGGACGACGCCATCTTCGGTGACACGTCGGGCTGCATCCGCGCCGCCATGGAGCGGTGCCACGCCCGGAGCCCGGAACGCACGCACCTGTCCTCCACGGCCTTGTCCATCGCCCTCGAACAAATCGTCTGATTCCGACCAACATGGCCATGATCCTCATCCTCGTCTTCGTCCTGGGGTACCTCCTCATCGCGCTGGAGCACAACCTCCACATCGACAAGGCGGCCAGTGCCCTCATCACCGGCACCCTCTGCTGGGCCATCCTCGTGCTCGGCTGGCACGAGGCCCCAGCGCATCTGGTCGACGCCTTCAATGACTTCCTGCACGGCCATGGTGGCCACGGGGACAGCGGCCATGGCGGCGCCTTGAAGGTGTTCTTCGAGCACCGCCTGCTCCACCACATGGAGGAAATCTCGAGCATCCTGTTCTTCCTGCTTGGGGCCATGACCATCGTGGAATTGGTGGACGCGCACAACGGCTTCGCCGTCATCACCGACCGCATCAAGACCCGCAAAAAGGGCCGTCTGCTGTGGATCATCGCCACCCTGACCTTCTTCTTCTCCGCCGCGTTGGACAACCTGACGACGTCCATCGTGATGATTTCCTTGCTGCGCAAGCTCATCGCCGACAAACCCACCCGGTGGCTGTTTGCCGGTGCGGTCATCATCTCGGCCAATGCCGGCGGCGCGTGGTCGCCCATCGGCGACGTCACGACGACCATGCTGTGGATCGGCGGCCAGCTGACCACGCCGGTGATTGTCTCCCACCTGATCCTGCCGAGCATCGTCTGCATGGTGGTGCCCATCGCCATCATGTCCATGCGGATGAAGGGCGAGGTGGACCGTCCAGACCAGACCGATCCGGATGAAGCCGCGGATCCGACGACCCAAGGAGAGCGCAACCTGATTTTCGCCATGGGCGTGAGTGGCCTGCTGTTCGTCCCGGTCTTCAAGACGGTGACCCACCTGCCTCCCTTCATGGGCATGATGCTTTCCCTGGGCGTCCTGTGGCTCACCACCGAGGTGCTGCATCGGTCCAAGAATGCCCAGGAGCGATCCAAGCTGAGCGTGGTGGGCGTCCTGCGGAAAATCGACACGGCCTCCGTTATGTTCTTCCTGGGCATCCTCCTCGCGGTGGGGGCCCTCCAGGAGGCGGGCCACCTGATTGCCACGGCCGACTGGCTCCGGGATTCCCTCGGAGACGTCTACCTCATCAACATCGCCATCGGCTTGCTTTCGGCCATCGTGGACAATGTGCCCCTCGTGGCCGCCTCGATGGGCATGTACGAGGTGGCGGCACCGGGCACGATGGATGCATGGCTGGGCTTCTTTGTCCAGGACGGCATCTTCTGGCAGTTCCTGGCCTACTGCGCTGGAACGGGCGGTTCTGCCCTCATCATCGGTTCGGCCGCGGGCGTGGCCGTGATGGGCCTGGAGAAGATCGACTTCGTCTGGTACATGAAGCGCATGAGCCTGCTGGCCGTGATCGGCTACCTCTCCGGCGCAGCCGTCTACTGGCTCATGTTCGGCCTGTGATTCAGGCTGGCGCGGTGTGAACAACCCGCGGAGGGAAACCCATCCCCGGGAACCCCGGCCCGCATACGGAATCGGCGACCTTCGGCGTTGAGCCACAACGCAGAGAGAACGCCATGCAATTTCCCCTTCTCGTCCTCGCCCGCATCCAGGACCTGACCCTCGGTGGCACCAGCACCGACGGCGCGGACACCGCGTCCGAGGCCCTGACCGCCACCGGAGAGGTGGTCACCCGCGACGTGTCCATCTTCGA